>NZ_JBITDV010000012.1:0-84621 GCF_044454545.1 Cryptosporangium sp. NPDC051539 | reverse complement strand
CGCAGCCGCGAACACAACCCGCAGAAACAACCCAGCCGCGGGCGGTGCAGCGGATGGATCGGTCAGTCGCAGGCGGACTGGAGTTTGGCGCCGGCCTTGTTCAGCGCGGTCATGTCCGGCACCACCGGATTCTTCGGCGGGCCCTCGACCTCGATCACGCCGGCCAGGTGCTTCATCGCGTCGGCGATGTCGAACGAGGCGTCGGCGACGTCACCCGTCGCCTGCTTGCCGAACGCCCGGATCCGCGCCGCGCCGTTGCGGTAGGTCTCGGCCTCCACGGGCGGATCCGTCACCTGGTCGGCGGCGTTCCTCGTGACCGATCGCAGTTCCTCCTTGACCGAGTCGCAGATCGCCCGATCTTCGTCGTTGCCGCCACACGCGGGCACTGCGCCGAGCACCGCTAAGACCGCCATCGTTCCCGCGGCCCGCCGGACCAGCCCAGACATAGGTGTACCCTCTCCGATTCCGGTCGACCTGACGGCGCCGAACGGTAGCAGCGGGAGTCCACCCCGTTCAGCCCGCCGCGGGAAGCTCCGCCGGGTGGGCGCGGGCCGACGCGGACGTGGGCCGGGCCGCGCGGCGGTGGGAGCGCGCGCGGGCGTAGGCCAGGAAACCGGCCGCGAGCATCGTCGCCGCGCCACCGATCAGCAGACCCGTCCGGGCGCCGTACCGCTGCGAGAGCGGGCCGATGATCAGCGAGCCGAGCGGCGTGCCGCCGAGGAACACCAGCATGTACAGCGCCATCACCCGGCCACGCAGGTGAGCGGGGGTACCGAGCTGCACCCGGGCGTTGGCCGCGTTGTTGTGGGCGATAAACGCCAGCCCGGTGAACAGCAGGACCACCGCCGCCAGCCCGAACGTCGGTGTGAACGCGACCGCGCACTCGAGCGCGCCGAACGTCGCCGCGCAGGTCAGCACCACGCGGGCCGACGGGCGTTTCGTCCGCCGGGCGCCGAGGAGCGCACCGGCGAGTGCACCGGCCGCGAACGCGGCCGAGAGCAGGCCGAACGACGCCGGTCCGACGTCGAACTCGACCTTGGCGAGCAACGGGAGCGTCAGGTTGAAGTTCATGCCGAGCGTGCCGAGGACCGACATCATCGCGATGACCAGCATCAGGTCCTGGCGGCCGCGGACGAACCGCAGGCCCTCCATCACCTGACCGCGGGCGCGCTCCACCCGGCGGCCGGTGAGCAGGTCGGCCGGGCGCATCGCGAGCAGCCCGGCCAGCACGGCCAGGTAGGACGCGCCGTTGATCAGGAACGCCGGACCCACGCCGACGCCGGCGATCACCAGGCCGCCGACCGCCGGGCCGAGCAGGCGGGCGGAGTTGAACGTCGCGGAGTTCAGCGAGACCGCGTTCGGCAGGCGTTCCGGCCCCACCATCTCGGAGATGAACGACTGCCGGACCGGGGTGTCGAACGCGTTGACGGTGCCGAGCAGCAGCGCGAACGCGTAGACGTTCCAGAGCTCGGCGGTGCCGGTCACGACCAGTGCGCCCATGCCGAGCGCGAACACCATCGAGGCGACCTGGGTGGCGATCAGCACCTTGCGCTTGTCGAGCCGGTCGGCGAGCGCGCCGGCCCAGAGCGTCAACAGGAGTACGGGGGTGAACTGGAGCGCGGTGACCACGCCGAGCGCGGTGCCGGAGTTGTGGGAGAGGTCGAGCACCAGCCAGTCCTGGGCGGTGGTCTGCATCCAGGTACCGGTCAGCGAGACGATCTGGCCGCCCGCGAACAGGCGGTAGTTGCGGACGTTGAGCGACGAGAACATCGAGCGGAGCGCCGGGCTCATGCGCGGGCCAGCCGATCGAGGATCTCCACCGCGGCGCGCAGGACGTCCCGGTCGGGCTCGTCGAGCTCGGCGAGGCGGGCGGCCAGCCAGGCCTCGCGGGCCTGCCGGTCCTCGACGATCAGCGCGTCGCCGTCCGGGGTGGTGGAGAGGACGATCTGGCGCCCGTCGGTGCGGTGCGGCGCCCGGCGGACCAAGCCGCGTTCTTCCAGGGCGGCGATCGTGCGAGTGGCGGCCGGGGGCTGGACGCGCTCGATCTCGGCCAGTTGCCGGGGCGTCAGCGTGCCTTCGCCTTTGGAGATCGTGAACAGGCAGGAGATCTGGGTCATCGTCAGGCCGTGCGCGGGGCGCTCGGCCCTCAGCCGGCGAAAGAAGCGTCCGGTCGCGGATCGGATGTCGGCCGCGAGGTCTTCGTAGTGGGGCATGCCCGGACTGGGCCTCCTAGGTTGCTTCGCTCAACTCATTACCTCTGTTAACGATCTCGCGAAAAACCGAATTCCGCCAGTGCCAGACTGGGTTCCGTGCGTCTGTTCGTCGCGGTACTGCCGCCACCGGAAGCCCTCGGCCACCTGAGTACGGCGATCGAAGGGCTGCACGTCGTCCGGGCCGGGGCGGGGCTCGAGCCGCCCGAGCGCTGGCACCTGACCGCGGTGTTCCTCGGGGAGACCGCCGACGACCGGCTGGAGACGATCTGCGCCCGGCTCGCGGAAGGCGCCGCAGCCGGGCGGCCCGCGACGCTCGCGCTGGCCGGGGGCGGACATTTCGGCGAGACCGTGCTCTGGACCGGCGTCGACGGCGAACTGGACGCCCTGGTACGGACCGTGCGTGCGCTGCGCAGGCACCTCCGGCAGGCCCGGGTCGAGCTGGAGCGTCGTCCGTATCGACCGCATCTGACGCTGGCCCGGCCGCGGGCCCGGGTCACGCCGCAGCAGCTCCGCGACGACGTCGCGACCCTGAAGTCCTACCGCGGACCGTCCTGGACGGCCGATCGGGTCCACCTCATGCGCAGCACCCAGTACCGCACCCCGACCGGCCTCCAGGCCGTCCGCTACGAGTCGCTGGCCGACTGGCCGACCTACCAGGCGTAGGCCTCCGGCGCGGGTTTCCCCGGGTTCGGGAACGGAGCCGGAAAGAGCTCGTCGAGTGCGGTCAGCGTGGACTCCTCGAGCGTGAGATCGAGGGCTCGCAGCGCGCTGTCGAACTGCTCGCCGGTCCGCGGACCGACGATCGGCGCGGTGACACCGTCCTGCGCGAGCAGCCAGGCGAGCCCGACCTCCGCCGGGTCGGCGCCCAGGTCGGCGCAGAGCTTCTCGTAGCCCTCGATCGCGGCCCGGTTCTTCTCCAGCCCGGCGGCGGACCGCTCCGATCCGCTACGCGAGCCGGTGCCCTCGCGCTGTTTGCGCAGGGCCCCGGAGAGCAGCCCGCCCTCCAGCGGCGACCACGGGATCACACCGATGCCGTAGGCGCGGGCCGCCGGCAGCACCTCGAGCTCGATCCAGCGATTCATCAGGTTGTAGTACGACTGCTCGCTGATCAGGCCGAGGACGTGCCGGGACCGGGCCGCTTCCTGCGCCTGCACCAGGTGCCAGCCGGCGAAGTTGCTCGACCCGGTGTACAGGATCTTGCCCTGCTGCCGGAGGACGTCCATTGCCTCCCAGATCTCGTCCCAGGGCGTGTCCCGGTCGACGTGGTGCATCTGGTAGAGGTCGATGTAGTCGGTCCGGAGCCGTTTGAGCGACTCGTCGCAGGCCCGCCGGATGTTGAGCGCCGAGAGCTTTCCCTCGTTCGGCCAGTCGCCCATCGCGCCGTAGAGCTTGGTCGCGAGCACCGTGCGTTCGCGACGGTTCGCGCCGCCGGCGAACCAGTTGCCGATGATCCGTTCGGTGATGCCTTCGCCCTTTTGGCGTCCGTAGACGTTCGCGGTGTCGAAGAAGTTGATCCCGTGGTCATGGGCGGTGTCCATGATCCGGTGGCTGTCCTGTTCAGACGTCTCGGGGCCGAAGTTCATCGTGCCCAGGCAGATGCGGCTGACGCTCAGGCCGGACCGACCGAGCCGGACGTACTGCATGCTGACCTCCAGTACGGATTCGTTGCTCCCTCAAACCTTCCACACGGCCGGCGAAGCCGCCTTTCGCCTTCTACGGCGTTTGGTGGCCTCAAGGCCTCGCGCTCGCCCGTCAGCCTTGTTCTGGGCGGGCCGCCCAGTTATCTGGCAGGCTGGCTGGGTGCTGGAGATACATACCGAGATCCGGGAGACCGGGCCTGATCGGTACGCAACACTCATCGACGGCGGTTGGGCGATCGGTTCGTCGCTCAACGGGGGTTATCTGCAGCTCCCCGTGGTGAGGGCGGTTCTCGCGGCCGAGGGTCACCCGCACCCGGTGGCCGTCACGACGGACTTCCTGACCGCACCGCACGCCGGTGAGGCCGAGATCGTCGTCGAGCGGCTCCGCACCGGCAAGACGGTCGGCACCAGCCGCGCGACGCTGATCCAGGACGGCGCGCCGGTGCTCGTGTCGTCGGTCGTGACGAGCACGCTCGACTCCAGTGCCCCTGATCTCGACCTCGCACCGACGATCGAGCTCCCGTCGCCCGACCAGTGCACACGAATCTGGTCCGACGTCATGCCCGACACGAACCTCGCGCTGATGGACCACGTCGACGTCCGGCTGGCCCCGGAATTCGCGAACCTGTTGCGTGGTCGCCCGGACGGGAGCATGGCGCTGCGCGGGTGGGCGCGGATGGTCGACGGGCGCGATCCCGACCCGCTGGTGTGCCTGCTCGCCGCCGACGCGTTCCCGCCGGTGACGTTCACTCTCGGCCGCTACGGCTGGGCGCCCACGGTCCAGATGACGACGTACCTGCGGGTGCTGCCGGCACCGGGCTGGCTCCGCTGCGAGCTGCGCGGGCGCGTACTCGCGTCGGGCTGGTTCGACGAAGACTGCACGATCCGCGACTCCGCCGGCCGCCTGGTGGCCCAGTCCCGTCAGATCGCCCGGATCCCCCGAGTAGCCCTACCCCCAGACCCCGAAGACGACGAAGAAGACTGAGCCGAAGGCTTCGGCTCAGTCTTCTGGCTCTGACGTGGAGCCCGCTCAGGGCGGCGAGGACAGTCGAGCCGGCCGACGCCGTGACATCAGGGGGCCCGTCACAAGGAGGCCGGCTCGCCTGTCATCGTCGCCCTGAGCGGGCCGCCCACTAACGTCGGTCTGAGCGGGCTGCTCCCGAACCGAAAAGGATGTCGTCCCAGCTGGGGAGCTCGGCCTTGCGGCCTCGACCGCTGCCGGCTTTGGGTGGCTCGGGGCGGCCGGAGTTGCCCGACGGCGGCGTGCCGACGCCGGTCGGGTCGAGCCGTTCGCGCCAGTCGTTGCGCCCGGTGATGCCGCCGCCGCTGGTCGGCGCGGCCTCGCCCGGCGTCGGCACGTCGCCCCGGCGCCCGGCCGGACGACGAGGGTCGTCGCCCCACGGGTCCGGACGACGGACCTCGTCCGAGCGGTCGGCGCGCTGGCCACCCGCGGCCGGCCGCGGATCGTCGAGCCGGCCCGCGCCGCGCAGACCGTCACGTCCGGACGCAGCCGCCGGGTCGTCGGAACCCGAAGGCCCGTGGGGACCGGACGGTCCCAGCAACCCGGACGATCGCGAAGGGATACCCGGCCGCGACGGAATCAGCGACCCGGGAGAGACCCCCGGCCGAGGCATCCCCGCTCCCGGCACCCCGGTTCCGGGCATCCCCGTTCCCGGGATTCCGGTTCCCGGCATCCCGGTCCCCGGCGCCCCGGAGCCAGGCATCCCAGTCCCAGGCATCCCAGTTCCGGGCATCTCCGTCCCCGGCATCCCGGTGCCAGGCATGCCAGTTCCGGGCATCCCGTTCCCCGGTACTCCGGTGCCCGGCAACCCGTTCCCGGGCACTCCAGTTCCCGGCATCCCGCTCCCGGGCATCCCGCTCCCGGGCATCCCGCTCCCGGGCATTCCGGTACCCGGCATCCCCGCCGCAGGCAGGCTCGGCCCAGGACCACCGGCAGCCGGCATCCCCGGACCGCCGTGCCCCGGACCGCCGTGCCCCGGCCCACCGGGCCCGGACAGGCCGGGTCCGCCGGCGAGGCCCGGGTGCGTGTCCGGACGGCGAGGCGCACGCAGATCGTCGAAGCGCGGGTCGAGGGCCCGGCCACGTCCGCTCTCCCGAGCGGCCTGACGCAGATCTCCCCGCCCCTCGCGCGGGAGCTCACGCGGCACTTCCCGGGCCGGTGCCGACGCAGCCGCCGCCTCCGCGGCAGCCGCCGCGGCCGCGGGCTCGTCCCGGCGACGCTCGTCGCGCCGCCGCAGCATCGAGAGCGCCGGAACGACCGGGCCCTCCTTGGGGTCGGCGTCGTCGGGCAACTGGCCCGCACGCACACCGAACGGCAGCATCTGCTCGTCCGGCGCGATCAGCAGATCCTGCTCGCCGGAGAGGAAGTTCGCCATCTCGTCGACCGGTGTCACCATCGACCGGGCCCGATCGAGGTCCCAGATCGCGTGCGCGGTCGCCTTCCCGGACGGCCAGGTCGCGGTCGTGCGCCAGCCACCGTCGTCACGGCGGTAGCTGTCCCACGCCACGGTCTCGACGTCGACCCCGTGGGCACGGAGCCGTCCGTCGACGACGTCGGCCAAGGTCTGTCCGCTGTCGGCGCCCCGCAGCCGGGTACGGCGGGCGAGCTGCGCCATCGCGGCCCGCTCCTGGAGCACCGGCCCGGCGAACCGCAGGACCTTCTCCATCGGGACGTTCGCAAGCCGGGCCACGTGCTCTGCCGACTCGCCGGATCGGATCCTGGATTGAATATCGCGCGGAGTCAGTGTCGCCTCCACATCCATCGATAGCTGACCGGGTGTACCGGTTCGCTCTCGCTGAACGGCGGCGATCACCTGGTCGTCGATGGCGAGCGAAAGCATCCGCCCGACCTCGTCGGTCAGAATCATGGCCTGCCCGTCAGCGGAGAGCGCGACGAACCGCAACGGTCGCATGGCGACCTCCCTCTCCAGACACCGGCGAGCGTGCCCACCATACGACGGCAGGGCTCGTGTGCCCCGCATACCACGCCGTACGGGCGCGCCGTTCTCCGGCAACCACCACAGTACGACCGAATCGACCTATTTGTCTGTCCCGACGCGCGACCAATGTGGCTAGATCAGCCCAGAGCAGTCACGGTGTAGTCGATGCAGGCGGTCAGAGCAGCGATGTCCGACGGGTCGATACCGGGGAACATCGCGATGCGGAGCTGGTTGCGGCCGAGCTTGCGGTACGGCTCGGTGTCGAGGATTCCGTTGGCCCGCAAGGCTTTCGCGACCGCGGTCGCGTCCACCGGCTCGGCGAAGTCGATCGTCCCGACGACGTTCGAGCGCTTCGCCGGATCCTTCACGTACGGCGTCGCGTAGGCCGACGCTTCGGCCCACTCGTAGAGCGTCCGGGCCGACTCGGCGGTGCGCGCCGTCGTCCACTCCAGCCCGCCCTGACCGTTGAACCAGTCGACCTGCTCGGCGGCGAGGAAGATCGTCGTCAGCGCCGGGGTGTTGTAGGTCTGGTCCTTACGCGAGTTGTCGATCGCGGTGACCAGGTCGAGGAACGCCGGGATGTACCGGCCGGACGCGCTGATCTCGTCGACCCGGGCCAGCGCGGCCGGCGACATGATCGCCAGCCAGAGCCCGCCCTCGCTGCCGAGCCCCTTCTGCGGCGCGAAGTAGTACACGTCGGTGTTCGTCACGTCCACCGCGAGACCGGCCGCGGCCGACGTCCCGTCGTGCAGCATCAGCGCGTCACCCGGCACCCGGGTCACCGGAATCGCGACGCCGGTCGACGTCTCGTTGTGCGGCGTCGCGTAGGCGTCGATGCCGTCCTCGGGCTCGAACTCCGGAGCGTCACCGGGCGCGGACTCGATGATCGTCGGGTCACCGAGGAACGGCGCGATCTTCGCGGCCTTGGCGAACTTGGAGCCGAACTCGCCGAACGAGAGGAACTGCGCCCGGTCGCGGATCAGCCCGAACACCGCGGCCTCCCAGAACGCGGTGGTTCCGCCGACCCCGAGCACGACCTCGTACCCGTCCGGGAGCCGGAACAGCTCGGCCAGACCGGCCTTCAGGCGTCCCACCTCCCGGCGCACGGTCGCCTGCCGGTGCGAGGTGCCGAGGTAGTCACGCCCGGTAGCGACGAGCGCCTCGACAGCCTCCGGGCGCACCTTGGACGGACCGGACCCGAACCGTCCGTCGGTAGGCAGCAACTCGGCAGGAATGGTGACGGTCACGGTGCTCCTTCGGATCTGTCTCGGCTGCATGCGTGCCGCGACGATCCTCCCACTCCTTCATCGGCGTGAAGAAACGCTTTGCCGCCGTTCCTCGACGCGAAGGGCGGGCCACCCCGAGGTGGCCCGCCCTTGGGGCAGGAAGAACTATCCGGCCTGCTTGATGGTGTCCCAACCCTCGACCTCTTCGGGCTTGCGCGGGCCCGGGCCGGTGTAGAGCGCCGACGGGCGCACCAGCTTGTTGAGGTTCTTCTGCTCGACCACGTGCGCCGACCAGCCGGCCGTCCGCGCGCAGGTGAACATCGAGGTGAACATGTGCGCCGGGACCTCGGCGAAGTCCAGCACGACCGCCGACCAGAACTCGACGTTGGTCGCCAGCACCCGGTCGGGACGGCGCGCGTGCAGTTCGGCCAGCGCGGCCTTCTCCAGGGCCTCGGCCACCTCGAAGCGAACGCTGCCGAGGTCCTTGGCGGTCTTGCGGAGCACCGCGGCCCGCGGGTCTTCCGCCCGGTAGACCCGGTGGCCGAAGCCCATCAGCCGCTCGCCCTTGTCGAGCGCGTTCTTCACCCACGACTCCGCGTCGCCGGACTTCTCGACCTCGTCGAGCATCTTGAGGACGCGGGACGGCGCACCGCCGTGCAGCGGCCCGGACATCGAACCGACGGCGGACGAGATGCAGGCGGCGCAGTCCGCGCCGGTGCCCGCGGCCACCCGCGCGGTGAACGTCGACGCGTTCAGGCCGTGCTCGGCGGCCGAGATGAAGTACGCGTCGACGGCCTGCACGTGCTTCGGGTCGGGCTCACCGCGCCAGCGGATCATGAACCGCTCGACGATCGTGTTCGCCTTGTCGATCTCACGCTGCGGGACGGCGGGCAGGCCGATGCCGCGGGCCGACTGGGCGACGAACGAGAGCGCGGTGACCGAGATCCGCGCGAGGTCTTCCCGGGCCTGCTCCGGCCCGATGTCGATCAGCTGCTTGAGGCCCCAGTACGGCGCCAGCATCGCGATCGCGGCCTGGACGTCGACCCGGATGTCGCCGGAATGAACCGGCACCGGGAACGGCTCGGCGGGCGGCAGGCCGGGGCCGAACTTGCCGTCTACCAGCAGCGCCCAAACGTTTCCGAACGACACATGTCCAACGAGGTCCTCGATGTTGACGCCGCGATACCGCAGCGCTCCCCCGTCCCGGTCCGGCTCCGCAATCTCGGTGTGGAAGGCTACGACGCCTTCGAGCCCCGGTTTGAAGTCCGACATGCTGGCTCAGCTCCCAGTGGTCTTCGGTGGCGGTACGCCCCGGCCGGCTCGACCGGCGGCAGGCGGTAGCCGACCACCAGTCGGGAACGTTTCTGCCATCTTCCTACCGTTCCCGGGTGGTCCGCGAGGGAAGACCGCTCCAAGCCCATTGTGATCGTGTCGCACCCCACATCCTTGGACGACACGACGGGGACATATCACCGTCATGAAGCCGTAAGACCCGGCATATGGTTGCGTCGGGCATGCAACTAGGCCCTGGAGATGGAGGAACGGTGGACCGACCTGAGCCTCACGACGCCGCGAGCGAGGCCGCAGCCTCGATCGTGATGTCGCAGGTGGGCGGCATGCGCGTCAGCTACGGACGCGGCTCGCTGACCGAGGAGACGCTCGCCGGAACCTGGTTCGCACAGTTCGGTCTCTGGTTCGCCGAGGCGGCCGAGGCGCCGGAGATCGTCGAGCCGAACGCGATGATCGTGGCCACCGCCGCCGCGAACGGGACGCCCAGCGCGCGCACCGTCCTCCTCAAGGAGGCCTCGGAACGTGGGCTGGAGTTCTACACCCACTACACCTCGCGGAAGGGCCGGGACCTCACCGAGAACCCGCGGGCGACGCTCCTGTTCCCCTGGCACCCGATCCAGCGTCAGGTGAACATCGCCGGCACCGTTCACCGGGTGGACCCGGCCGAGTCCGACGCCTACTGGCGGACCCGTCCACGCGGGTCGCAGCTCGGCTCGGCCGCCAGCCCGCAGTCCCGGGTGGTGCCCGGCCGGTCCGCGCTCCAGGACGCCGAAGCGGCGCTCGCCGCGCAGTACCCCGGTGAGGTCCCGCGGCCGGAGACCTGGGGCGGATTCCGCGTCGTGCCCCACACCGTCGAGTTCTGGCAGGGCCGCCCGGACCGCCTGCACGACCGCCTGCGGTACCGCCGCGACGGCGAGACCTGGATCATCGAACGGCTGGGCCCGTGAGCGCACCACCGGAAGCATCACCGCGGTCGCGCTGGCGCCGGGTACTCGTCGACACCCGGCCGCTGAAGCTCGGCCCCTACCGGCGGCTGTTCACCGGCCAGAGCGTCTCGTTCATCGGGTACCAGGTGACCGCGGTCGCGGTTCCCGTACAGATGTACGCGATCACGCGCTCGTCGTTCTGGGTCGGGATGCTCGGGCTCGCCGCGCTGGTCCCGCTGATCCTGTTCGGGTTGTGGGGCGGCGCGGTCGCGGACGCGATCGACCGTCGCACGCTGCTACTGATCTCGTCGCTCGTGCTCTGGTTCTCGACCGGTGCGCTGGTCGTGCAGGCACTGCTGAACCTCGACAACGCGTGGCTGCTGCTCGTGCTCACGGCCGTGCAGTCAGCCGGGTTCGCGGTCAGCGGCCCGACCCGCAGCGCGATCATCCCGAGGCTGGTGCCGCGCGAACTGGTGCCGGCCGCGAACACGCTGAACTACACCGCGAGCACGTTCGGCACGGTCGTCGGGCCGCTGCTGGCCGGTCTCATCCTGGCCAAGTGGTCGTACGGTGTCGCCTACGCGGTGGACGCGGTGCTGTTCACGATGGCGCTCTACGCCGCGTTCCGGCTCCCGCACCTGCGGCCGACCGGAGAGCGGGTCAGCCCGGGGTTCCGGGCCGTCGGGCAGGGGCTGGCGTTCATCGCACTCAAGCCGGTGCTGCTGATGTCGTTCGCGGTCGACATCGTCGCGATGGTGTTCGCGATGCCGCGGGCACTGTTCCCCCAGGTCGCGGACGAGTGGTACGGCGGCGGGGAAGCGGTCGGCTGGCTGTTCGCGGCGATCGCGATCGGGTCGCTGATCGCCGGATTGTCGTCCGGGTGGATCGGCCGGGTGCGGCGCCAAGGCGTCGCGCTGATCTTCGCGGTGATGGGCTGGGGCGTGGCGGTGGCCGCCGCCGGGCTGGCGCGGCAGCTCTGGCTGGCGGTCGCGCTGCTCGCGGTCGCGGGCGCCGCCGACCTGGTGTCGGCCGTCTACCGGCAGACGATTCTGCAGGTCTACGCCCCGGACGAGATGCGCGGCCGGATGCAGGGCGTGTTCATGGTGGTGGTGGCCGGTGGGCCGCGCCTGGGCGACCTGCGAGCAGGCGCCACCGAGTCCTGGCTGGGTCCGACCGTGTCCTGGGTCGGCGGCGGCCTGGTCTGCGTCGTGCTGGTCGTCGTGCTCGCGGCCGCGGTGCCGAAGCTCTGGCGCTACGACGGGTCGGTCAAGGAAGCAACACCGTAGAGCCGGTGGTCCCCCGCGACTCCAGGGCCCGGTGAGCGTCGGCGGCTGAGGCCAGCGGGAAGCGCTGACCGATGTTCGGGTCGATCACGCCCGACCCGACCAGCCCGAACAGCTCCGCGGCCGCCGAGAGCAGCTCGTCGCGCTCGGCGACGTAGTGCCCGAGGGTCGGCCGGGTCACGAACAGCGACCCCTTCGCGGCCAGGATGCCCAGGCTGACGCCGGTCACCGGCCCGGACGAGTTGCCGAACGAGACCATCAGCCCGCGCGGCCGGAGACAGTCGAGCGACGTCTCGAACGTCTGGGCGCCGACCGAGTCGTAGACGACCGGCACGCCGGCGCCGCCGGTCAGCTCCCGAACCCGTTCCGCCACGTCGACGGACCGGTAGAGGATCGTCTCCCGGTAGCCGTTCTCGACCGCGAGCTCGGCCTTGTCGTCGCTGCCGACGGTGCCGATCGCACGGACGCCGAGGTGCCGTAGCCACTGGCCGGCGATCAGCCCGACGCCACCGGCCGCCGCGTGGAACAGCACGGTCTCGCCGGCCTGCACCGGGTACGTCCGGCGCAGCAGGTACCAGACGGTGAGCCCCTTGAGCAGCACCGCGGCGGCGGCCTCGTCGGTCACGTCGTCCGGAACCGGCACCAGGCAGTCGGCCGGGACGTTCTGCCCGGTCGCGTACGCGCCCAGCGGCCCGGTCGCGTACGCCACCCGGTCGCCGGGCGCCAGGCCGGTGACGCCCTCGCCCAGCTCGGTGACGACACCCGCGGCCTCGGCGCCGAGCGTCGCCGGAAGCTCGACGGCATACAAGCCGGTGCGCTCGTAGGTGTCGCGGAAGTTCAGGCCGATCGCGGTGATCCGGATCCGCACTTCGCCGCGGCCCGGTGGCGGCAGCTCCACTTCTTCGTACCGCATGACCTCCGGGCCACCGGTCTCGTAGATGCGGATCGCCTGCTCGGCCATTGTCACTCCCCGGGTCGGCTCACGGTACGAGCACCGTAGCCCCGACGGTGGCTCGTGATTCCAGCGCTTCCCGGGCCTTCCCGGCGTCGGCCAGATCGAACCGCTGACGCAGGTTGGGACGGATCACGCCGGTGGTCACGAGATCGAACAGCTCGGTGGCCGCGGCGCGCAGCGTCGTGGCGTCCGGAAGGTAGTCGGCCAACCGCGGACGGGTGACGTACAACGAACCGGACGAAGCCAGCAGGCCCAGCTCGAGGGCGGTCACCGGACCGGAGATGCTGCCGAACGAGGCCAGCAGCCCGCGCGGCCTCAGCGCGTTGAGCGACATGGTGAACGTGGCCGCACCGACCGGGTCGTAGACGACCGGGACACCGGCGCCCTCGGTCAGGTCGTGCGCCCGGGCGGCCAGGTCGTCGGTGCGGTAGAGCACGACCTCGTCGTAGCCGTTGTCGACCGCGAGCCGGACCTTGTCGGCGGACCCGACCGTGCCGATCGCGCGGACGCCGAGGTGGCTCAGCCACTGACCGGCGAGCAGCCCGAGACCACCGGCCGCGACGTGGAAAACCACGGTCTCGCCTGCCCGCACCGGATAGACCTGGCGGAGCAGCGCCCAGGCCAGCAGACCCTTGCCCAGGACGGCGGCGGCGGTCTCGTCGGAGACCGCGTCGGGCAGCCGCACCAGCGCGTCGGCCGGGACGTTGCGGACGCTCGCGTAGGCCCCGGACGGCAGCGTCGCGTAGGCGACCCGCTCGCCGACCACGAAGCCGGCCCGGCGCCCGACCGCCTCGACGACACCGGCCGCCGAGCTGCCCGGCACCACCGATAGCCCGCCGGATAAGTGGGGCGGAACATCGCCGAAGCTGAGCCCGACCGCGTTCTGCCGGATCCGGACCTCGCCCGGACCGGGAGCGGATACTTCGATCGGTTCGGGTGCCAAGCCGTCCGGCCCGCGCACGATCGCGTAATCCGTCACTGGTGCCTCCCGGAGGTCGATCAGCCAGCGTAAACCGGATTCCGGGGCATTCCCTACCAATGAGCTGGAGATTACACGGAGACCGCCTGGACCACGACCGCGAGGTCCCGGACGAGGTCGGCGTAGCCCTGCTCGCGAGCGTCGTCGGGCATCCGCAGGATCGCGGACGGGTGGATCGTGAGGAGTGCCCTCGTCTCCGGCCGGGCGCCGGGCCCGGCGTACCGCATCAGCTCGCCGCGATCCTTCGTGACGCGGTATTTCGATCCGAGCAGCGCCTTCACGGCGGTCGCGCCGAGGCAGACGACGATCTCCGGCCGCACCGCGGCGATCTCGGCCCCCACCCACGGATTGCAGGCCTGGATGTGTTCCGGCAGCGGCGTCTGGTGGATGCGGCGCTTGCCGCGGAGCTCGAACCGGAAGTGCTTCACCGCGTTCGTGACATACACCGCACCGGGCGGAAACCCGGCTTCGGCGACCGCGCGCTGCAGCAATTTGCCGGCCGGCCCGACGAACGGAATGCCTTTCTGGTCCTCGACGTCACCCGGTTGCTCGCCCACGAGCAGCACTTTCGCCTGTGGGTTGCCGCTTCCGAAGACGGTCTGGGTGGCCGGCCCGTGTAGCTCGCACGCGGTGCAGCCGGAAGCTGCCGCCTTGAGTGCGGTGAGGTCGGCTTGGGCGGGGATGAGAGTGCTGGCGTCCATCGACCGATATCGTGCCCCGGATGGAGTGCACCATGCATCCCCGGTATGTGGGGCATCCCCGGTATTCGGGCGATCTTCCCGACGATGTGGAGGCGCGATGACGGCGCGGTGGAACACCCCGTCAGGACATCAGTGGACGATCGAGGCGGGTACCCAGCGTGTGACGCTGGTCGAGATCGGTGGTGGTATCCGCGAGTACACGGTGAACGGACGGGACGTCCTGGCCGGATACCCGGCCGACGCGATGGCGTCGAAGGGCGTGGGGCAGATCCTGGCTCCCTGGCCCAACCGGATCAGAGACGGCAAGTACACGTTCGACGGTCACGAACACAAGCTCGGCTGGGACGAGACCGACAAGCGCACCGCGATCCACGGGCTGGTGCGGTGGGAGCTGTGGGACCGCATGGACCACACGCCCACCGGCGTGACGCTGGCCCGGACGGTCCAGCCGCGACCGGGCTACCCGTTCGCGCTCGTGCTGCGGGTGCACTACTCGCTCGGCAAGGACGGTCTGAAGGTCGAGCACCAGGCGACCAACGTCGGCCCGAACGCGGCGCCGTTCGGTCTCGGCATCCACCCGTTCCTGACGCTGGGCGGCGAGTCGCTCGACGCGGCCTCGCTGACGCTCCCGGCGGGCAAGCGGGTTCTCACCGATGACCGCCTGCTGCCGACCGGGGTCGTCGAGGACGTCACCGGCACCGAGTGGGACTACCGCGAGGGCCGGACGATCGGCTCGGCGTCGCTCGACACCCCGTTCGTCGTCACCGAGCGGGGTTCGGACGGGCTGGCGGTCAGCGCACTCGTCGACGCCGAGGGCCGGGGCGGCCAGCTGTGGCAGGACTCGTCGTTCGGCTGGGTGCAGGCCTACAACGGGGTCGGCCCGAGCGGGGCGGCGAACCACGCGGTGGCGGTCGAGCCGATGACCTGCCCGCCCGACGCGTTCAACTCCGGTGAAGGTCTGATCACGCTCGCTCCGGGCGAGAAGTGGTCGGGCGTGTGGGGCGTCAGGCCCCTCTGACGGCCTCGAAGCGGCGGAGCGTCTCTTTGCGCTCCGCCGCGTGGTCGACGATCGGCTCGGGGTAGCCGTCCGGCTGTTCCTGCAGCGTCCAGGGCTCGTGCAGGGCCGCCCCGGTCACGTCGGCCAGCTCCGGCACCCAGCGGCGGACGTACCCGCCCTCGGGGTCGAACTTCTTGCCCTGCGTCACCGGGTTGAACACCCGGATGTAGGGGGCCGCGTCGGTGCCGGTACCGGCCACCCACTGCCAGCCGTGGTTGTTGCTCGCGTAATCCCCGTCGACCAGGTGGTCGAGGAAGTGCTGGGCCCCCCGCTGCCACGGCAGGTGCAGATCCTTCACCAGGAACGACGCGGTGATCATCCGGACCCGGTTGTGCATCCAGCCGATCGAGCGCAGTTGCCGCATGCCCGCGTCGACGATCGGGTAGCCGGTCCGTCCGGCCGCCCAGGCCTCGAACCGCTCGTCGGCCGCTTTCCCGGAGTCGGTGTGGATGCTGCCGACGCGATGGTCGAGCGATTCCCAGATGCTCTCCGGCCGGTGGAACACGACATCGGCGTAGAACTCCCGCCAGCAGATCTCGTTGCGGAATGTGTCCGCCCCTTCGCCCCGGTGTTTCGCCAGCTCGGCGAGGATCGTGCGCGGGTGCAGCTCGCCGTACTTGAGGTGGACGGAGAGCCGCGAGGTGCCGTCGTGGTCGGGCCGGTTGCGCTGGGTCGCGTAGTCACGCAGCCCGTCGTCCAGGAACGCCGTCAACCGGGCCAGGGCGGCGTCTTCACCGGCGTCCGGGAGCTCGACGCCGGGCAGGTCCGGAACGTCCGGCAGATCGTCCGACCCGGCCGGCCCGAGCCAGTTCACGTTCGACGGCGACGCCACCGGTGCTCGCCAGCCGTGCTCACGCCAGGCCCGGGAGAACGGCGTGAAGACCCGGTAGGGCGTGCCGTCGGGCTTCCGGATGCGTCCCGGCGCCACCGCGTACGGCGAGCCGGTGCGGTGCAGAGTGACTCCGTGGGTGGCCAGCGCCTTCTCGACCCGCTGGTCACGGGCCGCGCCGTACGGCCCGTAGTCGGCGGCGACGTGCACTTCGTCGGCGCCGCGCTCAACCGCGAGTCGCGGGATCTCGTCCTCCGGCTTCCCGTGACGGATCAGCAGGTTGCCGCCGAGCGCCCGGTCGAGCGCGGCCAGCGACCGGACCAGATGGCTGGTCCGGGTGCCCCCCGAGACCCGGAACGGCACCGGATCCAGCACGAACACCGCTTGGACCCCGTCGCCGCCCGCCGCGTTCACGGCCGCGAGCAACGCCGGGTTGTCGGTGAGCCGTAGATCACGGCGGAACCAGAAGACGGAGTTCGGCATGCGCCCGATCCTCACCCGAGTGACCTGATTGCGCGAGTCGACGACCGCACGATCAGTAACAGAAGCGTCACGTCTCGTAGAAATGACCGGAAGGTGGAGGTCCAGGCCGCCTGGTCGGCACCCCGTGGCGTGCGGCGCTCGCTAGTCTGAACCAACGGTGGCCGGGGACGAAAGGAGCGTAAGGACCGTGATATTCAAGGCGGTCCGGGACGGGAAGCCGTACCCCGACCACGGTCTGTCGCTGCGCGAGTGGGCTCGGATCCCGCCTCGGCAGGTCCGGCTCGACCAGCTCGTGACGACCAAGCGGGAGCTCGCCCTGGATCGGTTGCTGGCCGAGGATTCGACGTTCTACGGCGACCTGTTCCCGCACGTGGTCGAGTTCGACGGCGCCCTGTACCTGGAGGACGGCCTGCACCGCGCCCTCCGGGCCGCGCTCCAGCAGCGCACGACCATGCACGTCCGGGTCCTGATCCACGAAGAACTGGGCGACGTCGCCGAGGCCGGCGCGTCCTCGGTGTCGGTCTAACGGGTCAGCCGGCGGATCCGGAAGACACCCCAGGCGACGATCAGCAGCACGACGATCGCCCCCAGGTTGACCCAGAACGGGGCCGGCCAGGGCATCGGGCGGGACGAGTCTCCACCGAACCGGTCCTCGACGATCAGCTGCCCGGCCACGTCCACGTGCCGGGACCCGGGCGGCAGCGTGAGCAGCGTCCGCCGCTTGCCCGACGGGCTGAGGCCGAGCAGCTCGGCCTCGTGCACCGCGCGGTAGTCGGTCTCGTCGGCCTCGTCGCCGTCGACGGTGAACTCGCCCGTGCCGTCGATCCCGGCGTCACCCGACGCCCGGTAACGGACGACGACCAGCTCACCGTCGTCGGTCTGGCCGAGCACCCGCACGGCCGAGCCGGTCAGCCGGTCGAACGACCCGGTGCTGGGGGCGCCGGTCTCGGCGTCGAGCTCGTCGATCTGCCAGGTCCGGTCGTCCAGGTCGTCGGACGTGCAGCGCTTGCTGCAGCCGGACATCGTGGCGACCGCGATCCGGTTCCCGTCCGAGCTCCAGGCGCCGACACCGGCGATCCGCCGATCGGGGCCGACCCGGGCCAGCAGCCGGCTGCTCCGGGCCTGGACGTCGATGACGTGGATCGAGTCGCCGATCTGCACCGCGACCCGGCGCCCGTCGGGAGAGAACGCGGCCAGCTGGGCCCGGTGCACGGGCGCGGTGCCGAGGTCGGCGAGCCGGGCCACTTCACCGGTCGCCAGGTCCATCAGGTCGAGCTCACCGCCGTTCCAGGGCCCGTGCTCCGGCGGGGACGCCACCTGGACCAGGATCTTCCGGCCGTTCGGCGAGAACGCGACCGGACGCGCGGTGCCGGTGGCCGGCACGGTCATCCGGCTCGTCTTCCCGGACTCCAGGTCGGTGAACCAGATCGCCGGGTCGCTGTTGCCGGTGCTCGCCGGAGCCGTACTGCCGGACGCCCTCGGCACCGGCCGCGGAAATCCGTCCGCGATCAGCGTGCCGTCCGGCGAGAGCAGTACGTCCTCGCCGGCTTCGACGTCGGTCCGGTAGCGCTGGGTGCGGTAGACGCCGGTGCCGCCGACCACCGCGACCTTGGCCCGGTAGGTGACCCCGCGCATTCCCCAGCCATCGCCGCTCACCAGCACCGTGGCCGGGCCCGGCGGCGAGTTCTCGACCGTCTGCTGCCAGCCGAACGGCTGGAACACCTTGGCCGGGGCTTTCCGGTCGCGTTGGTCGGCGACCGACCTGCTGCTTCCGTAGCCGGCGATCGCCACCAGCAGCAGGGCCACGCAGACCGTGATCGCCAGCGTGACCAGGCCGCGTAAGAACCTCACAACTCGGAGACCAGCGGAACGTCGAGCAGCTCGGCGACCGAGACCGGGTCGTCACCGCCGAGGATGGGCGCGCGGCCGTCCAGCGCGTCCAGGCGCCAGGGCTGGTCGAGGATCGCGACCTGGTCGGTCTCCGCGACCGCGTCCGGCGCCACCCGGACGTGGGCCGGCGCGGTGACCGTGGCCCCGGCCAGCGCCTCGGCGATCCGCGCGTAGACCAGCGGGACGATCCACGGCACCGCGGTGCGGTCGGCGTCGGCCAGGCGGTGCAGGAGGTCGGACGGGTCGGCGGCGATCGCGTCGAGCAGGCCGGTGCGGCAGCCCAGCAGCGGCAGGAGCGCCGCGTCGACGTCGGTGGGGGCCACGTCGTAGAGGCCGTCGAGGTCAGCGGCGTCCGGGGTGCGCAGTTCGCCGGGGGCCCGGCCGTCCAGAACCGGCTCCCGGGCGAGCCACCAGCGGGTGTACGCCGGTACCTCGATGCGGCGGCCGTCCGGTGTCAGCGCGTAAGCGACCGCGTTCAGCGCCTCGCGGGGCGGACCGGAGGCGAGCAGCTCGATCGCGACCGGCCACTGGTCTTCGTCGACGAGGTCGAGGTCGCGGACGGCGAGGAAGCGTTCGATCCGGGTGCCGGGTGGCGCACCGATGGTGCCGGTCGGATCGATCGCCTCGATCACCGCGTCGGCCCACTCCTCGAGGCCGTCGAGGTCGAGGTCCGCGTCTTCCGGACCGAGGTCGACGAGAGCTACGACGTCGATGTCGTCGGCCTCGATGACGGTGAACGTGGTGAGGCAGCCGACGGCGGCGAGCACGTCGGGGCCGTGAGTGGCCAGGACGTCGTTCGCGAAGTCCTCGTCGACGACGCCGAACGGGGCGTCGCCGGTGCCCATGCCGGCGAAGACGCGGGTCAGCGGGGAGCCAGGGACGACGAGTTCGCCGGCCGGGTACCAGTCGTCGTCGGCGGGGAGCGCGAGCTCGGCCAGCCAGGGTTCTTCCCCCGGACGGAGGCCGGCTGCCGCGACGAGCGCAAGGATCGCCTCGGCGAGCGGCTCGGGCTCGTCGGCCTCGATCGATTCCGCCACCGCGGCGCGGACGCGATCGTCGGCGAGGATCGTGACGACGGTGGCCGGGCGGGCGCCGAGGCGGATCAGCAGCTCGCTGCCGGCCGCGTCCGGGTGGACGACCCGGAGCCCGAGCGGTGCGAGCGTGCCGGCAGCGATCGCGGCCAGATCGGGACCCGGCAGGAGCGCACCGCGGACGCCGGTGACCGTGCGGCCGTCGGTGAGTGGCACCGGGAGCGCGGCGAGCGCGTCCAGATCGCGTCCAGCGGGCTCGAGGGCGTGGTACAGGTCGCCCCACCAGAGCGCCGGCCGTTCGAGGCCGGCCACCGCCTCGACGACGTCCGCGACCGAGAGCCGCCGGACGCCCAGCGCGTCGAGCGCCGGCGCGGCCGCCCGGCCGGCCCAATCGGCGGGCAGCAACCCGGGCACGACCCCGGCGAGCGCCGCGGCCAGCAGATCGGCGGTGGAGGCGAGCTCGGTGCTCAGCGCGATCGCGCCCCGCGGCGCGATGCGGTCCCAGACGGCCGCGCTCGCTCCGGAGCCGTCCGCGTTCACCGGCCCGGGCGCGGCGCCGAATGCCTCTTCGAGGCTCGTGGCCAGTAACGCGGTGTCTTCGTCGGACCAGGGCAGGCCGCCTCGGCTCGCGGCGTCGGGGACGGGTTCCAGCGGAAGGAACTCGGCTTCGCGGAGACCGGAGAGGACCAGCGAGCAGATCGCGGCGTCCAGCGGAGCCCGGCCCAGGCCGGGGCGGGGAACGAGCGCGAGCGTCTCGACCGCGGGCGGGGCGGCGGTGATCAGCGCGACCACGGCCTCGGCAGCCCGGGCCGCGAGCCAGTCGGTCAGCGCACCGGGGGCGACCCGGCGGCGGGAGACCTCCAGCGGGAAGGTCGCGGCCAGGTACACGGGCAGCGAGAGCGGCTCGTCGGTCGGCGAGGGAGCGTGCACCACGGTGTCACCGGTCAGCGGCTGGGGGACGCCGATCTCCGGTGACGCGGCCGCGACGGGCACCGCGGCCAGCGTGGAGTAGCGGGCCAGCGCGGCCCGCTCCTCGAGCGGTCGCTCGGCCAGCAGCTCCGCCGGCACCTCACCCGCGGACGACACCACGAGCCAGGTCGTCACGTGCCCGTCGGACGCCAGCGACACCGTGGAGCCCGACGCACCGGCTCGCTCGATCACGCGCTCGACACCGTCGACCGCGATCTCCAGCCGGGTCAGGCCCGGGAACGCGAACAACAGCGTCGGCTCGACGTCCGCGAGCATCTCCCGCACCCGGTCGATCGCTCCCGGCCGGACCGGGAGCCGTACCTCGGTGTCGTACCCGGCCGGCGGCGGCGAATCGACCGGCCAGGCCAGCCGCAGCACCGGCACCGCGCCGTCGCGCCGCACCAGCTCCGCCGCGGCCGCGCCACCGAGCGCCGACACCTCGGCCCGGGTCTGCTCGGCCGAGAACCGGATCCCGCCGCCGTGCGAGTGCACCGAGGGCTCGTCACTCACCGCGAGCACGGCCGCGAACCCGACGCCGAATCGGCCTACGGTGCCGGCCTGCCTGTCGTCCGCATCGGTCTTGGCCGAGGCGCGCAGCGAGGTGAGCCCGTCGACCCCGGCCGCGTCCAACGGCGCGCCGGTGTTGGCGACCGACAGGACGCCGTCCGCGTACGAGAAGCGCATCGAACCGGGCGTACCGGCGCGCGCGGCCGCGTCGGACGCGTTCTGCGCCAGCTCCACCACGAGCCGGTCGGCATACCCGCCGAGACCACCGCGGACGAGCTCTTCCTCGGCATTGGCGTCCTCCCGGAACCGGGTCGCGACACCGGCCCAGGAGGCGAGAACGGCGGCTCGCCGGTCTGCCGTTCCGAACCGGTCCACTACCCGTGACCGAGCGGCTCGGCGTCGGTGTCTTCGACCGAGCCGGGGGTGTGCGCGGTCCGGATGACCTCCAGGTCGTCGTCCAGCGCCATCGGCGCGGGCGGCACCGGCGGCGCGGCCTCGACCAGCGCCTCGGAGTGCGCACCACAACCGTGGTCGGCCGAGACGACCCGGCCGTCGTCGGGCGCGAACAGGTTGCCGCACGCCCCGAACAAGCCTCCGAGTGAACCGGCGAGCTGCAGGTAGAAGCCACAGGTGCCGCAACGGGCGGGTGCGGCCTTGGCGAGATCGCTCTCCGGGCCCGAGCCGCCGGTGTGCCAGCGGTCGGCGGTCTCCTCTCGACCGAGCCGGCTCATGACCCGCGGGCGGCCGAAGCCGATCTCGTACTCGACCTCGGCGACCTCGGGGTCGTCGGAGAGCACGTAGCCGGGCACCAGGCGGTCGTCGTCGGGTGCGGTCGGCAGCAGATCGCCGACGCCGAGGTCACCCGGTCGCAGCCGCTCGCTCCACGGCACCCACTCGGGCGCCAGCAGCGCGTCGGAGCCGGGCAGCAGCGCGACCTCGCTCACCGTCACGTGCTTCGAGCGCGGCGCGCGGGCCACGGTGACCGACCAGTACCAGCCGGCGTATCCCGGCTGGAGGGCGGCGAAGCGATGGGTGACCAGCCGTTCCCCGTCGGCGCTGAGCGCGACGGGGTCGCCGACCATCTCGTGGCCGACCTCTCGGGCCGCTTCCAGCGCGAGATCGGTGGCCTGCGCGCAGACCGTGTCCAACTTGACAGCGCGGGAGGCCCGGCGCGCAGGCCGGGGCGCGTCCGTGGCCTCAGGGTTCCCGGTCACCACAGACTCCAGTGGGGGTACGGCGCCATCCTCGGTCGACTCGGTTGCCGCGGGACGGTTCACCGTGCGGGTCGTCACAGTGCTCATTCTTCCTCACGTGCCCCGAGAGCTGGGAACCACGGTGCCCTATCGGCGTGTAGTGCGGTTTTGGACTCGTCTTACTACTTAAAAGAATCCCCCGGACGGCTGAACCCTCCCCTGGGAGGTGACTGTCAGGGCCACGCGTGGGTAACCATGGATGCGTGGTGACGGACAACGAGGTGCGAAGCGGGTCGCGAGGACCGTTCTCGACCGCGTGGTCCCGGGTGAAGCGGGCCCGCAGCGCGGACGGCGCCGACGAGACCGGCCTGCACAAGATGTTCGATCTGCACGGGCTCTCGTGCGCCGGTGACGCGCTGGTGGCCGTCGGACTGGCCGGGACGATCTTCTTCGACGTGCCGGTCGGTGAGGCCCGCACGCGGGTGGCACTCTATTTGCTGATCACGATGGCGCCGTTCGCGTTGCTGGCGCCGCTCGTCGGGCCGGTGCTCGACCGGTTCCGGCACGGCCGTCGCTGGGCGCTGGCCACGACGATGCTGGCCCGCGGCTTCCTCGCCTACGCGATCGCCGACCAGCTCGACACCTGGGTGCTCTACCCGGCGGCGTTCGGCGTCCTGGTGATGTCGAAGTCGTACGGGGTGACGCGGTCGGCGGCGGTGCCGAGGCTGCTGCCGCCCCGGATCACGCTGGTCGAGGCGAACGCCCGCGGCTCGCTGGCCGGGACGATCTTCGGCGCGGCCGCTGGCGGTATCGGGGCCGGGCTGGCCGCGATCGGGCCGGGCTGGCCGCTGCGCCTGGCCACGCTGCTGTTCTTCGTCGGGATGGTGCTTTCGCTGCGGCTGCCCTCCGGCGTCGACTCCGACAAGCCCGAGGTGCCGCCGCGGGTGTTCGCGCTGCTCGCCCACCGCGAGGCGCTGCGGCTGTGGAACCTGCCGGTCTGGGCCGCGATCACCTCGGGCGGGACGCTCCGCGCGCTGTACGGCTTCATCGCGCTGTTCGTGGCGTTCCGGGCCCGGGAAGACAACCTGCTGCTGTCGCCGGTCGCCGCACTGGGCGCGGTGGCGGTGGCGCTGGCCGCCGGTGCGTTCGTCGCGACGCTGATCGGCACCCGGCTGAAGCTCCGGCGTCCGCTGTTGCTGGGTGCGGTCGCGGTGAGCGGCGTCGCGCTGGGCGCACTGGCGGCCGCGCTGTTCTACTCGCTGCCCGCGGTGCTGGTCCTGGCGTTCGGTACCGCGCTGGCCAGTGGCCTGGCGAAGCTCTCGGTGGACGCGGTGATCCAGGAGCGGCTGCCGGACGAGTCGCGAGCCAGCGCGTTCGCGCATTCGGAGACGATGATGCAGCTCGCCTGGGTGAGCGGCGGGGCCGCCGGGCTGATCCCGGTGGCCGGGCCGTGGGGCCTGTTCGTCGTCGGCGTGGTGGTGGGTCTGGTGGCGCTGCGGGTCGGCTCGTGGGCGTGGGCGGCGCACCGGGCCGAGGTCACGCCGTCGGCCGCGCCGAACGAATGGACCTCGACCGCGGTGTGACGCGTCCGACACCGGCGCCCTGGCGCGGCCCGGCCGGGCGCGCTGGTTATGGTCGCTGCATGCGTCTGACTAAACGTGGCGTCGCTCTGGGAGTGGCGGCGGCGGCTCTGGGGCTGGTCACCGCGTGCGACAAGCCGGCGCCCTACGCCACCGTGGTCAGCGACGGCGACACCGCCGGCGGCGAGGCGACCGCCTGGTGCTTCGAGAACGGCACGTTCAACGCCTCCACCCCGGGCTCGGACTGCAAGGCCGGCCCGGCCAACGCCGGCACGATCACCGTGAAGCCCGGCGGCACCGTCGAGGTCGACGTCCCGCCCGACGTCGGCGAAGACGGCTGGACGGCTGCGCTGGCCAGTTCCGACGGCAACCTCGCTCCGGTGTCGTTCGTCCGCAAGGGCACCTCGTACATCCGGTTCGCGGTCCCGAACGACGCGACCGGCAGCACGACGTACGTACTCGAACTGCTCGCACTGCACCCGGGGCAGAACGCGGAGAAGGCCCGCGGCCTCTGGCGGTTCGTGCTCGACGTGGCATGAACCTGCTGGTGGTCACGGCCGTCCGGGCCGAACTCGACGCGCTGGGCCTCAGCGGCGGGGCCGTTACCGGACTGGTCGGTGGCGTCGGCCCGGTGGCGGCCGCGGTGAGCACCGCGATGGCCCTGGGCGACGGGAAGTACGACCTCGTCCTCTCGACCGGCCTGGCCGGCGGTTTCCCCGGGCGGGCCCCGATCGGCTCGATCGTCGTGGCCGACACCGTCCGGTGGGCCGACCTCGGAGCCGACACCGAGGAGGGCTTCCTCGACCTGGCCGGCCTCGGTCTCGCCGGTGGCGACGTGCTGGCCTCCCCGGCCGGCCGCCTGGTCACCGACGCGCTGAGCGACGCCCGGATCCCTGCGCTCACCGGCGAGATCCTCACGCTCTCGACGATGACCGGCACCGACCGCCGCGGCGCCGAGCTGGCATCGGTGCACCCGTCGGCGGTGGCCGAGGCCATGGAGGGCTACGGCGTCGCCTGGGCGGCCGCCAGGGCAGGCGTCCCGTGGGCCGAACTCCGCGCGGTCAGCAATCTCGTCGGACGCCGTGACCGCAGCGCCTGGAACATCCCGCTGGCGTTCGAAGCGCTCCGCGGCGCGGTGACCGCGCTCGCGAGGGCTACGGTTGAAACGTGACTGACCCGATGCGGGTGGCGTTTTCGCCGTGCCCGAACGACACGTTCGTTTTCCATGCGCTGGTGCACGGGCTGGTCCCCGGGGCCCCGCCGGTGAGCGTGGATTTCGCCGACGTCGACGTCACCAACGGCGCCGCCGAGCGCGGCGAGTTCGACCTGGTCAAGGTCTCGTACGCGGCGCTCCCCTGGCTGATGGACCAGTACACGCTGCTGCCCTGCGGCGGTGCGCTCGGCCGCGGTTGCGGCCCGCTGGTGCTCACGAACGACCGGTCGAGCGGCCCGGAGTCGGTACGGGGCAAGACCGTCGCCGTACCGGGTGACCGCACGACCGCGTACCTGCTGTTCCGCCTCTGGGCGGCCGACGACGCCCCGGCCGAGATCGTCGTCCGGCCGTTCCACGAGATCATGCCCGCGGTCGCCGCCGGTGAGGTCGACGCCGGTCTGGTCATCCACGAGGCCCGCTTCACCTACCAGCGTTACGGCCTGCACTCGGCGGCCGACCTCGGCGAGTGGTGGGAGAGCACCACCGGCCTCCCGATCCCGCTCGGCGCGATCCTGGCCCGCAAGGACCTCCCGGTCTCCCCGGCCGAGCTGGCGAAGCACGTCCGGGCCTCGGTCGAGTACGCCTGGGCGAACCCGGAGGCGAGCCGTGAGTACGTCCTCGCCCACGCCCAGGAGATGGACGACGACGTCGTCGACCAGCACATCGGGCTCTACGTGAACGAGTTCACCCGTGACCTGGGCACCGACGGCTACGCGGCGGTCGACGCACTACTGGGACGCGCGGCGGCGGCCGGTTTGGTTCCCCCGGTGGCCATCCCCCGTCTCAGTTCCGTTTGACGCACTGGTATTACCTGCCCACAACGATCCCCGATCGCGGAGAAGCAGTGGAGACGACGATCCCGGCGCTCGATCGCACGACTGAGCCAGAGGCGCCGCCGTCGCTTCCGAGACGGCACCGGTTCGGTGTTCCGCTCGCGGTCGGGTGCGCCGCCGCGGCCGCATGGGCGCTGCCGGGCGTCACGCACCGGTTCTCGGCGGACGCCGTGCTGCCGGTGCTGTGGCTGCTGGGCATCGCGTCCCTGCTGCGGGGCGGACGGACGATACTCGACCGGCTGGCGCTCGCGCTGCTGATGCTGCTGGGCGGTCTCAGCGTCGCCGGGCTGGTGTTCTCGATCTGGCCGTGGGGCCTCGACCCGGTGCCGGTCGCGCGGGCGGGTTTCCTGACGCTCATCGCCGCCGCGCTGCTGAGCCGCCGGTGGCCGCAGCTACCGCGGAAAGCCACCTGGAGCGACGCACTGCTCCTGGCCGGCGGGGTCGGGCCGGCGTTGTACCTCTGGTCGTCGTTCTGGGGCAAGCCCGCGACCGAGCGGCTGGGGATGCTGGTCGGCGCCGAGGACCTGGCCCGCCACTTCTCGATCTTCGACACGATCCGCTCGGTCGGCGGATACCTGCCGTTCCACCGGGACGAGATCAGCCGCCGGGTCATCGGCGGCGTCGTCGACTACCCGCAGGCGTCGCATCTGTTCAGCGCGCTGATGGACAACTTCGTCCGGTCGTCGACCGCGCCCGGCGACGGGTGGGTGGCGTTCGAGCACTACCTGGCGTGGAACCTGGTCGGGTACGGGATCCTCGCGTTCGCGCTGGTCTGGGGCGTGCGCTGGGTGGCGGGCCCGGCGCTGCGCGGATGGCGGCTGGTCGCGGCGGTCGCGGTGATCGCGGGCTGCACCGGCGGCGGCTACTTCGTCTCGCTGTTCGGGAGCGGCTACCCGAGCGAGGCGATGGGGCTGGCGCTGCTGGCGATGGTGTTCGCGCTGGCCGCCCGGCCGGTGCAGCGCCCGGTCGAGCAACTGCTTCTGCTCGCGGCCGGGGTGGTCGGCGTCAGCTTCACCTACTACTTCTTCGCGCCGGTCGCCTGCGCGGCCGTGCTGGTCTGGGCCTGGGTCTACCGGCGTTCGGCGACGCGTGCGCCGCTGCGGCCGTTCCGGAGGGGCGGGCTCGCGATCGCGGTCGTGGCGGCGCCGCTGGTGCTGGCCTGGCCGGTGATCTCGCTGCGGTCGGGCGTCTCGCCCACCCGTGCGCTGCTGCCGGACGTCGGGATCCCGGAGATCGACCGGCGGCTGCTCGTCGCGCTCTGCGTGCTCGTGCTGCTGGGCACCGTGCTCAGGCGGGCCGGGCGGCGCAACCCGATCTGGCGGTCGGTGGCGGTCCAGCTCGTGCTGAGCCTGTTGCTGGTGGCGGCGATCGGGCTGTACCAGTGGGACAAGACCGGTGGGGTCTCGTACTACTTCGAGAAGGCGCTGCACGGTGTGCTGGTCAGCGGCTTCCTCGGGCTCGGTGCGGTCGCGCTGCTGTTGCCGAAGGATCCGTTCACCTGGGGTGCCGGACGTACCGGTGTCGCGGCCCGGCTCCGGCGGGCGGTGGCGTTCGCGGTCCCGGCCGGGGTGGCAGCGCTCACCGTGGCCTGGGCGTACGGCCTGCTGGTGCCCAACGGGTCGCTCGAGACCCGGACGTCCGAGCGCGGCGGCGTGACCGAGCCGGCCGCCGGGAGCAGCCGGGGCCGGTTGTTCCACGCCGACCGCCTCTGGCGCCCGAACGACGGCAAGGCGACCGTGAACGCGTACCGGGCCTTCCCCGACGGCGACGACGGCCGGATCACGCTCATCGTGACCGGCTACCGGCTCTACACCCCGTCGCTCTACCTGGCGTCGCTACGACGTCAGGGCGGCGAGGCGGCGCGCCCGGTCGGTGGCATGAACGGCGCCCGCGGCATCAAGACGCTCGAGCTGGTCGCCGAGGTGAGCCCGAAGCCGGTCCGCTTCGTGATCTCCGCCTCCCGCGACGACCTGGAGCGCGGCCTGGTGGACCTGCAGAAGCGGCGCCCCGAGCTGATCATCCAGATCGCCCGCCTCCCGGCCGAGGACATCCCCAACCCGCAAAAACTCCCGCCCCCCTGGCGAAAAGCGCGCTGAGCTGACGAGTGACCACGGTCGGCGGTGGTTGTTGATGCCCCAATCCCCTCAAGCCCCAATCCCCCTCAAGCCCCAAACCACGCCCGCACACCGCCCAGAACCCCATGACGCGCGGCCCTGACCCGGAGCCCGCTGAGGGCGGGGCTGACAGTCGAGCGGGCCGACGCCGCGACCCTGGGCCCGCCGTCTCAAGGAGGCCCGCTCGCCTGTCAGCGTCGTCCTCAGCGGGCCGCCCTCTAAACCTCGAGTTCGCGGGCTACGGCATGGACCAGCTCGGCGATCTTCCGGGACGCCTTGCGGTCGGGATAACGGCCGTTGCGAAGGTCGGGCTGCACCCGCGCCTCGAGGATCTTGATCATGTCCTCGACCATGCCGTGTAACTCGTCCGCCGGACGGCGCGTCTGCGCCACCAGCGACGGGAGCGGGTCGACGACTCGCACGGACAGCGCCTGATCGCCCTTGCGGCCGGCGGCCACACCGAACTCGACCCGGGTGCCGGGCTTGAGCTCGGTCACGCCGTCGGGCAGCGCGCCCTTGTGAACGAACACGTCGCCGCCCTCGTCCCGGGCCAGGAAGCCAAAGCCGCGCTCCGGGTCGAACCACTTCACCTTGCCGCTCGGCACGTCCTGACCCCGTTTTCCCAATCGCCGCGTCAATCGGGGCGAGCGGTCCCCGCTGCCCCTGATCAAGGCTAGCGACCCGGAAGCCCGGCAACCAACGGACTAGGCTCATCACGTGACGAGCACCAAGGCCGGGAGCTGGCTACTGCGGGCCGGGGCAGCCTGCTTCCTGGTGGGCCTGGTGTTCGTGGGCATCGTGTTCCTGCCGTTCTTCGCCGGTTCGTCGGCCCAGCCCACGGTGGCGGCCGTGGGCACGATGCTCGGACCGGTCGGCTTCGTGCTCGTCCTGCTCGGTCTCGGCCGCCGCGCCGGCGCCGCGAATCGCGCCGTGCGCGAAGCCCTCAAAGCCGACTGAGCCAGCCCGAGAACCACTCGTCGAAGCCCCGTAGGTCCTCCAGCACCACGTCGGCACCGGCACTGCGCAGAGCGTCCGCCGAGAACGGACCGGTAGCGACCGCGACCGCAACCGTGCCCGCAGCCCGGGCGGCTGCGATGTCGGCGGTGTGGTCACCGATGTAGACCACTGCGCCGCGCTCGGCGAGCGCGGGTCCCTTGGCCGCCGCGTACACGTCGCCGACCAGGTCGTCGACGGCGAGCCCCAGGTGTTCGACGTGCAGCAGCGCGCTCGACGGGTACTTGCTCGTGACGACGACCGTGCTGCCGCCGTGGCGGTGCACCGCGTCCAGCGCTTCGACCGCACCGGGCAACGCCGGGGAGGGCCCGATCGCCAGCGACGGGTACAGCTCCCGGTAGCGATCGATCATCGCCGGCACCCGTTCGTCCGGGAACCAGTTCGCGAGCTCGACGCTCAGCGGCGGCCCGAGGCGGGACGTGACCAGCGCGGTGTCGATCCATACCCCGGTCTCGGCGGCGAGCGCGTCGTAGGCGGCGCCGATTCCGGGGCGACTGTCGATCAGGGTCATGTCCAGGTCGAATCCGACCACCGGTGCAGCGAGGGGCATGCTCCCACGCTAATTCGCCGAGGTATCGAGCCCGGTATCAGGAGTGGAGGAGGCGCGGCAGGGAGGCGGTCAGCTTCGCCCGCCTGCCGCGCCTCCTGAGCGACGCCGCGCGCCCTACTGGGTCTGCTCCGTTGCAAACCCTGCGGCACCGCCATCCCGAATAGCGACGACCCCATATGTCAGCCACTACCCGGGGAGACGAAGTTTGTGCAGGTCAGCGGCGCAAAACGCCGGGACCCTACCCCACAAAAGGAGCATTTGCCGGAAAATGTAACATAGCCCCCACGATGTGTGACAAGAGGTCCACACAAGCCCTCGGGGGCAACACCACCCCTCGGCGTCGGCCTCGCCAACCGATACCCACAGGTATCGCGAGCATCCGACCGGTAATCACATCTGGACGTGAACGTGCGCGAGAGTTCATCTGCAACTCCCGGCGAGAGGGCGTTGCGACGCACCCTCGAACGCACTGGAGGACCGATGGAGATCCGCCCGGCCGAGTATCTCGAGCACGCGACCGTCTACTTCTGGGACGAGAGCGGCTCGTTCAGTGCCGAAGCCGAACGGCTGGAAGGCCACCGCCGCGACCAGGGCCACCGCCCGTACCCGGGACGCCGCACCAGCGCACCACGGCACCACCGATGCGGCGGCGCCGCCCGCCCCGGAACCGGAACCGCACCGGCCTCGAGGAGGCACCCGTGATCGGACAGGACGCGGAACGACTGAGCCGCCACTACGCGGTCTGGCAGCGCCTCCGCGAGGCGCGCACGCGGGCCCGCGAAGCCGACGACCTGACGCTGCTGGCGTACGCCAGAGACGACCTCGCAGATCTCTCGCTGGCGCTGACGGATTTTCTCCGCCTGCACGAGCCCCGCGACGGCTCGCACTTCTGCCCGGAGTGCTCCGGGACGTGGGCACGCATCCCGTGGCCGTGCCCCATCTGGCAGAACGTCGAGAAGTCTCTCGGACGCTAGTGCGCCGACTGCTCTTCCGCGCCCGGGTGGACGTAGTCGATCTGGTCGCTCGGCAACGGCAGCGGGATGTCACCGAACGGGCTGGACGGCCCCTGGTGCTCGCCGAGGAATTCGCTGACCGCCAGGTGACCGGGTTTGACCGTGGCACTCTTGCTGGGCTTGGCCGGACGGGCGTCGGACGCCATCGTTCCTCCTCGTTGCGCTGACGAGCACACCATGACCGATCACACGGCAGGGTTCAAGTGTCTCATCGCAGTGGGTCGGGAGTACCCATCGGGACCGCCGTCGTGCACCGCTTGATCCGGGCCGCGATCAGCCGCGAGCCGTCGGCGAGGCCGTATCGCGCCACGGCCTGCGCGCCGTACTCACTACAGGAAGGCGTGTATCGGCACTTCACCGGTAAATGCCGGCTGATCTGCCGCTGGTAGCCGCGAATCAACAGGACGCCGCCACGTCCTGCCAGCGACGACCGCGTCCGCAGTGTCGGCGCCGTCCGGAGGAACGGGATCAGCATCAGCAGGGTCCCGAGGCTGAGCAGGTTGAAGTTGCAGTCGCAACCGTCGCACCCGTCACAACCGTCACATCCCCCGTGGTGGCCGTGGTGCCCACCGCCGAAGCCCCCACAGCCGTCCAGCGCGCAGGCCGCGTCGCTGGCGTCCACCCCATCGCCGTGCCGGCCCCGGCGCCGCCGACGCTTGGCCCGGCGTCTCTCCCGCCAGCGCTGCCACCCCGCCAGCAGCATCCACCCAGTCTCGTTCGCCACGGCGGAAGGGTGGCATGTGCAACAGTCACTGAGCTCGTCGGTGTCGGCATGCGGACCGTCCGGGACAGAAACCGGTTAGCGTCTATTCGGTGAGCACGGCGAGCTTGGCAGATCACTACCGCGCGCTGACCGACGAACAGCTGGAACGGCTGTTCGCCGCGCGCCCGGACCTCGCCGTCCCGGTTCCGTCCGACTTCTCCGTATTGGCGCAGCGTGCGCACTCCCGGATGTCGGTCGCCCGGGCGCTCGATCACCTCGACCGGTTCCACCTCGAAGTGCTCGACGCGCTCCGCCTGGTCGCCGCTCCGGAACATCGCGCAGACCGGAAAGAGGCCCTGGCCCTGCTCGCCGCCGCCCCCGACTTCACGGTCCGCAAAGCGCTCGACCACCTGATCACGCTCGGCCTGGCCTGGCCCGACACCGAGGCCACGCTGCGCCTTCCGTCGATGCTCGACGAGGTCACGTCCCGCTTCCCGGCCGGTCTCGGGCGGCCGGTGGCCGCCCTGATCCAGGACGACCGGGCCGAGGATCTGGCCCCGATCCTGGCCGCGCTGCACCTGCCCGCGGCCCGTCAGCCGGAAGCGACCGCGCTGATCACCGAGGCGTTCGGTGACCCGGTCCGGCTCCGGGCCCTGCTGGATGCCTGCCCGCCGGAGGCGGTCGCCGTACTCGAGCGGCTGGCGATCGGCGGCAACCCGGTCGGCGCGATCCGGGACGTCCGCCGCCCCAGCGACCCCACGGACGCCGACACGCCGATCCGGTGGCTGCTCGTGCACGGGCTCCTCGTCCCGCTCGACGCCTCCACGGTGGAGCTTCCGCGCGAGGTCGGGCTCGCGCTGCGCGGCGATTCGCCGATCGGTCCGCTGCACCCGTCGGAACCGGCGCCTACTGCCGCGGCGGCCGGCCCGGCCGACCGCGTGGACGGTGCCGGGTCCGGCCAGGTGCTCGAGGTACTGCGTCAGACCACGACTTTGCTGGACGCCTGCGCGAGCGACCCACCGCCGGTCCTGAAAGCGGGTGGCCTGGGCGTCCGTGAGCTCCGGCGGCTCGCGCGGGCGGCCGGGGTGGACGAGCCGACCGCCGCGCTGCTGCTCGAGGTCGCGTACGAGGCGAACCTGCTCGCCCGCACGCCCGACGCCGATCCGACCTGGCTGCCCACCGCCGCGTTCGACGTCTGGCAGGCCACGCCGGCCGAGCGTCGCTGGGCCCAGCTCGCGACCGCCTGGCTCGGGATGGCCCGGATGCCCGCGCTGGTCGGCGGCCGCGACGAGCGTGATCGGGCGATCGCGGCGCTGTCGGCCGAGGTCACCCGCTCGGCCGCGCCCACGCTGCGCGCGGCGATCCTGCAGATCCTGGTCGAATACCCCGGTCCGCTGGCCACCGTCGACATCGTCGGCGTCCTCGATTGGCGGACGCCACGCCGCAGCGGACGTCGGCGGGACGAGGCGGTCGCCGAGCAGCTGACCGAGGCCGCGACGCTCGGGCTGGTCGCGCAGAACACGCTCACGTCGTTCGGCCGGGCGATCCTGCTCGGCGACGACCCGATCCCGCTGCTCGTCGACCTGTTGCCGGAGCCGGTCGACCACGTCCTGGTGCAGGCCGACCTGACCGTGGTGGCGCCCGGCCCGCTGGAGCCCATGCTCGCGAACGAGATGGCGCTGGTGGCCGACGTCGAGTCGGCCGGCAGCGCGACCGTGTACCGGGTCACGCCCGACACCGTGCGCCGCGCCCTGGACGCCGGCCGCTCCGGCAGCGATCTGCAGGCGTTCTTCACCGCCAGCTCGCGTACGCCGGTGCCGCAGTCGCTGACGTACCTGATCGACGACATGGCGCGCAGACACGGCGGCCTACGGGTCGGGGCGGCCGGCTCGTACCTGCGCAGCGACGACCAGGCGCTGCTCGCGACCGTGCTGGCCGACCGGCGCTGCGCCGAGCTGAACCTGCGGCGGATCGCCGACACCGTGCTGGTCTCGTCGGCTGCCGTCGGGCGGGTCGTCGACCTGCTGCGCGGCTGCGGCTACGCACCGGCCGCCGAAGACACGAACGGTGGTCTGGTGCTCGGCCGGCCGGACGCGAAACGCACCGCGGGACGGTCGGCCCGGAGCACGCCGCGCGGGGCGAGCGAAATCTCGCTCGACTCCGATTACCTGGCCGGGGCGGTCGCCGCGGTCCGCCGTGGCGACGAGGCCGCACGGGCGGCCCGGCGGGCGCCCGTGCTCACCCAGCCGGGCGAGACCGATCCCGGTGCGGCGGTCGGCGTCCTGCAGCAGGCCGCGCGCGAACGGGCTCGCGTCTGGCTCAGTTACGTGGACGCCCACGGGGGCGTCACCGCCCGTGTCGTGCGGCCCGTCTCGGTCGGCGGCGGCTACCTACGGGCCGAGGACGACCGGACCGAGACCGAGCACACGTTCGCGCTGCACCGCGTGGTCAGCGCGATCCCGACCAGGGACTAGGTACCGGCCTTGTGGCCGAAGACGTGCACTTCGGAGCCGACCTCGGTGAGGTCGTAGACGCTCTTCGCGTCACCGGCCAGTAGGTTGACGCAACCGTGCGACCCGCCCGACTTCTCGTCGGTGTAGAACGACGCGTCGGTCGCGTGCAGACCGAAGTCTTGGTAGAAGCGCTCCCAGTACGGGAGCTTCGTGCCGTACTCGCTCGACGTGGTGAGCGTCTTCTTCTCGCTGATCTCGAACTTGCCGACCGGCGTCTTCAGGCCCTTGCCCCCGGTACGGACCACGACCGGCGCGAACACCACCGAACCCCCGCGCATCACCCAGAGCGTCTGGCGGCTCAGGTCGACGCACACGGTCGTCGCCGTCGCGTCCGCCTGGCACGATCCGGCGGCCGAGCCGTAGAGGCGGTCGGCGATCTCGGCGGTCGCGTCGTCGGCGAAGCCGGTGACGGTCGGGAGCGCGACCGCGGTCTGGAACTTCTTGATCGCGGCACAGTCGGTCGCGTCCTGGGTCGCGTCCATCGTCACCTGGCCGAACCGGGCGGGTTGCGTGGCCAGGTACTGCTCGACCCGGGCCTGCCCCGGACCGGTGCGCGCGCAGTACCCACCGGAGCGGGACGCCCGTTCGTCGGCCGTGCGGGGCGGGGCGGGGGCGTCGATCGCCGTCGCGGTGCTGGTGGGGGAACCGTGCGTGACCATCGACACCGCGCCGTACGAGATGCTGCCGGCCACCGCGGCGGCGGCGAGCCCGGCGAAAGCGACCTTGACCGCCCGACCGGCCGGATTCTCGCGACGTCGGCGCCCCCGCGTGCGGGTGTGCTTACCGCGTGGCGCTTCCTCAGCGATATAGATGTACTCCGTAGTGTCTGCTGAGGATGAATGTCGACCAGGCACGGACCGAAGGCTACGCGCGAGCTACGAAGATTGCCGACTCTCCGCTGCATTCCGTCCCGTCACACAGGTATCGCAGCAGGTCAGCTTGCACTTGTGACAGTAATTACGGCTCCCTGTGTAGAACCTCGCTCACTCTGTGCGGTTGAACGCATGATTCACGTTCGGCCACCCGGCTACCTGCGAACCGGCCTCGGCCGAGGGACACTGGAACACGTGCCTAACGGACCCCTCATCGTCCAGTCGGACAAGACGCTGCTTCTCGAGACCGACCATGCCGACGCGCAGGCCTGCCGGATGGCGATCGCACCGTTCGCCGAACTCGAGCGGGCTCCGGAACACGTCCACACCTACCGGCTGACGCCGCTGGGGTTGTGGAACGCCCGCGCGGCCGGCCACGACGCCGAGTCGGTCGTCGACGCGCTGGTGCGGTTCTCCCGCTACCCGGTGCCGCACGCCCTGCTGGTCGACGTCGCCGACACGATGGACCGGTACGGGCGGCTGCAGCTGCTGAACTCGCCCGTGCACGGGCTGGTGCTGCGGGCGCTCGACCGGGCCGTGCTGGTGGAGATCAGCCGCAACAAGAAGGTGTCCCCGATGCTCGGGGCCAAGATCGACGACGACACGGTCGCGGTCCACCCGTCCGAGCGCGGCCGTCTCAAGCAGGTGCTGCTGAAGGTCGGCTGGCCGGCCGAAGACCTGGCCGGGTACGTCGACGGGGAAGCACACCAGATCGACCTGGCCGAAGACGGCTGGACACTGCGGTCCTACCAGCAGGAAGCGGTCGACAATTTCTGGGCCGGTGGCTCCGGCGTCGTCGTACTGCCCTGCGGTGCCGGTAAGACGCTGGTCGGCGCGGCCGCGATGGCGCAGGCCAAGGCGACGACGCTGATCCTGGTGACGAACACGGTCGCCGGGCGGCAGTGGAAGCGCGAACTGGTCGCCCGGACGTCGCTGACCGAGGACGAGATCGGCGAGTACTCCGGCGAGCGCAAGGAGATCCGGCCGGTCACGATCGCGACCTACCAGGTCATGACGTCCCGCAAGAACGGCGAGTACCGGCACCTGGAGCTGTTCGGGGCCCGCGACTGGGGCCTGATCGTCTACGACGAGGTGCACCTGCTGCCGGCGCCGATCTTCCGCCTCACCGCCGACCTGCAGTCGCGCCGCCGGTTGGGGCTCACCGCGACGCTGGTCCGGGAGGACGGCCGCGAGGGCGACGTCTTCTCGCTGATCGGCCCGAAGCGCTACGACGCGCCGTGGAAGGACATCGAGGCCCAGGGCTGGATCGCACCGGCCGAGTGCGTCGAGGTCCGCGTCACGATGACCGACGCCGAACGGATGACGTACGCGGTCTCCGAGCCCGAGGAGCGGTACCGGGTGTGCGCGACCGCGCGCACGAAGATGCCGGTCATCCGCAAGCTCGTGGAGAAGCACAAGGGCGAGCAGGTGCTGGTGATCGGCGCTTATCTCGACCAGCTGGACGAGATCTCGGCCGAGCTGGAAGCGCCGGTGATCGAGGGCAAGACCACCAACAAGGAACGCGAGCGGCTGTTCGACGCGTTCCGCCGCGGCGAGATCAGCACTCTGGTCGTGTCGAAGGTCGCGAACTTCTCGATCGACCTGCCCGAGGCCGCGGTCGCGATCCAGATCTCCGGCACGTTCGGGTCGCGGCAGGAGGAGGCCCAGCGGCTCGGGCGGGTCCTGCGTCCGAAGGCCGACGGGCGGCAGGCGCACTTCTACACGGTGGTCAGCCGCGACAGCCTCGACGCGGACTACGCGGCGCACCGGCAGCGCTTCCTCGCCGAGCAGGGCTACGCCTACACGATCGTCGACGCCGACGACGTGATCGGGCCCACCCTGCCCGAGGTGGGCTGAGGTCCGGGCCGGAGTGGACTGAAGTCGGGCGGCCGGGCGGGCCGCCCCACACCACTTCAGCTCACGCGGGGGGCCAATCCTGACCTCGCGCGCCTGGCCTCGTCGTACGGACGCCAGTCCATGCCGTCCCGGCTGTCGACACCGAACCGGGCGGCCAGTACCGCAATCACTACAAAAAGAACAAAAACTACGAGCATCATCGGTCCCGCCTCTCCATCTCAGTCCAGTTGCTCAAAATTGGCCTCACCAGCCTCTGGTGGATCGGTCCAACACCCGCAATGATGGTGCCAATGCGACCGACAGGACAGAGCCAATGACCGCCGAGGTGGACCGTTATCAGACCGGAGACGACCGGTCCAATGACGAATCGCGCCTGATCCACGTCCTCAGCGATTGGTCGGTAGGAGACGGTCCGCTGTACCAGCAGCTGGCCGCCGCCGTCCGGCGCGGTATCGACGAAGGTGCGCTCCCGGGCGGCAGCACGCTGCCGGCCGAACGACGGCTGGCCGGAGTGCTGGCGGTCAGCCGGGCGACCGTGGTCTCCGCCTACGACCAGCTCCGCGGCGAGGGCCTGGTCGAGAGCCGGCGCGGCAGCGGGACGCGGATCGCGCGTACCGCGCGCGCCAACCGGAGGCCGGGCGGCGACGGGCGGGTGCCGGGAGGGCAGTCCGCCCAGCTGTTCCAGCGGCTGATCGACGGGCCGGGCGGCATCCTCTCGCTCGCCTCGGCGGCCGGTGCCGCCGACAGCATCGTGCCGGTCGCGCTGGACGAGGTCATGCGGCACGACCTGACCGAAGCGATGGCCGAGCCGGGCTACCAGCCGCACGGCCTCCCGCGGCTCCGTGAGGCGATCGCCGGGCACCTGACCCGGATCGGCCTGGCCAGCACCCCGAACGAGATCTTGGTGACCAGCGGCGCGCACCAGGCCATCGACCTGATCTCGGAGCTGTACCTGCGCCCGGGCTCACGGGTCGCGGTCGAGGCGCCGGGCTGGCCGGCCTGCTACGACGTGTTCCGAGCCGCCGGCGCCACGCTGGTGCCGATCCCGATCGACCAGGACGGCGCCCGGCCGGAGGCGCTGGCCAAGGTGCTCGCCACCCAGCCGATCGACCTGGTCTACCTGATGCCGACGTTCCACAACCCGACCGGCCGGCTGCTCTCCGCGGCCCGGCGCCGCCGGATCGTCGAGCTCGCGGCCGAGTACGACGTCGTGGTGGTCGCCGACGACGCGCTGTCGGGCGTCAGCCTCGGGCACGACGTGCCACCGCCGCTCCCGGCCTTCGCGGCAGCAGCCGGCGACCGTCCGGTGACGCTGATCCAGCTCGGGTCGCTGTCGAAGTCGGTCTGGGGTGGCCTGCGGGTCGGCTGGACCCGGGCGACGTCGGACGTGATCAGCCGGCTCGCCAGGCGCAAGGCGCTGGCCGACCTCGGGTCGCCGATCATCGACCAGCTCGTCGCCGCGCGGATCGTGCCGGACCTGGAGGCACTGATCGAACGGCGGGTGCCGGAGCGGCAGGCGCAACTCGCGACGATCGAGGCTCTGCTGGCCGAACACCTACCGAGCTGGCGCTGGCAGACGCCGCACGGCGGGCCGTCGCTCTGGGTCGAACTGGCGGGCGCCGACGCGGGTACTTTCGCGCAGATCGCGCTGCGCCACGGGGTCGAGGCGATTCCCGGGAGCTCGATGGACCTGACCGGTGCGCACGATTCGTATCTGCGTCTGCCGTACTGCTTCCCGGACGAATTCCTGGTCGAAGTCGTGCGGCGATTCGTGGCCGCCTGGACCGAACTCAACCGCCACGGCCCGTGGGAGCCACGCCTGCGCCCCGTGGTCTGAGCACCCGTTCGGCGCTCCGGTGTGGAACCGGAGCGCGGCCAGCGCCTCAGGTCGCGGCGGCGATCCGTTCCACGACCGCACCGGAGAACACCGGCAAGTCGTCCGGATTCCGGCTGGTCACCAGGTTCCCGTCCACGACGAGCTGCTGGTCCACCCACTCCGCACCGGCATTCCGGAAATCCGTCTGCAGACTCGGCCACGACGTCACCGTGCGTCCGGAAGCGACACCGGCCTCGATCAGCACCCACCCGCCGTGGCAGATCACCCCGACCGGCTTGTCGGCCTCGAAGAACGCCTTCACGAAGCTCACCGCGCGCTGATCCGCCCGGACGAAGTCCCCATTGGCCACACCGCCGGGAAGGACGAGCGCGACGTAGTCGTCGGGGTCGGCGTCGTCGAGGACGCGGTCGACCGGACGGGTCTCGCTCGGGTCCAAATGGTTGAATGCCTGAATTTTCCCCGCCGACAGCGAGATCAGTTCGGGCTGTCCGCCGGCCTCGGTCACCGCGGCCCACGGCCGGTCGAGCTCGACCTGCTCCACGCCATCGGTGGCCACGAACGCGACTCGGGCACCGTTCAATTGAGTAGCCATGGCGGCGGCTTTCCCGGGGATTACGCGATCAAACCGGCCGAAGCACTGACCGGAATCCGAACGCAGAATTAATTGCGTTATGGCTCAGCGTCATCTGATCCCACGACCAGCTGTTACGTTCCTATCAATCGGCTTAAGGGAGCCTCCGAACGGTCCAGGGCGCTTGACGGCCGCGCCCGAACGTCGGAGGCTAACTCCTCATGAGCACACCTCTGGTTTTGACGCTCTTCACCGTGCTGACGGTCGCGGTTATCGCGGGCATCATGGGCGCGGCGATGTGGGGTCGGAACCGCTCGAAGGACGAAGACCTCGAGCAGGCTCCCGAAGGCAACTTCGCGAACTCCGGCCTGTTCGACGAAGTCCACTAGGAAGCGGCAGGTTTCCGCACGTCAGGAGCGCCGAGCCGAGCAGCGTCCGCGGTCAGGTCGTCGGGCATCCGCTGCGATTCACGCTCCGCCTGCACCCGGGCCCGGTAGTGCTCCACCTCACGCCGCCGGGTGGCCGCATCCCACCCCAGCACCGGAGCGAGCACGTCGGCGACGTCCTCCACCGACTCCATCCCCCGGTGCGCGGTTTCGATCGAGATCCGGGTCCGCCGGGTCAGGACGTCGTCCAGGTGCAGTGCGCCCTCGTGCGACGCCGCGTACGCGATCTCGGCGGCCAGGTACTCCGGTGCACCGACGACCGGCCGCCCCAGCCGCGGGTTCTCCTCGATACCGGCCAGCAGTTCGGTGGTGAGTGAGCCGTAGCGCTCGAGCAGGTGCTCGACCGCGCCCACGGTCACCCCGTGCCTGCGCGCGAGGTCGGCCCGGTTCGCCCACATCGCGGTGAACCCGTCGGCGCCGATCAGCGGGACGTCCTGCGTCCGGCTCGGCGGGACGTCGCGCAGCCGGTGGGCGGCCTTGTTGATGACGTCGGCGGCCATCACCCGGTACGTCGTGTACTTGCCTCCGGCGACCAGCATCAGCCCGAGCATCGGCTCGACGACCGCGTGCTCCCGCGACAGCTTCGAACTCGACTCGTCTTCACCGGCCAGCAGCGGACGCAGCCCGGCGTACACGCCCTCGATGTCCTCGTGCGTGATCGGGCGCTCGAGCACCGCGTTCACGTGGTCGAGGAGGTAGTCGATGTCGACGCTGGACGCCGCCGGGTGCGACCGGTCGAGGTTCCAGTCGGTGTCGGTCGTCCCGATGATCCAGTGCCCGCCCCACGGGATCACGAACAACACCGACTTCTCGGTACGCAGGATCAGCCCGACGTCCCCGGAGATGACCGAACGCGGCACCACCAGGTGGACGCCCTTCGACGCCCGGACCCGCAGGCCGGGGCGCTCGTGCAGCATCTCCGACAGGTCGTCGCTCCACACGCCGGTCGCGGCCACGACCGTGCGGGCCTTGACCTCGAACTCGTCGTGGCCCTCCAGGTCACGCACGCGGACACCGACGACCTCGCGGGCGTTGCGCAGCAGATCGACGACCCGGGTGCTGGTCGCCGTGACCGCGCCGTAGGAGGCAGCGGTCCGGGCCAGCGTCAGCACGAAGCGGGCGTCGTCGACGTGACCGTCGTAGTAGCGGATCGCGCCGACCAGCGCGTCCCGGCGCAGGCTCGGGAACAGCCGGCGCGCGCCGGTGCGGCTGAGGTGCTTGTGCCGCGGCACCCCTCGGGCGGTGCCCAGGATCGACCCCAGCGTGTCGTAGAGCGCCACCCCGGCGCCGTAGTACAACCGCTGCCAGCCGTGGTGGTTGAGCGGCAGCAGGAACGGCGTCGGGCGTACGAGGTGCGGCGCCAGCGTGGTGAGCAGCCGCCCGCGCTCCTCCAGCGCCTCACGCACCAGGCTGAAGTTCAGCTGCTCCAGGTAGCGCAGGCCGCCGTGGATGAGCTTGCTGGACCGGCTGGAGGTGCCGGCGGCGTAGTCGCGGGCTTCGATCAGCGCCACCGACAGGCCCCGGCTGGCCGCGTCGAGCGCGGCTCCGGCTCCGGTGACGCCGCCGCCGATCACGACGACGTCGAACGTCTCGGTGCGTAGCCGCTGCAGTGCGGCAGTGCGCTGCTCCGGGCCGAGCTGGCTGGCGGCGAAGCGGGACACCTGTGGATTCCGACTCACCGCACCACGGTACGTCGCCGGGGCCGCCGCGGGATCAAGCAGGGCCGATACGGTGCGCGCATGCAGCCGAACCCGACACCCGGAGTGCCCCGCTGGATCGCTCCGACCGCGGTGTCGCTGGCCGGGGTGTGGGCCACCGGCGTGACCGTGGTCGGTCAGGCCGGCGGCTGGGTGGTCGAGGAAGTTCTGACCGCCACCGGCTACGAGGTTCCCCGGGCGTACTGGCCGCTGCTGTCGGTGATCGTCGCGCTGGTGGCGGGCGGACCGGCGGCGCTGGCCTGGATGCTGGGGAAACGTCCGGTGATCCGGGGGATCGCGCGTTCGTGGACGTTCGCGGCCGGGTGCGCTGCGGCGCTCGGGCTCGTGCGGGTCGTGCCCTGGTCGTTCGGCGACACGTCGACGTCGCTGTTGTTCGCGGTGGTCGCCGTCGGGCTGGTGTTCGCGGTCCGCGGCTCGACGCCGATCGGCTCGGTGGCGCGTCCGCGGGTGGGCGGGGTCGGTGCGGTGGCCGCGCTCGCCCTCGGGCTGGTCGTGCTGCTGCCGTGGTGGTGGGTCGGCGCGCTGGGCAGCCCGCTGGACGCCGGCGCGGCGCTCCTGGCCGCGCTCGCGCTCGGTGCGCTGGCGTCCCGGCTGCGCCGGGTCGGACCCACCCGGGTTCCGGTGGGTGGGCCGGTGGCCGGTCTGGTGCTGGACGCGCTCGTCGTCGTCGTTGCGCTGACGCTGCTGGCCGGGGCGTTCGGCACGCCCGGCCTGCAGATGCCGCTGCTCGGCGTGCTGCCGGCCTGCGGCCTGATGATGGCCGTCACCGACCCGGGTCGGCAGTGGGCCGGCCTGCTGCTGGTGGCCGCGTGTGCCTACGGTCCGCTCGGTTTCGCGGACGCCGAGGAGATCTCTCTTCTGCTGGTTCCCGGCGACGTGCCGGAGTGGGCCGCGATCGCGAGCGGGATCTCGGCGTGGCTGGCGCTGGCCGGGGGCGCGGTCGTCGCGATAGTCCTGGTGCTGCGAGCCCGTCGGCCCGCACCGGAGACCGCCGTACCGAGGCGGCCGGTACTGGCCGCGTCGGCGGTCGCGGCGGTGCTGCTCGCGTCGGTGGTGGTGTGGCTGGGGCCGGGCCGGGCCGGGTTCCACGGTGACCGGCTGTTCGTCGTCCTCAGCAACCAAGCGGACCTCACCTCGGTGGGAACCGGAACCACCGACCTCACCTCCCGCCGGACCGCGGTGTACGACCGGCTGGTGGAACACGCGCGCCGGACGCAGGCGCCGCTGCTCTCCGCTTTGAACAAAGCCGGGGCCGACCCGATCTCGTTCTACCTGGTCAACGCCGTGGAGGTCGACGACACCCCGATCGTCCGCGCGCTGCTGGCGGCGCGCGACGACGTGGCATCGGTCCGGCCGAACCCCGAGCTCCGGCCGATTCCCGAGCTGCCCGGCCCGGGCGCGTCGAGCGACGAGACGCCGACCAGTCCGCCGGCCAACCTGCTCACGATCAAGGCTCCGGAGGCCTGGGCCGACGGCGTCGACGGCCGCGGGATCACGGTGGGCTTCTCCGACAGCGGCGTCGACGCCTCGCATCCGGCGCTGCGCCCGGGCTACCGGGGCGGCGCCGACAGCTGGTACGACCCCTGGTTCTCGACCACGACCCCGCGCGACCCGAACGGGCACGGCACCCACACCGCGGCCAGCGCCGTCGGCAAGGTCGTCGGGGTGGCACCGGGCGCGACCTGGATCGGGTGCGCGAACCTCGCCCGGCCACTGGGCAACCCCGCCTACTACGTGGGCTGCCTGCAGTTCATGCTGGCGCCGTTCCCCACCGGCGGTGACCCGCTCGCCGACGGTGACCCGGCCCGCGCGGCCGACGTCCTCAGCAATTCCTGGGGCTGCCCCGACCTCGAAGGATGCGGAGCCGACACGCTGGAGCCGGCCGTCGACGCCCTGCGGTCGGCCGGAATCTTCGTGGTCGCGGCGGCGGGTAATTCCGGTCCCAAGTGCCGGACGATCACCGATCCGATCGGCCGGTACGAGTCGGTGTTCACGGTCGGCGCGGTCGACGACAAGAAAGAGATCGCGTCGTTCTCGTCGCGCGGCCCGGTTCCCGGCGACTCCGACGCGAAGCCCGACCTGGTGGCACCCGGCGTCGACGTGCTGTCGGCCTGGCCCGGCGGCGGTTACGCCCGGCTCTCCGGGACCTCGATGGCGACGCCGCAGGTAGCGGGCGTGGTGGCGCTGGTGTGGCAGGCCGCGCCGACGCTGCGCGGAGACATCACCCGCACGGCCGCGCTGCTCCGGGCGAGCACCCAGCGCGCGAGCCTGGGCTCCACGTCCGCCTGCGGCGGCAGCGAGCGGAACGTCCTGGGTGCGGGCGAGGTCGACGCGGCTGCCGCCGTCACCCTCGCGCGTCAGACGGCGGCCGCCCGCCCGCGGTGAGGAGCCTGCGCGGAGGCACGCAAAGGGCGGGCCCCCCGGGGGGACCCGCCCTTGTGGTGCGAGCTAGCGGAGTGGACTCAGAAGTCCATGCCGCCCATGCCGCCGCTCGGGTCGCCGGCCGGGGCCGACGCCTTCTCCGGCTTGTCGGCCACCACCGCGTTGGTGGTGAGGAACAGCGCGGCGATCGACGCGGCGTTCTGCAGCGCGGACCGCGTGACCTTGGTCGGGTCGATGATGCCCTCGGCGACCAGGTCGACGTACTCGCCGGTCGCGGCGTTCAGGCCGTGGCCCGACGGAAGGTTGCGCACCTTCTCGGCCACGACGCCACCCTCGAGACCGGCGTTGACCGCGATCTGCTTGAGGGGAGCCTCGAGAGCGACCTTGACGATGTTCGCCCCGGTCGCCTCGTCGCCCGACAGCTCGAGCTTCTCGAACGCGACGCTGGCAGCCTGGAGCAGAGCGACGCCACCACCGGCGACGATGCCCTCCTCGACGGCGGCCTTCGCGTTGCGCACCGCGTCTTCGATGCGGTGCTTGCGCTCCTTGAGCTCGACCTCGGTGGCCGCGCCGACCTTGATGACGGCGACGCCACCGGCCAGCTTGGCGAGGCGCTCCTGGAGCTTCTCGCGGTCGTAGTCCGAGTCGGAGTTCTCGATCTCGGCCCGGATCTGGCTCTTCCGGCCCTCGATCTGCTCCGCGTCGCCGAAGCCGTCGACGATCGTGGTCTCGTCCTTGGTCACGACGACCTTGCGGGCGCGGCCCAGCAGGTCGATCGTCGTGTTCTCGAGCTTGAGACCGATCGTCTCGCTGATGACGGTGCCACCGGTGAGGATGGCCATGTCGGTCAGCATCGCCTTGCGACGGTCACCGAAGCCCGGCGCCTTGATGGCGGTGGACTTGAAGGTGCCCCGGATCTTGTTGACGATCAGCGTCGCGAGGGCCTCGCCCTCGACGTCCTCGCTGATGATCGCGAGCGGCTTGCCGCCCTGCATGACCTTCTCCAGCAGCGGGAGCAGGTCCTTCACGGTGGAAATCTTGCCCTCGACGAAGAGGATGTACGGGTCGTCGAGGACGGCCTCCATCCGCTCGGTGTCGGTGGCGAAGTACGGCGAGATGTAGCCCTTGTCGAAGCGCATGCCCTCGGTGAGCTCCAGCTCGAGCCCGAAGGTGTTGCTCTCTTCGACGGTGATGACGCCTTCCTTGCCGGCCTTGTCCATCGCCTCGGCGATGATCTCGCCGACCGAGGTGTCAGCGGCCGAGATCGAGGCGGTCGAAGCGATCTGCTCCTTGGTCTCGATCTCCTTCGACGCGTTGCCGAGAGCCTCGGAGACCGCCGCGACGGCCGCCTCGATGCCCTTCTTCAGCGCGATCGGGTTCGCACCGGCGGCCACGTTGCGCAGACCCTCACGGACCAGCGCCTGGGCCAGCACGGTCGCGGTGGTGGTGCCGTCACCCGCGACGTCGTCGGTCTTCTTGGCTACCTCTTTGACCAGCTCGGCGCCGATCTTCTCGTACGGGTCGTCGAGCTCGATCTCCTTGGCGATGCTCACACCATCGTTCGTGATGGTGGGCGCGCCCCACTTCTTCTCGAGGACGACGTTGCGGCCCTTGGGGCCGAGCGTCACCCGCACAGCGTCGGCGAGCTGGTTCATACCCCGCTCGAGGCCACGACGGGCCTCTTCGTCGAACGCGATCAACTTGGCCATACGGTGATGTCCTCCGATGATGTCGGACCCCCGGATGCCGCGTAACGACAGCCGGAGACTGCGCGGTCGGAACGGTGCCCGCGACGGACGACCCCCTGCTGCCGGCACGGACCGGCCAGCGGGGAGCCTCACCTCCCCGACCCTTGGCACTCAAGACTACAGAGTGCCAATGCCCTGTTTAGCACTCGACCCAGGCGAGTGCAAGGAAACGCCCGGCGTCCGGGCAGCCACGGGAGGACGCGGCGAACACCGGCGCGGAGGGTCCGGCCGCCGCCGGCACGGATTGGGAATTGATTGCTCTGTCGCAGAAATGTTCCGCGGAATACAGACAGGGCCCGTTCCGGTCACCCCACCGGAACGGGCCCTGCTTCGAGTCTGCGTCTAGGACGCGGCGACGACCTGGACGTTTTCCGCCTGCGGACCCTTCGGGCCTTGAGTGACCTGGAAGTCGACCCGCTGGCCGTCTTCGAGAGCCTTGTACCCGTCCATCATGATCGCCGAGTAATGGACGAAGACATCAGCGCCGCCGTCGACAGCGATGAAGCCATAGCCCTTCTCGGAGTTGAACCACTTGACAGTGCCCTGCGCCACTGTGCACTTCCCTCGCCTGCTGTTGCCCGCGGAGACGCACTCCTTGACCATGCGCCCCGGGTCTTTCGTCCAAGAGCCCCGCACCGCAAACGCACGAACACTGGCAAGAACGAACTGCGACCGGTCAGGACGGTACCGGACCTCTAGGCAGTGCGAAAGTGACGCTTCGAAAAGCGCGTGCCCACTGGGGAAGTTTCCGGTGCCACGATTCCGACGCTACCCGGAAACGGCATTACTGCGTTTTCTCAGCAGAACCACCGCCCCCACTGGTCTGAGTAAGAGCTATCGCGGGGAATACGGATCCGGCGATTCCGCAACCGATTCAAAAACAAACTCCCGGCGATATGTAGGCGTTTGTTGCCGCTCCTACCGCGATGACTGGATCACCCACACACCAACGGCTCCGCCCGCGCAGGAGAACACCCGGGCGGAGCCGCCGACGAACGGGCTCAACCGAGCAGACCGGCCTCGCGCGCGCTGCGCAGCGACGGTGCGATGCGGTGCGTCGGCCCGACCTGGCTCTCGACCGCGTCGGCGGTCTTGAGCCCCTCGCCGGTGTTGAAGATGACGGTCTCGGCGTCCCGGTCGAGCGCGCCGTCCGCCACCAGCTTCTTCAGCACCGCCACCGTGACGCCACCGGCGGTCTCGCCGAAGATGCCGGTCGTCTCGGCCAGCAGCCGGATACCGGCGCGGATCTCGTCGTCGTCGGCCGCGGCGATCGTGCCGCCGGTGCGGCGGACGGTGTCCAAGACGTAGGGGCCGTCGGCCGGGTTGCCGATGTTCAGCGACTTCGCGATGCCGGTCGGCTTCACCGGCCGGACGACGTCCTGGCCCTCGGCGAACGCGGTGTAGACCGGGGAACAGCCGAGCGACTGGGCGCCGAACACCCGGTACGCCCGCTCGTCGACGAGGCCGGCCTTCACCAGCTCGCCGAACGCCTTGTCGATCTTGGTGAGCAGCGAACCGGAGGCGATCGGCACCACGACCTGGGGCGGCAGCCGCCAGCCGAGCTGCTCGGCGACCTCGTAGCCGAGCGTCTTCGAGCCCTCGGCGTAGTACGGCCGCACGTTCTGGTTGACGAACGCGGTCGACTCGAACGCCTCGTCTTCCTGGAGCTCGCTGGTGAGCCGGTTGACGTCGTCGTAGCTGCCGTCCACGGCGACCAGGCGCGGGTTGTAGACGGCCGAGGCGAGGATCTTGCTCGGCTCGAGGTCGGCCGGGATGAAGACGCTGGCCTGCCAGCCGGCGCGGGCGGCGTGCGCGGCGACCGAGTTGGCCAGGTTGCCGGTGGACGCGCAGGCCACCGAGCGGTAGCCGAGTCCCTTCGCCGCGGTCAGCGCGAGCGAGACGACGCGGTCCTTGAACGAGTGGGTCGGGTTGGCCGAGTCGTCCTTGACCCAGAGCGGGGCGTTCAGGCCGATCGCCTCGGCCAGCCGGTCGGCGCGCACCAGCGGCGTCAGGCCGGGGTTGAGGCTCACCCGGTCGTCCGGGTTCTGGCCGACCGGGAGCAGCGGCGCGTACCGCCAGATGTTCAGTGGCCCGGCTTCGATCTGCTCGCGGGTGACGCCGGCCATCGCGTCGGCGTCGTAGCCGACTTCGAGGGGGCCGAAGCACTCGGCGCACGCGTGGACCGCGATCAGCGGGTACTCGGCGCCGCAGTTGCGGCAGCGGAGGACGCGGGCCGGGCTGGAGGTGTCTCGGGCAGCGAGAAGTGACGTCATGGCGAGGCTTTCCTCATCTCTCCCGGATCAACCGGGACGGAGTTGGCACCTGTCACACCTCGCCTCGCTCGCGCGAACCGCATGGATGTGATGGTTGCCGGGGCTTCACCGGGCCGTGTCCCTCTGCCCCTCTGGATGAGTTGCTATGAAGTTGTGTCGCCTAGTTTACGGCGCGCGCTCCGATTCGTGTCCGGATCGCTCCCATCCCCTAGGAGTTACCTAGCTCACTGTGCCCACCCCCACACACAAAGCAGCGGGCGCCGCGCGAAGCGCGGCGCCCGCCGTTGCTTGAACCTGGAGCCCGCTCAGGACGGCGCTGACGCTCGAGCGGGCCGACGTCGTGACATTTAGCGGGGCGTCATGAGGAGGCCCGCTCGCGCGTCAGCGTCGTTCTGAGCGGGCCGCCCACTCAGTGAAAGAGGCCCCGGCGTTGGGTGAGGATTTGCAGGTGCTCGTGGAGCCACTGCTCCCAGTTGAGCTGCTCGGCGCCGGCGTACTGCACCGTGAAGCGGTTGTACGCGTCGCTGCCCGAGCTCAGGAACCCGCCTCGCTTGTCCAGCTCCAGCAGCACGTCCATCGACTGCGGGCCGGAGATGAACGTGACCTCGAGCTCGTTGATCGCGCCCGCGTACTGGTGCGCCGGGTAGAACTCGATCTCCTGGAAGAACGGTAGCCGCGAGCCGTAGAGCGTCCCCCGCTCCAGGTCAGCGCCCTTGAACTGGAAACCCAGCCGGCTGAACGCGTCCAGCAGCCGCGCCTGCGCCGGCAGCGGGTTCACCTGGATCGCGTCCAGATCGCCCTTGTCGAGCGCCCCGGCCAGCTCCAGCTCGGTCCGCACCCCCAGCTGCATCCCGTGCAGCGCGTATCCGTTGACGCTCGTGATCGGCGTCTCCCACGGCACGGCCAGCTCGAACGGCACCGCGTGGAACGCACCCGGCTGCAGGCTGAACCGATGCCCGAGGTGCAACCGCTGGAACGCCAGGTTCGTGTTGTGCTCGTAGTCGTCCCCGCCGAGCGTCTCGCCCTCGACCTCGACCCGGGCCACCAGCTCGAGCTCGACGCGGTCCACGACCATCTCGACGCTGCCGCCGCCGATCCGCACCTCGCCGCGGAGCACACCGCCCGGCTGCGTCTGCGGAGTGGCGAGCACGGTGTCGACGGACGCGCCGCCGCCGAACATCGCCGAGAGCTTCTTGAACATCACACGATCCTTTGCGTTGCCGAGTTTGTGGTGCTTACTCGTGGTCATATTCGCAGTTGCCGTCCCACAAAGGCACAGACTCGTCAGACATCGGACTAGTCATGCGTCGGCCGCATCGGTGCACCGCGCGCACCGCGACGGCGGCCGATTCGCCGAGACGGACTAGCTCACGATGTCTTTGCGAAGAAAACGCCACCACGCCAGTGACAGAAACACGGTCGTGTAGACGACCGCCGAAACCGTTCCCTTCACCATGTCTTCCGCATCGATCGGTGACGAGAGCAACGAGAGCCAAGCGGTTCCGTACCGAGTCGGCAGCAGCCCGCGCAGATCACCCAGTGCCGTGACCGCCTCGAGAATGTTCGAGACGATCCAGAGCATCACCGCTCCGCCCACCGCACCGAGCGGTGCGTCGGTGCGCACCGACAGGTAGAACGCGAGTCCGGCTACCGGCAACAGCGTGATCGCGATATACCCGACCGCCAGCAGAATGCGCCCGAGCGCTTCCAGCGCGGGGATGTCCGCCCCGAGTTGTGTCCGCAGCGGATGCCACCCGAACGCGATCGTCCCCGCGATCATCGCCACGGTCGGAAGCAGCAGCAGCGCGAATCCGCTGTAGGCGAGACCGACCGTGAGCTTCTGCCGGAGCAGACGCCCGCGCGGTACCGGCGACGCCAGCAGATAGCGCAGCGTCCCCCAGCTCGCTTCGCTGGCGACCGTGTCGCCGCAGAACAGCGCGACGACCACCAGCAGCAGGAACGTCGACGCCACGTACACGGCGAACAGCGTGAAGTTGGCGCCGCCCGCGGTGGCCACGTCGGCCAGGCTGGTACCCCCGTCGGCGGAGTTCGGGTCGTCGGGTACGCCGATCTTGAACGCCGCCACCAGGATCAACGGCAGCACGATCAGGAACCCGAGCGCGATCTGGGTCCGCCTCCGGGTCAGCTGCCGCGCGAACTCGGCCCGGAAGCTCAGCGTCCGGCCGGGCCGGCTGACGCTCGACGTCCGGCTCCGCCGGGATGTGACGCTCACTTGCTCTCCCCCACCAGCTCGAGGAACACGTCTTCCAACCGTCTGCGCGCGACCAGCCGCTCGACGCCGACCCCGGCGCCGACCAGTTCCCGCACGACGTCCCCACGTTCGGCACCGGCCAGCTCGACGACGAGCCCGTGACCGTTCGGCTGCACCACCGAGACGCCCGGCATCGCGCGCAGCGCGGCCATCGCCGCCTCCGAGTCGCCGGGCGAGACCTCGACCAGGACCGACCGGCCCTCGCCGACGATCTCGGCGACCGTCCCGGCCGCGACGCCGGTTCCCTTGCTCACGACGACGACGTGCGAGCAGACCTGTTCCACCTCGGCGAGCAGGTGGGACGAGACCAGCACCGCACGCCCGTCGGTCGCGTACCGGGAGAGCACGGCCCGCATCTCGGCGATCTGCGGCGGGTCGAGTCCGTTCGTGGGCTCGTCCAGTACCAGCAGGTCGGGCAGCCCGAGCATGGCCTGCGCGATCGCGAGCCGCTGACGCATGCCCTGGCTGTACGTCTTCACGTGCCGGTGCACCGCGGCGCCGAGGCCGGCGATCTCCAGTGCCTCGTCGAGGTGCGCGGACTCGGCGGGCCGGCCGGTCGCCTGCCAGTACCGGTGCAGGTTCTCGATCCCGGAGAGGTGCGGCAGGAAGCCGGGGCCCTCGACGAACGCGCCGATCCGCGACAGCACCGGCGCACCGGGCGCGATCCGGTGCCCGAACACGAGGATCTCGCCGCCGCTGGGTCGGATCAGCCCGAGCAGCATCCGCAGCGCGGTCGTCTTCCCGGCGCCGTTCGGCCCGAGCAGCCCGACGACCTGGCCCGGCTCGACCGTGAACGACAGATCGCGCACGGCCAGGTACCCGTCGCCATAGGCCTTCTTCAGACCCCGGACGGCCAGCGGCAGGTCCGCGGTGTCGGGGTCGACGGCGTCGGTCCGCCTGCGTGCGCGGACGATCAGCACCACGGTCGTCACCCCGAGAACGATGAGCACCAGCAGCCCGGCCAGCACCCAGAGCCAGGTGCCGGTGGCCTCGGCCACCGGCACCGGGGCCACCTCCGGCAGGTGCAGGCTGTTCGACGCGATCGCGACCTGGTAGACGGCGGGCGTCACCGGCCCGGCGAAGGCCTGGTCACTGGTGGAAACGACCAGGCGGACGCTGTGCCCGGACTCGAAACGGTGGCCGAGCATCGGCAGCGTGACCGTGACCGGCGCAACGCTGCCCAGCTGGTCGGCGGTGCGCGGGAGGCCGGTCAGCCGTACCGGGGCGACCGCGCCACCCGGCAGCGTGGCCCGCCCGTCCGCGTCGACGTCGTAGAGCTTGACGAAAAGGACGGCCTCGCCGGTCGGCGACACGGCCTGGAGCTGCACGGTCGGAGACCCGGCGACGTCGACCGACCGGCTCAGCTCGACGCCGCTGTAGCTGGCGAACTGACCCGGGACGTCGATGCCCGCGCTGGACAACCGGCTGGTGAGCGATCCGGCCCCGGGCAGGGACGAGAGCGCGGCCGGGGTGCCGTCCGGCGGGTTCGCGATCGGCTGCGGGTTGGGTCCGTAGAGCCGGACGCGATAGCCGCTGTTCTCCGGCGGATAGCGGTCGACCGTGTAGATCCGGGTCGTCGGCCGGGTGTCCCGGACGCTGATCGCCCCGGCGGTCGTGTAGCTGAACCGGTCGGAGGGGCTCGGCCCGGAGCCGCCCAGGTAGTGCTTCAGCCACTCGAGCGTCAGCGCGTCGACGCGGTCGGACTCGCGGGTCGAGGCGCTGGCGTCGTGGCCGCCCGCGTACCAGGCGACCTTCACCGGAGTGCCGTTCGCCGCGATGCCGCGGGCGTTGGCGTCCGCCTCGGACAGCGGGAACAACGTGTCGGCCTGGCCCTGGATCAGCAGCGTCGGCGCGGTGATCCGGCTCAGGATCCGGGCCGGGCTGGCCCGGTCGAGACGCTGGATGATCTCCGGCGTGGCCCGGCCGGTGGTCGCGGCCTGCAGGTAGAGGCGGCAGAGGTCGGGCGAGAACCGGCCGCACTGCACGAGTTCCTCGGCCTTGGCCGGGTCGACGCTGCTCGGGTCGATCTCGCCGTTCGCACTCTGACGAGCGCCGAGCAGAGCGGCCAGGTCGCCCGCGCTGGTGGCGCCGCCCGCGCCCGCGCTGCCGAAGAACAGCCCGGCCCAGGAGCGCTTGAACACGCCGTCGCCCGGTCCGCGGCCGGTGGACTCCGGGAAGAACGCGCCCGGCAGGTTGTTCCAGGTGATCTGCGGGACGATCGTGTCGACCCGCTTGTCGTAACCCGCGAGCAGCAGGCTCAGCGCGCCGCCGTACGAACCGCCCACCGCCGCCACCCGCGGGTCACCGGCGGCGTCCTGCTCGACGTCGTCGCGGTCGGCGAGACGGTCGATGAGCGCGCGGGCGTCGTTGACCTCGTAGTCCGGGTCGTCGAGCGAGATCGTGCCGCCGGAGCGGCCGAAGCCGCGGGCGCTCCAGGTCATCACGACGTAGCCCTGACCGGCCAGTTTGCGAGCCTGGGCTGCGACGCTGTCTTTGCTGCCGCCGAAGCCGTGGGCGAGCAGGACGGCCGGGACCGGGTGCTGCTTCGTCGCGCTCTCCGGCACGAAGAGCGCGGTGTCGAGCTGGATCGGCTGGTTGCGCTCCGGCCCGGATCGCACGGTGACCAGCCCGGACGTCGTCCGTACCGATTCACCGTCCGGCCAGCGGACCCATATGACCAGCGCGGCGACCGCGGCGATCACCGCAACCGTCGTGATGATCCGTCTCGTGGTGACCACAGCGCGCCATCCCGTGCGCGCCGGCCCCGGCATCCCTGTCACGCGCTCACCCTAGGTCGCCGTTCCTGAGAGAAAGCTGTTGCCGCGTAGCCGGGCTCTGCCAGGATCCCTGCGTGCTCACCACCCCCTTACGCCACATCGGCCTCTTCAGCGCCGCTCTCGTGTTGCTGGCGGGCGCCGGTTGCGCAGCGACCGCGGATCCCCACAAAAAGGTGGCCACGGACTACGTCGCCGTGTTCGCCGCCACCGCCGGCGCGGTACCGGGCAAGAGCACCACGGCGGCCGAACCCGATCTGATCGGCCCGCACCGAGGGTTGCGGATCACCGAGGTGTCCACCCTCGAGAAGGTCGACCAGGACGAAGCCGAGTTGGTCGGTCTCGACGGCGCGGTGGCCGCCGAAGACGGCTACGAACTCGTGTTCGCCTTGGTGACCGGGCTCAACGGCCGGTGGTACCGGGAGACCGCGGACGTCCAGGTCACGCTGGCCGCCGGATCGAAGACCGTCGATCTCCTCCCGGCGATGGCCGCCGGTGCGGTGTTCCCGGAGGGGAACAACGTGACCGACAAGAAAGTACTGGCGGTGAGCGTCCCCCGGGGCAAGCCCGCGACGATCCGGCTCGTGGACGCCGGTCGCACCCAGTCGTTCGACCTGCGCGCGGCCAAACGCGGCAACGACACGATCGCCGGTTACTACCCGCTGCGATCGGTGGACCAGCTCACGCCCTACGACGGCGTCGGCACCGCCACGAACGTCCTCGGCGAGAGCGACGACGACTACCACGTCGGTGTTTCGGTGAGCGCGGCCGCGATCGATCCCTACACGCCCGACCACGGCTGGGCCAAGGCCGGTCGGGCCTGGCTGACGCTCAGCAGCGTCAGCACGAGTTCCTCCATGACGGTCGAACTCGCCGCCGCGGTCTACCGCCTCGACACCGCCGAGGCGCTCACGCTCGTCACCGCCGACGGCAAGCGGATCGGCTTCGGCGACCAGAACGTCCCCTACGTGCAGATCGACGTCGGCAACGACGGTGGCCTGGTCGTCCTCGACGTGCCTGCCGATCTGACGTCGGCCACGCTGGAGGTGGACCCGATCGGGTCGTTCGACAAGTACGACGACGGCCGGACGAGCGCGTACTGGCAGAAGAAACCGGCCTCCGGAGGCATCCCGATCCGTTTCGGGTGAGGGCGGGACGGCCGGGTCTTGCCGGACGACGGAAACTTACAGAGTGACTTCAGAGGCGCCCTCGCTGACCCTGACCGCGAGTTTGCGATCGGCCGTGCTCGACGCGCGCCGGGGGGTGGTCCGCCTGCACCCCGAGGTGCTCGCCGCGCTCGACCTGCAGCCGGGCGATCCGGTTCTGCTGCGCAGCGCCGAGCGGACCTCGGCCGGTATCGCCGCGCTCAGCGAGCCGAATTCGGCACGCGGCCTGTTGCTGGCCGACGACCTGATGATGGGCAACCTGCGGGTCCGCGACGGTGCGCCGGTCGAGGTCAGCGCCGCACCGGTGCAGGGCGCCCGGTCGGTCACGGTGTCCGGGGACCCCACGGTGGTCGCCGCCGTCTCGCCGGAGATGCTCCGGCTGGCGCTCCTGAGCAAGGTGATCACCAGCGGGGACGACGTCTCGCTGCTGCCGCAGGACCTCGACCGGGCCCACCCGCATCGCCCGCTGGTCGAGTCCGCCCGCCGGAGCCTCTCCAACACGGTCGGCAGCGGCTGGACGGCCGCGCTGCTCACGGTCGTCGCGTGTGAGCCGGAGACCGCCGCGCTGATCACCCCGGAGACCGTCGTCACCTGGTCCGAGACGTCCGGCGGCGCGGTCTGGTCCCGCTCCGCGACGAGCCCGGGTTTCCCGACCCGTACGCGTTTCGCGCCCCGCCCGGCGGGCACTCCGGGCTCACCCAGCGGCCTCGGCGTTCCGGTCCCGTCCACCGGCGGAACCTTCCCCTCCCCAGGGGCGGCCGGGGCCGCCGGGACGGCCGCCAGCAGCGAGACCGCCGCGGCCCGTAACGTCCGGATGAGTACGCAGACCGACGAACTACGGCGGGTGTTCGCGGAGCCCGGCGCCGCGCTCGACGAGGAGCCGCGGCCGACCGAAGACCTGGTCGGCCTGCGCAGCCAGGCCGCCCACCTGAAGGAGCTGTTCGACCTCGCGTTCCACCACCGCGAGGTGCTCGACCGCCTCGGGACGAGCGTGCAGCTCGGCGTGCTGATCACCGGTCCGGCCGGCGCGGGGAAATCGACGCTGGTGCGGTCGGTGGCGCAGGCCACCGGTGCCGCGGTGCTGCGGATCTGGTGCCCCGGCCTGGCCGCGGTCGCGCCGAACGCGGCCGCGGACGCGTTGCGGCAGGCAGCCGCGCGGGCCCAGGCCGATCAGCCGGCGGTACTGCTGCTCAACGACGTCGAGGCGCTGGCGCCCCGCACCGACCCGGGCCCGCTGGCCACCGTGCTGGTCCAGCTGATCGCCGGCCTGGTGGGCGACGGGAAGACCGCGGTCGTGTGCACGACCAGCCGCCCCGAAGACGTCGACGCCGGTCTGCGGCGCCCGGGCGTACTCGACTCCGAGCTCCGGGTGCCGATGCCCGACTCGACCGAACGCCGTGACCTGCTCGCGCTGTTCACCCGCGAGCTCCCGGTCGCCGAAGACGTCTCGCTCGACGACATCGCGGCCCGCACGCCGGGGTTCGTGGCCGCCGACCTGGCGACGCTCGTCCGCGAGGCCGGGGTGCGCGCCGCGATCCGGCAGCGGGACGCCGACACCCCGCAGATCGCGCGAGCCGACCTGGACGCGGCCCGGCAATCCGTGCGGCCCACCTCGATGGCGGAATCCACGCTGGAGGTCGCGTCCCTGAGCCTCGACGACGTCGGGGACATGAAAGAGGTCAAGGAGGCGCTCACCGAGTCGGTGCTCTGGCCGTTGCGATACCCGGACACGTTCACCCGGCTCGGCGTCGACCCGCCGCGGGGGGTGCTGCTCTACGGGCCACCCGGCTGCGGCAAGACGTTCCTGGTGCGGGCACTGGCCGGCACCGGGCAGGCCAACGTGCTCGCGGTGAAGGGCGCCGAACTGCTGACGAAGTGGGTCGGCGAGAGCGAGCGGTCGGTGCGCGAGCTGTTCCGCCGGGCCCGCGAGGCCGCGCCGACGCTGATCTTCCTCGACGAGGTCGACGCGCTGGCGCCGGTCCGCGGCCAGGCGACCGACGGCGGCACCACCGACCGGGTGGTGGCCGCGCTGCTCACCGAACTGGACGGCGTCGAGGGCCTGCGCAACGTCGTGGTGGTCGGCGCCACGAATCGGCCGGACATGGTCGATCCGGCGCTGCTGCGGCCCGGCCGTCTGGAGCGGCTGGTGTTCGTGCCGCCGCCGGACGCCGACGCCCGGGCCGACATTCTCCGTGCTGCCGCCCGGAAGGTGCCCCTCACACCCGAGATCGACCTGAACGCCGTAGCCGGAGAACTCGACGGGTTCTCCTCCGCCGACTGCGCCGCGCTGGTGCGGGAGGCCGCGCTGGCCGCGATGCGGGAGTCGATGGACACCGCCGAGGTGACCGCCGATCACCTGCGTACGGCCCGCGGGAAGGTCCGTCCGTCGCTCGACCCGGCTCAGGTCGCGCATCTGGCCGCGTACGCCGAGAAGCGCTGACCCCCATTCGGGGGCGGCGCCGCGATTGGAACCACCACTACGATCCGCGCGTGAGCATGCGCGCGGTGCTGCCGGTGCCCGGGCATACCGGTCGCGCGATCCTGGCCGGGCTCGGCACCGGGCTGCTCACCGTGGTCTGCGGCGCACCGTACTGGTCGCACCACGTGGCCGGCGCGGTGGTCTCGGTCGTGGCGTCGTTCGCGTTCGGCGCGGCCGGTGGCCTGCTCGCCGGTACCGGCGACACCCGCAGCCGGAGTGGTGTGCTGCTCCTGGTCGCGGCCGTGTTCACGGCGTTCACCTGGCTCTCCATCTTCGACGTCGGGATCTTCCCGGTGTTCGCGATCTTCAGCGAGGGAGTCGGCATCACCGCCGCCGGCGCCGCCGTGCTGGTGTACCCGGTCGGTCACCTCACCGGCCGGGCCGAGCGCTACTGGGTCTACGCGGCGATCGAGGTGCTCGTCGTCCAGGAGTTCCTGGTCGAGTTGGTCTCGCGCCCGCAGTGGAACGGCAACTCCGCCGACGTGTTCTGGCCCACGCTGGTGCCGGACCGGTGGCTGTTCGACCGTCTGATCCCGACGAACATCGGGCTGCAGGCCGTGCTCGCGGTCTGGTACGTGGCCCTGCTGATCCGCCGCGGACGACGACTGTCCCGCAACGAGCGCCCGGCGATGATCCCGGTGCTGGTCGCGACCGCCATCGTCGCCGTGGCCGCGACCGTCACGCTGCGAACGAACGCCTGGACCAGCCTCGAGGCGCTGATGTCGTTCTACGTCGTCCAGGACACGGTCGCGGTCGTGCTGCCGCTGGCCGTGCTCTCGGGTGCGCTCCGCGAGCGCTGGTGGGAGGTCGACGCGCCGCTCCGCGTCGTCCGGATGACGTCGGCGAGCACCTCGGTCGCCCGGGTGCGGGAGGCACTCGCGCACGCCCTGCGCGACCCGACGCTGACGCTGCTGTTCTGGGTGCCCACCGAGGAGAGCTTCGTCGACTCCGCCGGACGGCTGGTCGAGCTGCCGTCGCCGGAGCCGTCCCGGTGGCTGATCGAGACGCGCACCGACGATCACACCCCGCTGGCGGTGATCGAGTTGGACGGCGCGCTGCGAGGGCGGCCCGCACTCGTGGACGCGGTGCTCCGGGCCGGCAGCCAGGCCCTGCTCACCGCCCAGCTCCAGGCGGCCGCGACCGCACACCTCCAGCAGGTGCACGCCGCCCAGGCCCGGGTCGAGGAGCGGGAGATCGCCGAGCGTCAGCGACTCGAGAACGACCTGCGCGCCGGCGCGCAACAGCAGTTGGTCGCGCTCTCGGGTCAGCTCGAGCAACTGGCCGCGGACACGCCGCTGGACTCGGTGCGCTCGGTCGCCGTCGCCTGCCACGCCGAGGTGCACGCGGCGCTGGAAGACCTGCGTGCGCTGGCCCAGGGGCTGCACCCGCCGGTGCTCCGGACCGACGGGCTCGGCCCCGCGCTGGAGACGGTCGCCGGTCGGCTGGGGCTCGCCGTCGATCTCGCGGTGAGCGCCCGGCGGCAACCTCCCGCGGTCGAGGCCACCGCCTACTTCGCACTCTGCGAGGGCTTGACCAACGTGGCCAAGTACGCCCCGGACGCCTCCGTCCGGATCGTCATCACCGAGGTCGACGGCTGGCTGCACGGTCTGGTGGCCGACGACGGCCCCGGTGGGGCCCGGGTCGTCCCCGGTGGTGGCCTGGCCGGTATCACCGATCGCACCCGCGCGCTGCACGGGTGGGCCGCCGTCGAGAGCGACCCCGGGGCCGGTACCCGGCTGCGGGTCGGCCTTCCCTGCGGCTAGAGACACTGCGGACGCGTGCCCGCTGGGCACGCGTCCGGACAGGCGTTAGAGGCGCACGCCGAGGCGGCGGGCCGAACGCTGGCGCTGACGTTGCGCCCGGACGCGACGGAGCCGCTTGACCAGCATCGGGTCGTGCACGAGCGCGTCGTGCCGATCGATCAGCGCGTTCAACAACTGGTAGTACCGGGTCGCCGACATCGAGAACTGGTCGCGAATCGCTTGCTCCTTGGCACCGGCGTACTGCCACCACTGCCGTTCGAACGCCAAGATCGCTAGTTCTCGCTCGGTCAATCCCGTATCTTCCGGCCCGGCATACTCGGCGGCTTCATCAGGTTCATCAGCCTCGTCGAGCGGCGCCGGGACGTGGGTGTGGTCCATGAACTCCTCGTCCCTCCTCCGGACCCATCGGCGACGACGATGAACCGGATGACCCTGTGTGGCGCGGCAGCGTCCCCACTGTAGCCATGCGAGCGGCTCCGGACGGGGCTCTGTGAACAGTCTGGCGGGACGCTGATGCCCGCGGTCGGATACAACTGGCCGAAGGTACGATGACCTACCGTCATGAACTGCGTAAGGAGCGGCATGACCGTCCTGTCCGACGCCACGCTGGTGTCACCGGTCGGGGTCGTGCAGGGCGGTTGGGTGGCCGTTCAGTCGGGAAAGATCACCGCGATCGGCGGCCCCGAGCGGGCCTTGCCGCGCGACTCCGACGTCCTTGACCTGGGTGGACGGTGGATCACCCCGGGCTTCGTCGACCTGCATGTCCACGGTGGTGGGGGCCAGAGTTACTGCTGCGCCCAGCCGGACGCGATGGCCGCGATCGGCACGCTGCACCGCGTTCACGGGACGACGTCGGCGCTCGCGAGTCTGGCCGCCGCGCCGGTGGACGAGATGGCCAGGGCGGCGTCCGCGCTCGCGCAACTGGCCGAGGCCGGTGCGGTGGCCGGCATCCACGCCGAGGGCCCGTTCCTCTCCCCCGCGCACGCCGGTGAGCAAGACCCGGCGTCGATGATCGCGCCCGACGCGGACACACTGCAGCACCTGATCGACGCGTGCCGCGGGCACCTGCGGGTGCTGACGCTGGCGCCGGAGCTGCCGGGGGCACTCGAGCTCGTGAAGCGGGCCGTCGACCAGGGTGTGCTGGTCGCGATCGGGCACACCGGCGCCGGCTACGAGCGGACGCTGGCCGCGATCGACGCCGGCGCGACGCTGGCCACCCACCTGTTCCACGCCCAGCCCGGGCCGCAGCAGCACGAGCCGGGGGCCGTCGGCGCGCTGCTCGAGCACCCGGACGTCGTCGTGCAGCTGATCGCGGACGGCATCCACGTCCACGACGCGCTGCTGGCGATGGCGTTCCGGCTCTGCGGTCCGGAGCGGATCGCGCTGGTCACGGCCGCGATGGCCGCGGCGGGTTCCGGCGACGGCCGGTACCAGGTCGGGCCGCGGTCGGTCGAGGTCCGGGGCGGGGTGGCGCTGATCGAGGGCAGCGGCGCCACCGCGGGCAGCACGCTCACCCAAGACGCCGCCCTGCGCCGGGCCGTCGACGCCGGGGTGCCGCTGATCGATGCGGTGACCGCGCTGAGCTCGACACCGGCCCGGGCGATCGGCATCGCGAACCGGGTGGGCGCGCTGGTACCCGGCCTGGACGCCGACCTGCTGGTTCTCGGCCCCGACCTGGAAGTCGACGCGGTGATGATCGGCGGGGGCTGGCTACCCTGACCCGGTGACCACACCGCTGCGCTGGGGCATTCTCGGTACCGGGGGCATCGCCCGGGCATTCACCTCCGACCTGCTGACGCTGCCCGATCACGAGGTCGCCGCCGTGGGCTCGCGGGCTGCCGGAACCGCTGAGGCGTTCGCGTCAGCGCACACCGGAGCGGGTCGGCCGGTGCCACGGGCGCACGGCTCGTACCAGGCGCTGGCCGACGACCCGGACGTCGACGTGATCTACGTCGCCACGCCGCACTCGGGCCATGCCTCCGCTGCGCTGACCTGTATCGCCGGCGGCAAGGGCGTGCTGGTCGAGAAGCCGTTCACGATGGACGTCACCGAGGCCGACGAGGTCATCTCGGCCGCCCGCGCCGCCGGGGTGTTCTGCATGGAAGCGATGTGGACCCGGTTCAACCCGGCGATCACCCGGATCCGCGAGTTGCTCGCCGAGGGCGCGATCGGCGAGGTCCGGACCGTCGAGGCCGACTTCGGGTTCCCGGCCGACTACGACCCGGCCGGGCGGCTGTTCGCTCCCGAGCTCGGCGGCGGCGCGCTGCTCGACCTGGGCATCTACCCGATCTCGCTGGCGTCGATGATCCTCGGTGAGCCCTCGACGGTGCTGGCCACCGCCGGCCTCGCGCCGACCGGCGTCGACGCGAACACCGGAATCCTGCTCGGGTACGCGTCGGACGCGGTGGCGGTGCTGCACTGCTCGCTGAGCGGGCTGAACCCGACCCGGGCCTCGATCACCGGCACGACCGGCCGGATCGAGATCCCGCCGACGTTCTTCCGCCCGGAGTCGTTCACGCTGGTCCGGCGCGACGCCGAGCCGGTGACCGAGGAGTTCGTCCTGCCCGGCCTCGGCTACACGTTCCAGGCCGAGGAGGTCGCCCGCCGCATCCGGGCTGGTGAGACCGAGTCCCCGCTGATGACGCTCGACGAGACCCGCTCGATCATGCGGACGCTCGACCGGGCCCGGACGTCGATCGCGTTCAACGCTCACCCAACGGCATCGTCGTGAACGGGCCGCCGACCAGGTCGGTGGGCTCACCCGTCACCCGGTCGGCGTAGGCCTCGGCGTCGTCGGCCGGGTGGTAGCCGATCGCCTCGCCCTCGGACAGCGACCACCAGTTCCGGGTGTTCGCCGACACGCCCCAGACCTGCCGGAAGCCCGGCGACGGCGCGCTCAGCGACGCCTCGACCAGCCGGGCGGCGTCGTCGAGCGAGAGCCACGTGGACAGCGAACGGACGTCCGGCGGCGTCTCCCGGCAGGTGCCGATCCGCAGCGCGACGACGTCCATCCCGAACCGGTGGTGGTAGAGCTGCCCCATCGACTCGCCGACGGTCTTAGACCAGCCGTACCAGGTGTCGGGCGCGAACGGGACGTCGGCGGGCAGGGGCCCGTCGCCCCGGCGGACGAAGCCGACCGCGTGGTTCGAGCTCGCCAGCACGATCCGGGTCACCCCGTGCTGCCGCGCGCCCTCGAACACGGTCCGCGTGCCGCCGACGTTGACCGCGACGATGTCCTCGTACGGTGCCTCACCCGAGTGGCCGGCCAGGTGCACGACCGCGTCTGCTCCGGCGCAGGCGTCGGCGAGCGCGGCGGCGTCGGTGACCGAGGCCTGCACGATCTCCTCCCCGGCGGCGGCGCCACCGAGCGGTGCGGTGTCGAGCAGGCGCAACGTCCGCCCCGGCCGGGCCATCCGGGTCCGCAGGGCCGACCCGATCAGTCCGGCCGCTCCGGTCAGCAGCACCACACCGGTCATCTGCGTCCTCACATCCGTGGTTGGGTATTCCGAGAACCGATCGGAGGATCGCACGTGACCGAGAAGTTGGATTGGCTGCCCGCCGCTGACCACCCGGCCTTGATGGCAGCGCCGGTTGCCGGTGTCCTGAAGACGCTCGACGGTGCGGTCCGGGTCGCGGCGATCGACCCGACCGACGCCGACACCGAAGCGTTCTGCGCGCGGTACGGCGAGCCGCTCGACGAGTCGGCGAACTGCGTGGTCGTGGCGGGTAAGCGGGGCGGCGTCGTCAAGTACGCGGCCTGTCTGGTGCTGGCCACGACGCGGGCGGACATCAACGGGCTGGTCCGCAGGCACCTCGACGTCCGCAAGGTGTCGTTCGCACCGCTGGACGAGGTGGTGGAGATCACCGGGATGGCCTACGGCGGAGTGACCCCGCTCGGCCTGCCGGCCGAGTGGCCGGTGCTGATCGACGCGGCCGTCGCGGCCGCGCCGGAGGTGGTGATCGGCAGCGGACTGCGCGAATCGAAGATTCGCATCGGCGGAGCGACGCTGGCCGCGCTGCCGGGCGCGGAGGTCCTCGACGGGCTGGGCCTGGCCCGGTGACGACGCTGCCGCCGCGGTTGAAGGCCGGTGACCGCATCCGGGTGATCGCGCCTTCGACGTCGACGAACCTGATTTCGGACGCCAACCGGGCCGCCGCCGTGGAGCGGCTGACCAGCGAGTTCGGATTCGAGATCTCGTTCGGCGCGCACGCCGGTGAGACGGGTCCGCTGGGCACCGGGCCGGTCGCCGCACGGGTGGCCGACCTGCACGCGGCCTTCGCCGATCCGGAGATCGACGGAATCCTCACGGTCATCGGCGGCTACCATTCCAACCAGTTACTGCCGCACCTCGACTACGACCTGATCCGGTCGAACCCGAAGGTGTTCTGCGGGTTCTCCGACATCACCGCGCTGCAGTGCGCGCTGCTGGCGCGGTCGAACCTGATCACGTACTCGGGGCCGCACTTCTCGACGTTCGCGATGCGCGAGTACAACGAGGCGACGATCGAGGCGTTCCGCGGTGCGGTGTGCACCGACGGCGCGATGAGCTGGCGGCCGGCGACGACCTGGACGGACGACGAGTGGTACCGGGGGCAGGAGAGGGCTGCTCCGGCCCACAACGAGGGCTGGTGGGTGCTGCAGCCGGGGGTCGCCAACGGCCCGTTGATCGGCGGCAACCTGGGCACGATGAACCTGCTGCAGGGCACGCCGTACTGGCCCGACCTGGACGGGGCGGTCGTGGTGGTCGAGGACGACTTCGAATCGTCCGTGCACGACTTCGCCCGCCGTCTGACGTCGCTGCTGCAGACCGGCATCGCGGTGCGCGGAATGGTGATCGGCCGGTTCCAGCGGCAGACCGGGATGACCCAGGAGCTGCTGCGCGAGATCGTGACGACCGCGCCGCAACTCGCCGGCGTCCCGGTGCTGGCGAACGTCGACGTCGGGCACACGAACCCGCTCTACACGTTCCCGGTCGGGGGGTCGTGTTACCTGGCCGCAGAGCCGGGCGCGGTCGAGATCGTGCTGACCAGGCATTAGTTAGCGACCTGAGCGCTCCCGTCGGACGCCTGAACGACACTTGGACGCCCGAGGCGAGACGCCGATGAAACCCGTGAGCGGGCGGAGCCAGTAAGGCACCCCAACGACACGGGACGGGTGATCACTCGTGGAGCGTTTCGCGGCAGAGCTCACAGGCGCTTCGGCTGAGCCGGAAGAAGCCGGCCGGGGCGTCGCCGTGATCCGCCTCGTCCGTACCGACCCGGTCGTCCGGCTCGCCGCGATCGGCGGCCTGTACTGGGTCGCGGTGTTCACGCTGGTGAACTGGCTGGCCCAGGAGCCGGACTCGGTCGCCCGCCTGGTCGTCAACGTGCTGTTCCTGGTGCCGATCGCCGTGGCCACGGTGACCGCCGGCGTCGCCGCGGCCCGGCGTCGGCGGACCGCGTCCCGAACCGGCCGGGCCTGGGCCGCGCTCACCCTCTCGTACCTGTTCTGGCTGGTCGGCGAGGTCTTCTGGGTCGGATACGTCTGGATCGAGGGCCCGGAGGTCGCCTACCCGTCGGCCGCCGACGGCCTGTTCCTCGCCCAGTACCTGATCGTGATCCCGGCGTTCGTGATCGCGTTCGGCCAGGGCCACCGGTCGCGTCGCGGCCGGGTCGCGCTGGACGTCTCGCTGGTGATGCTCGGGCTGGGCGCGCTCGGCTGGCGCGTCCTGGTGGCCCCGGTGATCGAGGACGTCGACGGGCTGAGCCGGGTCGTCACCGCGCTCTACCCGCTGTCCGACATCGTCGTGCTGGGCTGCCTGCTGACGCTCGGTCTCTCGGGGCAGCGGCGGCTGCCGGTCTCGCTCCGGCTGGCCGGTTGGTCGTACCTGGTCTACACGGTCACCGACTGCCTGTACCTCTACGGCCGGATCCAGGGCACCTACGACGACGGGAGCTGGCTCGACACCGGCTACCAGGTGGCCGCGGTCCTGCTCGCGCTCGGCGGCCTGGTCGCCCTGCGCCACGACGAGCCGGACGCCGTCCGGTTGACGGCCGGCCGGGACCTGACCGTCGTCCCGCTGCTGGCGACCGGGTTGTCGGCGCTGGTCATGGTGACGCTGGAGCACGCGTTCACGGGCGGCTACCGGGCGCTGGCGCTGGCCGCGATCGTGCTGGCCGGCCTGATGGTGCGGCAGCACCTGGTGACCCGCGACCGGACCGACCTGGCCCGTCAGCTGACCAAGGCACTGCGCGAGCAGAAACGGCTGGCGGTGACCGACGCGCTGACCGGCCTGTTCAACCGCCGGTACTTCGACGACATGCTGCGCAGCGAGGTGGCGCGGGCTCGCCGCAGCGGCCGGCCGCTCAGCCTGGTCGTGCTCGACCTGGACCACTTCAAGCGGATCAACGACGACCGTGGCCACCACGCCGGTGACGCCGCCCTGGTGCAGGCCGCGGCCCGGCTGAAGGCGGTCACCCGGGACGCGGACGTCGTCGCCCGGTTCGGCGGCGAGGAGTTCGTCTGGCTGCTGCCGGACACCGACGAGGCCGGTGCGGCGATCCTGGCCGAGCGGCTGCGGTCGGCGCTGGCCGACCGGCCGGTCGAGATCGCGGACGGCGACCCGATCCCGGTGACCGGCTCGCTCGGCGTGGCCTGCGCGATCGGCCTGGTGGACGACGAGATCCTGATCCGGGACGCCGACCGCGCGATGTACCACGCGAAGGCGACCGGGCGGAACCGCGTGGCGCTCGCCTCGACGATCGCCCCGGCGGTCGAGGAGATCGTCCCGACCGGTTCGGGCGTCGCCGACCTCTGCCGGGAGGTCGGGACGCGACTCGGCCTGGACGCCGCGGAGGCGCGCCTGGTCGAGGCGGCCGGCCGGGTGGCCGCGCTGAACTCGCCGGTGCTCTCGCTGACCGACCGCACCGCGCGCGGGCCGGTCGCGGCCGACGACCCGGGCACGCTGGTGATGCGCGAGGCGCTGGCTGCGCCGGGCGTCCACCCCGACAGCCAGCGGATCGTCGCGACCTGCCTGGCCTGGATCGAGGCCAGGGCGGCGGACCTGCCCCCGGCGTCGCGCACCGACGACCAGACGGTCCCGTTCGACGCATCGGCGGCCGACGACCTCGCGGCGGCGTTCGAATTGGCAGCGGCTCACTAGAAACCCTGCCGGGAGCTGTCAGGGTTTCCGGCCAGACTGTCGGCATGGCGAGTTGGGAACAGTTCTCCGTCGAGGCACCGGCGATGGCGGAGGCGGTCAAGGCACGGTTCACGGCCACGAAGCACCACGTGATGGCGACGCTGCGGGCCGACGGATCACCCCGGGTCAGCGGCACGGAGGTCGATTTCTACGGCCCCGACCTGACGTTCGGGTCGATGTGGCAGGCCCGCAAGGCGCTCGACCTGCGGCGCGACGCCCGGGTGGCGATTCATGCCAACCCGGGCGACGGCACGTTGGCCGGCGGCGACGCGAAGATCACCGGCTCGGCCGTCGAGGTCGACGACAAAGCCGCGTACCTCGCCGAACGTCATCCGCCGGAGCCGTTCCACCTGTTCCGGGTCGACCTGCGGGAGGTGGTGCTGGTCTCGGTCGACCACGAGCGCAACGTTCTGATCGTCGAGCTCTGGCGGCCCGGCCGGCCGATACAGCGGACGGAGCGAGACTAGGCGGCCCGGCGGAACGGTCGCCCGGGTTCACGCACGACGGTCTCTCACGCCGCCGGCGCCGCCCACTGGGTGCGCCACTCGGAGCAGGCGTCGGTCCACGGCGCCTGCCGGTCGCGGCAGACCTTCCAGAGCACCCGGTGCGGCGGTGCCACCTGCGCGGTCGGCGCGTACCCGGTGACCGAGATCGGGTGCCCGGCCCCTTCCCGGTCGTAGATCGAGCGGACCCCACCGCTCGTCGTCCGCCACCCGACGTAGACCGAGTCCCCATCCCGGGCCAGGTCGGTGACTCCGCAGACGATCCGGACCAGCTTGTCGGCGACGGTCTCGGCCACGCAGTCCGCGGCGGCGCCGTCCGTCGCCGTCCCGGTGCTGGCCAGTGGTGCGGCTGCGAGCGGTAAGCCGATCGCGCACACCACCAACGCCGAGGCCCCGCCGACGACCACCCCCCAGCGGCCCGCGGCCCCGACTGCGTCCCACCCCGCTCGCCACGGCGATCGACGACGTCGTCGGTCCCGATGCGACCCCTTCGACACGGTGCCCACCTCCCCCACTCTGTTCGATCTCAACTAGTTACGCTAAGTAATTACGGGGTTCGGCGCTGCCCCGCCGAATCCTCCGTCCGGTCAGGGTCACCACGGCCCTCGCGGGCGGGGTTTGGCCGAACGGTCGGCGCGCCGTGAACGGTGACCACCAGGTGGGGGCCGGGGCCTGGGGGCCTGCACCCCCGGCCGCCCCCGAACGGCGTACAGCCACACGCAGCACACCGCCCCGCGCGGAGAGGGGAGGCGCGGGGCGGTGCAGGTCTGTATTCGAACAACCGAGAAAGCGGAAGGTCAGGCGATTGACCGCCACCATCCGTCCGGCGCCGGGGCGTCGTCGACGTCGATGGCTTGCCCTGGCCGCGGCACGGCCACCCGCACACCGCATTCGGCCGCTTCGGTCAGCAGCCGCTCGACCGGTTCCGACCAGTCGTGCAGCGCGAGGTTGAACGTTCCCCAGTGCACCGGAACCAGGAGTCCACCGTTCACCGCGACGTGCGCGGCGACGCCCTCCTCGGGCGTCATGTGGATATCCGGCCAATACGGTGCGTAGGCACCGATCTGAATCAGCGTCAGATCGAACGGGCCGTGGGCGGCGCCGATCGTCGTGTAGCCCTCGAAGTAGCCCGAGTCACCGGTGTAGAAGACCTTGCGGTCGGCTCCGGCCACGACCCAGGAGGCCCAGAGCGTCGCGTTGTCGGAGCGGAGCCGCCCGGAGAAGTGCCGGGCCGCGGTGGCGGTGAAGCCCAGGCCGGCGATCGTCGCGGTCTCGTCCCAGTCGAGCTCGACGATCCGGGACGCCGGCACACCCCAGCGCTCCAGATGTGCCCCGACCCCGAGCGGCACGAGGAACGGAGCGTCCTGCAGGCGGGCCAGCGTCCGGATGCTCGTCTCGTCCAGATGGTCGTAGTGGTCGTGGGAGATGACGACCGCGTCGACCAGCGGCAGCGCACCGAGGTCGACCGGGACCGGGTGCAGCCGGCGCGGGCCGGCCAGCGACGACGGCGAGCAACGCTCGCTCCAGACCGGGTCGAACAACACGCGGCGGCCCTCGATCTCGAGCAGCACGGTCGCGTGGCCGAGCCAGGTGGCGCGGAGGCCGTCCGAGGCCGGAGCGGTCAGCTCGGCGAGCGTCGGAACGACGACCGGGACCGGCTTGGCCGGCTTGCGCCGCTGGCGGCCGAAGACGAACTCGCTGAGCATGCTGCGGCCTCCGGGAACCACCCCGGGAGCGCTCAGCGAGGTCGGGGCCTCGTTCTGGAAGGCGCCCTCGCGGTAGCGGGGCGACCGGCGCATGCGCTCGAGCCGCGGGCCGGACGGGCGGCCGCCGAGCGCCGACGGGATGTCTCGCACGGCCCAGGCGACGGACGCGGCGATGCCGGTCAGCGCGAGGGCGGTGAACAGCGACCGGCTACCGAGCGATGTGCCACGCGTGCCGAGCGGCGCACTCACGGACGCACTCACCTCGGATAAGAGATCGTTCGCCACAGCAACTCCCCTTCCCACGGCCTTCTCAACGAACAAGAGCCGTCACCGGCTCCGGCAATACCAAAGGCGACGCAGGTCACATCACGCCGTGGTCAGCCGCTTCTGCCTGCCTTCGGTCATCGTGTGGACGCAGAGCGCCGAGATGCCGGTGGCCTCGGCCACGAGCACGCCGTCGATCTTGATCCGGCAGCGCACCTCGGGGGCTTCCGACGAGGGCCGGAGGTAGCGGTAGGTCCGCTGGCGGGGCTCACCGAACAGCACCAGCCGGTAGACGTCCGGATAGTGGAACGTGAGCTCCTCGTCCCAGGACGAGCCGTACCGGGTGGACTTCTTGTCGGCCAGCGGGACCATCGAGTAGTCGGCCTTGATGTCGACGGTCGACGCGTCGACGGTCTCCAGCTCGAACGAAACGATGTGCGTCTCGGTGGAGGGCGCCGACCGCAGTACCGAGCACCCGGTCACCAGCAACAGCCCGGCGACCAGCACCGCGAGCTGCCGCATACCCATGCCCGGCAGCCTAGTGCGGGGTTCAACCGGTCACGACGGCCGCCCGGCGGCGCACGAACCTGCTGATCTCGGCGGCGATCGCCACCGGAGCGTTGAGATCGGGAGCGTTGTGATCGAGGTCGGGATGGACGTGGCACTCGCTGTCGGGCAGGAGCTGGTCGAGCCGGCGGAGCGCGGTCGTCAGGTAGTCGGGCGTGCGGCCGCCCCCGAGGAGCAGGGTCGGTGACTGGATGCTCGCGTACCGGCGGCCGTCGGAGTCCAGGCGCGCGATCTCGGCGATCTCGGCCGGCGTGGTCGGCATCATCGCTCTGGTCTCGGCGCCGTCGGCACCGCGCAGCAGCAGGTGGGCCAGCGCACGGTAGACGAAGTAGGGCGCGTCGCCGATCGGGACCAGCCGGGTGCCCTTGAGGAACGTCGCCATCGCCGCGCCGTGCTGACCGAGCGCGAGGTGACGCTGGAACGTCGGTAACCAGTCGACGTCGAACGAGCCGCCGATGCTCACCGCGGGCTCGTAGACGACCAGCGCGTCGACCGGGCGCCAGAGTGCGAGGTGCAGCGCGACCAGGCCGCCGTGGCTGTGCCCGAACAACAGGTCGGAGCCGGTCTCGCGCATGACCGCGAAGACGTCGGAGGCCTCGGCTTCGATGCTGTAGTACGGACCCTGGGGGCCACTGAGGCCGCGCCCCCGCCGATCCATGACGTGCACGGTGTAGTCGTTCTCGAGCGCGCGGACGAGCGCGTCGTAGTGATGAGCCCGACGATTGTTGCCGGGGACGACGACGAGACCGGGACCTCGTCCGGCGCTGAGTACGCCGATGCTGGTGCCGTCCGCCGACCGGACTCGGAAAGTCGTTGCAGTTACCATCGTCGGCGCTCCTTCGCCCGTTCAGCCGCTTGCAGATGAGTTTGCGGATCACACCTGTTAGGACGCTGATAAGTCGCTGATACTCCGGCGCCGCAGTCCTCCGGCCTTGTCCGAAACGCCATGAAGGACAACGATGCGGTTCTAAACGCCTACGATGGGAATTGCGAAAACTTGGCATCCCATTCGGGATTGAACCCTTGAGCGGAGGGTAGGGGCACCAGGTCATCCCTGTCCGGGCAGGGACGAACTCCCAGGGAGGGGAAGCGATGGGGCTGGTTTGGCACCGACCATTGACGCCCGAGGACGTCGCAACCGCGTACCGGTTGCTGGAACTACACAAGCCGATCGAGCGCTACCAGGACGACGCCGTGTGCGGGAACGCCGGGCACTGGACGGCCGCCCCGACCTGGCCGTGCAGCCGGGCCCGGTGGGCCTCCGAGGTGATCGCCGCGTCCGAGCGGGGCGAGATCACCGACGAATTGCGGGCGCCGGCGTGAGCGACACGGACCCGCCCGACCTCACGCTGACCGCGGGCGACGTGGTGGCGATAGTGGCGCAGCAGATGGAGGTCAGCGGCGCGCGGCCGACGCTGACCGACGAGTCCAAGCTCGCCGCCGAGCGCGCGGCCGAGCAACTGCTCGACTCGCTCAGCAGCGACGGGCCCCCACTCCCCCGCCCGGCCAACGGCGCCGAGCACCGCCCACCGCCGCCACCGGCCTGACGCACCGCGTCCCGAGTAAGTCGGGTCCGAGTAAGTCGGGTTTCCGAGTAAGTCGGGTCAGGCCGGGCAGAAGACGGCTATGACCAGCGCACTCACGGTTGGGGTCGAGGAGGAGTTCCTCCTGCTCGATCCCTGCACGGCCCGGAACGTGCCGCGGGCGGCGGAGGTCCAGGCCGCACTCCCGTCGGATCTGCGGACGCACAATCGGTCCGAGTTCCGGCCGTGCATGGTCGAGATGGTGACCGACCCGGCCACCGATCTCACGGAACTCCGGGCCGAGGTCGAGTGGATCCGCGCCGGCACGGCCGCGGCGGCGGCCACGGCCGGGGTGCGGCTGGTCGCGGTCGCCGCCACCCCGGTCGGCGAGGACGACCGGGAGCCCACACCGGATCCCCGCTTCCGCGAGATCGTCCGCCACTACGGCCCGATCGCGCGCGATCCGGCACTCTGCGGGTGTCACGTGCACGTCGGCGTGCCGTCCCGAGGTGCGGCGGTGGACGTGTGCCGGCGCATCCGTCCGTGGTTGCCGGTCGTGTCGGCCCTGGCCGCGAACTCGCCGCTGCACGCCGGGGTCGATACCGGTTACGCCAGCTGGCGGACGATCCAGCTCGATCGCTGGCCGGGCGTCGGGCCGATGCCGCACGTCGAATCCGAGAAGGAGTACGACGAGGCGGTGGCGTCGCTGATCGAGTCGGGCGTGATGCTCGACGAGACGATGATCCTCTGGCACGCCCGGCCGTCGGCGCGGTACCCGACGGTCGAGGTCCGGGTCGCCGACGTCTGCCCCACGGCCGGTGACACGGTGCTGATCGCCGGGCTGATCCGGGCGCTGGTCGCGACCGCGCTGTCGTCGGTGCACGACGTGGACGACCCGCTGGCAGACCACGTGCTGGAGGCCGCCCACTGGAACGCGGCCCGGTCGGGACTCGGTGGCACGCTGCTGGATCCGCGGTCCGGCCGGGCACGGCCGGCCTGGGAATTGGTCGACGAGATGTGCGAGCGGCTGACGCCCGCGTTGCTCCGGCAGGGCGATCTGGACGTCGTCGGCGGCGAGTTGAGCCGGGTGCGGCAGATCGGCAACGGCGCCGACCGGCAGCGGCGGCTGCTGGCCCGGACGGGTGGCATCCCGGCCGTGATGGCCGGGATGTGACGGCGTGTTCGAGGGGGTTCCAGGGCAGCCCCGGCTTCCCGAACGACGGAGCGGTCAGCGGCAGGAACACGCGAGGATGCGACCGCACCCGGGCGAGCGCCCTTGCCATCGACCAGCCCGGCCAACGCCAGCCACCACGTGTCGCCGCGCCACCGCCGAGCACAGGAGGGACAGACGCTCGCGTGTCGCGGTCCACAGGCCACCAGCAGACCACCCGACCGGCCCCACACCACCAGTTGCGACCAGACATCCCACGGCATCCCCGCCACCGCCAGGGTGGCCGCCCACCCGACCGCCGATGGTGGGTCGTCAGAGTCATTCTCCGAACGGCGTGTACAGCCAGGCGTACGCGGCCACAGCCGCCGCGAGCGCCAACGTCATCGGCTGGATCCAGTCCGGACGACGCTTGGCGAGCCAGAAGACCCCAACCAGCACGGCTGCCACGACCAGCCAGCGAACGTCAACCACCACTGCCGAACACTCCTCACGCGAGCACAGCCGTCCATTAAGAACTCAGCTCGCGCTATCGAGTTGTTCCTTATGTGTACGCAGCGTCAGGACCTTGTCAAGGCAAATGGCACACCAGTTTTCCTGCGCATCTGCGTACGCCAGAGGACCCTGCTGAGCAGCTACAACACTTCTGCTGGTGACGCAGATCACGGCATCCTGGCGAGGGCTCGAGCCGATCCTCAGGACCGATCGGCCTCGCATGTCACCCGCCGAACAGTGGGGGACGCCAACGTCGGGATGAGTGTCCTCAGGGTCTCAACGGCGGCCGACGGCGCCGCGCCCGCGGACGCCTACCCACTTCGGCCTCGCTGTCGCCGGCGCGCGGCACGGCCCGGCGGTCACCCCCCACAGAGCCGGTCGGCAGCGGAAACTGCTCGCCCTGGCCGACATGGCCGAGGACCTACGAGGGGCAACCCCAACGAGATAGACAGCCTGAACTTATCAGCCTAGGCTGTCTATCTATGAGCCCACCGACCTCGTCCGCGGCCGTGGCGCAGCGTCTGCGGATCTTCTACGGCCGCCTGCGCCGCCGCCTCCAGGACGTGTCCGCCGTCAGCGGCCTCACCGCTCCCCAGGCCTCCGCCCTGGCGCGCCTCGCCCTCAACGAACCTTCGTCCGCGAGCCAGCTCGCCGGCGCCGAGCGCGTCCGGCCGCAGTCGATGGCCAAGACGCTGACGGCGCTGCACGAGCTCGGCCTCGTCCGCCGTGAGGCCGACCCGGACGACGCCCGCCAGAAGTGGCTCTTCCTCACCGACGACGGGCGCGCCGCGGCCCAGGGCGCCCGCACCCACCGCGAAGAGTGGCTCGTCGACGCGTTCGCACAGCGCTTCACCGACGCCGAGCGGCAGGTGATCGGCGAGGCACTCACCTTGCTCGAACGGATCGTCGACCAGTGACGGTCTTGCAGAGACGCCACGACGGGTTCGACCGCAAGCTGATCGCCCCGCTGGTCTCCGGCGCCGCCCTCAACCCGATCAACTCCACGATCATCTCGGTCGCGCTCGTCCCGATCGGGGTCGCGCTCGGCGAACCGCCCAAGGCCACGGCCTGGCTGATCTCGTCGCTCTACCTCGCGACCGCGGTGGGTCAGCCGGTCGTCGGCCGCCTGATCGACGTCTACGGGCCCCGCCGCCTGTTCCTCCCCGCGACCGCCCTGGTCGGGCTCGCGGGCGTGATCGGCACGATCGCGCCGAACCTCGGGGTGCTGATCGTGGCCCGCGTGATCCTGGGATTCGGCACCTGCGCCGGCTACCCGGCTGCGATGCGGCTGATCCGCGACGAGGCCGAGCGCACCGGCAAGGACAGCCCGGCCGGTGTCCTGACGATCCTGGCGATCTCCACCCAGACGATCGCGGTCATCGGACCTCCGCTCGGCGGCCTGCTGATCGGCCTCGGCGGCTGGCGCACCACGCTGGCGATCAACGTCCCGATCGCGGCTGTCGCGTTCGTGCTCGGGTGGCGCCGGTTTCCCCGGGACCGCACGGAACACGGCAAGCTCAACCTCGACGTGACCGGGATCGTCCTGTTCGCCACCACCTTGGTCACGTTGCTCCTGTTCCTGATGAACCCCCACCTCGGCTCGTCGTATCTGCTGGTGATCAGCGCCGCGGCCGCCGGCGGCTTTGCCGTCCGCGAGCTGCGGCACCACGATCCGTTCATCGACCTGCGCGTGCTCGGCGGCAACACCGCGCTGCTGATCACGTACGGCCGGGCTCTGCTGGCCTACGTCGTGTCGTACAGCTTCATCTTCGGTTTCACCCAGTGGCTCGAGCAGGGGCGCGGGCTCGCGCCCGGCCACGCCGGCCTGGTCACGCTGCCGATGTTCGCGATGGCCATCGTCGTCTCCGCGGTCACCGGCCGACGCGAAGCGCTGCGCGGCAAGCTGCTCGTCGCGTCCGCCACGCAGGCGGTGGCGTGTGCACTCCTGCTCGCCCTGCATCCGAGCAGTCCGATCTGGATCATCGTCGCGGTCGTGCTGCTCTTCGGCATCCCGCAGGGCCTCAACAGCCTCGCGCTCCAGAACGCGGTCTACCGGCAGGCCAACCCCGACGACATCGGCGCCTCCGCCGGGCTGCTCCGCACGTTCGGTTACCTCGGCGCGATCACGTCCTCGGCCGCGCTCGGCACCTTCTACGGCCGGCGCGCCGACACCACCGGCATGCACCACCTGGCGATGTTCCTCGTAGTCGCGGCCATCGCGTTCCTGCTCGTCAACGTGCTCGATCGATCTCTCCCGAAGGCGGTTACCCCGTGAACCAGACCGCGCTGCTCGTCATGGACTACCAGGTCGGCCTCCTGCACCGCCTCCCCGACGTCGGCCAGCTGCTCGAACGCGCCAACACGGCGATCGCCAGGGTCCGCGCGAACAGCGGACACGTCGGCTGGGTCCGGGTCGGGTTCACCGACGCCGAGTTCGACGCGATCCCGCCGACCAGCGTCATGGCCCGCGTGGCGTCCCCCGAGCAGCGGGAGCATCTCGGCGTCGACGCCCCGGCCACCCAGATCCACGAGGGCCTCGACCGGCAGCCGTACGACGTCGAGGTGCGCAAGGTCAGGGTCGGAGCGTTCACCACCACCGACCTCGACCGGCAGCTCCGCGACCGCGGGGTCACGTCGCTCCTGCTGGCCGGCATCAGCACCAGCGGGGTGGTGCTCAGCACCCTCCGCGAGGCGATGGACCGCGACTACGCGATCTCCGTCGTCCGGGACGCGTGCGCCGACCCCGACCCCGCGACCCACGAGTTCCTCGTCGGCACGCTCTACCCGCGGTACGCGACCGTCCTCGACGTCGCCGACCTCTGATGCCTGCGCGGGTCGCGGCGCGCGCCCGGCTCCACCGCTGCTCGGCGGGTACCGGCTGCTCGTGCACCCGGTCGTGCTCGGATCCGGGTTACCGCTGTTCAGCGGAAAGCGCTTCTGGGTCTCGTCCAGCAGAGTCTTGCAGTGGCCTTCAGTCGTCCGTCAGCAGTCTGATCTCGGCCGGAGTGAGGTCGCGGTCGGCATAGAGCAGCCGGATCGCGTGCGGGTCGGGATTTCCGGCGTCCGGGCCGCGCCAGATCGGGCGCAGCCCGGCGCGCTCGGTCGCGCGCTGCGAGCGGAGGTTTCCTTCCAGCAGGTAGGCGGTCATCGGGAGCTCCGGGCGCAGGACGCCGGCCGCCGCGATCGCCGCGCGGGAGATCTCCTGCGCGAGGCCTCGACCCCAGAACTCCGACCGGAGGCGGTAGCCGAGGTTCCAGGCGACGTCGTACCGGACGAAGCACCCGCCGATGCCGACGAGATCCCCGTCCGTCGTGCGCGCGACCCACATGCCGAGCGAGTCGTGCGCCCAGCCGGAGCGCCAACGGATCACCAACCCGGTGGTCTGATCGGGGAACTCGTGCCGGGCGAGCGGGTCGCCGGCCCAGACCTGCGGGTCCGAGTACATCGCGAACAGGTCCGGGACGTCGGACTCGCTGGGCACCGTCAGAACCAGGCGTTCGGTGAACCTTGGAACCATGGCTCCATGACCTACCAGGTGCGACGGACCGGTCCGAACGACTTCACGGAGCTCAAGCGCCTTCGTCTCGAGGCGCTGAAGGACTCTCCGCTCGCGTTCGTCGAGCAGTACGACGAGGCTGCGGCTCTGCCGGACACCGCCTGGCGTGCGCGCGCGGCCTCGACCGACACCGCCTGGTTCGCCGCCGTCGCCGACGGCCGGTTCGTCGCCACGGCCGGCGTGTTCGCTGAGGCCGAGGTCACCGTGCAGGTCTCGGCCATGCTCGTCGGCGTCTACGTGACCCCGACGGTCCGCGGTGGTCCCGCCGGACCCGCGGTGACGTCCGCCGCGGTCGACTGGGCCTTCGAACACTTGCGGGCGGACGTCGTCCGGCTGTTCGTCCTCGACCTCAACGAACGGGCGAAGGCGTTCTACCGGCGGCTCGGATTCACCGAGACCGGACACACGATCCGCTATCCGCCGGACCCGACGTATCGCGAACTGGAGATGGCGGTGACCACTCCGCTCCGCCGGTCGGCCGGGGGATCAGTGCGTCGAGAGCGTTGGCCGCGGGAAGGCTAGGGTCGCGGGTCGTGGCACGAAAGCGGTCGGCGCTGCGCGCCATGTTCGGAACCCGGCGCGGGATCCGCGTGTTCTCGACGCAGACGTTTGTGGCGTTCGGGCTGGTGTCGGCGATCGTGCAGTTCGCGAGCGTGCTGGTCAGCGGACCGTTGCCGCATCCACTCACGGTGCTGATCGGATGTGCGGTGCTGTGCGTCGGCTGGGGCGCGTGGCGGGTCGTGCCGCCGCGGCGCATCGAGCACGCGTTCGAACGGCCGGAGGTGGTGGTGACCGTCGCCGTGGGTGATCTGCTCGATCAGGATTGCCCGATCGCGGTGGGGTTCAGCGACACCTTCGACACCGAGGTGCGGCCGGGGCTGATCGCGCTGACGAGTCTGCAGGGTCAGCTGCTTCAGCGCCGGTACGGCGGCGACGTGGCCGTGGTGGATGGCGAGCTCGAGAGGGCGCTGCGGGACGTGCAGCCGACGAGGTCGGCGGAACAGTTGCCCGGAAAGCAACTCCGGTATCCGCTGGGCACGGTAGCCGTGATCGGCGGGGTCGGGCCTGCCGAGGTCGGGCCCGGTGGGGTCGGGCCCGGTGGGGTCGGGCCCGGTGGGGTCGGGCCCGGTGGGGTCGGGCCCGGTGGGGTCGGGCCCGGTGGGGCGGGGCTGGTGTACGCGGTGGCGTTGAGTGAGATCAGTCGCGGCGGGATCGCGCGGTCGTCGCTCGACACGCTCTGGCTCAGCCTCGGTCGCCTGTGGGACGCCGTCGACGCCCACGGCGAACGGCGCCCGATCGCCGTACCGATCGTGGGTTCGGGACTGGCGCGGATCGATGCGCTCGACCGCGAGAGCCTGCTCAAGATGCTGCTGATGTCGTTCGTAGCGAGGTCGCGTCGGAGCGTCGTGGCACGGGAGTTACGGGTGGTCGTCCACCCTGACGATCGGTGGCAGATCGATCTGCTGGAGGTGGCGGCGTTCCTACGGACGCTATGAGGCCTGCCGGCGTCTGCTCCAGCGCCTCGTCAGCGGCGGTCGGACGTTCGGCAGTGTCCGGATGCCGCCGTCGGCGCGGTGACGGCGACGCGCACACGATTGACGGTTGTCAGCTCTCGATCGGGAGCACGCGTGCCTGTGCCTTCTGCGCTGCGCGGAGGGCCGAGAGCGTCTGGTGGAAACTGCCGTGCCGGTTCTGGTCCAGGTTCAGCGGTAGGCCGAAGCTCTGGATGAGCCTTTCCTCGAGCTTCCAACCGTCCGCGGTCGCCATCCAGACGACGCGAGCATTGTCGGCGAGCCATTCCGTAAGGCGGGATTCACCAACCTTGCCGAATGTGAATCGCTTCCCGCTGCCCACTCGACGCAGCCCGATCCCGAGCCGGTCGGCAAGCAGGACCCCGAGCGTGAGTCGCAGCGTCGACACCGCCGCGGTAGTGGTAACGAACTCGGCTCCGCAGAGTTCGGCGACTCGGCGGCCGGCCGGCCCTTGGTGGGCGGAGCTTCGGCGAGATGCCGACGTAGAGCGGCCGGCTCGCCGGCGGCGGCCGGTGCCCGCACGTCCGGCGACCCACCCAACCTGCCCCCGAACCGACGTCAACCCCCACCGTCCGGACGCCGACGTACACCAAGCCTCACCGCATTCCCCTGACTACAGTGCGCTCATGGACCCCCGCCACACCCGCACCACACTGGACGACGAAACGATCGCGGACGCGCTCGACGTGCTCGGCGACGTGGTGGAATGGCAACTCGCGCCGCAGCGCTGGGAGAACGTCCAAGCCATTCTCGACCGTCTGGACGAGGCCCTCCGCTCCGCGGACGGGCCGGGGCTCCGACGGGCGGTCGCCGAGCTCGACCTCAACGGACCGGTCCGTGCGAACCGGATCGGGACGGCCGAGATCGTCCGGGCGCCGGAGCAGGTCCTCGACCGGCAGAACACCCTGGTGCACGCTCTGACCGTCAACAAAGGACAGGCCGAGCAGCCGGAGGTCGGCGATGCCGGGCCCATTCCTTCCTGAACAGGAACTCGTCGCCCACCTCTTCGCCCCGATCGGCGGCCCGCTCGCCGGGCAGGCCTTCGACCAGATCAGCGAGATCTGGCAACGGTGCCGGTCCGAGCTGGGCATGACGCTGTCGATTCCCGGCACCGAGCTGTCCACCGAACTCCCGCCGCCGGACGCCCTCGGCGCCGAGGGCGACGCACTCGCCGGCCTGCAGGACCGGGTCGCCGACTACCAGGCGATCGTGCGGCACGAGCACGAGGTGCTCAACCTGTCGCTGGTGTTCGCCACCCCGGTCGCCGACCATCACCGCAAACCCCGGATCGGCGCCGCGGCACCGCTGGGGTGGCGCGAGTACGCCCGCTGGTGGCAGCAGCTGACGGTCGACGGCATCGACGCGCTTCTCGGGTCGGCGGTGATCTACCAGGCCAAGCGTCCGGCCGAGAGCACCGACTCCGCGAGCTGGGGTGCCGACGCCGGAGCGGTCCTTCCGCCCGCCCCCGGCGACGACCCGGGCTGGCGTCAGCGGCCCAGCCGGGCCGGGGAGGCCGGGGAGTTCGCGCTCTGGGAGGTCGCGCCCGAGTCCAGGGACGGTGGCAACCGCCGGCTGGTCGTGCTCGCCGACCCGGGCCGCGACAGCGAGCTGAGCGACTTCACCTGGAGCTCCGGCGGCGTCGAGCTCCCGCCGCTGGCCCGCTACCTGATGCACGCGGCCAAGCTCCGCTTCCACGCCCGCGTCCGCGGCGACGGCAGTGCGCTGCAGGAGCTGAGCCGTCGCCTCGAAACCCACGCGAACCGGATCGGCGACGCGCTGGGGACGAGCCGGCCGAGCGACGACACGGCCGACCTCGTGCGGGACGAGGCGATCCTGCTGGGCACCCGCGCCGACCTGCGCCGGATCCGGCGCTCGGTCGAGATCGCCGAAGACAACATGACCAGCGCGATCGGCGAGCTGCTGCCCTCCGACGCCAAGCTCCTGCGCTGGCTGAAACCCCAGCTCGCCGACGACATCGAGTTCCTGGACATCACCCGCGAGCAGACCGAGAGCGTGCGCCGGATCGCCAAGGACGCCGGGCTGTTCGAGCGTCGGCCCGAGACGGCCCCCGACGGATCGGTACTCGCACCACCGGCTCCGGCCCTGCGCCAGCTTTCCGACCAGGTCGAGCAGAGGCTGGGGTTCGGCATCGACGTCGTCGGCTACAGCACGCGGAGCACTCCCCAGCAGGTCGAGGTCCAGCACCGGATCGCCACGCTGGTGGAGCAGGTCGTCACCGACATCGGTGTCCCGGTCGCCGCGACCGACCGTCAGGATGCCGGCGACGGCATGATGGTCGTGCTTCCGGCCGGGATCGAGGTGCCCACGGCGCTGCCCCGGCTGCTGCTCGGCTGGCGGGCCCGGCTGGCCGCCGACAACGACGCGCACGACGACCGTCTGCGCATGCGGCTCGCGGTGTCGATGGGTGGCTTCTCCAAGGCCGCGATCGGCTACGCCGGCGGAACGATCATCGAGATCGGACGCCTGCTCGACAGCAACGAGCTCCGCAACGCCCTCAAGGCCGACCCGGGGCTCGAACTGGCCGCGCTGCTCTCCGACCCGCTCTACCAGCAGGTCGTCGGCGAGGGCTTCGACGGGGTGGGCCCCGAGGAGTTCGAGAGCTGTGAGGTCGAGAACAAGCAATACCGCCGCGCGGCCTGGCTCTGGCGCGGCGGTGTCCGGCGCGTGGCTCTTCCGGCCGACTTGGTGGACGAGATGCTGCGCATCGTCGTGCCGTTGCCCGGGCGTCGGCTGCCCGCCGATCGGTGGACGCGGATCGAGCCGGCGCTGGCTTCGGCGCTGAGCGCGGTCGCCGGCGGTGACGAGCCGGCGTTCACGGCGGCGATCGTCGCGCTCTACGGGCTCACCCGATTCCGGGAGGGGCGCATCGGCGCGGCGCCGGGCGAGCCGGCGACGCCGGCCGTTCGCGACCGCGTCGCCGAGCTGGCCGGCCGGCTGAAAGGTCCAGGAGGTGACGGTGACGGCGGTCGTTGACCAGCAACTGGTGATCCATGCGTTCGCGCCGCTCGCCGGCCCGGACGCGGCCGTCGGATACGACGAGATCAGGCAGGTCTGGCGGCGCTGCCGCGACCTGCTCGGCGTCACCGAACCGGTCGTCCTGCCGTCCGGAGACCCGGTTCCGGTCCGGCTCCCGCCGGCCGATCGGCTGACCGCCGGGAACGGCCTCGTCTGCGCACAGCAGCGTCCGGACGCCCTGCACCAGGCCGTCGTGCGGATCGTGGACGACTGGGTGAACCTCTCGATCGTGCTGGCGGCGGACGAGGGCGCGGCCGGCTGGGACGACCTCGGCCGCATGTGGTCGCTGGTCTCCCCGGTCCCGAACGCCCCGCTGGTGGTCGCGCGCGCGTTCCAGGGCGTGGTGCCCGACGATGCCCTGGCCCAGTGGCCACCGGCGGTCCGCCAGGTCGTCGAGGCGCAGTTGCCGAAGGTCCGCGGCTGGCAGGGCGGCCCGATCGCGAGCGGCCTCGCGCTGTGGCAGCCGCTCGAGCCGGAGAACGTCTGGGACCTGGTCGTTCTCGGTGTGGCGTCACCGCCGCTCCTGGCCTGGACCTGGGTGGAGGAGCGCGACCCCGAGCTGCCCCCGCTGGGCCGCCGACTGCTGCGGGCGATCGCGGAGGGCAGCACCACGCTCGTCGCGCCCGAGCCGCCGGAGAAGCCCGCCCGGCGACCGCGGGACCCGCGGAAGGTCCTGGTCATCTGTGGCCCCGACGATCGGGTGCGGGCCCGGGTGCACGACTGGCTACGCATGCTCGATCTGCGGCCGGTGGAGCGCGAGGAGTGCGTCAACCACCTCGGGGAGGCGCCGCCGTCCGAGATCGACGTTCTGCTCGCCGGCCTCGAACTGGCGCAGGCGGCGCTGATCGTCCTCACCCCGGAGTCCGTGACCTGGAAGAACGGCACCCTCGAAGCGGTCGACGCCGGAGCGAGAGCGATCGGCGACCCGATGACGCTGCGGATCGGCCTGGCGCTGGGCGCACTGAGCTACCGGCGGACGCTGATCGTCGAGGCCGGGTCCCCGATCGTCCCGCCGGGGCTCGAGCTCCGGCGGCCGATCCGGCTCGACGACACCGAGCTCAGCAAACGGACGATGGCCGGGCGGCTGGCCCTGGCCCGCTGCGACGTGCGACTCACCGGATCCGAATGGCTCGACCCGGGCATGTTCCATGACTTCTGAGAAGCGGCGCGTCTTCGTCGTCCACGGCCGCGACAACCAGGCCCGTCAGGCCGTGAACGGCTTCCTGCGCGCGCTCGACCTGCACCCGCTGGACTGGGAGGAGGTCGTGAAACGGACGGGGAAGATGATGCCGTCGCTGATCGACGCCCTGCACGAGGCGTTCCGCGACATCCAGGCCGCGATCATCCTGGCCACGCCGGACGACTGCGCGTCGCTGCACCCGAGCCTGCACGTCGACCGCGAGTGGGAGCACGAGCGCCTGCCGACCGGCCAGGCCCGGCCGAACGTGCTGTTCGAGGCGGGCATGGCGATGGCGCTCTACCCGAAACGCACGCTGATGATCGAGATCGGACAGCTCCGGCCGTTCTCGGACTTCGGCGGGCTGAACGTCGTCCGGATCGACGGCACGGCTGCCGCACTGCAGAAGATCGCCACCCGCCTCTACGACGCCGGCTGCGACGTCAACCGGGACGGTACCGACTGGCTGAGCACCGACCGTTTCGCCCACCTGGACGCATTCACCCGCCGCTGCCCCTGAAGCAGGCCTGCCCCTGAAGCAGCCGATCCACCCGGAGACGCTCTCCGACAGGACGCCGCCTAGGTCCTGAGCGCGCGCCGTACGGCATCTCGGTGACATCGGCTCCGGACCCACCCGGCTTCAGCCGGCTTCGGACAAGAAGCTGGTCGACCGCGCCGCGCAGTCGTTGTGAACCACGGCCACACCTGGGGATGGCGACGTTACTGAGTGGCTACCCGCTGGTCCAAGCGGTCATGGGTTCACCTGGCCGCACTTCTCCCGACGCCGACTCGCGATCGGCGTGATCGTTCACCTGGTCCTACAGCAATCTGTGTACTCGCTAGCGGTATATCTTCGTAGCCGATATATTGGTCGGCATGACAACGCCGTTGCGGGAGCCGACATTCTTGATCCTCACCGCGCTTGCCAGAGAGCCGTTGCACGGATATGGGCTGATCACCGAGGTGGCTGAGCTCTCCGAAGGGCGGATCACCCTCCGGCCGGGCACTCTCTACGGCGCGCTCGACCGGCTCTCCGACGACGGGCTGGTGGCGCCCGACCACGAGGAGGTCGTGGACGGGCGCCTCCGTCGCTACTACCGGCTCACCGACGAAGGCTTGAACGTGCTCGGCGCCGAGACCGAGCGGATGCGTCGCAACCTGGCCGCCGCGACGGCCCGGCTGAAGGCGTCGGGTTGGGCCCCGGCGGGAGGGCTCGCATGAACGAGCGTGAACAGCGAAACCGCCTGGAACGGCGGTACCGCCGGCTGCTGTTCGCCTACCCGGCGGACTACCGCGCCGAACGGGGCGACGAACTCGTCGGCACCTACCTGGACACAATCGGACCCGACCGGAGCCGGCTCAGCCCCCAGGACACCGTCGACCTGCTCGTCGGCGGGGCGCGTCAGCACCTACGGGCCCGTCGAGCATCAGGCTTCACCGGCGGGGTGTCGATCGCGGCGGTGCTGGCGCTGGCTACCGGATCGGCGCTGGCGACGATCTGGCTGCTCGCGGTCGAGTTCACGCCGCTGATCGACGGCTACCCGCCCGTCGGCCCGTCCCGTGTTTTCCAGTCGCCGGCGGCGTTCGCCTGGATCGCCTGGTTGGCCGCGGCGGTCGTGTTCGCCGTCGTCCCCGGCCGGTGGTGCCGGCGGTTGATCGCGGCGTCGCTCGTGCTGATGGTCGTGGCCAAACCGGTGGGCCTGGTGGCCGCCGCACTCCCGATTCGGGACGGTGGCTGGTTCAGCACCTCGGTTGCGTCGTTCATCGTGCTCCTTCCGCACGCGGCGCTCGGCGTCCTCGCGTTGGCGCTGCCGTCGCGTCCGGGCCGGGTGACACGGTGGGTGCCGGTGTTCGTCGCCGCCGTGCCGATCGTGCCGGTTCTGCGCCTCGACCTCGACCGCTACTGGTCGTACATCTGGGTGGCGCCGACCGCCTTCGCGGTGGTGGCGCCGTTGTTCCTGTTCGCCGCGAACGCGGTGGCCGGGTGGCTGCTGCTCCGCCGGGACCTGCGCGGGCTGTGGGTCGGCGTGGTGACGCTGCCCGCGGCGGCGTTGCTCGGGGCCGAACCGCTCATCCACTTCGCGACCGGGTCGTCCTGGACGCCCGTGCCGCCGGAGCTTCCGTTCTGGTTGGAGCGGTCGACGGTCAGCGCGCTGCTGACCGTCGTCACGCTCGGGATCCTGGGGTTGGCGTTCGGGGTCAGCAAGCCCCGGCGACCTGGCCCGGCTGGTAGCTCCCGGCCGGCTGGCGAACGATGACGCGGCCAGTCCCGGCCGAGGCAAGGCGTCCGGCTGGAAGAAGGCGGTCCAGGCGATCGGCGTCCCGGAACTGCACCTGCACGACCCGGCACACGGGAAATCCGCTCGCGGCAGCGACCGGCGCCAGCCTCCGCGACCTGCCGGCGCGCATGGGCCACGCCAACGTGCGGGCCGCGATCATCTACCAGCATGCGACGAGCGGGGCCGACCAGGCGATCGCGAAGGCTCTCGGCAAGCAGTTCGGGGAGACCGTCGCTCGGCCGACGACGAGCCGGACGACGGGGCCGCCGGGGCACTGGTTCCCGCAGGCTATTGGCACGTAGGGGACCTCGGCCCCGGAACGACGACGGCCCAGGCTGGGAGGAACGTATCCTCTGACCTGGGCCGCAGTCCGTGGAGCGGGTGACGAGGATCGAACTCGCACTGTCAGCTGGGAACCGGTACCGCCGTGGCCGTCACGGGCCCTGACCTGCGACGCGAGGTGTCCGTCGTTGACCGTGGTTGACCCTCGATTTCCCTTGCAAATGGCACGGCGGCCGTCGGCTAGAGGTGCTCCGCTTTTGCGAGAACAGAGCGCCGCAAAAGCTCGTTGGCGCCGATGATCTCGACGCCCAGAAGGTGGCCGGCGGCGTCGAAGTCGAGCACCACGTCGCCGCGTTCCGGCCGCTCGATGACGACTTGCTCGACCGCGTCCCCGTCCTGGACGTCGGGGGCTATCTCGACGTAGGCCGCGTTGGCTTCGGCGTCGACCGTGATTCGCACGCGTGTAGTTCACCACGAACCGTCCTCATCGCGTCTGCCGTCGACCCACCCTCCGGAGAGCGGGGGGCGTCGGGGGTCGCGCAGTCGGTCCGCGAGGTTGGCCGTCTCCTCATCCGGGACTTGGATGTATCCGCGGTCGAAGGAGAGCCGCGGCGAGTTGCTGTTCGGCATAGGGCACTCCGGGCAGGAGCGGTGCGAGGTGCCAGTGGACGCGTCGGTTGCCTTGCTGGCTTCCGAGGCTGAGCACGTAGAGGCGTTCGGTCGGCACGGTGGCCGCAAGAGCCCGGCCGGTGCGTGAACGATGCGCTGAAGAGCGAGATAGTCGTCGGCGCGCGCCGACCGGCCGCAGGCCGGCCCTTGAAGCAGCACCTCGTCAAGCTTGTCGCTGAGCTACAGGCCGGCTCGATCCCGCGGGCGGACGGCAAGCCGCGACGCCCCTGAACAGCACGCACCGTCTACCCGATGCTCTTCACGCTCGGTCAAATCCTCGACGACGCGATCAACCAGGGCACCGTGGCGCGGAACGTCGCCGAACTGGTCGACCGCTCGCCGCAGACTTGGGCAGCGACCGACTTCCGCAAGCGCACGCTCACCGTCAGGGCAGCCCGCGTCTCGGTCGACGGCGACGCCACGGAATCAGACCCGAAGTCCGAGAGCGGCGGCCGAACCCTCCCGGTCACCGACGAGCTGATCGACGTCCTGAAGCGGGCACGAGGCGGCAGACAACGGACAAGAAGGTCGCCGGCCGCGCACGACGCCCGGCGCACCTGCGGCACCCTGCTCCACCTCCAGGGCGTGCCGGTGGCCGTCATCGCCGCCTGGCTCGGCCACGCCGACGCAGCCTTCACGATGCGCACCTACGTGCACCCGCAGGAAGACGCGCTCAAGGACGCCGCAAAGGCCCTAACGAAGCGTCGCGTGACCTCTCGGCGACAGAGGCGCACTGCTCGAAACCACGAACTCCCAGGTCAGAACAGAGCTGGTGAGGGGACTTGAACCCCTAACCGCCCGATTACAAGCTTCGCCCGCGGCGTCCGCCGGGGTCCATGCTCGCATGGACCTCCCCACGG
>NZ_JBITDV010000011.1:157586-382886 GCF_044454545.1 Cryptosporangium sp. NPDC051539 | reverse complement strand
TCCGCTACACCCCCATCGGCGTCTTCCGCGACATCACACGCCCCACCTACGACACAGAAATGGCCGCCCAACTCGACACCGCCCAACAACACGGCAGCGGCAACCTCCAGAACCTCCTCCACGGCAACGACACCTGGACGGTCGGCTAGGTACTGTCGGAGCACGTGACTGATCAGCGAAAAGGCCTGTTCTACGGGCTGGCCGCCTACGTGGCCTGGGGCGCGTTCCCGCTCTACTTCCGGCTGTTGAAGCCGGCCGGGCCACTGGAGATCCTGGCTCATCGGATCGTCTGGTCGCTGGTCACGGTCAGCGTGCTCATTCTCGTCCTGCGGCGCCTTCGGTGGTTCCGCACCGCCGGCGCCCGGACGCTCGGCCTGCTCGCGCTGGGCGCCGTCCTGATCGCCGTCAACTGGTACACGTACATCTACGGCGTCAACTCGTCGCGGGTTGTCGAGACCGCCCTCGGGTACTTCATCAACCCGCTGATCTCGGTGCTGTTCGGCGTCGTCCTCCTGCACGAACGTCTGCGCCGGCTGCAGTGGGTCGCGCTGGCGATCGGCGCGGTCGCGGTCGTCGTCCTGACCGTCGACTACGGGCGCCCGCCCTGGATCGCGCTCACGCTCGCGGTGAGTTTCGGGCTGTACGGGCTGATCAAGAAAGTCGCCGGGGCTCCGGCGGTCGAGGGCCTCACGGTCGAGTCGCTGGTGCTGCTCCTCCCCGCGCTGGGCTACCTGACCTGGCTGACGTGGAGCGGCGACGCCGAGTTCGGGACCGTCTCGGCCGGCCACACCGCGTTGATGGTGCTCTCCGGTGCCCTCACCGCCGGTCCGCTGCTCGCCTTCGCGGCCGCCGCCAACCGGGTGCCGCTGTCGACGATCGGCCTGCTCCAATATCTGACGCCGGTCCTGCAGTTCCTGGTCGGCGTACTGATCCTCGGCGAGCACATGCCGCCCGCACGCTGGGCCGGTTTCGCGCTCGTCTGGCTGGCGCTCCTCGTCTTCAGCGCGGATTCCTTGCGGGCGGCCCGCTCCGCGTCCGCCCGGCGGAAGGACACCCTCCCGGCGACGGCTTGAGCTACGCGACCGCGTCGGCGTGCCGCGCCCGTTCGCGCTCGGTCTGGCCCGCGATCAGCGGTCCCACGTCCACGATGAGCGCGACCTCGCCGTTCCCGAGGATCGTCGCGCCGCTGATGCACTCCGCGCGGGCGAACAACGGCCCGAGCGGCTTGATCACGGTTTGGAACTCACCCATCAACGCGTCGACGACCAGCCCGGTCCGCTGCCCGGACTGTTCCACGACGACGACGCTCTGCCGCCGGGCCGGCTGTCCTTCGATGCCGAAGACCGTCCGGAGGCGGATGAACGGAAGCACCTCGCCGCGAAGATCCATGACCCCCGCCTCGCCGGGCGGCAGCTCGACGCACTCGGTCACCCGATCGAGCGGAATGATGAAGTACCGCGAGCCGACTCCGACCAGGAATCCCTCGATGATGGCCAGCGTCAGCGGCAGCCGGATCCGCATCGTGGTGCCGACGCTGAGCGCGGTCTCGACCTCGATGGTCCCGCGCAGCGCGGTGACGTTACGGCGGACGACGTCCATCCCGACGCCACGCCCCGAGAGGTTCGAAACCGTCACCGCGGTCGAGAAGCCGGGCTCGAAGATCAGCTCGTAGACCTCCGCGTCGTTGAGCACCGCGCCGGGGTCGACCAGCCCGCGCTCGATCGCCCGCTCCAGGATGCGGTCGCGGTCGAGGCCGCGGCCGTCGTCGGCGACCTCGATCACGACGCTCCCGGCGTCGTGGAACGCGTTGAGCCGGAGCGTCCCCCGCTGCGGCTTGCCCCGCCGCAATCGATCGGCCGGAGCTTCGATCCCGTGGTCGAGCGAATTGCGCACGAGGTGCACGAGCGGATCACCGATCCGCTCGACCAGCGCCTTGTCGACCTCGGCGTCACCGCCGGTCACGACCAGGCCGACGTCTTTCCCGAGTTCGACGCCGACGTCCCGCACGACGCGCTCGAATCGGCGGAACGTCGTCCCGATCGGCACCATCCGGAGCGACAACGCGCTGTCCCGGACCTCTTCGACCAGCCGCATCACCTCGCCCTGCGCCTCGGCGACGCCCGAGCGTTCGGCATCCTCGGCGAGGCATCGGACTCCGGCGCTGGCCTGGGCGATCACCAGTTCGCCCACCAGGTCGATCAGACGGTCGAGACGGGCGGCGTCCACCCGGAGTGTTTGGGTGTCCTGCTGAGCCCGGGCCTCACCGGTCTTGCGCTGCTTGCGCAGAGCCGCGTCGACCACCGCCCTCGGGACGATGTTCTCCTCGACCAGCAGTTCCCCGAGCGGGACCAGCGCGCTCGAACCTCGAGAACGTTCCTGCTGCAGGCGCATCGCGTCGGCGATCTCGCGTTCGGTCGCCGCGCCGCTGCGAATCAGGATGTCACCGATTCGATCGCTCTCCGGCAGAGTCCCGATCAGCCGGACGTACGCGTCGACCTGCGTGGTTGCCGGAGTGATCCGGATTTCGCTGTCCTCCCGGACGAACTCGAACACGCTCTCGATGTCGGCCTTCGGCAGGGCCGTGGCGACCTCGACCTCGAAGCCGAGATGACACGTCTCCGGATCCAGCTCCTCGATCGGCGGCAGCTCCTCGGCCAGAACGCGGAGATCAGTGACCTCGCCGATCGACGAGAGGTAGCGGACGAATGCCAACGGGTCCATGCCGTTGCGCAGGGTGTCCGGTCCGAAACCCAGGCTCAGGTGCCAGGCCCGCACCTCCTGGGTGGAGGGCTCCGGAGCCGGCGGCGGCACCGCCTCGGTGCCACCGGGCAAAAAGGGTTCGAGGCGGCTCAGCAGCGTTTCCGAGGTGCTGAGGTCGTCCGGCGTCGCCTCCGGCCGCCCCTGAGCGACGGACTCGACCAGGTGCAGGATGTGGTCGCCGCACGGCAGCAGCGCGCTGACGAGGTCGGGGGTGACCGCGAGCTCGCCCTGTCGCACGAGATCCAGCAGGGTCTCGATCACGTGGGTGAACTGCACCATGTGGTCCAGCCCGAACATGCCGGACGAGCCTTTCAGCGTGTGGACGGCCCGGAACAGCGCGTTGACCGTGTCGGCCTCCACCGGGCCGCCCTCCAGCCGCAGGATGCCTTGTTCGACGTCCTGAACCAGGTCCCGCGCCTCCGTCAGGAAGACGTCGAGTGCGCCGCCGTACTCGTCGTCGGTGCTCATCGTGCTTCCAACTCCTCGGTGAGCCGGGTGAAGGTGAACAGATCGCTGACCACCGGACTCGGGTCGGCGAGCGTCACCGGACCCTCACCCGACCGCCGGGCGGCCAGCAGGAGCTGCAAACCCGCGGTGTCGATGTCGGTCACCCCGGCCAGCCCGATCTCCACCGGGCCGGCGACGAGGAACGGACGGAGCCGGTCCCGGGTGTCCGCCGCGGTGACGATCGTCAGTTCGCCGTCGAGGTCGACACGGGTCACGGCGCGATCAGCTTCGAGACTGCGGCCAGCATCTGCGGCGGCTGGAACGGTTTCGTCACCCACGCCTTGGCGCCTGCGGCCTGCGCGGCCTTCTTCTTGTCGTCCTGGGACTCGGTGGTCAGCATGATCACCGGGGTGAACTTGTACGCCGCGAGCTTCTTCAGTTCGGTGACGAACGTGATGCCGTCCATGTTCGGCATGTTCACGTCGGAGATGACCAGATGGATGCGCTGGCCGTCGAGCTTCGACAGTGCGTCTTTGCCGTCGACCGCGGCGACCACGTCGTACCCGGCGCCTTTGAGGGCGATCGAGACCACCTGCCGAACCGAGGCCGAGTCGTCGACGATCAGTATCGTTTTGGCCATTCGTGATTCCCCCGGTCAGAAGAACGTGATCTCGGACTCTCGTTGCTCGGCGGCATCCCCGGTCCGGTGTGCCCGCCACTCCTCTTCCATCGTGTAGTCGGCGGCCAGCGCGTCGAGAAGGGCCTGAGCGTCCAACGGGAGAGGCTCGCCGTCCGGCCCGGTGGGCGCGTCCGCGACGGCGGCCGGGAGCTGGTCGATGCTGTCGCGGAGGTGTTCGAGCACCTGGCAGACCCGGTCCTGGAACTGCAGGTCGACCAGCGACTGCGCGATCCGCTCCCGGATGCTGATCGCTGCCGCCTCGAGCGAGCCGGAAGACTCCTGGAACGAACTGACCACCGACCGGAGGTTCTCGAGCACCTCGTTGACATCGCTGTTGGCGTGCGAGACCGCGAGGTCCTCCCGCTCGGCCCCCTCCTCGGCCGCGGCGATGACGGAGCCGACCGCGGTGCCGACACTCGCGACCTTGTCGGTGATCCGCTTGCTGGTGTCGACCGAGCGCTCGGCCAGATGCCGGACCTCCAGGGCGACGACGCCGAACGCGGCGCCCGCGGCGCCGACTCGCGCGGCCTCGATCGCCGCGTTGAGAGCGAGCAGGTGCGTCTGGGACGCGATCGCGGTGACCTCCGACGCCATCTGCTTGAGCTCGGAGTTGAGGCCGATCAACGACCTGAGCTCGTCGAGGGATTGCCGCTTCATCGCGACGGCGCCTTCCAGCGTGTCCACGACGTCGCCCAGTCGCTCGCGGCTCCGGTCGAACACCGCCGCCGAGTCGCCGTGCAGCACGCCGGCGGAGGATTCGAGCACGGTGTCGAGGTTGTCGACGATCCCGGCGAATTGCTCGGTCACCCCACTGATCGCACTCTCCATCTGCGTCCGCGTGGTGTCGACCTGGGCCGACCAGACCGGCGCCACCGCACCGGCGAAGTCGACGACGCTGTGGTGGTACCGGCTCACCGACGGCTCGGCCGCGACGACCGTCGCCGACCGGCTCCGACGCCCCCACACGCCGTACCCGATCCCGAGACCCAGCGCCGCCGACACCAGCGCTACCAGCAACTCAGCCATGTTTGCGGATCACCTCACCGATCGCCGACAGCGGTGCCTCCTGCTCGGCGGCACCGAGCCGGACCGCCTCGAACGGCATGCCGTACACCAGGCTGGTGGCCTCGTCCTGGGCCACGGTGACGGCGCCGGCGCGGCGCATCTCGAGCAGGCCGCGGGCACCGTCGTCGCCCATGCCGGTCATGATGACGCCGAGCGCGTTCCGTCCGGCGGCTTTGGCCACCGAGCGGAACAACACGTCGACCGACGGTCGGTGCCGGTTGACCAGGGGCGCGTCGAACACGCGGACGCGATACTGCGCGCCGTCGCGTCGCAGTTCCAGGTGGCGTCCCCCGGGTGCGACCAACGCCCGTCCGGGCAACACCCGTTCGCCGTCGACCGCCTCGGCGACGTCCACCTCGCACAGGCCGTCCAAGCGGGACGCGAACGCCGCGGTGAACTTCTCCGGCATGTGCTGGACGATCACGATGCCCGGGATCGCCCGGGGCAACGTGGTCAGCACGACTTCGAGCGCCTGGGTGCCGCCGGTGGACGTGCCGATCGCCACCACCCGGTCGGTCGTCGTCGGCAGGCTCCGCCCGCTGACCGGGAAGGACGATTCGACCGGCTCAGCCGGCATCGTCACCCGGGCGGCCATCGTGGCCCGGCGCAGGTTGCTGGCGGCCGCCGCCTTCACCGCCGCGACGATGTCCCCGCCCTCGTCCTGGATGAACTGCTTCAGGCCGCTGGTCGGCTTCGGGATGACGCTCACCGCCCCGGCGGCCAGCGCTTCCACGGTGGTTTCGGCTCCGCGTGTCGTCATCGTCGAACAGACCACGACCGGCGTCGGACGCTCGGCCATGATCCGCTTGAGGAACGTGATCCCGTCCATCCGTGGCATCTCGATGTCCAGGACGACGACGTCCGGCCAGGCGCGATTCATCCGCTCCATGGCGAAGATCGGGTCGGCCGCCGCCCCGAGGACGTCGATGTCGGGATGGTCGGCCAGCCGGGCCGAGAGCGTCTGGCGAACGACCGCCGAGTCGTCCACGATCAGCACCCCGATCCGTCGCTGCGTCACGCCGACCGCTCCTGCTGCAGGTAGTCGTCGGCGACGGTGCGGCCGGTGTGCTTCAGCCACACCCCGCCGTCGGCCAGGTCGAACAGGATGTGCCGGGCGCCGGTGCCGCCCAGGTGGGTCGCGATCAGCTCGAAGCCGTGGTGTTCCAGCAGTGCGAGCCCGGTCTCGATGTTCTGACTGGGGATGTCCATCACCCGGCTCCGATTGCCGCCCGGGAACTGGTGGCCGCCGCCGAACATCTTGACCTCGTACTCGTACGGCCTCGTGCCGTGCCGATCGATCTCCCGCAGGAACATCTGCACGGCCTCGTCGGCGTAGCGCCCGGACAACTGGTGACCGGACCCGCGACGCCCCGGGATCATGTAGTGACACATCCCGCCGACGTGCAGCCGCGAGTGCCACATCGAGATCGAGACGCACGACCCGAGCAACGTGCGGATCCGGGTGCCGGCGGCTCCGAAGTAGAAGTCACCGGGGTTGAGGATCACGTCGTCCGCGCTAAACACGGGCGTACACCGAGGGCTCGACCATCTTCAACCGGGACGAGATGCCTTTGAGCGTCTCGGACAGGCTGACGATCAGGTAACCGCCCGGCTGCAGCATCTCCTCGAGTCGCTCGACCAGCGCGATCTTGGTGTCGGCGCCGAAGTAGATCATCACGTTGCGGAGAAAGATGACGTCGAACCGGCCCAGGCCCGTGAGGTTCTCCATCAGGTTCGCCCGCACGAACGTGGTCCGGGCCCGCAGCTCGGGGGCGATCGCCATCAGGCCGGTGTATTCCTCGCGGCCCTTCCGGCAGTACTTGCGCAGCAACGGCAGCGGCACCCGTTCCGCGGCCTCGATCGGGTAGACGCCACGCTGAGCGCTGGCCACGACCCGGGCCGACACGTCCGTGCCGACGACCTCCCAGGCCGCGTCGGACAATCCCTCGGCCAGCACCATCGCGGCGGTGTAGGCCTCTTCGCCGCTGGAGCTGGCCGCGCTCCACAGCCGGAACGGGCGGTTGCCCGGGTGCCGGGGCAGCACCTCCTCGCGCAGGAAGTCGAAGTGGCGCGGTTCCCGGAAGAAGAACGTCTCGTTCGTCGTCAACAGGTCGATCGCTTGGTTGAGTTCCGGCTCCTCCGGCTGTCGCAGCAGTTCGAGGTACTCCCGGTAGGTCGCGATGCCCAGCTGGCGCAGCCTCTTGTCGAGGCGGCCCATCACCAGCGATTCCTTCCCGACGGAGAGCCGGATGCCGGTTCGTCGCCGCAGCAGGTCGCTGATTTCCTGGAACTCCTCCGGGCTGATCGCCCGCGGCGAACCGGTGAGGACCGTCATGACGAGGGCGCATTCCGGGCGGCGGCCTCGGCGGCGGCCGGATCGCTCGCCGCGGTCTGCAGGCTGACCATGTCGGCGATCGACAGCACCCGGCTGACGTCGAGCACGATCACGAAGTCGTTCTCTCGCTTGGCCATGCCGCTGATGTAGTCGGCTCGGATGCCTGCGCCGAACGCGGGCGCCGGCTCGATCTGGTCGGGCGAGAGCCGCACGACCTTGTTGACGACGTCCACGAGTATCCCGATGTCCTGCGTACCGGCGTCGGCCTGCTCCTCGTCAGCGGTGTCGGCTACCGGATTCGCGATGCGGACGATGATGATGCAGGTCCGACGTGCGATCGTCGTGACGCCCCGGCCGAATCGGATGGCCAGATCGATGACCGGCACCACCCGTCCGCGCAGGTTGATCACGCCCCGGATGAAGTCGGGCATCATCGGGACCGGCGTCAGCCGGCGGTGCTCCAGTATCTCGGTGACGTTGAAGATGTTCAGCGCATAGAGCTCACCGTTGAGCGTGAAGCGCAGGTAGCGGTCGGATTCGACGGCTGAGCCCACCTGCTGCGCCGTGGACGTACTGCTCACCGCTGTCTCCCCGAGTGGATGTCCCTGCTGGGTGAACGACCCTCAGAACCGGTCGAACTTGCTGTCGTCGATGTCGCTCGCGCCGGCGTTCCCGGAGCGTGACCCGGCCGGCAGCGCACCGGCCGGCGTGAGCCGCGGCCCCCCGTTCGCCTTCGGCGTCGCGGCCGCGCTGTAGGTGCCGCCGTACGCCAGCGCGGGTGTCCGCCGCCGTGTGCCCGACGTCCGGAAGAACCCCATGACGTCCAGCAGCTGCGCCGTCTGCGCGGACATCTGTTGCGCGGTCGCGGCTAGCTCCTCGCTGGAGGAGGCGTTCTGCTGGGTGATCTTGCTGATCTGGTTCATCGCGGTGTCGATCTGGCGGACGCCGGACGACTGCTCGCTGCTCGCCGCCGCGATCTCTTGCACGAGGTCGGACGTCTTGGTGATGCTCGGGACGATCTCCTGCAGCAGGGAGCCGGCTCGCTCGGCGGTGTGCACGCTGCCCGCGGCCAGTTCGCTGATCTCGGCCGCGGCGACCTGGCTGCGCTCCGCGAGCTTGCCGACCTCGGTGGCGACGACCGCGAAGCCCTTGCCGTGCTCACCGGCGCGGGCGGCCTCGATCGTCGCGTTGAGCGCCAGCATGTTCGTCTGGAACGCGATGTCGTCGATGATCGAGATCTTGTTCGCGATCTGCTTCATCGCCTCGACGGTCTGCAGCACGGCGCTGCCGCCCTCGTTGGCATCCGCGGCGGCCTTCGTCGCGATGCCCTCGGTGACGCCGGCGTTCTCGCTGTTCTGCGTGATGCCCGCGCCCATCTGTTCGATGCTCGCGGTGGTCTCCTGGACGCTGGCGGCCTGTTCGGTCGCGGCCTGGGACAGCGACTGGGAGGCTCCGCTGATCTGGCTGGACGCACTGTTCAGCTGGTCGGTGGAATCGATGACGGTGCCGACGGTCTCGGAGAGCTTCTCCAGCGCGGTGTTCAGCGCACCGCCCATCTGTCCGACCTCGTCGCGGCTGTCGACTTCCAGCCGCTGGTCGAGGCGTCCTTCGGCGAGCCCGTCGAGGACCTGCACGGTCTGACGCAGCGGCCGTGCGATCGATCGGGTGATGAGCTGGACGACCACGAACGTGACGATGAGCGCGACGACGATCAGGCCGATCGTGAGCACCCGAGCCGTGGAGTACGCGGTGGCCGCGGCATCGAGCGAGTCCTTCGCATCCTGCGCTTCCAGCGCGGCGAGCTGGTTGAGCGCGCCGTTCGCGGTGTTCGCCAGCGGTGTCGTCGTCGAGGCGCGCAGCTGATTGAACGCGGCGTAGTTGTTCGTCCGGGCCAGCGGCACCGCTTTGTCGGTCACGACCTTCTGCCAGTCGGTCCACGCCGCGGCGAACGTCTTCCGCTCGTCCGCGCCGCTCCCGGCGTCCGTCTTCGCGAACTGGGCGAACCGGGAGTTGAGCTCCCGCATCGACTCCTGCATCTTGGCCGCGGCCTTGTCCGTGTCGGCGGCCGACTGGGAGAGCGCCAGGTTGAGCAACTCCCGCCGAGCGTCGGCGAAGTCCATGCCGATCCGGTCGATCAGCAGGACGTTCTGCAGATTGTCCCGGTAGAGCGTTTTCAGCCGGTCCTGCGTGTTGCCGAGCTGATACAGGCCTACCAGCCCCACGGCCAGCAGCAATACGCAGACGAGCGCCGCGAGCGTGCGCAGCTTCCAGGCGACCGGCAGGTGCCGGAACGCGAAGCCGCCGGCGCGGCGCGCTTCCACCGTCGACTCAGCCATTTCTCGAGCTCCTCGAGTTGCGCGTCGGTAGCAATCAGCCGTGATCGTGATCACGCGTCGCAATTCCTCATCGGCGCTCCTGTCAACTGCCTGAGTCGTTCGGGCTCCAGGTACAAAAAACGTTGTTCTAGATTAGTAACATTGTTACTGTCGAGTGCATGGACTCGTGGACGGTTCTCGGCAGCGACACCCCCTCGACCCTGCGCGCGCAGGTGGACAGCGCCGGAACGCTCCGGGCCGACCTCGCCCAGGACGTGCTCGGCTGGCACCGCGACGCACCGGGCTGGTGCCGGGGCGACGCCTGCATCCCCCGGTTCCGCACCGCCGACCTGGAGACCGACGACGGTCTGGACGTCGTGCGGTTCGCCGCACTGGCCGGGCTCGTCGCCGCGGTCGACGTCCCGACCAGAACTCTGGCCACCACGTCCGACGCCGGTACCCGGGCGCGGGAGCTGACCGGCGCCACCGCCGCCGAGCTCACGCTCCCGACGCTGGACGGCACGCCGTTCGCCCTCAGCGGCCTCCGCGGCACGAAGGTCGCGCTGGTGTTCTGGGCCTCCTGGTGCGGCTGCCGCTACGACCTGCCCGCCTGGCAGGAGCGCCACGCCGACCAGGCGGACCAGAACTTCACCGTCGTGACGATCGCGCTGGACGCGAAACCGGCCGACTCCGCGCCCTGGCACGCCGAGGCGCACACCACCCATCCCGCGCTGGTCGACGTCGACGGGGTGGCTGCGGACGCGTTCGACATCGTCAACGTCCCCACGGTCGTCTGGCTGGACGAGGAGGGCCGGCTCGTCCGGCCGCAGGACTCGCAGACCGCCACCGACACGTTCCGGGACTGGAACCACCTGTCGGCCGAGGCCTCGGGCGAGGCGCTCCGCCGGTGGGTCCGCGACGGCGACGCCGGGCTGACGCCCGAGCAGGTGCGGGAGCACCTGCGGCTGCCCTCCGCGGACGACCAGCGCGCCCGGGCCGAGACCCGGCTCGCGGCCTGGCTGGCCGACCACGACCAGGGGGACGCCGCCGAGCGGCACTTCGCCGCCGCGGCCGCCGCCGCACCCCACAACGTCGCACTCCGAAGGGGCGCGATGCCGCGGCGCGGGGTCGACCCGTTCGGCGAGGAATACTTCGCGCTGGCCAGCGAGCTCGCCGAGGCCGGTATCCCACTCCACCGCCCGCTGCCGACCGGAGCCGACGAATGACCACTCCTTACCAGCGTGCCCAGGCCGCCGGACAGGACGCCCTGCGCCGCACGGTGCTGGACGCGGCCGGCGCGCTGCTCGTCAGCGAGGGGCCGCAGGCGCTGACGATGCGGAAGATCTCCGGCGAGATCGGCTGTTCGACAACCGTGCTGTACACGATGTTCGGCGGCAAGGACGGGCTCGCCGAAGCGCTGTACCGGGAGGGGTTCGCGCGCCTGCGGGCCCGTCTGGTCGCGGCCGTGGACGCGGCCGGCGACGACCCGGGTGAGCGGCTCGCCGCGACCGCCCTGGCGTACCGGGAGAACGCGCTGGCCGAACGCGCCTACTACGGCGTCATGTTCGGCCAGGCGATCCCCGGCTTCACGCCGTCGGCCGAAGCCCTGGCCGAGTCGAAGCGCGCGTTCGACGTCCTCGGCGAGTCGGTCGCGGCGCTCGGTGGCGGCGACCGGGTTCCCGAGCCGGACGTCGATCCGACGAACCTGCTCTGGGCGGTCGCGCACGGCGTCGTGAGCTTCGAGCTCGCCGGGCACTACCCCGACGAGAAATCCGCCGCAGCCGCGTACCGCACCGCGCTCACCGCGGTCAGCACGCACCTCGGCCTGCGCTGAGGCGGCCTGCGCTGAGGCGGCCCGCGCTGAGGCGGCCCGCGCTGAGGCGGAGCGCTTCGAGAAGTCGCTGCCGGTTCCACACCCGGGTATCGACGCCCCCGACCTCGACGACGCCGGCGCCGCCCGCCACCAACCGGCGGACCCGGGTGTCGGCCACCGCGTTCAGCACGGCCACGATCGCGCCCATCCCGTAGCCGAGCAGGTCTACGGCGTCCACTTTCAATTCGTCCACCAGCACCGACACGTCCCGCGCCATCGTCCGCTCGCCGTAGTGGGACACCCCGTGCGGCGTGTCGGAACCGCCGTGGCCCCGGGCGTCGAGCGCGACGACCGTCCGCCCCGCTCGCACCAGCGCACCGACGACCCCGGACGGAATCCAGGTCAGCGCGGAATCCGCGCCGAATCGGTGCAGCAGAACTACCGGCGGTAACTCCGCATTTCCCGCCCACTGCTGGTACGCCAGAGAAACTCCATCGAAGGAGACGCACTTCTCCACTGCTTCCCCCACCGGATCCGTACCGGCCCGCCCCCGGGCCTCCTCGCATCGTCCCTGATGGTGAATGGTTTCGCAGTGGATCCCGGTGCGGGACTCGACAGCGGGGACGACATCACCGCGCAGTTGCGACTGATAAGACACCGTTAGTTTTGTCCACTCAGGGCTTCCTCCGCTCTACCGTGTTCGCAGCGATGCTTCTGGGGAGGCGCATGCGCGCGGTAGGGAGAAGCCGTCCGGTGACGGTCGTCGTAGCCGTTGTCGTGGTGCTCGGAATCGTGACGACGCTGCTGGTGTGGACGCTGCGCAACCGCGAGCCGAAGCCGGGTGAGCCGGCCGCGGAGCGCTACGGGTTCAACACCGACGGCGGCGCGGCCTGGGCCCCGGAGTCCGGCCGCCTCGTGATGACGAAACGCGGCGCCCGGGAGCACATCGCGATCGGCTTCCGCTTCCGCACCCGGGCCGAACTCGACCGGCTCGACGGCCGGGCGCTGGAACTGCGCCTCGCGGTACGGACGATCGGTCCGTGCGGCGCCGCCACCGGCTGGACGGTCGAGCCCGCCGGCGGCGTCGGCTCGTCGAGCGTCCGCGGATTACCGAAGGAAGCTCAGCCGTACGTGGCCGTGGGCGAGGGACGGACCTGCACCGAGACGCTCGTGCGGATCGGCAGTTCGAACCCCGGGAAGCTGCACCCGGGGCGGGACTACACGGTGACGACCGACATCCCGGCCGGGAGCGGTGAACCGATCGGCGCGACGCTGACCGTCGCCCGGCGCACGCTCGGCGAGTGCGGCCGGAAGTCCGACTGCGTGACCGGAACCGTCGGGTCCGAGGGGCCGGACGTCGAGGAGCTGGTCAGCGCCGACCGCGGCTGGCAGTTCAACGGCAACGGCTGCCGCCGCTGGTTCGCGGACGCGACCACGAGCTTCCCGTGTCTGACCGACCGGGGCACCCGGATCATGACGCTGGGTGACAGCATCACGGCCGGGGCGATCGGTGACCACACCTGGCGGTACTGGGCCTGGCAGAAGCTCGATCCGTCGTCGCACCCGACCTGGGTGGGATCGAATACCGAGACCTGGACCGGCGACTACGCGGTGCCGCACACCGAGTGGGCCAGCAAGCACGACTCGCAGGCCGGGGTCACCGCCGAGACGGTCGTGGGCTGGGTGCCGAGGCTGATGGTGACCGAGCGTCCGGACGTCGTGCTGGTCGACCTGGGCACGAACGACACCCACCCGCTGCACGGCAGCAGCGCGGCGGACGCCGCCGCCGACCTGGAACGGATCGTCGACGAGATCCAGGCGGCCAACCCCCGGGCGCAGATCCTGCTCGGCCAGCCGGACGGGCACCACGACGTCGCTCTGAGCATCATGGCGCAGCTGTCGGTACGGATCGCGGGCATCGCCGCGGCGCGCACCACGAGCGATTCGCTGGTGAGCGTCGTCGATCTGCGAACCGGGTGGAACCGGGACATCGACACCTACGACGGCACCCACCCGACCCAGGCCGGCGAGTACTTCCTCGCCAGCCGGTTCGTGAACCGGCTGGCCGGGACGTACGCGTTCGGCCGGGTGTTCGGGTCGATACCGAAGCCGCCGGTGCCGGCCGCGCCGACGGACGTGAAGGCACTGGCGCAGCACGGCGGGCTGCTGCTGGCCTGGGACCGCGTGCCCCAGAGCAGCGAGTACCGCGTCTACCTCCGCGACTCGACGGCCGGCGGTGACTTCCAGCGGGTCTCGTCCGGATCGCGGGAGATGGCGTGGGGACGGAACGGGCTGGCCCTCGGTCATCAGTACGACTACTACGTCACCGCGGTCTCGGCCGAGCGGGAAAGCAAGCCGTCGACGATCGGGTCGGTGCGGGCCCGCTGAGGGATCGAACACGTTGGTTGGCCTGATCAATGATCGCCGGGAAAGCTGGAGGTTGTGCCTGAGCTGTCCCGCCGCCACCGTCTGGCGATCCTCGCGACGTGTTGCCTGAGCCTGTTCCTGGTCGGGCTCGACAACACGATCGTCAACGTCGCACTTCCCGCGCTGGGCCGGGAGCTCCACGCGCCGCTGTCCGGCCTCCAGTGGACCGTCGACGCCTACCTGGTGGTCCTCGCCGCGCTGCTGATGCTGGCCGGCTCGATGGGCGACCGGTTCGGGCGGCGCCGGGTGTTCCAGACCGGGCTGGTGCTGTTCACGCTCGGCTCGTTGCTGTGCAGCGTGGCGCCGAGCCTGGGATGGCTGATCGCGTTCCGGATGCTGCAGGCGGTCGGCGGGTCGATGCTCAACCCGGTCGCGATGTCGATCATCACGAACACGTTCTCGAACGCGAAGGAACGTGCCCGGGCCATCGGCGCCTGGGGCGCGGTGGCCGGCATCAGCCTGGCGCTGGGGCCGGTGATCGGTGGCCTGCTCGTGGACACGGTCGGGTGGCGGGCGATCTTCTGGATCAACGTGCCGGTCGGGATCGTCGCGTTCGTGCTGGCCTGGCGGATCATCCCGGAGTCCCGCGCAGCGGTGCCGCGGCGGTTCGACCCGGTGGGCCAGGCGCTGGTGGTCCTCGTGCTCGGGGCGGCGACGTTCGGGCTGATCGAGGGGCCGTCCCGGGGATGGGGATCGCCGGAGATCGTCGGGCTGCTCGGGCTGGCGTTCGTCGCGCTGCTGGCGCTGGTGGCGTACGAGCCGCACCGCGAACAGCCGCTGATCGACGTCCGGCTGTTCCGCAGCGTGCCGTTCGCGGGCGCGTCGGTGACCGCGGTCGTGCATTTCGCCGCGCTGGCCGCGTTGCTGTTCCTGAACACGCTCTATCTGCAGCAGTCGCGCGGGTTCTCGGCGCTGGCGGCCGGGGCACTCACGCTGCCGCTGGCCGCCGCGGCGGTGGTGACGTCGCCGATTTCCGGGCGGCTGGTGGGCCGGCTCGGTCCGCGGGTGCCGATGATGCTGGCGGGGGCGGCGATCGCGGTGGCGGGGCTGGTACTGGCGTTTCTCTCGTCGTCCACGTCGCTCGGGGTGCTGGCGGTGGCGTACGGGCTGTTCGGGGTGGGCCACGGGCTGGTGAACACGCCGATCACGAACACCGCGGTGTCGTCGATGCCGCCCGCGCAGGCCGGGGTGGCGTCGGCCACGACGTCGGCGGCCAGGCAGATCGGGCAGGTGCTCGGCGTGGCGGTGGCCGGAACGCTGACCAGCGGGGTCGCCCCGACCGACGCCGGGTTCGCCGCCGCGACCCACCCGGCGTGGTGGATGGTGGCCGCGATCGGCGTGATCGTGATCGCGCTCGGCGTCGTGACGACGACGGCCAGGGCAGAGCGGTCGGCCCGGCGCGCACACGGGTCGTCACCGGCCCGCACACCGGCCCACGCGCGCTGACACCAGGCTCCCGGCCCGGTCGCGGGCCTGGCTCGCGCCCCGGTCGCGGACCCGGAGGGCCGTTGTCAGGTCGGGCGGACGTGGCTGACGTCGCCGGCGGCCAGCGGCGTGCCGTCCACCACCAGGCGCCCGTCGGCGTCGATGTCGTCGGCCCGGCCCTCCAGCGGGCCGCCCCCGGGGACGTCCACCCGCACGTCGCGGCCGAGCGTGTCGCAGCGCTCCCGGTACGACGCCAGCAACCCGGAAGCCGCTGCGTCCCCGGCCGACGCCCGCCAGAACTCGTACTCGTCCTTGAGCGCGCCCAGGATCGCGACCAGCAGTTCGTCCCGATCGAGGAGGGTTGCGCCCTCGAGGGCCAGTGAGGTGGTGTCGGGCCGGTCGGGCGGCAGATCGTCGACGCCGAGCGTCACGTTCAGCCCGATCCCCATCACGACGCTCTCCCCCGCCACCTCGGCCAGCAACCCGGCGGCCTTCTTGCGCGAGGGCCCGATCAGCAGGTCGTTGGGCCACTTCAACCGCGCATCGAGGACGGGCACGGCGCGAGCGAGCGCGACACCGGCCAGCAACGGGATCCAGCCCCACCGCTCCTTCGGTACGTCGACCGGCCGGAACAGCACCGAGAACAGCAGCCCGGCTCCGGGAGGTGAAGTCCAGCCGCGCCCGAGCCGCCCGCGGCCGGCGTCCTGGGCCTCGGCGATCAGCACGGTGCCCGCGGGCGCCCCCGCCCGGGCGGCGTCGGCGAGGTCGGCGTTCGTCGACCCGGTTCGCTCGACGACGTCCAGCGCCACCCAGAAATCGTCCAGAACCCGCGCCCGCAGCGCGTCTTGATCCATACAACGCACAGTAAAGAGTGATCCACGCCTTACTTCACTCGCACGCCCGGTGAACTGCCATAGGCTCGCCTTCGCGCCGCTGCGGAGGAGGGCAATCAACGATGACTCTCGAAGCCACCCAGCCGTCGGATTCGATCGACGGACCGGACATCCACACCACGGCCGGCAAGCTCGCCGACCTGGAACAACGGGTGGACGAGGCGGTGAACGCCGGGTCCGCCCGCGCGGTCGAGAAGCAGCACGCGAAAGGCAAAAAAACCGCGCGCGAGCGAATCGAAGCACTCCTCGACGAGGACTCGTTCGTCGAACTCGACGAATTCGCCCGGCACCGCTCGACCCAGTTCGGGCTGGAGAAGAACCGCCCTTACGGCGACGGCGTGATCACCGGGTACGGCACGATCGACGGCCGCCAGGTGTGCGTCTTCAGCCAGGACGTCACCGTGTACGGCGGGGCGCTCGGCGAGGTCTACGGCGAGAAGATCGTCAAGGTCCAGGATCTGGCGATGAAGATCGGCTGCCCGATCATCGGCATCAACGAGGGCGGCGGCGCGCGCATCCAGGAGGGTGTGGTCTCGCTCGGCCTGTACGGCGAGATCTTCCAGCGGCACGTGCTGGCGTCCGGCGTCATCCCGCAGATCTCGCTGATCATGGGCGCGACCGCGGGCGGCCACGTCTACGGGCCGGCGCTCACCGACTTCGTCGTCATGGTCGACCAGACCTCGCACATGTTCATCACCGGCCCGGACGTCATCAAGACCGTCACCGGCGAGGAGGTCTCGTTCGAGGACCTCGGCGGGGCCCGGACCCACAACACGAAGTCCGGCAACGCGCACCACCTGGCCGCCGACGAGGACGACGCGCTGGAGTACGTCAAGGCGCTGGTCTCGTACCTGCCCAGCAACAACCTCGACGAGGCCCCGGTCTACGAGAGCGACTCCGACGAGGAGCCCTCCGAGACCGACCTGGCCCTCGACACGTTCATCCCGGACTCGGCCAACCAGCCGTACGACATGCACCGGGTGATCGAGGCGATCGTCGACGACGGCGAGTTCCTCGAGGTACAGGCGCTGTTCGCGCCGAACATCCTGATCGGCTACGGCCGGGTCGAGGGCCGCCCGGTGGGCATCGTCGCGAACCAGCCGATGCAGTTCGCGGGCACGCTCGACATCGATGCCTCCGAGAAGGCTGCCCGGTTCGTGCGGTTCTGCGACGCGTTCAACATCCCGGTCCTGACGCTCGTCGACGTCCCCGGCTTCCTGCCCGGCACCGGCCAGGAGTGGGACGGCATCATCCGGCGCGGCGCGAAGCTGATCTACGCCTACACCGAGGCGACGGTCCCGAAGGTCACGCTGATCACCCGCAAGGCGTTCGGTGGCGCGTACGACGTCATGGGCTCCAAGCATCTGCGGGCCGACCTCAACCTGGCCTGGCCGACCGCCCAGATCGCGGTCATGGGCGCCCAGGGCGCGGCGAACATCGTCTACCGCCGGGAGCTGTCCGGCATCGACGACCCGGACCAGCAGGCCGTCCGCCGGCAGGAACTGATCACCGAGTACGAAGACACGCTTTTCAACCCGTACATCGCGGCCGAACGCGGTTATATCGATCAGATCATCCGGCCGTCCCAGACTCGTGTTCAGATCAGCCGGGCACTGCGTATGCTGCGCGGGAAGCGGGAGTCTCTGCCGCCCAAGAAGCACGGCAACATCCCGCTGTAAAACTTGCCGCGCGGTTGCTCCGCATCGGACGATAGGGACGTGATGACCACCGATGACGCCGGCACCGAGCCAGTTCTTCGGATCCTCCGGGGTACCCCCACGGCCGAAGAACTCGCCGCGCTGGTGGGCGTGCTCGCGGCCCGGTCCGCGGCGGCCGTGCCGTCCGGGCCGCGCGCCCGGGAACTCTGGCGCCGCCAGGAAGCTCGGATCGGCGCCCCGCTAGCCGCGGGTCCGGGGGCGTGGCGCGCCTCCGGGCTCCCCCGATGAGCCTGACGATCCGACCGCTGCGGCGCGCCGACGTCGAAGGCTGCCTTCGGGTCATCGCTTCGCTCCCGCGTTTCTTCGCGGTGAGCGAGGGCGGCCCGCTCGGCGAGAGCATGCGCGCCGACACCGTGGCCAAGGAAGCCGCGGCCAAAGAGGCCGCGGAGAAGGTCGCCGCGGACGAAGCCGCCCAGACCGACGAACCGGAGAAGGTCGGCGCACACCGATCGCAGTCGTCCGGTGCGTCGCGGAGCCCGCTCCGCAGCTCGCGGCCGGTCAGTGCCGCGCACCCGGCGTCCGGTGTCCACCCGGTACACCCCCGCCGCGGTCGTCACGGCATGCCCGACGAGGACGAGCCGGCCCCGGGCGGTCGCAGCATCGCCCAGGCCGCCCGTGACCTCGGCACCCAGGGCGGTCTGGTCGCGATCGGACCGGGCGGCGACGTACTGGGTTTCCTGACCTGGAAGCGCCACGGCGACAAGGCCGCGGAAATCACCTGGATGGCCGTCCACTCCGCTCTGCGTCACCGCGGGGTGGGCACCACGCTGCTGACCCGGTTGGAACGGCTGCTGGCCACCCAGGGCTTCCAGAACATCTCGGCGATCACGTCCGCGTTCTCCCACACCTACGAGCCCACTCGGCAGTTCTGGCGCGGCCGCGGATACGCCCCCGTGCTGGAGCTGGAGGACTTATGGGAGACCGACGTGGCACTGGTACTGACCAAATCACTCGAGCCGTGACCCGCCGCCTGGTGCTGGCGTCGCAGTCACCGGCGCGGCTCAACCTGCTGCGCTCGGGCGGCTTCGCCCCCGAGGTCATCGTGTCCGGAGTGGACGAGTCCGGTGCGACCGGTACTCCGGCCGAGATCGCGCTCGAGCTCGCCCGGCTCAAGTGCCGCGCCGTCGTGTCTTCTCTTTCTCCGGCGGACGCTGCGCCGCCAGTGGTGATCGGGTGCGATTCGGTGCTCGAGCTGGACGGCGTGGCCTACGGCAAGCCCAAGGACGCCGCCGACGCGGTCACGCGGTGGCAGCTGATGGCGGGGCGCACCGGGATCCTGCAGACCGGACACTGCATCGTGGACATGGCGACCGGCGAGGAGACCTCGGCCGTGGCCTCGACCGCGGTGCGGTTCGGGCGGCCGTCGGAGGACGAGGTGGCGGCGTACGTGGCGAGTGGGGAGCCGCTCGTGGTGGCCGGCGCGTTCACGATCGACGGCCGCGGTTCCCTGTTCGTCGACGGCATCGACGGTGACCACACGAACGTGATCGGCCTGTCGATGCCCCTGTTCCGCCGTCTCCTGGCCCGGCTGAACATCTCCGCCGTGGACCTCTGGGCCTGAACCGGCCTAAACCGCCGAGGCCGGGGCTCGGCGACCGGCGGCCAGCACGCCGACCACGGCCGCGGCGAAGAGCGTGGGAACCACCAGGAAGGCGGCGTGGGGGCCGAAGACGTCGGCCAGAGCACCGAGGACGAAGGGGCCGCTGCCGATGGCCAGGCCGGCGGCGTACGACGAGTAGCCGGCGGCGCGATCGGACTGGCCGCCGGACGCTTGCAGGCCGAGGTCGACCGACAGCGGGAACAGCGGGCCGAGACCGAGTCCCAGCACGGCGAGCCCGACGATCGCCCAGACCGGCGACGTCGCGGCCCAGAACAGCGCGGTCCCGGCCAGCGCGACGCCGAGTGCGGGCAGCAGCACGACCGCACCCGGGAGGCGGGCGGCCAGCACCGCGCCGGTGATGCGGCCGGCGCACATACCTCCGACGACCGCGGTCACGGCTCCGGTGGCCAGGGCCGCGCTCGCGCCGGTGCGGTTCCGCAGGACGTCGGACGCCCAGAGCGTGGTGGCGAACTCGGCCGCGATGCAGCACAGCGTCACGGTCCAGGCGATCCAGTAGCGCCTCGGCAACGGGCGGCGGCCGACCTGCCCGTGTTCGGCGCCCTGCTTCTCGTCGAAAGAAGAGGGCGCAGCCGACGGCAGGCGGGCACCGGTGGATCGGCCGACGACGAGGATCACGGCCGCGAGGAGAGTCGCCACCAGCAACGCGGGCCGCCAGCCGTGACCCCGGTCGAGGGAGAGCCCGACCGCGAGCGGGGCGATCAGGCCGGTGCCGGTCGCGATCGCGTTGCCCTCGGCGAGGGCCGCGCCGGAAACGCCGGGGCCGTGGACGTCGAGCAGCGCGGGCGGGGCGACGTTGACCAACGTGGAGCCCACGATCCCGCAGAACAGAGTGGCGGCGATCGTGATCGCGGGCACGGACGGGACCGACACCAGGAGAACGATGCCGAGACCGAGGCCGGCGAGCGTGGCGTAGAGCGTGTTGCTGCGCCCGATCCGGCGGGCGAACAGCGGGTACAGCGCCCCGGCGACGAGGGCGCCGGCGGCGAGCGCGGTGCCGTGCAGGCCGGCGACCGCCCGGCTGGTGTGTTGCTCGTCGCGGATCAGCGGAACCACCGGGCCGAAACCGTAGATGAACCAGCCGTAGAAACCGAGGCTCGCGTAGACGAGGTAGGTGGCGCGCGTACGGACGAGGCTCACTGCCGGCAGCCTAGACGCGCCTCCGCGACCGGTACGGAATGTGTGGCTACCGTTACTCCATGCGTATCGCACTGGCGTCGTTCGTGGTGCTGGCCGTGTTGTCCGGAAGCGTGCCGGCGACGGCGAACGACGAACCGACGGCGGGCGCGACCGTGGAGACCACTCCGGTGACGCACACCGGCGACGCGGCGGACGATCCGGCGTTCTGGTTCGACCGGTCGGACTCGTCGCGGTCGATGATCATCGGCACCGACAAGGCCGGTGCGCTGGAGACCTACGACCTGCACGGACGCCTGCTGCAGCGGATCGCCGACATCTTCCCGAACAACGTCGACGTGCGGGACGACGTCGTGGTGGCCGCGGACGACGACACCGGTCACGGCGTGCTGCGGATCTATCTCGTCGACCCGGCGACGCGGCGGCTGAAACCGGCGGCGGTCGTGCCGACGGCGGTGACCGCGCACGGCCTCTGCCTGTACCGGTCGCCGGCGTCCGCCAAGCTCTACGCGTTCCCGAACGCGGTGTCGGGGCGGGTGGAGCAGTTCGAACTGACCGTGAGCGGATCGACGGTGACCGCGAAGTCGGTGCGGCTGTTCAACCTGGGCCGCACCGTCGAGGGTTGTGTCGCCGACGACGCGTCGGGGGCGCTCTACGTCGCCGAGGAGCGGGTCGGGATCTGGCGGTACGGTGCCGAGCCGACCGCGGGTGGTCGACGGGTGCTGGTCGACGGCGCCGAACCGGAGAAGGACGGGCACCTGACGGCGGACGTCGAGGGGCTCGCGATCGCCGGCGACCGGCTCTACGCGTCCTCGCAGGGTTCCAGCGACTTCGTGGTGTACGGCCGGATGGACAACCGCTACCTCGGCCGGTTCCGGGTCACCAACAGCGGCGAAGTCGACGGCTGCCAGGACACCGACGGGATCGACGCCACCTCGCGACCGCTGGGCCCCGCGTTCCCGGCCGGGATGTTCGTCTGCCAGGACGGCTACAACGTCAATGGCAAGACCGTGTTGAGGCAAAACTTCAAATTCGTGCCGCTTGATCGGGTGGTTTTGCCAATTGGGCAGCAACCAATTCCGTATGGGTGAGGCAACTGAATTGAGTCAGACAAACGCGACGAACGTCACGCCCTCTCCTCTTCGATCCTGCGCAATGATTACGTGGTCTTGGCGCCCACGATGTCGAGGGAGACGAGCGTGCAGAAGGTCCTCATCGCCAACCGGGGCGAGATCGCGGTCCGGGTTGTTCGGGCCTGTCGCGACGCGGGGCTGACGAGCGTCGCCGTCTACGCGGACTCCGATCGGGACGCGCTGCACACACGCCTGGCCGACGAGGCCTACGCGCTCGGCGGCGACACCCCTGGCGACTCGTACCTGCGGATCGACAAGCTCATCGACGTCGCTGCGCGGTCCGGGGCCGACGCGGTCCACCCGGGTTACGGATTCCTGTCCGAGAACGCCTCGTTCGCGCAGGCCGTGATCGACGCCGGCCTGACCTGGATCGGCCCGACGCCGGACGCGATCACCGCGCTGGGCGACAAGGTCGAGGCCCGGCACATCGCGACCGCGGCCGGTGCGCCGCTGGTGCCCGGCACGAAAGACCCGGTCAGTGGCGCCGACGAGGTGATCGCGTTCGCCGAGGAGCACGGTCTCCCGGTCGCGATCAAGGCCGCGTTCGGCGGCGGTGGCCGTGGCTTGAAGGTGGCCCGCACGCTGGAGGAGATCCCGGAGCTGTTCGCGTCCGCGGTCCGCGAGGCCGAATCCGCGTTCGGACGGGGTGAGTGCTTCGTCGAGCGGTACCTGGACCACCCGCGGCACGTCGAGGCGCAGGTGCTGGCCGACACGCATGGCAACGTGATCGTGGTCGGGACGCGGGACTGCTCACTTCAGCGGCGTCACCAGAAGCTGGTCGAAGAGGCGCCGGCACCGTTCCTGTCGTCGTCGCAGCGAGACTCGATTCATTCCGCGGCGAAGGCGATCTGCAAAGCGGCGGGCTACCACGGCGCGGGAACCGTCGAGTTCCTGGTCGGGGTCGACGGGACGATCTCGTTCCTCGAGGTCAACACGCGCCTGCAGGTCGAGCACCCGGTCAGTGAAGAGACCGCGGGCATCGACCTGGTGCGCGAGCAGTTCCGGATCGCCGACGGGGAGCCGCTGCGCATCACCGAAGACCCGGCTCCGCGTGGTCACTCGTTCGAGTTCCGGATCAACGGCGAGGACCCGGGACGTGGGTTCCTGCCCGCGCCGGGCGTGGTCAACTCGTTCGTGCTGCCGACCGGTCCGGGCGTCCGGGTCGATACCGGGGTCGAGCCGGGGTCGGTCATCGGCGGGAACTTCGACTCCCTGCTCGCGAAGCTGATCGTGAGCGGGTCCTCCCGTGCGGAGGCGCTGGAGCGGTCCCGGCGGGCGCTGGACGAGATGCAGGTCGAGGGCATCGCGACCGTGCTGCCGTTCCACCGGGTCGTCGTGCGGGACCCGGCGTTCGCGCCGGTCGACGCCTCGGAGGCGTTCACCGTGCACACGCGGTGGATCGAGACCGAGTTCGACAACCAGCTCCCGGCCTACACGGGGGCGGCAGACGCTTCTCCGGACGCCGGCGCGCGGGAGACCGTCGTGGTCGAGGTCGGTGGCAAGCGGCTCGAGGTGTCGCTGCCCGCGGGCCTCGGGGTGTCGTCGGCGGGCGGCCCGGGCGGTGCCGGCGGCTCGGGTTCGGGGGCGGGGAAGCGGCCCAAGAAGCGGGCCGGGGGCGCGAAGGCGGGAGCGGCGGCGAGTGGCGACTCGGTCGTCTCGCCGATGCAGGGCACGATCGTGAAGATCGCGGTGGCCGACGGCGACGAGGTGGCCGAGGGCGACCTGGTGGTCGTGCTCGAGGCGATGAAGATGGAGCAGCCGCTCACCGCGCACAAGGCCGGCACCGTGACCGGCCTGTCGGCCGCGGTCGGCGACGTGATCGCGTCCGGCGCGGCCGTCTGCGAGATCAAGTAATCCGGACGCCGACCGCGGGACCGGGTCAGTCCGTGTATTCGGTGATCGACTCGACCAGGGTGGCCAGGAACTCCTTGGGCTTCTCGAGGTGCGGGCTGTGGCCGGTGTCGGTGATCACGACCTCTTCGTAGCGTCCGCCGGCCAGCGCGTAACGGTCGAGGACGTGCCTGGTCTGCGAGACCATCGGCTGCGGCGGCGCGAGTTCTTCGCCGGGCCAGCCGGGCACCGCGCCGATCTTCCCGAGGTAGGCCAGGTCGAACAGCGACGTGTCGGACACGATGACGTCCGAGTCGCCGCGGATCCAGTAGATCGGCGGCTTCGGCTCGATCACGTGCAGGTCGTCGACGCGGAAGAACGTCGGCGCCATCGTGTTCAGCACGCCCCGCGTCCCGGGCAGGACCCCGGGCCATTCGGGCGTGACCTCGGACGTGCCGGGGTAGTTGTCGTCACCGGTGCGGGTGCTCAGCATCGAGGCGACCCAGCGGTCGGCGTCGTCCGCCTCGGGGGTGAACGGCGTCTTCACGTAACTGCTGTGCAGCACCGCGCGCGGTGAGACCGGGGCGTCCGACGTGCGGTCTCCGACCGACAGGCGCTCGACGAACTCGGCGTTCGCCGACCCGGCGCCCGACCCGAGGCCGGGCGGGTCCAGGTGGACGCCGTCGACGCCCTTCGTCCCGCCGAACCCGTACGGCGAGACCGGGTTGACCAGCGTCGCGGTGCGGACGATCTCCGGGTGCTCGCGCAGGAGGTGCAGCACCACACCGCCGCCCATGCTCCAGCCGACCAGGTGCACCCGGTCGAGCCCGAGCTCGCCGAGCAGCCCGCGGACGTCGTCGCTGAAGTCGCGCAGGCCGCGGGTGGCGTCCACCGGGGCGGGGTCGGTGTCGCCGAACCCGCGCAGGTCGACGGCGACCGGGCGGAACGTCGCCGGGAGGTCGCGCATCGCGTACTGCCAGAACAGCGACGACGAGACGTTGCCGTGGATGAACACGACCGGCTCGCCGCCGGTGCGGTTCTCGACTTCGAGGACGTTGATCGTCAGCCGCTCCGTCGGCACACGGCGGGTGGTGATCCCGGGGAGGAGCAAATCCATCACGGGGCTCCGTTCTCGAGGGCGCGGGCGACCGCGGCGGCGTACTGGGGCTGGAACAGGATCGTGTAGTGGTTGCTGCCGGGCAGGCGGACGACCGCGAGGTGATCGTCGTACTTCGCCGGGTCTGCGTACAGCGCGGCCGACTCGTTCAGGAGTCCTCGCTCGGCGTGCAGGAACACGGCCGGGAACGGCTGGTTCGGCAGGTCCGCGTAGGCGTCCTTGGCGGCCCGGCCGAGGTGCATGTCCCGGCCGTCGGCCCGGATGTGGTCGGCGGCGATCCGGCTGCGGAGATCGGTGTCGCCGTCACCGACGTCGTAGTCGGCGTAGGCCTCGATGAACGGGTTCCAGTCGGACAGCGCCGGGTGGGCTTTCCAGAAGACGTGGACGGCGTCGCGGTCGGGCCAGGTGACCTCGAGCCGGGACAGCGCCGGGCCGAGGAGCGCCTCCATGACCTTGTCGACGTCGTCGGTGATCGGCGGGAACGGGATCCCGCCGTCGACGAGGACGAGCCGCTCGACCCGCGCCGGATTCCGGTGAGCCAGGACCGACGCGACGAAGCCGCCCATCGAGTGCCCGGCCACGATCGCCTTCTCGACGCCGAGTGCGTCCAGGATCGCGAGCGCGTCTTCGGCGTGCCGCTCGATGCTCGACGGGCCCGGGAGCTGGTGGCTGCCGCCGCGTCCGCGTAGGTCGGGGGCGATGATCGCGCCGCCGTACGACTCGGAGACGGCTTTCCAGGCCTGGTGGTTCCCGGTGATGCCGTGGATCGCGAGGACCGGACGCGGGTCGGCGTCGAGGTCGCCCCAGATGCCGACGGTGAGGCCCGCCACCTGTTCACGCCGATACGTCATCGCGCACCGCTCCTCAGGGGGGAACCAGACAGCAAGTCAATTTTCACCCTCACACCACTAACGACCCGAGTCAACGCCCGCTCTGACCCGGGCCCGCTGAGGGCCGCGCCGACTCTCGTCCTGACCGAAGCCCGCCAAGAGCCGCACCGACTCCCGTTCTGACCCGGAACCCGCCAAGAGCCGCACCGACTCCCGTCCTCACCCGGAACCCGCCAAGAGCCGCACCGACTCCCGTCCTCACCCGAAGCCCGCCGAGAGCGGCACTCACTCTCGTTCTGACCTGGAGCCCGCTGAGGGCGGCGCTGACATCCGCGCCACATGACGCCGCGTATAACTAATACTCAAGTCGTGTGGCGCGGCTGTCAGCGTCGTCCTCAGCGGGCCGCCCCCAAAGAATCATTCGAATTCGTGTTGCATTAGTTGGCGCGCAGCTTCGGTGAGGGAGCCCGAGAGCGACGGGTAGATGCTGATCGTCTTGGCGATCTGCTCGACCGTGAGGTGGTTCTCCACCGCCAGCGCGATCGGCATGATCAGTTCGCTCGCCCGGGGCGCCACGACCACGCCGCCGATGACCAGGCCGGTCGCCGGACGACAGAACAGCTTGACGAAACCGTCGGACAGACCCTGCATCTTCGCCCGCGGGTTGGTACCCAGCGGCAGCGTGACCGTACGCGCCGGTATCTCCCCGGCCTCGAACGTCGTCTGGCCGAACCCGACGGTCGCGATCTCCGGGTCGGTGAACACGTTCGCGGCCACCGTCCGCAGCCGCAACGGCTGCACGGCCTCGCCGAGCGCGTGCCACATCGCGATCCGGCCCTGCGCGGCCGCGACCGACGCGAGCATCAGCACGCCGGTGACGTCACCGGCCGCGTAGATGCCGGGCACGTTCGTCCGCGACACCCGGTCGACGGTGAGGAACCCGCCCCCACCGGTCTCGACGCCGCTCTCGGCCAGACCGAGGCCCGCGGTGTTCGGCACCGAGCCGATCGTCATCAGCGCGTGGCTGCCCTCGACGACCCGCCCGTCGGTCAGCCGCACCTCGATCCCGTCGGCTGTCCGCGAGACCCCTTCGGCCCGCGCCTTGTACAGGATCGTCATCCCGCGCCGGGCGAACACCTGCTCGATCAGGTTCGCGGCGTCGGAGTCCTCGTGCGGCATCACACGGTCGCGGCTGGACACCAGCGTGACCTGCACACCCATCGCCAGGTACGCGCTGGCGAACTCGGCACCGGTGACGCCGGACCCGATCACCACCAGGTGCGTCGGTAGTTCGGGCAGGTCGTAGACGTCCCGCCAGGTCAGGATTCGCTCGCCGTCGGGCTCGGCGCCGGGGATGATCCGCGGGGTCGCGCCGGTGGCGAGCAGCACGGTGTCGGCCTCGACCCGGTACGGCACCCCGCCGCTCGGTTCGATCGTGACGATGTGCCGCAGGCCGGCCCGGCCGTCCAGCCGCGCGAACCCGCGCACGACCTCGACGCCGGTCGCGGCGACCGTGCCGCGGATGTCGGCCGACTGCGCCAGCGCCAGGCCCTTCACCCGGCCGTGCACGGCCGGGGCGTTGACCTTCACGTCCTCCGGCTCACAGGCCATGACGCCGAGGGCGTCACCCTGCTTGAACGCGGTCGCGGCGTCGGACGACGCGATGAACGTCTTGCTGGGGACGCAGTCGTACAGCACGCACGCGCCGCCGAGGCCGTCCCGCTCGACGATCGTCACCTCCGCGCCCAGGCGGGCCGCGACGAGCGCCGCCTCGTATCCGGCCGGACCCCCACCAATGATTACGATGCGCGACACGACAGAACCCTAACCGACTAGCTGACGCGCAAGAGGCGCCGGTTAGAGTGCAGACCCATGGCCCTCTACGCCGCCTACGGGACGAACATGCACCCGAGTCAGATGCGGGAGCGGTGCCCGCGCTCCCCGAGCGCCGGTATCGGCTGGCTGGAGGGGTGGCGCCTGACGTTCGGCGGCGAAGACCTCGGCTGGGAGGGTGCGCTCGCGACGATCGTCGAGGCCCCGAACGAGCGCGTGTTCGTCGCGTTGTACGACGTCAGCGAGTTCGACGAGCCCACGCTGGACGCCTGGGAGGGCGCCGACAGCGGGCTCTACCAGAAGCTCAAGGTGCGGGTGCACACGCTCGATGGCGAGGCGCTCGCGTGGCTGCACGTGCTCGATTCGTACGAGGGCGGCCTGCCCTCGGCGCGCTACCTCGGCCTGATCGCGGAGGCCGCCCAGGAAGCCGGCGCCCCCGACGACTACGTCTCCGCGCTACGGGCGCGCCCCTGCCACTCCACCGAACTCTAGGTGGGCGGCCTGTCCAGGGGGGCGCTGCCGCGCGAGCGGGCCTCCTTGAGACAGCAGGCCAAAGGTCTCGGCGTCGGCCCGCTCGAGCGGCAGCGCCCCCCTGGACAGGCTCCAGGTCAGAACGCGAGACAGCGGGCCGAAGACCTCGACTCGGCCCGCTCGAGCGGCAGCGCCGCCCTGGACAGGCTCCAGGTCAGAACGGGGTCGCTGGCTCAGGCAGGACGGGTTGCTCTGGCAGGTTGAGGTGCCAGTGTTCGGCTCGGCCGTGGGGGTCCAGTGAATCTTCGGCGCTCGTGTGGTCGAGGACGAAGCCAGCTTTCGCGTAGATCGCTCGCGCGGTGGTGAGGGCGTCTTGCGTGTGCAGCACCATCCGCTCGTACCCCGCGGCGCGCGCGAACGCGACGCACTCGTCCACCAGGCGGACGCCGAGCCGGTGGCCGCGCGCGGCCGGCTCCACCAGCAGCAGCCGCAGCCGCGCGGTCCGGGCATCGTCCTCGGCACAGGCGACACACCCGAGCAGCGCACCGTCGCGCTCGGCCACCCAGGCCCGCTGCCTGCTCTGATCCGGACGCCCCAGGAACTCCGCGACGATCTGCGCGACCGCCGGTTCGAACCCGGGCCAGCCGTACTCCTGCTCGTACAGCTGGGCGTGCCGGGTCAGCACCCAGCCCAGCTCGCCGATCCGTGCGGGCCGGATGACGACGTCGCCGACCGGCCCGAGGAGCCCGGCCACGGAGTCCAACGCGGACACGAGCGCTCGCCGGGCGTCCACCGGGAGTGGTTCGAGCAGTTCGGCGACCCGCGCGTCGGCCCGGGCACTCAGCTCGGCGGCGGCGCCGCGGCCGGCGTCGGTGACCGCGACGAGCTGGCGGCGGCGATCGTCCGGATCGGTCGTACGGGTCAGCAGGCCGCGCTCGGCGAGCCGGTCGAGCAGACGGGTCGTGTACCCGGGATCGAGCTGCAGCCGGCCGCGGAGCTCCACCACCGGCTGCGGTGACCGCAGCGCGACCTCGTAGAGCAGCCGCGCCTCGGGGAGGCTGAAGCCGGTGTGCAGGTAGCTGTCGTCGAGGAGGTCGGTCACCTCGGTCCAGGCGCGGTTGAACCGCCGGACGGTCGCGATCTGCGCGGAGTCGGTCACGTACGGCATCCTTTGACAAAGTCAAAGTATCCGCAAGCGCGCCACCGGAAATCGAGCGGACGCAGGCGGTGCGCTACCGGCACGATTGCCCGAGCTCAGGCGGCACGTGAAGCGGCAATCGGGTGATCATCGACCCCAGCGTGGGGTAAATAGGGTACGTGGCCGAGAAGGACCGGCTGGAGCGCTACCGGGCGATGCGCTCCGCCGACCGTACGCCCGAGCCCGTTCCGGAGGATGCTCCGGAATCTCGTCCTGGGAACGCCTTCGTGATCCAGGAGCATCACGCGACTGCCCTGCACTGGGACTTCCGTCTGGAACGCGACGGCGTGCTGGTCTCCTGGGCGATCCCGAAGGGGCTGCCGCCCGACCCGAAGAAGAACCACCTCGCGGTCCACACCGAGGACCATCCGCTCGACTACGCGGCCTTCGAGGGCAAGATCCCGGCCGGCGAGTACGGCGGCGGCAACGTGTCGGTCTGGGACCACGGCACCTACGAACTGGAGAAATGGACTGACCGCGAAGTGAAGGTCGTGCTTCACGGGAAACGGTCACACGGCCGGTACGTGCTGTTCAAGACCGGCGATGGCGAGGGCAAACGTGGCCGGGACTGGATGATCCACCGGATGGACCCGCCCGATCCCGGGTGGAAGCCGCTACCCGAGCTCGTCGCACCGATGCTCGCGACGCTAGGCACGCTGCCAGCCGACGACGACGGCTGGGCCTACGAGATGAAGTGGGACGGCGTCCGGCTCGTGCTCTACGTCTCCGGAGGCCGGGTTCGGGCTCTGACCCGGAGCAATCGGGACGTGACCGGCACCTACCCCGAACTGCACGCGCTGGCGGCGTCGCTGGGCACCCGGCAGCTCGTGCTCGACGGCGAGATCGTCGCGGTGGACGACACCGGGCGGATCAGCTTCGGCGCGCTCCAGCCCCGGATGCACGTCGCCCGCCCGAACCGGACGCTGCTGAACAGCGTCCAGGTGACGTATCTGGCCTTCGACCTGCTGCATCTCGACGGCGAGCCGCTGGTCGACCGGCCGTACTCCGAACGGCGGCAGCTTCTCACCGGCCTGAAGCTGAGCGGGCCGCACTGGTCCACCCCGCCGCACTTCGACGGCCGCGGCGAGGACGCGGTCGCGACGAGTCGCGCCCAAGGCCTGGAAGGCGTGGTCGCGAAGCGACTGACCTCGAAGTACCTGTCGGGCAAGCGCACCAGGGACTGGCTGAAGGTCAAGAACATCCGGACGCAGGAGGTCGTGGTCGGCGGCTGGCGGCCGGGCGCCGGACGCCGGGAGGGCAGGATCGGGTCGCTGCTGATCGGTATACCGGGCTCCGAGGGCCTGGACTACGTCGGTCACGTGGGCACCGGGTTCACCGACGCGGTACTCGACGACCTGACCAAGCGGTTGCGGCGCACCGAGCGCAAGACGAGCCCGTTCAGCTCGGAACTGCCCCGGCCGCACGCCAAGGACGCGCACTGGGTGACGCCGAACCTGGTCGGCGAAGTGGCGTTCGGCGAATGGACCGGTGAAGGGATGCTGCGCCACCCGGCCTGGCGGGGCCTGCGCACCGACAAGAAGCCGGCCGACGTGGTGCGCGAAGACTAGACCGCGCGGTCGTGCAGGGCGATCAGCGCGGCCTCGGCCAGGAGTTTCACGCCGTGGCCGATCGCCTTCTCGTCGACGTCGAACGAGCCCTGGTGCAGGTCGAGCGCCTCGCCGGGGCGGCCGACGCCGAGCCGGGCCATCGCACCCCAGCAGTGCTCGAGGTACCAGGAGAAGTCTTCGCCGCCCATGCTCTGCATCGTGTCGACGACCGACTCCTCGCCGAGCGCGGACTGCGCGGCCCTGGTGAGGATGCCCGCCGAGTGCGGGTGGTTGACGACCGGCGGCATGCCACGGATGTACTCCACGGTGGCCGAGGCCCCGGTCGGTGCGACCACCTGGTGCACGAGCTGCTCGATCAGCTTCGGCGCCAGCTCCCAGGCCGCGTGGTCGAGACAGCGCACCGAGCCGCTGACCGTGCCGGACTGCGGAATCGCGTTCGGCGCCACCCCGCTGTGCACCGCGCCCCAGACCAGCGACAACGCCGACCGGACGTCGACCCGGCGGGCCAGCAGCGCGGGCACCTCGCTCACGACCCGGGCGAGCGCCCCCACCAGATCGACGGTGAGATGCGGCCGGGCCGTGTGACCACCCGGGCCGGACAGCTCGACCTTCACGAAGTCGGCCGCCGCCGTGATCGCACCGGCGCGCAGCCCGACCTGACCGGCCAGCGTCCGCGGGTCGCAGTGGATCGCGAAGATCTCCTCCACACCGGCCAGACGGCCGGCGTCGATCACGTCGAGCGAGCCGGACGGCAGCGCCTCCTCGGCCGGCTGGAACAGCAGCCGCACCCGGCCGGGCAACGCGTTTCCGAGCGTGGCCAGCGCGAGCCCGGCCCCCAGCACGACAGTGGTGTGGACGTCGTGGCCACAGGCGTGGCACACACCGTCCACCGTCGACCGGTACGGCACGTCCTTGACGTCGGGCAGCGGCAGCGCGTCCAGATCGGCCCGCAGCGCGACCAGGTGCTCACCGCTGCCGATGTCGCAGGACAGCCCGTTGCCCTTGGGCAGCATCACCGGCTGCAGGCCGGCCGCGGTCAGTCGCTCGGCGACCAGCGTGGCGGTCGGCTGCTCGGTGTGCGAGAGATCGGGGTGCGCGTGCACGTAGCGACGGAACTGAACGAGTTCTTCGAAGTGCTCGGTGACCCAGGCGTCCAAGTTCACCGCGGCGAACCGTCTCGGGTCTGCGTGCGCCTTCGCTCTGTTCCCGACAGTTGCTCAACGCAACCAAGTCGCCGTGCAATCGGCATGAGGTCCTCGACCAGATCGATTGTCGCGTCCGCTACCGGAACCACCGTCCCACGCGGCATCGGGCGAGTGTACCCCCGCCCGTATTCACGGTCGAGCCGGTACACGGCAGCCTTTCGTCGACTCTCCCGGAACGGATCGCAGCAGGTGAGGGCAGACCTGGAACGGATTCCGGAGCAATCGACAACTGCTCGATCGCGAGGAAACGCGGCACGTTGCGTGTCACCTAATTGACGTTCGGAATAGCTTTTCCGCACTGCGATGAAGGAATTGCGACGGGCGGCCGATCTCAGCCCAGGGTGAGCGGAGTTACTCGGTGCGTAACGGGTTCGCACGAACGACCGCGGGGTGGGGTCGATTCAGGCATCATCACCCGAGAAATACTGGTTCCGGGCTGCGCTGACGCAACATTTGTCCCGATAATCACAGGGGTTCCATGACAGCGCACTTGCCCGGCGCGGCTGCGTCCGACAACCTTTCCGGAAGCGGATCGACGGCGAGCGAACCCGGGCTGGCACCATAGGACCGGAGCGCTAGCACGGGCGAGTAGAAAAGGTCAGCGTGGACGCACCCACCCCGGTAGACGGCCCCTCGGCAGCGAAGGCGCCGGACGGCCGGACCGTCGGCAGACGGTACACCCTGCGATCGTCCGTGGGGTCCGGTGGCATGGGAACCGTCTGGCGGGCCTTTGACGAGCTACTTCGTCGCGAAGTAGCGGTCAAGGAGGTGCTGCTCCCGCCGGGCATCCCGGCCGCGGAACGGTCGGTGCTCTGCGAGCGGACGCTGCGCGAGGCGCGCGCCGCCGCGGCGCTCAACCACCCGTCGGTGATCCGGGTCTACGACGTCGTCAATGACGGCGACCGCCCGTGGATCGTGATGGAACTCCTCGATGCGGCCAGCCTCGCCGACACGCTCCGGGACGAAGGGCCGCTGCCCTACGACCGGGTCGCCGAGATCGGCCTGGCGGTGCTCGGCGCGCTCGAGGCCGCCCACCGGGTCGGCGTCCTGCACCGGGACGTGAAGCCCGGCAACGTACTGCTCGGCTCCGACGGCCGGGTGACGCTGACCGACTTCGGCGTCGCGCGCTCACCCAACGAGTCGCCGCTGACCAGCACCGGCCTGCTGCTCGGGTCGCCGCAGTACATCGCGCCCGAGCGCGCCCGGGGGCGCCCGTTCGGGCCGCCGAGCGACCTGTTCTCGCTCGGCGCCACGCTCTACACCGCGGTCGAGGGGCGTCCGCCGTTCGACCGGGGCGACCCACTGCCGACGATGACCGCGGTCGTCGTCGAGCCGCCCGACCAGATGACGTTCGCCGGGCCGTTGGCACCGGTGCTGCTCGGCCTGCTCGAGAAAGACCCCGAGGGTCGCTGGGACACGAACAAGACCCGCAACGCGCTGCGCACGGTCCTCAGCGGTGGGCGCATCACGTCGCTCGACGGCGGTGGCCGGGCTCCCCGTCAGACCGGTCCGGCCGATCGGCGCCGCCGCCGGGAAGATCCGAGCCCGCAGGCCGGCACCCCGACCCCGGGCGGCCAGACCCCGGGCCACCAGACGCCGGGCAGCCACCAGACGCCGGGCAGCCAGACGCCGATGCCGGCGAGTGCCGCGCTGGCTCCGACTCCTCCGCAGCCGCCGGCCCCGGGTCCGGCGCGGTCGAACCGTGCGGTTCCGCCCGCTCCTCCCGGTGCGCCGCCCGCGGCCCCGTCCGAGGGTGCTTCCGCCGCGCCCGGTCAGCGTCCGGCCGCCGAAGGCCAGCGCCCCGAAGGCCAGCGCCCGGAAGGCACCGCCGCGATGGCCGTCGGTCCGTTCAGCACCGAGGGGCTTCCGTCCATGCCTCCGGCCGACGCGGACGCCGAGCCGAACGCGAAATCTCCTGACCAGCCGGAGGGCAGCCCCCAGAGTGGCCGGCCCGGCGGGCGGGCGACCGTGCGGGGCAGCGTGTCGGTGTCCGGTGCGGCATCCGGGCCACCGTCGGCCGGTGCGTCCGCACCGATCGCCGGGCACGCCCGGGTGCCCGGCCTGACCCCGACGTCGCCCCCCGGCACGTCCGGCGGGCCCACCGGGCCGGGTGGACAGCCCGCCGGCGGTCAGCAGTACGGCGGTACCACGTACGGGACGACCTACGGCGGGACTCCGAACTACGGCGAGCCGGGCAACTCCACGGCCCCGCTGCCGTCGTCGGCGCCGCCGCCCTCGTCGCCCCGCCGCTCGGCCTACATGGGCACGCCGGCCGGCCCGAACGCCGCCGCGGGCCCCCAGAGCGGCGCCGGCTCGTACGGGGCGGCCGCGGTGAACGGAGGGCCCGCGTACGGCGGCGCCGGTACCTACGGCGGCCAGCCCTACGGCGGATCCGGGGGCGGCGCGCCGGGCGGTCCGGGGTACGGCGGCGGGCCCGGTGGGTCGTCGCTTCCGCCGGTCAGCGGGCACACGATGGTGTCGCCGCAGCCGACCCCGTTCGGCAAGCACGGCCCTGCTCACTCCGACGGGCGCCGCCGCACGGTGATCATCGTGGTCGCGGTCGTCGTCGCGGTGGTGCTCATCGGCCTGGTCAGCTACCTGATCAGCGTCGCCGCCTCCGGTGACGACAACGCCACGTCGGCGCGCTCGACCTCGTCCGCTCCGGCCAGCGGCGGCCTCGATCTGAAGTCGCACTCGTACTCCGACCGCGGCTTCTCGGTGAAGGCTCCGGTCGACTGGAAGGAGAACGACAAGGCCGACCGCTACGTCGACTTCGACAGCTCGACCGGCGACAAGCTGCGCGTCCTGGTCGAGCGCGGTGCCTCTCCGGAGAAGTACCTGCAGGTGTCCGACACCAACCAGAAGAAGCGGCTGTCCAGCGGTCAGATCACCGCGTACCAGGTGCTCCGCCAGGAGGAAACCCCCCAGAAGCTCGCCGGCAAGGAGACCTGGGAGTGGGAGTTCACCTACACCGAGGGCGGCGCGAAGAAGCACCGGCTCTGGCGGGTCGCGGTCGTGGACGGTACCGCCTACAGCGTTTATCTGACGACCCCGGCCGACTCGACCAACGACCGCAGGCCCCTGTTCGACGAGATCACCGCGTCGTTTCAGTTGGACAAAGCCTGACCGGGTAGCCTCCTCGCTCGTGACGATGACGACCGATCCCGCCAGCCCTGAGTTCCTTGCCGCCTCGGCGGCGACCGCTCTCGGCGAGGCCACCGGGGTCCGCCAGTACGACGTTGCCCTCGTCCTCGGCTCGGGCTGGGCGCCCGCGGCCGACCAGATCGGTGAGGCCGACGTCGAGGTCCCGCTCGAGCACCTCACCGGGTTCGCCGCCCCCACCGCGCTGGGTCACGTCGGCAGCGTGCGGTCGCTGACGGTCGGCGAGAAGAAGGTGCTGATCTTTCTCGGGCGCACCCACCTGTACGAGGGCCGGGGCGTCGAGCCGGTGGTGCACGGTGTCCGCGTCGCGGCCGCGGCCGGGGTCCGGACGATCGTGCTGACGAACGCCGCCGGTGGGCTCCGGCCCGGGATGTCGGTCGGCCAGCCGGTGCTGATCAGCGACCACATCAACCTGACCACGCGATCGCCGCTGGTCGGGGCCACGTTCGTCGACCTGACCGACTTGTACTCGCCGCGGTTGCGGGCGCTCGCGAAGGAGATCGACCCGTCGCTCGAGGAGGGTGTCTACGCGGCACTGCCCGGGCCGCACTACGAGACGCCGGCCGAGATCCGTTACCTCTCGACGATCGGCGCCGACCTGGTCGGGATGTCGACCGCGCTCGAGGCGATCGCGGCCCGGGCCGCCGGTACCGAGGTGTTCGGGTTGTCACTGGTCACGAACCTGGCCGCCGGCCTGGCCGGGAAGCCCCTCGCCCACGACGAGGTCATCGAAGCCGGCCGGGCCTCCGCCGAGCGCATGGGCACCCTGCTCGGCGAACTGGTCGCCCGCGCTTAGTGGGCGGCCCGCCGAGGGCGCCCGGCCGGTGACGACCGCGGTCGCGCCCCACGGGCCGCCGTACCAGAAGCGGGGCCCGAGCGAACGCACGACGAGGTCGGCCAGGCCCGCGCGTTCGAGTTCGGTGGCGTAGGCGCGGGTGTGGCGGAAGTCGGCGAGGATCAGGCGACCGCCGGGGCGCAGGATCCGGGCGGCTTCCCGCACCGCGGCGAGGCGCCCCTCGGCGTCCGGGATGTTGTGGATCGCCAGGCTGCTCACGACGAGGTCGGCCTGGGCCGAGGCCAGCGGCAGGTTCCGCAGGTCACCGGCGAGCAGTTCCTCCCAGACCACGAACTTGCCGCGCCGGGTCGTGTACAGGAACGTGGCGAAGCTGAACAGGAAGAACAGCGCGTAGACCAGCGGAACGAGCCACCAGACCCCCGGCGCCAGCACCGCGACGACCACGGTCGCGATCGCGCTGAGAACGGCGGCCGCGCCCAGCCCGTACAACGCCCCCGGGGCGTCCACTCCGTAGTCCGCTCGTCCGGTCACGCGCGCACGGTAGCGCCGCGGGCGAGGTCAGTCAGCGAACTCCGGGAAGTCCGAGTCGCGGTACTCGTGCGCCCGGCGGCAGCCGGCGGATTCCCGGCGGCGCAGTTCGTCCCGGCGGACCCGGCCGGACACCGTCCGCGGCAGCGGCCCGAACTCCAGGCGGCGCACCCGCTGGTACGGCGGCAGGTGCGAGCGCGCGTACCCGAGGATCGCCCGCGCGGTCTCCCGGCCGGCCCGGTACCCGGCGGCCAGGTCGATGTAGGCCTTCGGCAGTGCGTCGGCGTCGTTCGACGCCGGTACGACCGCGGCCTCACCGACCGCCTCGTGCTCGACCAGCACGCCTTCCAGCTCGACCGGCGAGATCCGGTGGTCCGCGCTGGAGAACACGTCCTCCACCCGGCCGAGATACTTCAGATAGCCGAGCTCGTCCGCCACCGCCACGTCACCGGTGCGGTAGTACGGACCGGCCTGCGGCAGCGCCGGCCCGGCGTCCGCATAGTGCGCCATCAGGCCCAACGGACGCCGCGCCAGATCGAGGCAGATCTCGCCCTCCTCGCCCGGCGCGGCCGGGAGGCCGGTGACCGGATCGACGAGCACGACCGGGCAGCCCGGCAGCGGCCGGCCCATCGCGCCGAGCGTGACCGGACCGCCGGGTGAGTGCCCGACCAGCGCGGTCGTCTCGGTCTGGCCGTAACCCTCGCGGATCGTGAGCCCCCAGGCACGCCGGACGCGGTGCACCACGCCGGGGCTGATCGGCTCGCTGATCGTCACCAGTTCCCGCAGCGCGGGCAGACGTGAACGCCATCCCGCGAGGTCGGCGGCCGCGAGCGTCCGCCACGCCTTCGGCGGCGCGCACACCGTGCTGACCCGGTACTGCGCCATCAGCGCGAGCAGTGCCTCCGGCGTCGGCGGCGCGTCGGCACACACCAGGGCGCAGGCCGCCGCGTTCCACGGCGTGAACAGGTTGCCGCACAGGTGCTTGGCCCAGCCGGGCGACGACACGCTCAGGTGGACGTCACCGGGGCGCAGTCCGGCCCAGTACATCGTGGTCAGGTGCCCGACCGGGTACGACACGTGCGTGTGCACGATCGCCTTGGCCCAGCCGGTCGTGCCCGGCGTCACCAGCACGACCAGCGGGTCGTCCGCGCCGGTCGGCCCGTCCGGGACGAACACCCCGCTCTCCCGGCGGCAGTCGTCGTAGCGCCGCCAGCCGTCGACCGGGTCGCCGACCGCGATCCGGGTGAGCCCGTCGGCGGTGAGCTTCGCGGCCCGGTCGCTGCGTGCCACCACGTGCCGGACGCCGATCCGGTAGAGCCGCCCGCGCACGTCGGCCGGGGAGAGCAGCGGCGAGGTCGGCACGGCCACCGCGCCGAGTTTCATCAGCGCGAGCAGCGTTTCCCAGAGCTCGACCTGGTTGCCGAGCTGCACCAGCACCCGGTCGCCGCGCCGGACGCCCTGCGCGCGCAGCCAGACCGCGGCCTGGTTCGACCGCGCGGACAGCTCGGCGAACGTCCAGCCGGACTCGTTCCCGCGGCCGTCGACGATCCACAGCGCACGGTCGTCGGCGTGGTCGGCCGCGAGCACGGCGTCGAACCAGTGCAGGGCCCAGTTGAACTCGGTGAAACGCGGATGGACGAAGCGATTCGTGGCCAGGTTGAAGTCGGAGGCGGTGGCGAGCAGCAGGTCTCGGGCAGCGCGAAACGTCGACGTCGGGTCGGCCATGCTCCCCTCTCCGGCAACCAGGTGACCACCCAACGGGGGTCAGTCGGCGACAGCGTAAATCAGTAACTCGTTCTTTCGTGTCCCCCTTCGCGGTGGCATTTCTGCAATGCGGGGGAATACCCGCCCCCGGCGCACGTTCGTCCCGCGGAGTGGGCACGATGAGGGCATGACCGAAACGTCCTGGACCGGCCCCGAGGTAGCCGCGCTGCGGCACCGCACCGAAGTCTGGATCGCCGACGATCCCGATCCGGTCTCCCGCGCCGAGCTGCAGAACGTGCTGGCCGGCCTGCCGGCCACGGTGGACGACCTGGCCGACCGCTTCGCCGGGCCGCTCACGTTCGGGACGGCGGGCCTCCGCGGCCCGGTCCGGGCCGGGCCGAACGGCATGAACCGCGCGGTGGTGCGGGCCGCCGCGGCCGGTCTCTGTGCTCATCTGGACGATCGGGGAGCGGCCGGGCCGGTGGTCATCGGCTACGACGCCCGCCGCGGCAGCGCCGACTTCGCGGCCGAGACCGCGGCGGTCGTGACCGGCGCGGGGCGGGCGGCGCTGGTGCTGCCCCGGCCACTGCCGACGCCGGTGCTCGCGTACGCGGTACGGCGGCTGGAGGCGGCCGCCGGCGTGATGGTCACGGCCAGCCACAACCCGCCGGCGGACAACGGCTACAAGGTGTACCTCGCCGACGGCGGGCAGATCGTGCCACCGGCCGATCGGGAGATCGAGGCCAGGATCCGGGCCGTCGAAACGCTCGCCGCGGTGCCGCTCGGCACGGCGGCGCAGCAGGTCGACGAACGGCTGATCGACGAGTACATCGCGGCGACGGTGGCCGCGGTGATGGGTTCGGACGCGTCCCGGCGCGGCGCCCTGCGGGTGGCCTACACGCCGCTGCACGGGGTGGGCCGGGACGTGCTGGTGCGGGCGTTCGAGGCCGGCGGGTTCGCGGCCCCGGCGGTCGTGGAGTCGCAGGCCGAGCCGGACCCGGCGTTCCCGACGGTGGCGTTCCCGAACCCGGAGGAGCCCGGGGCGGTCGACGAACTGGTCGCGCTGGCGTCGTCGATCGGCGCCGACATCGCGATCGCCAACGACCCGGACGCCGACCGGTGCGCGGTGGCGGTCCCGTCGGCGGCCGGGTGGCGGCTGCTGCACGGCGACGAGGTCGGCGTGCTGCTCGCGGACGCGTTGCTGCGGCGGGGCGTCAAGGGCACGTACGCGACGACGATCGTGTCGTCGTCGCTGCTGAGCACGCTGGCACCGGCCCGTGGCGCGCGTGCCGCGGAGACGCTCACCGGGTTCAAGTGGATCGTCAGGGCCGCCGACGACCTGGCGTTCGGGTACGAGGAGGCGCTCGGGTACGCGGTCGCGCCGGACGTGGTGCGCGACAAGGACGGCATCGGCGCGGCGCTGGCAGTGGCAGACCTGGCCGCCTCGCTGAAAGCCGACGGCCGGACGCTCACCGATCGGCTCGACGAGCTGGCGGTGGAGTTCGGGCTGCACGCGACGTCACAGCTGTCGGTGCGGGTTTCCGATCCGGGAGAGATCACGGCGGCGATGGCGCGGATCCGGGCCGAGGTTCCGGCGACGCTGCTCGGGCGGGCGCTGACCGAGGTGCACGACCGGCTGCCGTCGGCGGACGTGCTGACGCTGCGTGCGCCGGGCGTCCGGGTGGTGGTGCGGCCGTCCGGGACGGAGCCGAAGCTCAAGGCGTACCTGGAGGTCGTCGAGCCGGTCTCAGCCGGGGTATCCGCCGCCCGGGCCGCGGCCGCCGACCACCTGACCGCGCTGCGGGCCGAAGTCGCTGCCGCCCTGGGACTGGACTGACCAGCTCGAGGCGGGCGGGGACGCCGGCACCGGGCGCGTGGCCGCGGCCCCGGCCGGCCAGGTCGTGATCGCCGGGGACGCGAGGCGCACCAGCGCCGCCGCGAACACCGCCACGGACGCCGGCTGGGCGACGAGCCCGGCCCAGTACACCGGCGGCGGATCGGTCTTCCCCACCAGCCGCAGGGCCTCGATCGACGAATACGTCTCGTAGCCGATCGCGAGCGTGGTGACGCCGATCGCCGCCAGGCAGAACGAGAACACCACGTACCGCCAGGCCCGGGCGTCCGCGCTGCGCCGCCGTACCCAGCGACACCAGCGCGAGCGTCCGGACGGCGACCGCCTGACGCTCGCCCGTCGCGGGGTCGACGAGTCGCGGCGGGGCGTGCTCCCAGACTGTGTTTGCGGCACGGGTCTTACACGGGGCGTACCCACACGAGGCTCACGCGGATTTGGCTCACACGGAGCCGAACTGGCGGTCACCCGCGTCGCCCAGACCGGGCACGATGTACGCCGAGTCGTTCAGCCGTTCGTCGATGCTCGCGGTGACCACCCGGATCGGCAGGTCGGCCTCCTCCAGGTGGCGCAGCCCCTCCGGGGCGGCCAGTGCGCAGATCACCGTGACGTCGGTGGCCCCGCGCTGGGTCAGCAGCCCGACGCAGTGGTGCAGCGATCCGCCGGTCGCCAGCATCGGGTCGAGCACGAACACCGGCCGCCCGGTGAGGTTCTCCGGCAGCGACTCCATGTACGCGCGGGGCTGGAACGTCTCCTCGTCACGGGCCAGCCCGACGAACCCCATCGACGCCTCGGGCAGCAGCCCGAACGCGGCCTCGGCCATCCCGAGCCCGGCCCGGAGCACCGGCACCAGCAGCGGCGGGTTACCCAGCCGGACGCCGGTGGTGCGCGCCACCGGCGTGTGGATCGGGAACTGCTCGATCTCGATCTCGCGGGTGGCCTCGTAGACCAGCATCAGCGTCAGCTCGCGGAGCGCCGCGCGGAAGACGGACGGCTCGGTGCGCGCGTCGCGCATCGTGGTGAGCCGGGCACTGGCAAGCGGATGATCCACGACAAGGGTCTGCACGTCCGCGACGGTACCGTCCCAGGTCAGCGCTACGCGGCGCGGATCCCGTTACGCGGGCCGGCGCTCGTGCCGCCGGCGGCTCGCCGGTAGACGGTGGCCCGCCGGTAGACGTCCTCGATCGCGGCGCCGTAAGCCTCCGGCGTGTGCCGCAGCGCGGCCGTGCGGCAGGCGACGGCGGTGCGGTGGGCCAGGCCCCGATCGGTGAGCACGGCCGCGATCGCAGCGGGGAAGCCGTCTCCGGGAGCGCAGACGGCGGCGCCGGCCAGGGGGCCGTGCGCGTGCAGCACGGAGTCGGCCAGCACGACCGGCAACCCCGCCAGCGCCGCTTCCTGCAACACCAGCCCCTGGGTGTCGGTCAGCGACGGGAACGCGAACACGTCCGCCGCCGCGTACGCCTCCGCCACCGAGGCCGCCGGAAGCTGGCCGGTGGTCACCACGCGATCGCTGAGGCCGTACGTCCGGAACAGGCCGTTCAGCCACCGCTGCTCGTAGATCGCGCCGACGAGCGCGACCCGCACCGCCGGGAGCGTGCGAGCGAGCACCGCGACGGCGGCGACCAGCCCCTCGACGTTCTTCTCCCGGTTGACCCGGCCGACGAACAGCACCAGCGGTGCGTCCGCCGGAATGCCGTGACGCGCGCGGAACGCCGGCCCGGCGTCCGCGGCGACCGGACGGGGTCCGACGCCGGTCGGTACCGCGACCACCTGGTCGGGAGCCACCGGCAGCGCCGAGCGCCGCAGCACGGCGCCGGTCGGCACCACGACGACGTCGGTGCCGCCGAGGAAGGCGGAGTTGGCCGCGTCCAGCAGGCCGCAGCGGGTCGCCGAGCGCTGTTCCGGACGCCAGGCCCCGGCCGCGCCGCGCACCACCCGCAGCCGGGGACCCGTCCGGGAGACCCCGAGGCGCCGCCGGTAGGCGCTCTCGATCAGCCGCATCACGGTCGTCGGGATCCGATACGCCTCCACGTAGGCGTGCAGGTCGGTGTGGTACGTCTGCACGAGCGGCAGACCGAGGCGCTGAGCAGCGAGAACACCGAGCAACCCGGCCGGGCCGGGTGTGTGGACGTGCACCAGGTCGGGGGCCGCCCCGGCCACCCGCGCCACCTGCCGGGCCCGCGGCCAGGTCGCCAGCCGCAGATCGGCCACGCCGCACGGCACCGACGGCAGCCCGACGACCGGGAACCCCACCGCCGCCGTGGCCGGGTAACCTGGCGTGAACAGCACGTTCTCGTGTCCCCGCGCGGCCAGCGCGCCGGCGAGCGTCCGGATCGACGTGATCACGCCGTCCCGGCGCGGCAGGAACGTGTCCGAGAAGTGGGCGACGCGCATGGGCCCCGACGGTAGAGCCGCGGGCGCCGCGGCAAGGCGCTCGAGCGACAGCCTTCACTGGCCATTCACGTGGAGACGTCGCTCGTTCACCGCACGCCCGCCCAGATGGCAAAAGTTGCCCTGACCGGGCCGGTAACGCGCTGCGTAGGATCGTCGTCATGTCAGTTACCGCCGTTCCCGATGTGGGGAAGTCCGAGACGTCGCTGCGCCGGTTCCTGCATGGTCTGTCCGGCGTCGACGAGGTCGGCGCGAAGGCTCGCGCCGCCCGCCTCGGCACCCGTTCGATCAAGACGTCCGCCAAGGCCTACGCGCTGGATCTGACGATCCGCATGATCGACCTGACCACGCTGGAGGGCGCCGACACACCGGGGAAGGTCAAGGCGCTCTGCGCCAAGGGCCTCCACCCGGGTGACGACGCTCCGCCGGTCGCCGCGATCTGCGTCTACGGAGACCGGGTTCCCGACGCCGTGGAGGCGCTGGCGGGGTCGAGCGTGCGGATCGCGGCCGTCGCCACCGCGTTCCCGTCCGGCCGGGCCCCGCGCGACGTGAAGCTCGCCGACACGAAAGCCGCGGTGGCCGCGGGCGCCGACGAGATCGACATGGTGATCGACCGGGGTGCGTTCCTCGCCGGGCACTACGGCCAGGTGTTCGAGGAGATCGTCGCGGTCAAGGAGGCGTGCGGCGACGCGCACCTCAAGGTGATCCTGGAGACCGGCGAACTCGTCACGTACGACAACGTGCGCCGGGCGTCCTGGCTGGCGATGCTGGCCGGGGCCGACTTCATCAAGACGTCCACCGGCAAGGTCTCCCCCGCGGCGACGCTGCCGGTGACGCTCGTGATGCTGGAGGCGTGCCGCGATTTCCGGTCCGCGCACGGGCGGCAGGTCGGCATGAAGCCGGCCGGCGGCATCCGCACCGCGAAGGACGCGATCAAGTACCTGGTGATGGTCAACGAGATCACCGGGCCCGACTGGCTCGACCCCGACTGGTTCCGGTTCGGCGCGTCCAGCCTGCTCAACGACGTCCTGCTGCAGCGCCGCAAGATGGCCACCGGCCACTACGCCGGCTCCGACTACGTCACCCTGGACTGAAGATGGTCTTCGAGTACGCGCCCGCGCCCGAGTCGCGCGGCATCGTCGCGCTCCGCGACTCCTACGGCCTGTTCATCGACGGTGAGTTCACCGACGGCGGCGGTGTCTTCAAGACCGTCAATCCGGCGGACGAAGAGGTGCTGGCCGAAGTCGCTTCGGCCGACGCTTCGGACGTCGACCGGGCGGTGGCCGCCGCTCGTCGAGCGTTCGATTCCTGGGGGTCGATGCCGGGTCGCGAACGAGGGAAGTACCTGTTCCGGATCGCCCGGCTGTTGCAGGAGCGGGCCCGCGAGTTCGCGGTGCTGGAGTCGCTCGACAACGGGAAGCCGATCCGCGAGTCGCGCGACATCGACCTGCCGCTGGTCGCAGCGCACTTCTTCTACTACGCCGGGTGGGCCGACAAGCTGCGCTACGCCGGTGTCGGAAGTGCTCCGCTGGGGGTGGCCGGGCAGGTCATCCCGTGGAACTTCCCGCTGCTGATGCTGGCCTGGAAGATCGCTCCGGCGCTGGCCACCGGCAACACCGTGGTGCTCAAGCCGGCCGAGACGACGCCGCTGACCGCGCTGCTGTTCGCCGAGGTGTGCCAGCAGGCCGATCTGCCGCCGGGCGTCGTGAACATCGTGACCGGGGCCGGGGAGACCGGCCGGGCGCTGGTTTCGCACCCCGGTATCAACAAGGTCGCGTTCACCGGGTCGACGGAGGTGGGCCGGGAGATCGCGCGTGCCGTCGCGGGGTCGCCGAAGCGGCTGACCCTGGAGCTCGGCGGCAAGGCCGCGAACATCGTCTTCGACGACGCGCCGGTCGACCAGGCGGTCGAGGGCATCGTCGACGGGATCTTCTTCAACCAGGGGCACGTCTGCTGCGCCGGTTCCCGTCTGCTGGTGCAGGAGTCGGTGGCGGACGAGGTGCTCGAGTCGTTGCGCCGACGCATGTCGACGCTGCGGGTCGGCGATCCGCTCGACAAGAACACGGACGTCGGGGCGATCAACTCGGCTGAGCAGCTTTCGAAGATCCGGGAGCTGTCCGACATCGGCGAGGCGGAAGGGGCGGAGCGGTGGTCGCCGCCGTGCTCGCTGCCTTCCCAGGGCTACTGGTTCCCGCCGACGGTGTTCACCGGCGTATCGCAGGCCCACCGGATCGCGCGCGAGGAGGTGTTCGGGCCGGTGCTCTCCGTGCTGACGTTCCGGACGCCCGCGGAGGCCGTTGAGAAGGCCAACAACACGCCGTACGGGCTTTCGGCCGGTATCTGGACCGAAAAGGGCTCCCGGATCCTCTGGATGGCCGACAAGCTGCGCGCGGGCGTGGTCTGGGCCAACACGTTCAACCAGTTCGACCCGGCATCGCCGTTCGGCGGCTACAAGGAGTCGGGTTACGGCCGCGAGGGTGGCCGCCACGGCCTGGAGGCCTACGTCAAATGAGCCAGCCCACCAACGACGGTGACGCCCGCCCCGAGGCGAAGCGAACCCCCCGGAAATCCCCGGCGAAGCGGGCCGCCACCGGCGCGACGCGGATCGGCCCGGCTCCGAAGCGGGCCCGGGCCGCCAAACGCACGGTTGCTCCGGCGGCAGCCGCGCCGGTCGCCGTGACGCCCGCGAAGGCGTCGGCGCGCAAGACGACGGCGAAGGCGTCGGCGCGCGAGACGACGGCCGCTCCGGCGAGGGCGACCGCTTCGGACGTCGCGGCCGGGGCCGGGCGGCTGAGCGTCCGGAAGACCTACAAGCTGTACATCGGCGGGGCGTTCCCCCGCAGCGAGTCGGGCCGCACGTTCGCGGCGACCGACGCGGAGGGGGCGTTCGTGGCGAACGTGGCGCGGGCATCCCGGAAGGACGTCCGGGACGCGGTCGTCGCGGCGGCCAAGGCGTCCGCAGGCTGGGCGGCGCGGACGCCCTACAACCGCGGTCAGATCCTCTACCGGGCCGCCGAGATGATGGAGGCGCGCCGGTCCGAGTTCGGCCTGCCGCTCGACGAAGTGGACGCGGCCGTCGACCGGTTCGTCTGGTACGCGGGCTGGGCCGACAAGTACGCCCAGGTCGTCGGGGCCACGAACCCGGTGTCCGGGCCGTACCTGAACCTCTCGACGCCGGAGCCGACCGGTGTGGTGGGTGTGCTCGCCCCGGCGGGGGCGCCGCTGCTCGGGCTGGTGAGCGTGATCGCGCCGGTGATCACGACCGGCAACACCTGCGTGGTGGTGGCGACCGACCCGGTCGCGGCGATCACGCTGGCCGAGGTGCTGGCCACGTCCGACCTGCCGGGCGGCGTCGTCAACGTCCTGACCGGCCAGGTCGCGGAGCTGGGCTCGTGGCTGGCGTCCCACGAAGAGGTCCGGGGAATCGACCTGACCGGCGCGTCAGCCGACCAAGCAGTCGAGTGGGAGCGCGAGGCGGCGTCCAACCTCAAACGAGTCCGTCGCCCCGAGCCCGAAGAAGACTTCACCGCCGAGCCCCCGCTGAGCCGAATGACCACCTTCGTAGAAACCAAAACCGTCTGGCACCCCACCGGCCTCTGAGCCCGCCGCACGCCCGCAGACCGCCGCAGCACACGGGCCACCGCAGCGCGGGCCACCGCAGCGCGGGCCACCGCAGCGCGGGCCACCGCAGCGCGGGCCACCGCAGCGCGGGCCACCGCAGCGCGGGCCACCGCAGGCGCAGTCCTAACCTGGAGCCCGGTCAGGGCGGCGCTGACAGTCGAGCGCGCCGACGCCGCGACATAAGGGCCCCGTCTCAAGGAGGCGCGCTCGCCTGTCAGCGTCGTCCTGACCGGGCCGCCCACAAACAAAAAACCGACGCGGTGGGACGGGGGGCCAATGCCGGCCTCGTCCCACCGCGTTTTGGCTGCGTCCGGCGCCCGGGGGGTCGGCGTCGGCTCGCTGGTGTCTGACAACTGAACGTTACGATGGCACGCTGACCAGCGGGAAGCCCCTTGAGGTTTCGTTAAGGTCTGTCTGATCGGGAGTTAACCCGCGTCTTCCGCATCGCCCGCAGCGCCCCTACCGCGCGATGTAGCGGGCGGTAATCACCAGCCCCACGAGGCGCATCAGGCCACGGCTCGTCCCGCTCGGCACCCAGCCCCCCGCCGCGGGTCATGTTCCGGAACACCGCCGGGTCGAGCATCGCCAGATCCACCCGGATCCGCGCACCCCCCATCGGGCTGGTGTCGATCCGGATCGATCCCCCGGCCGTTTCCGCGACCCGCCGCACGATGTCGAGCCCGAGTCCGGTCGACCCGCCGCCGCTGTTGCCGCGCCGCACCGCCATCCGCGGATGCTTGATGCCGGTACCGGCGTCCTCGACCACCAACGCGGCCACCGGCCCCCGCAGCACGAGCACGCTGACCGCGAACGCCACTCCGGGTGCGGTGTGCCGGAACACATTGCCGAGCAAAACGTCCACGATCGAGACCAGCTCGGTCCGCGACACCGCCACCGGAACCCGCCGCCCGACCCCGGCCAGCCGGAAATCGCGCCCCTCGTCCTCGGCCAGCGCACCCCAGAAATCCACCCGCTCGGCCACGACCTCGGCGAGATCGCACCACTCCGGCCCGCGCTCCGACAACGGCCGGCGCGCGGTCTGGATGATGATGTCGACCTCGCGCTCCAGCGTCGCCACGGCCTCCCGCATGCGGGCCGCGTCCACGCCGTCGTCGAGCGCCTCGGCGTCGAGCCGGAGGGCGGTCAGCGGCGTCCGCAGGCGGTGCGAGAGGTCGGCCGCGAGCTCACGCTCCGCATCGAGCGTCGCGACGACCCGGTCGGCCATCGTGTTGAACGAGAATCCCGCTTCCGAGAGTTCCCGCGGACCGGACGGTTCGACCCTCGCGTCCAGGTTTCCGTCACCGAACGCACGCGCGACCGCCGCCAGGTTGCGGGTCGCGCCGACGACTTTCGCGGCCAGCCGGTCGGCCACCACCACCGATCCGACGACCAGCCCGATGGCGACGACGATCAGCGCGATCGAGGCACCGGCCACCCCCCGGCTGAGCGACGCCGCCGGTACGAACACCTCGATCACCGCGGTGTTGTCACCGGACTGCGTTCGCAGGAGCGTGGTCGGCTTCAGGTAGACCACGCCACCGTCGACGCTCGCCGTGATCGGCTGCTCACCGTTGGTGCGCACGAGCTTGATGTCGGACGGCTTGGCCCGGGTCGTGCCGATCGTGGGCTCGCCGGAGACGTGGATCGCCAGCCCGTCCTGATTCCACGCCGGGATCGTCAGGACCGCCTTCTCGATCCCGTGCGTGTCGTCGGTGGCCGCCAGCACGGCGACCGCCGCGTCGGCCTGACGCTGGGCGTCGGTGACGGCCCGGTCGCGCGCGATCTGGTGCACCACGAGCAGCAACGGCACGACGAAGGCGAGCGACACCATCGACGTGGTCGCCAGTGCGACCAGTGCGAGCGCACGTCTCATCGGCGGCCTGACCTCACGACGTGGGATCCACGAGCTTCACCCCGACCCCGCGGACGGTCCGAAGATACCGCGGCGCGGCCGCCGTTTCCCCGAGCTTCCGTCGTAACCAGGAGAGGTGGACGTCGATCGTCTGGTCACCACCGACGGCCGGTTGACGCCAGACGGCCTCGACGAGCTCGCGGCGGCTCACCACGGTGCCGGGCCGGGCGGCCAGGTAGGCCAGCAGGTCGAACTCGCGGCGCGCCAGGTCGAGCGCCGTCCCGTCCAGCACGGCCTCGCGCCGGTTCAGATCGATGCGGAGCCCGCCGACGGTCAGCGTCGGGTCGCGCCGGACCTCGCCCGGGCTGCTGCGCCGGAGTACCGCGGTCATCCGCGCGGTGAGGTGCTCGAACGAGAACGGTTTCACCAGGTAGTCGTCGGCACCCGAGTTGAGCAGCCGAACGATTTCCCGCTCGTTGTCACGGGCAGTTGCCACGACTACCGGAACGTCACAAACGCCACGCAACATGCGCAATGCGTCCGCACCGTCCAAGTCGGGTAGTCCCAGGTCGAGAATTACTACGTCGGGACGAGCGGACGTGACTTCGCGCAGTGCATCCAAGGCGGTCCCCACCGCGCGGACGACATGGCCCGCTTTTGACAGAGAACGTACAAGGGCACTACGGATCGTGGGGTCGTCCTCGACGAGCAACACGGTCGGCATGTCCGGCACGGTAGCCCGATGGAAGGATGGACGGTATGCCTCGTGCGGTACGGCTCACCTTACTGTGGCTCGGGACGACAGCCTTGGCGGTGACCGTTTCGTGGTTTGGCGTTCGACTCGTCCTATATGCAGCCGTGCCAGATGGGCCGAAACCACTCTCCGTGAGGGAATTAGAAAATGCTTCCCCGCGAGCCGGTCCTCCACCGGCCGGAGGGACGACGCATAGCCCCACTCCGGCGCCGTCCGTGCAGACGAGTGACGATTCGAACCCGGTGCTGCAGTCGTGGACCGACGACCAAGGGGTCCTCAATTACCTCACCACCGTGCCGACCGATGGCGGTTGGGCGAAGATCCAGTGGAATCGGGGCGAGGTCACGGTCCTGGATTCGCTCCCGTCGACCGGTTACGAGTCACGTGTCACCCGTCGGAACGCGACCCGGATCCAGATCACGTTCGTCTCGGGCGGGAAGACGTCGCAGATCACCGCATGGTGGGACAACGATCAGCCCAAGCTCGACGTGAACAACGGCGACGGGTGAGGCGCCCACCACGGTGCAGCGGCGCGGCCCTAAGGTAGACGGGGACGAATCGGCCGCACTTTGGAGGACCCGTGGCGGGCAGGCACCCGGAGGACGTCGAGACCTCCGGTGACGAGATCCTCGACGAGGACGTCGTGAACGACGAGGCCGAAGAGGCCGAGGAGTCCGACGACGTCGAGGAGTCCGACGGCGAGCGGTCGGAGAAGGTCGCCCGGTACTGGGAGGCCCTCGGGATCGACCCGGTCGAGATCGCGCTGCCGCGCGGCGGCGTCGGGCTGACCCTCCGCGAGTACCGCGTGGTCGAGGAAGACCCGGACACGGTCGATCCGGACGTGGTCGACGACGAGGAACTCGAGGCCGAGGCACTGGCCGCGGAACCCGAGGACGAGGAAGCCGCCCGCGCCGCGGCCGCCGTCGACGACGACGACAACGACGAGGACTCCCCGCGCGCGAGCGCGGACGACGACCTCGACGAGGACGACGACGACCGCCCCGGGCGCACCGCCTCGGACAAGGCCGCCGGTCGTCGGTTCACGCCGCTGGGCGACGACGACGCCGACGAACTCGACGACCCGGCCGCGTTCGACGACGACGAGGACGAGGACGAGGACGAGGAAGCCCCCGCAGGGCGGGCTCGCGTCGCGGCCGGCGAGGAAGAAGCCGTCTTCCTCGCCACCGACAACACCCTCCACCTCTTCCGCGACGCCGACTCCCTGGTCGCGTTCGTCAAGTCGCCGGCCGCCCACGACCTGACCACCAGCGAGAACTGGGCCGAGCTGGTCGAGACGCTCACCGCCGACCTGGTCGTCCCTGACGACGAAGACCGCTACGAACTCGACCTGGTCGTCGAGAACCTGCGTGGCGGCCGCGACGTCTGGGAGAGCGACCTGATCATCGGCGCCGGCGAGATCGCCCGCGACCTGGCCTACGCGCTGGAGCTCACCGAGGTCGAGAGCATGCTCTCGAGCGGATCGCCGCTCGACGAACTCGACGAAGCGATCCGGGCGAAGGGATTCTTCGGCCGCCGCAAGCTCCGCAAGATCGGCCCCGAGCAGGCCGCGCTGGGCTGGCGGAGCGTGATCGGCCGGATCTCCTCCGCCGTCGAGTGGCACGACTGACCCGTTGACGGCCGCGGCGACCGGCCGGCGGCGTCCGATGGGACCGCTGGCCGAGCTGATCGAGGCGGACGACCCGGCGGCGCTGCGGGCCGAGATCGTGCGGCGCGCGCTGCCGGGCGTCGAAGACGTCGTGCCCGGGGCGCGGACCGTACTCGTGCGGTGGACTCCCGGCGCTGCTCCGGACCTGAGCTGGGTGATGTCCTGGCGCCCGGACCAGGCCTCGGACGGCACCGGCCGCGAGGTCACGATCGAGGTCCACTACAACGGCCCCGATCTGGACGACGTCGCCGCGCGCGCCGGTGTCGGCCGCGACCGGATCGTCGAGCTGCACACCGGCGCGGTCTATACGGTCGCGTTCACCGGGTTCGCGCCGGGTTTCGGGTACCTCACCGGGCTGCCGGAGCTCCTCCGGGTGCCTCGGCGCGATTCGCCGCGGACCCGGGTACCGGCCGGTGCGGTCGGGCTCGCCGGGGAGTTCACCGGTGTGTATCCACGGCCGTCGCCGGGAGGCTGGCAACTGATCGGTCGCACCGACCGGACGCTCTGGGATCCGGCCGCGGACCCGCCCGCGCTGCTCACGCCGGGCGACCGGGTGCGGTTCGTACGATGCTGACCGTCCGATCGGCCGGACCGCTGACGACCGTGCAGGACCACGGCCGCCCGGGATGGGCTCACCTCGGTGTGCCGCGCTCCGGCGCGATGGACCGTCCCGCGCTCGCGCGCGCGAACGCGCTCGTCGGCAATCCGCCGACGGCTGCGGCGCTCGAGGTGACGCTCGGCGGCCTGGTCGCGGTTTGTGATGCGGACGCCGTGGTGGCGGTCAGTGGGGCCCGCTGTCCGCTGTCGATCGACGGTGTACCCGCACCACACGGTGCCGCGGTATCCGTACCCGCCGGCACCGTCCTGCGACTGAACACCGCCCGGAGCGGGGTGCGCGCGTACCTGGCGGTGGCCGGTGGCTTCGCGGTGCCCCCGGTGCTGGGCAGCCGCAGCACCGACACCCTCTCCGGCCTCGGACCCCCGCGCGTCGCCGACGGCGACCGCCTGCCGATCGGCACCGCGACGCTCCACCTCGCGGACCCCGGCCACGCCCCGGCCGCCCCCGACCCCGACGGGGCCACCGATCCCGACGGGGCAGCCGCAGGCGGGGCGGAGCTCGACCTCGACGGCGTCGCGGCCGGGTTCGCCGCGCGAGCGGTGGTCGAGCCGGTGATTCCGGCCGTGCCGGTGCTCCGGGTCCACCCCGGGCCCCGGGAAGACTGGTTCTCGCCCTCGGCGCTCGACGCGCTCTACTCGGCGGCCTGGACCGTCACTCCGGAGAGCGACCGAGTCGGTGCGCGGCTGGACGGGCCTCCGCTCCCCCGCACCACGGACGGTGAGCTCCCGAGCGAGGGAATGGTCGCCGGCGCGCTACAGGTACCTCCGTCGGGGCCGGTTCTGTTCCTCGCCGATCATCCGGTCACCGGAGGCTATCCAGTCATCGGAGTGGTCAATCCCGACGATCTATGGCTAGCCGCCCAAGTGCTGCCCGGAACAACATTGCGGCTGCGACGCGCCGATGTCGCGTGAGCCGATAGGGCTCTTCATACGTGAGTGAGCCGAGAACGCCACGATTTCATGGCCGACGGCCCGCGATACACCGAACAGAACGGCACACTTACGGGTGTCCGGTCCGAAAACGACGGTTACGGAGCAGCGATGCCCACTTTGGCCAACGGAAAGCTCAGCTATCTCGAGATCCCGGCCGTCGACGTGCGGCAGTCCGCCGAGTTCTACAGCCGGGTGTTCGGGTGGGCTCTGCGTCGGCGGGGTGACGGCAGGCTGGCGTTCGACGACGCGGTCGGCGAGGTGAGCGGCGTCTGGGTCACCGGTCGGCCGCCGGCGTCCGAACCGGGCCTGTTGATCTACATCATGGTCGACGACGTCGAGAAGACGATCGCGTCGCTCGTCCAGCACGGCGGCGAGGTGGTGGCGCCGATCGGCGGCGAGCCGCCGGAGGTGACGGCCAGGTTCCGCGACCCGGGCGGGAACGTGTTCGGGATCTTCGAGCAGTAAGGGTCGGGGGTCCGGGTTTACCCCCGGGCGATGTCGCTCTCGAGGGGGACGTTTCGGCACCGGGCACGCGCCACAGTTGAGGTCAGCGGGGCAACACGCCCCGCCCCGTCAACTCGAAGGGTGTCTGATCATCATGAGCTCGGTGTCCTACGGCCGTCGCCTCGCCCGCCCGCGCAACGACCGGTGGATCGCCGGCGTCTGCTCCGCGATCGGCCGTCGCTACGGGATGTCCTCGAACACCGTCCGATTGCTCTTCATCCTGAGCTGCCTGCTCCCCGGCCCCCAGTTCCTCATCTACCTGGGCCTCTGGATAGCCATCCCCAACGAGTAGGTGGGCGGCCCGCCCGGGGCGGGCTCAGCGTCAGAACAAGCGCTACGCGCGCAGGACCAGGCCGGCTGACACCGCGCGGTGGTCGCTTCCGGGGATGGTGTGGGCATCGAAGGAGAACGCGTCTCCTCGGGAGTCGACGAGGACGTGATCGAGCGTCACCGGCGGGGCCTTGTTGCCGTTCATCGGCCAGGTCGGCACCAACCCCTTGCCGACCTCGGCCGCGGCGTCCACGTACCCCGAGCCGACCAGCTTCCGGAACGGCGAGTGGTCCAGCGACGCGTTGAAGTCGCCGGCCATGATCCGCACCGGCCCGGACCGCGACGCCCGCGGCAGCCGCGAGAGATCCCCCGTCCACCGGGCGACCGACCCGAACTCCTCCGGCTTGAAGATCGGCGGACGCGGGTGCGCGCTGATCACCTCGAGCACCGGCTTCCCGGGCCGTCGCAGCAGCGCGAACGTCTGGTCGAACCCCGACTTCGGGTCCACGGTCCGCGAATCGGTCAGCGGGTAGCGGGCCCAGATCCCGGTCCCGGACGCCCCGGGCAGCGCCCGCAGCGCCGAGTACGGGAACAGCCCGAGCGCCGAGAACTCCGCCGCCCACTCCGGCGTGAGCTCCTGCACCATCACCACGTCCGGCTTCGCGGCCCGGACGAGCGCGGCGAACGACGACACCGAGCCGGCGCCGAGCTTCGTGTTGAACGCGACCACCCGGAGCCGGTCTCCGGACGGCGAGCCCGACGGCAGCACCCGCGGCACCACGAAAAATCCGAACGCCACGACGACGACCACGGCCGCCACGAGCGCCCGCCACCGCCGGGTCACTGCCGCCAGCACCGCCGGGACCAGCGAGAACGCGGCCACGTAGGGCGTGAACGTGACCAGTTGCGCGAACGGCGTGCGGGTGTCGAACCCGACGCCCCGCACGAGCGCCCAGACCGCGCAGCCGACCACCGCCAGCCACAGGAGCCCGTTCCACAGTCGCGTCCCGGCCCGACGGGCGAGCCCCGCCGGTGCGGTCACGAAGCGGCCGTCAACGCTTCGTAGCCGGGCTTGATCACGTCGTCGATCAGTCGCAGCCGCTCGTCGAACGGCAGGAACGCGCTCTTCATCGCGTTGACCGTGAACCAGCGCAGGTCGGCCCAGCCGTACCCGAACGCCTCCGACAGGAGCGTGAACTCCTTCGACATCGACGTGTCGCTCATCAGCCGGTTGTCGGTGTTCACCGTGACCCGGAAGCGCAGATCGTGCAGCAGCCCGATCGGGTGCTCCGCGATCGAGGACGCCGCACCGGTCTGGATGTTCGACGACGGGCACATCTCCAGCGGGATCCGCTTGTCGCGCACGTAGGCGGCCAGCCGCCCCAGCCGGGCGACGCCGTCCCGCGGATCGACGAGTTCCGACCCGTCGGTCACCTCGATGTCGTCGACGATCCGGACGCCGTGCCCGAGCCGGTCGGCGCCGCACCACTGCAGCGCCTCCCAGATGCTCGGCAGCCCGAACGCCTCGCCGGCATGGATCGTGAAGTGCCCGTTCTCCCGCTTGATGTACTGGAACGCGTCCAGGTGGCGGGTGGGCGGGAAGCCGGCCTCGGCGCCGGCGATGTCGAAGCCGGCCACACCGGCGTCCCGGTAGGCGACGGCCAGCTCGGCGATCTCGCGCGAACGCGCCGCGTGCCGCATTGCGGTGAGCAGCGTGCCGAGCCGGATCGTGTGGCCCTCGGCGGCGGCCTCGGCCGCACCGGCCTCGAACCCGTGCAGCACGGAGTCGACGACCTCGGTCAGCGCCAGCCCCTGCTCGATGTGCAGCTCCGGCGCGAACCGGACCTCCGCGTACACCACGCCGTCGCGGGCCAGGTCCAGCGCGCATTCCGCGGCGACCCGGGCCAGCGCGTCCTTGGTCTGCATGACGCCGACCGTGTGGCTGAACGTCTCCAGGTAGCGGACCAGCGAACCCGAGTCGGCCTGGACCCGGAACCACTCGCCGAGCTCGTCGACGTCGGTGGTCGGGAGGTCGCGGTACCCGGTCTCGGCGGCGAGCTCGACGACGGTGCGCGGACGCAGCCCTCCGTCGAGGTGGTCGTGCAGCAGCACCTTGGGGGCCCGAACGATGTCGGAGTAGGCCAACGGATCACTCATGCTCGCAGAGGCTATCCCAGTCCGTCACGGACCGTTCCACTGCAGTGACCAGCAACGATGTCGTTGCACGTTCGTTGCGGAGCGAACCGTGCGAGTTCATCCGGCCGTCATCTGCCACTGTCTTCACCCCTGGGTATCGATACCTGCGTATTAGGGGTCGGACCAGGGATTAATCAGGGTGCACACCGGATGCCCCCAGATGCCCGTCAACGAGAGGCTCAGCCCGTCAACGCGCCCGGCGGGGGTGCGGGCCGTTTACGAAGGGCAGAGCGATGTTCGGTCGGTTGAGCCGATTCTGTTTCCGGCACCGCTTGTTAGTGGTCGCCGTGTGGGTTCTCGCAATCGTCGGTGGCGTCTTCGCCGCCGGCCCCGTGTTCAGCTCGCTGGACAAGGGCACCAACGACGCCAAGTTCGAGTCGGTCGTCGGCAGCGACGTGCTCGACGCGGCGGAAACCGAAGGCGGCTCGGTCATCGCGGTCGTCGACCGGGTCGACCCGAACGCCGCCGCGACGAAGTCCGCCGTCGAGGCGGCCGCTGCCGACGTGCGCACGGCGCAGGGCGTGACGCAGGTCGACACCCCGTACACGGCCGGTCCGGCGCTGGTGTCGAAGGACGAGCGCGCGCTGCTGGTCATCGTCCACTACAAGAAGGACCTCGACTCCGACGTCGAGGACGCCTCGGTCGAGGCGGTCAGCAGCCGTCTCGACAAGATCGTCAGTGCCGACAGTGGCCTGGCCGGCGCGAAGGTCGAACTCGGCGGGGAACAGCTCCTCGGCCGGGAGATCAACGCGACCGTGCAGAAAGACCTCTCCACCGCGGAGATGGTGTCACTGCCGCTGACGCTGATCTTCATGGTCATCGTGTTCGGCGGGTTCATCGCCGCCGGTCTGCCGGTGCTCGGCGCGGTCGCGTCGGTCGCCACCGCGATGCTGACGCTCTGGGGCTTCTCGAAGTTCGTCGGGTTGGGCAGCGACACGGTCACGGTCGTCACGCTGCTGGGCCTGGGGCTCTCGATCGACTACGGCCTGCTCGTCGTCTCGCGCTACCGCGAGGAGCTGGCCGCGCTCGTGGCCGCCGCCGGTCCCGGCCTGACGCCCAAGAAGGTCCGGGTCGGCAAGCCGATCCTGCCGGCCGCACTGCGTGAGGAAGCCGCGGCCCGGGCCGGTGGCACGGCCGGCCGGACGGTCGCGTTCTCCGCACTGACGGTCATGGCCAGCTTCCTCGGCCTGGTTCTGGTCCAGATGCCGTTCCTGCAGGCGATCGGCGCCGCCGGTATCTCGATCGCGCTGGTCACGATGCTCACCGCGGTCACGCTGATTCCCGCGCTGCTCCGCCTGTTCGGCCGCCGGATCACCCCGGCGGGCGTGAAGCGGTTCCGCAAGGCCCGCCACGCGAACGCGGAGCGCGGAGTGTTCGCGGCGCTGGCCCGCGGCGTCCAGCGGCGTCCGCTGATCGTCCTGCTCGGCTCGCTCGCGATCCTGCTCGTCGCCGCGGTGCCGGTGTTCTCGACGAAGATCAGCAACCCCGGCCTGGGCGAGATCCCGACCTCGATCGAGTCCCGCCGGGTGCTCGACACGCTCGACGGCCGGTTCGAACGGCAGGAGGCGCCCGCGATCTCGGTGGTGGCCCGTACGGACGCGGCCGCGCTCGACCGGTGGGCCGCCGGTTTCGCCGACGATCCCGAGGTCCGTCGCATCGGCAAGGCCGAGCAGGTCCGCCCGGGCACGTCGGTCATCGCTTTCGACGTCAAGGGCGACGCCAACGGATCGGACGCCCGGCACCTGGTCGAACGCTTCCGCGCGGACCGTCCGGACGGCGGGCAGTCGTGGGTCACCGGCCAGGCCGCGTTCTTCCACGACGAGCTGACGCTCTACCAGCGCGATCTACCGCTGGCGGGTGGCGTGATCGCGATCGCGATGTTCATCCTGCTGTTCCTGATGACCGGGTCGGTGGTCGTGCCGATCAAGGCGCTGGTGATGAACCTGGTCTCGATGGGTGCGACGTTCGGCGCGATGGTCGCCGCCTTCCAGTGGGGCTGGGGCGCCGGGCCGCTGGACCTGCTGGTCAACCCCGGTCTCGATCCGGGCGTCCTGATGGTGATCTTCGTCTTCGCGTTCGGACTCTCGATGGACTACGAGACGTTCCTGCTGGCGAGGGTCAAGGAGGAGTACGACTCGGGGAAGTCGAACGACGAGGCGGTCCGGGCCGGGCTGCAGCGGACCGGCAAGATCATCACGTCGGCGGCGATCGCGATGGTGATCGTGTTCTCCTGCTTCGTCCTCGGTGACATCGGCACGGTCGAGCAGATCGGCCTCGGCCTGGTGGTCGCGGTGCTGGTCGACGCGACGATCGTCCGGTGCCTGCTGGTGCCGGCCACGATGACGCTGCTCGGCCGGGCGAACTGGTGGGCGCCGAAGCCGCTGCGCAAACTGCACGACCGGTTCGGGCTGCGCGAGGCCCCGTCGGTGGTCGTCCCGGCCCCCTCGGAGTCCACTCCGGAGCATGCCCTCAGTGGGGCGTCCGCACGAGACTGATCACACAGTCCGACGGGTGCAATTGCCTGCTAACGCAGGCAATTGCACCCTGCCGTTTGGGGGCGTGAACCAGTCAGTCGACGTGTCGGATCGACCGTTCGGCGCGAATCGGGTTAACGGTCCTGCACGCGGAGTCCCACCCAGGGCAGGATGTGCCGGGTGACGAGTTCGACGTACGACCTCCCCGCGGCCGTCGCCAACGTTCCGTTGTCCCAGGAGCGCTTCGAACGCACGATCGCGACGCTGACCGATGCCGAGATCCGCGAGCCGTCGGTGTTGCCGGGGTGGTCCCGCGCGCACGTCATCGCCCATGTGGCGCGCAACGGCGACGCGATGGTGCGGCTGGTCGAGGGTGCACTCGCGCATCGGACCGTCGAGGCCTATCCGGGTGGCCCGGTGGTTCGCGACGCGGAGATCGAGACCGGGGCGCAGAGCGACGCGAACGACCTGATGGACGAGGTGGCCTCCGCGAACATCAGCGTCGTGCACGCGTTCGCCCGGATGACCGCGCCGACGTGGGGCCGCCAGGTGTTGTTCCCGACCGGCGCCTACCCGGCGTCCCGGTGCGCGTGGGCGCGCTGGCGCGAGGTCGAGATCCACCACGTCGATCTCGGGCTCGACGTCTACACGATCGAGTCCTGGCCGGAGGAGTTCGTCAGCTGTCACCTGCCGCACGAACTGGCCAAGTTGCCGAACCGCCTGAAGCCGGGCGTCGCGGTGCAGGTCGGCCGGAGCCGGTTCGGCAGCGGTGACGTCGCCGCCTCGATCGACGGCCCGGATTCGGCGCTGCTGGCTTGGCTGCTCGGCCGGGTCGGCCTGGCCGCCCCGGCGCTCGCGATCAGCGGCACGCCGCCCGAACTCGCCGCCTGGAGCTGACCCCGCCGCCTTGCCCCCTCAGCGGGCAGGCAAGGCGGCCCACGAGCTGCCGTCCGACGTCACCCAGCTGCCGTTCGGGCCGTAGACCAGCACCTTGCCACCGAGGTCGTACACCGAGCCCTCGACGTCGGTCGCGTCGGTGATGCTGCCGTCCGGCGTCACGACGGCGACCCGGCCGTCGGACGCGATCACGGCCGCACCCGAGTCGGTGACGCCGATGCCGCTTCCGGTGTTGAGCCGGTATTCCTCCGGCAGCTTGACCGGGTTGAACGACCGCCCCGCGTCCGCGCTGTAGAGCAGCGACTGACGCAGCTTGCGGCCCGGCTCGGTCGGCACCGTCCCGCCGGTTCCCCCGTTGGCCGGGTCGCTGAGCGAGAGCGCCCAGGCCGTCTCGCCCGAACCGGCGATGTCGACGGTGGCCGCGGCCGCCGCGGGCACCCGGTTGATCGTCCACGACTTGCCGTTGTCGCGGCTCACCGCGAGCACCACCCGGCCGACGCCGTCGCGTCCCTGCACCCACAGCGCTCCGTCGGCGACCCTGGACGCGCCGACCGTCTCGGAGAGCTGGGGCGGGGGCGGCCCGAACGAGGCCGACGTGCCGTTCGGCCGGATCACCCGCAGGAACGGCTCGGCGCAGTCGACGGACTGAGCGCACCAGCCGACCAGGGCCTCACCGCTGCCGACCCGGTTCGTTCCGCCGAGCGGCGCGGCGCGCTGCGGCGCCCAGCTCTTGCCTCCGTCGGCCGTCCGTCGCGCCGGACGATCGGCCTCGACCTGGATCTCGGTGACGATCTGACCGCCGGGCAGCACCACGGCGTAGGCGTCGTCGAGCGGGGTGCTGGTCACCGGTGCGCCCGGCACATCGGCAGTCGACCAGTTCTTGCCACCGTCGGAGGTGCTGACCACCTGGTAGCCGCAGCCGTCGGCGGTGCACTCGGCCCGGACGAGCGCACCGTGGCCGGCGTCGGAGAAACGGCCACCGATCGGGATCCCGGAGTACGACTCGAGGCTGGAGCTCAACGTGTCGTCGCTCGTCGGCCCCGCGGTGTTCTGGGTGGTACCGGTAGCGGACCCCTGCCCACAAGCAGCCAGAAAGAGGACCACAACGGCAAGGAGAGGAACAGATGCCTTCATGGACGGCCGCGTGGGACGGCCCGTCTCCGTCACTTTCGCATCCCTTCGGGTCACTTCTGGCGCAGCAGCCTCAAGAGCGCCGCGCCTCGATACCACCCTAGAGAGGCACGGTCGTGGCGGGAGGGCTTTTAGCTCGCGAGATCGACCTCGTCCCAGCGCGGCGGCTCGGGATGGTAAGGACCACGGAAGGTAACCGCCCATTCCAGTGCCCAGCGTCGCTGGCCGATCACGTAAGGTAGCGTCACGCCGGGCGTGGGCTCGTCGTTCATCAGAGCCTGCACGTGACCCCAGTCGAGGCAGTAGTGCAGGTCGAGCAGCGCCGCGACCTCGACCGCCGGGCGGGGCCGGACGCCCGCGCGGGCCTGCCAGTCCACGAACGACTCATCGGCGCCGATATCCGGCAACCAGGCCGCGAGGCCCTCGCCGCAGTAGCGTCCCGGGTCGAGCTCCTCGCCGACGCCCAGCACCCAGGCGAATGCCCAGAGCGCCTCGACGTGCAGCCCGTACAGGTCGCCGGAGCCCTTCCGCTCGGCCAGGAATGCCCACTCCGGACCGGTCACGGCCTCGACCAGGCCGTTGCGCTCGAGCCAGCCGCAGGTCAGCTCCGCCGGTGCGCCGAACACCCCGGCCAGCACCGCGTTGAGCACCGCACACCGACCGAGCAGCTCCTCGGTCGGACGCAGCGCAACCGTGTCACCCTGCTCCCAGACCAACGGGTAGCCGTCCGGTAGCGCCGGGAACCCGAGATCGGCCAGGTCTGCCACCGTCGCGGCCCGGATCATCAGCGGGTCCGGCGCGGCGATCGGTTGCTCGTCCGGCTCGGACGTCCCGTCCTGGACGGACGTACGGCGGCGCGAGGGAACCGGTGGGCACACCACGGGTCAACCGCCGATCCGGCCGAGCACGAGTGGACCGGCCGTCTCCGCCACGGCGCCGACGGCGATCCCGCCGGACAGGGCGTCCAGCGCCGACGGAACGCGCCCGGCGTCTTCGGTGCGCAGTTCGAGGATCGAGTCGCCCGTGCGCACGCGATCACCCTCGCGCTTGTGCAGCATGATGCCCGCGGACGCCGAGACCGCGTCCTCCTTGCGCGCGCGTCCCGCACCCAGACGCCAGGCGGCCACGCCGACCGCGTAGGCGTCCAGCCGGGTGAGGACGCCGTCCCGCTCGGCCCGGACGACCTCGGTGACCGGCGCGGTCGGCAGCGGGGCCGACGGGTCGCCGCCCTGCGCGCTGATCATCGCGCGCCAGCTGTCCATCGCCTTGCCCGACGCCAGCACCTCGGCCGGGTCGGTGTCGAGCCCGGCCGCGGCCACCATCTCGCGGGCCAGCGCCACGGTGAGCTCGACGACGTCTGCCGGGCCGCCGCCGGCCAGCACCTCCACGCTCTCCTGTACCTCGACCGCGTTGCCGACCGCGTAGCCCAGCGGCGTGCTCATCGCGGTCAGCAGCGCGACCGTCTTCACGCCCTGCGCGGTGCCGATCGCCACCATCGTCTCGGCGAGCTCGCGCGCGTCGGCCTCGGTCTTCATGAACGCGCCCGAGCCGACCTTGACGTCGAGCACCAGCGCGGACGAGCCCTCGGCGAGCTTCTTGCTCATGATCGACGAGGCGATCAGCGGGATCGACTCGACCGTGCCGGTGACGTCACGCAGCGCGTAGAGCTTGCGGTCGGCCGGGGCCAGCGTGTCGTTCGCGGCGCAGACGACGGCGCCGACCCGGCGCAGCTGCGCGAGGTACTCGTCGGTGGTCAGCCGGGCCCGCCAGCCGGGGATCGACTCGAGCTTGTCGAGCGTCCCTCCGGTGTGGCCGAGGCCACGCCCGGAGAGCTGCGGCACCGCGGCACCGCACGCGGCGACCAGCGGGGCCAGCGGCAGCGTGATCTTGTCGCCGACACCGCCGGTGGAGTGCTTGTCGACGGTCGGCCGCGGGATCGCCGACAGGTCCATGCGGTCGCCGCTGGCGATCATGGCCGCGGTCCAGCGCGTGATCTCGGCCCGGGTCATGCCGCGCAGCAGGATCGCCATCGCGAGCGCCGCCATCTGCTCCTCGGCGACCTCGCCCCGCGTGTAGGCGTCGACGACCCAGTCGATCTGAGCATCGGTGAGGGCAGCGCCGTCACGCTTGGCCCGGATCACCTCGACTGCCGTGAAAAGCACCACACGCCTCCGCTAACTCACCCGGGCCACGATCGTACGCGGGACCTGCCGCCGGACCTCAGCCCAGGAACGCAACGCCACGCATGCACGCCGCTTTTTTCCGACAACTCGGTTACCTGGTGACCAGGTCCTCCGGCCCGAAGGCGTCCGGAAGCACGTCACGCATCGGCTTGACACCGGACACGGTGTCGAGCAGGCACTCCGGGCCACCGAACTCCCAGAGCAGCTGGCGGCAGCGTCCGCACGGCATCAGCCGGTTGCCGGACCGGTCGACGCACGCGACCGCGACCAGCCGGCCGCCGCCGGACGCCGCCAGCGCCGAGACCATGCCGCACTCGGCGCACAGCCCGAGCCCGTACGAGGCGTTCTCGACGTTGCAGCCGACGACGATCCGCCCGTCGTCGACCAACCCGGCCACCCCGACCGGAAACTTCGAATACGGCGCATACGCCTTCTCCATGGCCGCCGTGGCCGCGCCCCGCAAAACATCCCAGTCGATCTCGCCCATCACTCTCCCGACCATCGCGGCCACGCGTTCATAGTTCTGACCTGGAGCCCGTCCAGAGCGGCGCTGACAGTCGAGCGCGAGACCGCCTCGTATACCGAATACTCAAGGTCTCGCGCTCGCCTGTCAGCGTCGCTCTGGACGGGCCGCCCACCTAAGCCCCCCGGCGGTAGGGGAGACCGTCGGCGGCGGGCATGCGCAGGCGTTGGGTGGCGAACGCCAGGACGAGCAGCGTCGCGATGTTCGGCGTGACGCCGACGAACTGGTTCGGGACGTCGAACCCGGTCAGCGTCAGCACGCCGAGCACCACCGCCGTCGGCAGGTAGAGCGTCAGCGTGCCGGCGGACGTGCGTTGCCCCAGCCGGACGCCGAAGTACCCGATCGCGGCCGCTAGCAACAGCCCGAGCGTCACGATGCCGGTGGTGCCCCACCCGTCGGCGGCCGACACGGCCAGCGCCACGAACCCGGCGAACACCCCGACCGCGACCAGCCAGACGGCGCTCGGCGTCACCCGGCGGACCAGACCGCTCGGCCCGTCGGTCTGGTAGATCCGCCACATCTGCCGGATCGCCAGGTAGATCAGCGCGACCGCGGCGAACGCCAGCAGCGCGGGCACGGACGAGTTGTCCGACCGCAGGCGCAGCGCGTCGGTGTACCCGAACAGCAGCGCGCCGGCGGCGGTGCCGATCGGCGTCCAGTTGCCGAAGATCATCGCAGCGAGGCCGATGAAGCCGCGTCCGCCGGTCTGGCCCTCCAGGTAGGTGCCGCTGGAGACCGTCACCAGGTACACACCGCCGAGCCCGGCGAACGCACCGGAGATGACGACCGCGAGAAACTTCGTCCGGTAGACGTTGACGCCGAGCGTCTCGGCCGCGGCCGGGTTCTCGCCGCACGAGCGCAGGCGAAGCCCGAAGCTGGTGCGCCAGAGGATCAACCAGCTCAGCGGCACCAGCAGGATCGCCAGCACGGTCAACGGCGACAGCCCGACGAACACACCGCGGAGGATGCCGGCCAGGTCCGACAGGATCACCCAGTGCCTGCCCTCGAGCTTCCCGAGCGGGTCGTTGATCCCCGGGATGGACCAGGAACCCATGTCGTCGACCGGCGGTGACTGCCGCTCGCTGGCTTCCGGCTTGCCCTCGAAGAACACTTTGCCGAGCACCCCGCCGACGCCGAGCGCGAGGATGTTGATCGCGACGCCGGAGACGATCTGGTCGACCGCGAAGACGACGGTGGCGATCGCGTGCAGCGCACCGACGAGTGCGCCCGCGATGACGCCGGCCAGGACGCCGGTCCACGGACCCCACTGCCAGCCGGCCCAGGCACCGAACAGCGTGCCGACGATCAGCATGCCTTCGAGGCCGATGTTCGTGACGCCGGCCCGCTCGGTCCAGACGCCGCCCAGCCCGGCGAGTCCGATCGGGACCGCGAGCTGGAGTGCGGCCCGGATCGCACCGGCGGACGTGAGGTCGTCGGCGCCGAGCAGTGCCCGCACGGCGAAGAACGCGATCAGCACCGCGGCGAGGACGTAGTAGAGCCGCGTCCGGCTGACCCGCGCGACCGGTGACGGTCCCGCCGGCGCCGGAGCAGCGCCCGCATCGATGAGGCTCATCGCTCGTCCTCCCGCTCGCTGCCGCGCTCGCCCTGGCGCTCCGCGCCCGGCGGCGGTTCGCTGGGTGCCGGTTCGCTGGGTGCCGAGTCGCTGGGTCGCGACTCGCTGGGTGGCGGGGGTACGTCGCCGCCGCCGCCGGCGGCGGCGCGCGCTCGCGTGGCGTCCGCATCGGCGTTCTTCGACGGCGCGCCGACCGCGGCCGGAACCGGGGCCTCGGCGGAGAGGTCCTGGCCGGAGGCCAGCTGGCGGGCCACCTGGCGCGCTTCCTGCGCCTTGGTCCAGCGGTTGACGACGACGTACGCGATGACGACGCAGAACACGATCAACGCCTGGACGATCGACGCGACCTTGTCGGACGTGTCGTTCGGCGGGTCGAGGATCGCCAGCGACCGGGTCGTGACGTCGACCCAGCCCCAGAGCAGCGCGGCGAGTCCCATCCCGACCGGGTTGTTCCGCCCCAACAGTGCCACCGCGATACCGGTGAACCCGATGCCGCTCGGGAAGTTCAGCGAGTAGTTGTGCCCGCGACCCTCGAGCAGCTCCGGCATACCGATCAGACCGGCCACCGCCCCGGAGAGCAGCATGCTGATCAGGATCATCTTCTTCGTGCTGACGCCGCTGGCCACTGCCGCCGTCGGCGACTTCCCACTGGCCCGCAGATCGAACCCGAACCGGGTGCGGTCGACCAGCACCGAGTACAGGATCCCGAGGATCACCGCGACGATCAGGAAGCCGTAGACCTCCTTGCTGGCCGGCAGCTTCGGGTTCTGCACGGTGTCGGAGTCGAGCAGGCCGGACTTGCTCAGCGCTTCGATGATCGGGCGCGCGACCGGGTCGAGCGACGGGAACCAGCCCGACTCGGGGATCGGCTTCGTCCCGACGTCGTTGCCGCCGCCGGAGAGCACGCCAAGGATTCCGTCGCGCAGCAGGAACGCGATCACCGCGGTGGCGATCGCGTTCAGCATGATCGTGGAGAGCACCTCGCTGACGCCGCGCGTCACCTTGAGGATCGCGGCGATACCGGCCCAGGCCGCTCCGACCGCCATCGCGACGATCAGGATCACGCCGATGTGCAGCGGCGCGGGCAGCGCGATCGCGCCACCGACCGCGGCGGCGAGGAACGCGGCCAGCCGGTACTGACCGTCGACGCCGATGTTGAACAGGTTCATCCGGAACCCGATCGCGACCGCGAGCGCCGCGATGTAGAGGAACGTGGCCCGGTTGACGATGTCGACGATGTTCGCGGGCCGCTTGCCCGACTGCACCATCGCGTCCAGGACGACGCCCGGCTCCTTGCCCAGCGCGAGCAGCAGCAGCGTGACCAGCAACGACGCCATCACCAGGGCGAGGACGGGTGCGGCCAGCATGAGCCCGACGCGGCGGGCGCGCAGTGCGAGCGTCATGCCGCTTCACCGGCTCCGGTCATCGCAGCACCGAGCTCCTCGGGGGTGACGTTGTGGGGGTCGACCTGGGCCACGATGCGGCCGCGCAGGATCACGTAGAGGGTGTCGGACATACCGATCAGCTCGTCGAGGTCGGCGGAGATCAGCAACGTCGCGAGCCCGGCCGCCCGGGCCCGGCGCAGCTCGTCCCAGATCGCCGCCTGGGCACCGACGTCGACGCCCCGGGTCGGGTGGGCCGCGATCAGTGCGACCGGGTCGTGGCTCATCTCCCGGCCGACGATCAGCTTCTGCTGGTTGCCGCCGGACAGCGAGGACGCCGACACGTCGACGCTCGGCGTCCGGACGTCGTACTCGCGGACGATCCGCTCGGTGTCCTCACGCGCGCCCTTGCGGTTGATGAACGCACCGCGCGCGTTGGGCGGCTGGGTCTGATGACCGAGGATCCGGTTCTCCCAGAGCGGGGCGTCCAGCAGCAGCCCGTGGCGGTGGCGGTCCTCCGGGATGTACCCGATCCCGGCCTCCCGGCGACGGCGGGTGTCCCACTCGCTGATGTCGAGCCCGTTCAGGTCCACGGTGCCGGTCGACGCGCGCATCCCCATGATCGCCTCGACGAGCTCGGCCTGCCCGTTGCCCTCGACCCCGGCCAGCCCGACCACTTCACCGGCGTGCAACGCCAGGTCGACCGCGTCGACGACGGGGCGCCCGCCGGCCGCGAGCACGGTCAGTTGCCGCACGTTCAGCACGACCCGGTCGGTCACCGTGGAACCGCGCAGCTCCGGCTCCGGCAGCTCGCTGCCGACCATGAGCTGGGCCAGGTCGCGTGCGGTGACCTCGTTCGGGAGGACGGTCCGGACGGTGGTGCCGCGGCGGATCACGGTGATCCGGTCGGCGACCGCGCGGACCTCGTCGAGCTTGTGGGAGATGAACAGGACCGTGAGGCCCTCGGCCTTGAGCTCGCGCAGGTTGCCGAACAGCTCGTCGACCTCCTGCGGCACGAGCACGGCGGTCGGCTCGTCCAGGATCAGGATCCGGGCGCCGCGGTAGAGGACCTTGAGGATCTCCACCCGCTGGCGGTCACCGACGCCGAGGTCCTCGACGAGCGCGTCCGGGTCGACGCCGAGATGGTAGGAGGCCGCGATCTCGTTGATCTTCGCGCGGGCGCGCCGCCGGTCGAGGATTCCGAACCGGGTCGGCTCGCTGCCGAGCACGATGTTCTCGAGGACCGTGAGGTTGTCGGCCAGCATGAAGTGCTGGTGCACCATGCCGACGCCGGCCTTGATCGCGTCCGACGGCGAGGAGAAGTTCACCGGCTCGCCGTCGATCAGGATTTCGCCCTCGTCCGGCTTGTGCAGCCCGTAGAGGGTCTTCATCAGCGTCGACTTGCCGGCGCCGTTCTCGCCGACGATCGCGTGCACCTCACCGCGGTTCGCGGAGAGGTTGATGTCGGAGTTGGCGACGACGCCGGGGAAACGCTTGGTGATACCCCGTAGCTCGACGGCTGGGGGGCCGTCCGGGGCGGTCGTCTCGGAGATGGCCGTCTCCTCTCCTCGGCGGTGCGTAGGGGTTGATTACACAACCGGCCCCCGCTCACCTGGAGCGGGGGCCGGTCGGAAACGGTTACAGCTTGTCCGGCGCCGTGATCTTGCCGGAGATGATGTCGGCCTTGAACGTGTCGATCTGCGTTGCGTACTGCTTGAACTGCTCGTTGTTGATGACGTACCCGACGCCGTCTTCCTTCAGGCCGAGAACGGTGTTACCGGCCTTGAACGAGTTGTCTTCAACCGACTTGATGTAGTTGTAGACGGCGGTGTCGACGCCCTTCAGCGCGGAGCCGATGATGTACGGCTTCACCGCGGCAGCCGCGGTGAGGTACTGGTCGGAGTCGGTGCCGATGGCCCACTTCTTCGCGGCCGCAGCGGCCTCGAAGACACCGTTGTTCGACAGACCGGCGGCGGCGTAGATGACGTCCGCACCCCGCTCGTAGAGGCCGGTGGCGGCCACCTTGCCCTTGTCGGGCGCGGCGAAACCGCTGAAGTCCGGCGGCTGCGAGATGTAGGTCGAGAGGACCTTGATGCTCGGCTTGGCCGCCTTGGCGCCGGCCTGGAAGCCCGCCTGGAACTTCTGGATCAGCGGGTTGTTGACGCCGCCGACGAAGCCGACGGTGCCGGTCTTGCTGGAGAGCGCGGCCAGAGCGCCCACCAGGTAGGCGGCCTCGTTCTCCTTGAACGTGTACGACGCCACGTTGTCGCCGGTGACGCTGCTGTCGTCGATGATCTGGAACTTGGTGTCCGGGTAGTCCGGAGCCACCGCCTTCAGCGCGTTCGCGTACGCGAAGCCGACCGCCACGATCGTGTTGTAGCCGGCGTCGGCGAGTTCCTTGAGCCGCGCCTCCTTGTCGGCGTCGACCTCGTCGGCCTTGGCGGCGAGTTCCTTGCTCTCGAGCTTGAACTCCTTGCCGGCCTTGTCGAAGCCGGCCGCGGCGGAGTCGTTGAAGGACTTGTCGCCCCGCCCGCCGATGTCGAAGGCGAGGCCGATCTTCAGCGTCTTCGCGGAACCCGAGGACGACGACGAGCCCGAGCCCGTACTCGAGTCGCTGTCGCTCCCACCACAGGCGGTGAGTGCCATCGCCAAGACCGCGGCCACCGCCGCGAATTTCATCCCACGCGGGTAGCGCAAGACAATCTCCTTCCCCTCATGCATGCCCCGTCTGCGTCCGCCGCCGCGCCGCCGAGCGGACGCGGTCGGGGCAGAACTCCAGGGAGCGTAGGCGCAGGTAGAGATGTAAAGAAGCGGAGCATGCAGTCGTCACCGGACCGTGACTAAACCGCGATCGCGGCCAAAAAGCGGCACCCCGACACGCCGAATAGGGAACGGCAACTGTTGCCTAACGTGACGCATGTGCATTGGCAGCTAGTGAACCGATTCAGTCCCCTTTCGGGCGGTGTGAGAGTGCCCACTCACCTGGTCAGACACCTCACACCCTCATAGGGGGGTCCGGATCCTGGGAATAGCATTCGGGCATGCCCAGCGCCGCACCCACGGCCCGCCGTCTCCCGGCGGGCACGCTGTACCGGGGTCGAGAGGGGATGTGGTCGTGGGTGGCCCACCGGGTCACCGGCGTCCTCATCTTCTTCTTCCTCTTCGTCCACGTTCTCGACACCGCGCTGATCCGAGTGTCGCCGGACGCCTACAACGACGTCATCGCGTCGTACAAGCATCCGATCATGAGCGTGATGGAGCTCGGCCTGACCGCCGCGATCCTGTACCACGCGCTGAACGGGATCCGGATCGTGCTGGTCGATTTCTGGTCGAAGGGCACCAAGTACCAGGCCGTGATGCTCCGGGTGATCGTCGTGCTCTGGGTCGCGCTGATGGTGCCGAGCTCGTACTACCTGCTCAAGCACGCGTTCCTCGAAGTGTTCGGGAGCTGAGATGAGCGTCGGCATCGAGGCACCGAGGTCACCGCGTCGCCGGGCGGCCAACCGCACGAACTTCGAGATGTACGCCTGGGTGTTCATGCGCCTGTCCGGGCTGCTGCTCGTCGTCCTGGTCTTCACCCACCTGCTGGTGAACGCGTTCATCGACGGCGGCGTCCAGCGGGTCAGCTTCGCGTTCGTCGCCGGCAAATACGCGAGCCCGTTCTGGCAGGTGTTCGACCTCGCGCTGCTCTGGCTCGCCCAGTTGCACGGCACCAACGGGCTGCGGGTGATCATCAACGACTACGCCGAGCGGGACGGCACCCGGTTCTGGCTGAAGATGCTGCTGTACACCGCGACGACGCTGATCATCGCGCTCGGAACGCTGGTCATCTTCACGTTCGACCCGACTATCTCCTGAGGCGGGAGCGCTCATGCAGTTCCACCGGTACGACACGGTCATCGTCGGGGCGGGCGGCGCGGGGATGCGGGCGGCGCTCGAGGCCGGCCAGCGGTGCCGCACCGCCGTCCTCACCAAGCTCTACCCCACCCGGTCCCACACCGGCGCGGCGCAGGGCGGCATGTGCGCCGCGCTGGCCAACGTCGAGGAAGACAACTGGGAGTGGCACACCTTCGACACGATCAAGGGCGGTGACTACCTGGTCGACCAGGACGCCGCCGAGATCATGGCGAAGGAAGCGATCGACGCGGTCCTCGATCTGGAGAAGATGGGGCTGCCGTTCAACCGCACTCCCGAGGGCCGGATCGACCAGCGCCGGTTCGGCGGTCACACCCGCAACCACGGCGAGGCCGCGGTCCGCCGGGCCTGCTACGCCGCCGACCGCACCGGCCACATGATCCTGCAGACGCTCTACCAGCAGTGCGTCAAGCACGGCATCGAGTTCTACAACGAGTTCTACGTCCTCGACGTGGTGATGTCCGACGGCGTTTGCACCGGTGCGGTGGCGTACGAACTCGCGACCGGCGAGATCCACGTCTTCCACGCCAAGGCGGTGGTGTTCGCCACCGGTGGCTTCGGCAAGGTCTTCAAGACGACGTCGAACGCGCACACGCTCACCGGCGACGGCATGGGCATCGTCTGGCGCAAGGGCCTCCCGCTGGAGGACATGGAGTTCTACCAGTTCCACCCGACCGGCCTGGCCGGGCTGGGCATCCTGCTCACCGAGGGCGCCCGGGCCGAGGGCGGCATCCTGCGCAACGACGCCGGCGAGCGGTTCATGGAGCGGTACGCGCCGACGATCAAGGACCTGGCGCCACGTGACATCGTCGCCCGCGCGATGGCCACCGAGGTGCGTGAGGGACGCGGCGCCGGCCCGCACAAGGACTACGTCTACCTCGACCTGACGCACCTGCCGCCGGAGCAGCTCGACGCCAAACTGCCCGACATCACCGAGTTCGCGCGTACGTACCTGGGCGTCGAGCCGTACACCGATCCGGTGCCGGTGTACCCGACCGCGCACTACGCGATGGGCGGCATCCCGACGAACATCCACGGCGAGGCGCTGCGCGACTCCGAGCACGTCATCCCCGGCCTGTACGCCGCCGGTGAGGTCGCCTGCGTCTCGGTGCACGGCGCGAACCGGCTGGGCACGAACTCGCTGCTCGACATCAACGTGTTCGGACGCCGGGCCGGTATCGCCGCGGCCGAGTACGCGCTGGCCCATTCGCACGTGGACCTGCCTCCGTCGCCCGAAACCACAGTGGTGGAGTTGGTCGAAGGGCTCCGGACGTCCAGCGGCGACGAGCGGGTGGCCGACATCCGCAAGGAACTGCAGAACACGATGGATCTCAACGCGGCCGTCTACCGCACCGAGGGCTCGTTGAAGCAGGCGCTGGACGACATCGCCGGGCTCAAGGAGCGCTACTCCCGGATCTCGATCATGGACAAAGGGCAGCGCTACAACTCCGACCTGCTCGAGGCGGTCGAGCTGGGCTTCCTGCTGGACCTGGCCGAGGTGCTCGTCTTCTGCGCGGAGGCGCGCAAGGAATCGCGCGGCGGTCACTCCCGCGAGGACTACACCACCCGGGACGACGAGAACTACATGAAGCACACGATGGCGTACCGGCAGCCGAACGGCGACATCACGCTGGGCACCAAGCCGGTCGTCGTCACCCGCTACCAGCCGATGGAGCGCAAGTACTGATGGCTGCCACGATGGAGATCACGCGCGAAGCGACCGAGGACGAGCTCGTCGAGAAGACCCCGTCCGGCACGGTCATCCGCACCGTCAACCTCAAGATCCGGCGCTACAACCCCGAGATCGACGACGAGCCGCACTGGGAGACCTACGAGGTCCCGGTCACCCCGGGCGACCGGCTGCTGAACTCGCTCGGACACGTCAAGGGCTACCTGGACGGCACGCTGACCTACCGGCGGTCGTGCGCGCACGGCATCTGCGGCTCGGACGCGATGCGGATCAACGGCGTCAACCGGCTGGCGTGCAAGGTGCTGCTCAAGGACCTGCTGACCCGCGACGGCGAAGAGGTCACGATCGAGCCGATCAAGGGCCTGCCGGTTCTCAAGGACCTGATCGTCGACATGGAACCGTTCTTCGCCGCGTACCGCGCGGTGCAGCCGTTCCTGATCTCCTACGGCAACGAGCCGACGAGGGAGCGCCTGCAGTCGGCGGAGGACCGGGCGCGGTTCGACGACACGACGAAGTGCATCCTGTGCGCCGCGTGCACGAGTTCGTGCCCGGTGTTCTGGAACGACGGCCAGTACTTCGGGCCGGCCGCGATCGTCAACGCGCACCGGTTCATCTTCGACTCGCGTGACCAGGGGTCGGAGGAGCGGCTGGAGATCCTCAACGACGCCGAGGGCGTGTGGCGTTGCCGCACGACGTTCAACTGCACGGACGCCTGCCCCCGGGGCATCGAGGTCACAAAAGCCATCCAAGAGGTGAAGCGCGCCCTGCTCTTCCGCCGGGTCTGAGTCAGCGGCCCGCCCGCCGCAACCCCTTGACGCCCAGGTAGCCGATCACCGTGCCGATGGTGAGGGCCGTCACAATGAGTACAGCGTGGACCGTGAAGAACGACGTCGGAGAACCGTCGTGGAACGACCGCGGGTCGTCCCAGATCGCTTTCGCGAACCGCGGCCAGATCAGCCAGTTCCATATGCCGGCGAGCAAAAGGAACGCTGACCAGCGACGAGAGAGCAACACGGGCTCCAGTATGCCCGGTCGGCCGCGGCTGAGCGTTCGCTGTGCATACCTACAAGAATCCTCGCGTTCCGATCACGACCGCTACTCTGGGTTTGTTCCCGGTGCCAAGAGGTATGCCGGGGACACCGGAACTGTCGCAGTCCTCGACCCGGAGGCACACACACCGTGTCCGAGCCACTGCCAGGTCGTGCCGTTCCGCCCGAGACGATCCATACCGACGCCGAGCTAGCTGCGTTAGCCGAGATCATGCCGTCGGTTCCGGACAAACTCGAGGCCGCGGACACCGCGCCCACCTGGCCCCGCGAAATCCTCGATCCGGACGGGCTCGGCACCGAGCCCGCTGCCGACGCGAGCGCCGCCACCCGAACCGTCGCCGCCGGCGCCACCACGGCCACAGTGGTGCGAGCCGTCACCTCCGCGAGCGGCATCCGCACCGGCGGCTCCGTGATCCGCCCGTCGACCGGGGCGAGGGTCCGCTGGACGCCGATCGAGCCCATTGCCGACGAGTACGACGCCGCACAGGCGATGCGGAACAAGGGCTACAGCTGCCTCGGCGTCATCGGCAACGCCTCCCACTTACGCGGCTCCGGCGGCCACACGCCCTGGTGCTCGGAGGGGTTCGGCGGCCGGGCCTGCAAGTTCGGCAAGGTCTACGCGATCGACCTCACGGCGCCGAACATGACCGGCCTGGAGCGCTGGCTGATTCCCCAGCTGCGCGCAGGCGCCTACAAGTGGGTGTTCTACCTCAACATCAACGGCCACCAGTACACCCGGAGCGACTCGTTCCGCGGTCGCTACTCGTCGGCCGACCAGCACCTGCACCTGTCGGGCCTGGCGGGGCACGAGTCCGACAACTCGACGATCCTGCGCGACTACGAGAACCACCGCACCAACGGAGGAGAAGACATGGCTCAGGTGCCGCAGGCCGAGTGGGCGGCGATGAAGGACAACAGCAACCGCGCCCGCCAGCAGCTCGACGCGCTGGACGACGTCGTTCGCCGCGGCGCCGCCAGCGCGTACCAGGGCTCGGTGATGAAGCGTGACCACCAGTCCCAGGTCGAGCAGCTGAAGACCTACGTCGACGAGCGGTTGAGTGCGATCGAGCAGAAACTCGACGCGCTCATCGCCGCGCAGAACAACACGACGCCCCCGCCGTCGGCCTGACGCTCGCCGCATATCGGGGTGTGGGCGAGCGCCCACACCCCCATTTGTCCGCACATCCTCCCCAGCGACGCGCCCGGCTCCCGGTAGCGTTCGCGACGTGACACCGGTTCGACTCGTAGCAGCGGCGCTCGCCGCCGTGTGTGCCGTCAGCGGGCTGGTGAGCCCCGGCGCACCAGCCCGCGCTGCCGACGACCCGGCGTGCCCGATCGCCAAGGCGTCCCCGCCGATCAGCGCACCGCCGCAGCCGAAACCGCCTACCCGGGACGACTCCGGCGACCCCGTCGGCGGCGAGCGGATGGGCAGCGACGGTCTCGTCCTGCCCGGCGGGCCGGTCAAGGCGCTGCCGAAGACGCTGAACGCCCGCTCCTGGGTGCTCGCCGATCTAGACACCGGCCAGATCCTGGCCGCCTGCGCGCCGCACGCGCTGCACCCGCCGGCCAGCACGCAGAAGCTGCTCACCGCCCTGACCGCACTGCCCAAGGTGACGCCCGGCCAGGTCGTCACGGTGACCGCGAGCGACCTCGCGTTCGAGTCCGGCAGTTCGGCCGTCGGCCTGGTCGAGGGTGGCCGCTACAAGGTCGACACGATCCTGCTCGGGCTGATGCTGGTCTCCGGCAACGACGCCGCCAACGTGCTGGCCCGGCTGGCCGGCGGCGAGAACGGCGTCAAGGGCGGCGTCGCGGCGATGAACGCGACCGCGGCCGCGCTCGGCGCCCACGACACGCACGCGGCCACTCCGTCCGGCCTCGACGGCCCCGGCCAGTGGACCAGCGCCTACGACCTGGCCCTGATCGCCAAGGCCGACTTCGCCCGCGCCGACTTCCGCCGGTATACCGCGACGAAGTCCGCGCAGGTCCCGGCGCAGAAGCCGAACGTGCAGCCGCCGCGTACGTACGCCGCGTTCCAGATCCAGAACGACAACCGGCTGCTCTACAACTACCCGGGCGCGATCGGCGGCAAGACCGGCTACACCGACCTGGCTCGCCATACGTACATGGGTGCGGCCACCCGGAACGGCCGCCGGCTCGTCGTCACGATGCTCGACGGCGAGCACCGGCCGCAGCCGCTGTGGCAGCAGGCCGCCGGTCTGCTCGACTGGGGCTTCTCGCTCCCCTCGTCGACCGAGCCGGTCGGCCGGCTGGTGAACGGTGCGAACGACGCACCCTCTCCGGCAAAGACCCACCAGGCGGACGCCGAGCAGGCCGGCAAGATCGCGAAGGCCGGCGACAACGACGGGCCGTCGGCCTATTTCGTCGGTGCCGGAGTCGTGGGCGTGGCTCTGCTGGTGGTCGGCATCACGCTGCTCAGGGCTCGGCAGGTGCGTGCCCGGGCCGCGCGACGACGCCGTCCGGGCCGGCTTCCGTACCCGGTGGGGCCGGGTGGGCCTCCTCGCTCGTCACGACGGGAGCCGGATCGGGGTCCGTCCGGCCCCCGGCCGCGATCGGCCGGCCGTCCTCCGCAGCGATATAGCGCACCGTCGGGACGTCCGGACCGGCCCCGCCGCCCGGAAGAGCCCCGTCGCCCGGAGGAGCCCCGCCGGCCGGAGGGGCCTCGATGATCGCGACCACCTCGATGCAATCGGCCTCGGACGAGGCCGACGCCGAGCGGTCGATGACCGCGCCACCGCGCTTGGCGACGGCGGTGAGCGCGGCGCAGTAGAGCAGCAACTGGTCGAAGAGGTTGAGGAAGACCAGCAGACCGACGGTGCCGGCCACCACCGTGTACGCCGGGTTGGACTCGGTCATGTTGATGTAGAGACGCCCGACCGTCTTCAGCAGTTCCAGCCCGACCGCGCCGAGCAGCGCCGGGCCGATCACCCGCCGGAACGACATCCGGAGCCGGGGCAGCCCGGCCAGGAACCCGGCGAACGCGACGACGTTGACGATCATCCCGGCCAGGAATGCCAGGACACTCAGCGTGGTCGTCCCGATCGCGCCGTCCTGGCCGGCCGCGCCGAGCAGCCACTCGGCCCCGTTGGAGATCACGATCGTCACGCCGACCGAGAGCAGCAGCGCGGCGCCGAGCAGGATCAGCGACACCACGTCGGTGAACGTCCGGAGGAACCAGTTGCTCGGGTACTCGTTGCGCCGCCAGACCGCCCGTACCGAGCTGCGGATGCAGTCGACCCACCGCTGACCGGCGAACAGGAAGCCGACGACGCCGATGATGCCCGCGGTGTTCCGGGCGTCGGCGATCGCGCTCACCGGCAGCCCGGGGATGTTCTGCAGGAGGAACTGCTCGACCTGCGTGGTCAACGCCGCGTCATCGGACAGCAGGAAGCCGAGGATCGAGAACGACAACAACCCGAGCGGGAACGCGGCCAGGAACGCGTAGTAGGTCATCGCCGCGGCCAGGCGGCCACCGTGGACGTCGTCGAACCGCACCGCGGCGACGATGATCGTGTCGAACCAGCGCCAACGATCGCGGGCCCGCCGGACCGGACCGACGATCCAGCCCGGTACCCCGGGAAACGCGACGAACCGATCGGCCATGCCGCGCCCCCTCGAAGTTCCCCTACGCCGCCGGGAAGGGGAAATCTTGCCGCGGGCGCCACCGCCCGTCGACGCCGTGCTCGAACAACGTAAATCCCGGTACCCGGAAGCGGGCCTCGAAATGCGCGAGCTGTGCGTAAACCCGGTCGAGGGCCTTGTCGTCCAGATCGTGCGCGACCGTCACGTGTGGGTGGTACGGGTACAACCGCTCGCGGTCGAGCGGTCCGGTGCGGATGTCCTTCTCGAGCATCTCGCACTCGCTGATGCCGCTCGCGACCGCGACGAACACCACCGCGGTCACCGGGCGGAACGTGCCGCTCCCCCGCAGATGCAGATCGAACGGCGTGTGGCGGGTCGCCGCGACCCGCAGGTGCTCGACCACGACCGGCAGCTCGTCGTCGGCGAGCGCGGTCGGGCCGAGCAGGGTGACGTGGGCCGGGATGAACTCGGCCATCGGGTCACCGGCACCCCGGCGGAACTCGTCCAGTTGACCGCCGTACGGTGCGGGGATCGAGAGCGCGACCCCGATCGTCCGCGTCACGGCGCAGCCGGGGGCAGGAACCCGATCCTGTCGTAGGCCGCGGCCAGCGTCGGGGTGGCCACCCGGCGGGCCTTCTCGGCGCCGATCGCCAGCACCCGGTCGAGCTCGGCCGGGTCGTCGAGGTACGACAGCGTCGCCTTCTGGATCGGCGCGACGAAGTCGGCCACCGTGGCCCCGAGATCCTTCTTCAGGTCGCCGTAGCCCTTGCCCTCGTAGGCCGTGGTCAGCTCGTCGATCGTCCGGCCGGTGAGCGCCGAGTAGATCGTCAGCAAGTTGCTGACCCCGGGCTTGTTCTCCTGGTCGAACACGATCTCGCGACCGGTGTCGGTGACCGCCGAGCGGATCTTCTTCGCGCTGCGGTTCGGCTCGTCGAGCAGGTCGATGACGCCGTTGGCCGACGACGCCGACTTGCTCATCTTCGCGGTCGGGTTCTGCAGGTCGTAGATCTTCGCCGACTCGCGGACGATGTACGGCTTCGGCACCGTGAAGACGTCGCCGAACGTGCTGTTGAACCGCTGCGCGAGGTCGCGGGACAGCTCGACGTGCTGCCGCTGGTCTTCGCCGACCGGCACCGCGTCGGCCTGGTAGAGCAGGATGTCGGCGGCCTGCAGGATCGGGTAGGTGAACAGGCCGACGCTCGACCGTTCGACGCCGCCCTTGGCCGACTTGTCCTTGAACTGGGTCATCCGGCTGGCCTCGCCGAAGCCGGTGAGACAACTGAACACCCACGCGAGCTGCGCGTGTTCGGGGACGTGGCTCTGCACGAAGAGCGTGGACTCCCCGGGGTCGATGCCGACCGCGAGCAACTGCGCGGCCGATACCCGGGTACGGCGGCGCAGCGCCTCCGGGTCGTGGCCCGCGGTGATCGCGTGCAGGTCGACGACGCAGTAGTAGCAATCGTGGGTCTGCTGCATCAGCACCCAGTTGCGTACCGCCCCGAGGTAGTTGCCGAGATGGAACGAGTCGCTGGTGGGCTGGATACCGGACAGCACTCGGGGACGTGTCTCACCCATGCACGACATTGTGTCAGGACCGGCGGCCGCCCGGTTCACACGGACGACTGGATCGATACCATCGCACCGGACAATCCGAGGAGCGGACATGAAACTGCTGGTGACAGGTGGAGCCGGCTACATCGGCAGCGTCGTGACCCGCCTTCTGGCCGACGCCGGGCACGACGTCACGGTGCTCGACGACCTCTCGACCGGGCACGCCGACGCGCTGCCGGCCGGGGTTGCGCTGCACGAGCTGCCGATCCATTCGGTGGCGTCGGTCCTGACGCCGGAGGCCGGGTTCGACGGGGTTCTGCACTTCGCGGCCAAGATCGCCGCCGGTGAGTCGGTGCAGTTCCCCGAGCGGCACTTCCACACCAACGTGATCGGGTCGCTCGCGCTGCTGGACGCGATCCGGGCCGCAGGGGTGCCGCGGATGGTGTTCAGTTCGACCGCAGCGGTCTACGGGAACCCGCTGGAGGTGCCGATCACCGAAGACGCGGTGAAGGCCCCCACGAACCCGTACGGCTGGACGAAGCTCACCGTGGACGCGGCGATCGGCGCTGAGTGCACCGCGCACGGTCTCGGCGCGATCAGCCTGCGCTACTTCAACGTGGCCGGCGCGTACCTGCCGGAGGGCGGTCCGGCGCTCGGCGAGCGGCACGACCCGGAGACGCACCTGATCCCGATCGCGCTCGACGTGGCCGCGGGCAAGCGGGAGAAGCTGCAGGTGTTCGGCGACGACTACCCGACGCCCGACGGCACCTGCGTGCGCGACTACATCCACGTCGCCGACCTGGCCGCCGCCCACCTGCTCGCCCTCGACGCGATCGCGCCGGGCCGGCACCGGATCTACAACCTCGGCAACGGCAACGGGTTCAGCAACCAGCAGGTCGTCGAAGTCGTGCGGACGGTCACCGGAGCACCGGTGCCGGTGGAGATGGCGGCCCGGCGTCCGGGTGACCCGGCCGAACTGGTCGCGTCCAGTGCCCGCGCGAAGGACGAGCTGGGCTGGGTACCGGCCCGGCCCGACCTGCACCGGATCGTGTCCGACGCGTGGGATTTCTACCGGTCAGGCGTTCGCGGCTAGCTCGAGCGCGTATTCCGGCCACAGCTGCCCGGCCTCCGGCGCTCCGTCCCGGCAGGCGCCGTCCGAGATCCCCGGCTGCTTGACCCACAGGTAGGCGTCCACCAGCGGGTTCCCGGTCTTCGTCGACGGCGGCGAGCCGAGCGCGCGGCCGGGCGGGTTGCACCAGCGCAGGTCGTCGGACTCCGGCGGCGCACCGGCGCCGTTGCGGCTGGTGTCGATGACGAAGTGCTTGCCCGCGCTCTGCGCCGAGATCTTCGCGCCGTACGCGATCGACGCCTCGGTGGTCTGGAAGTTCCCGACGTTGAGCGCGAAGCCGTCCGCACGCTCGAGGCCGGACGCGTAGAGCACCTGGGTCATCCGGTCGGCCGGCATCCAGGCCGCGTTTCCGGCGTCCAGGTACACCTTGAGCTTCGGGTTGGCCTTGAGCGTGCGCACAGCGTCCGTGAGCAGCGTGAACCGCTCCTGGGCCTGCGCCGCGGTCAGGCAACCGTCGATCGTGTGCACGACCGAGTCGGGCTCGAGGATCAGATAGGCCCCGGTGTTCCTGGTCGCGGCGGCGAGCTTGGCGATGAACGCCCGGTAGGCCGCCGCGTCCGGCGCACCGCCGGAGGCGCCGCTCGCACCGCAGTCCCGGTTCGGCAGGTCGTAGGCGACCAGCACCGGCGTCCGTCCGGCCTTGACCGCGCTCTCGACCAGCGTTTTCGCTTTCGACGCCAGGTCCGGGCCGTCGTCGGCGAACCAGGTCGCCACCGGCTGGGACGCGATCTTCTTCATCAGTTCGGCATCGTCTTTGCGGCCCTCGGCGATCCAGGTCGCCCGCTGCCTCTCGGGCGCCCCGCCGGGAACCAGGTAGAACGGATCGTTCGGGTCGGCGGGCTGGCTGATCGGCGGCACCTTCGCGGCCTTCTCGGCGATCGAGTCGCCGCCCCGGCTCCAGACCAGCGCACCGAGCGCGAGCACGATCACCAGGCCGACGCCCAGCCAGAGCCACGGTGCGCTGCGGCCGGGCGCCGTCGTCGCTTCCACCGGAGTCGCGGCCACCGGCGCCCCGTCGTCCGGGGGCGGGTCGTCGGACGGGGTGAACAGCCCGGTCGGCGCGAACGCCGCCCGTCCCGGCGCCTCTTCCGAGGTGCCGGGACGGGGTGACTCGGGAGTACCGGTCAGGAGACGTTCACCCACTTGGCCACCGACGGCGTTCCGTCGCTGTTGACCAGGTACAGCAGGTAGTAGCCGGCCGGCACGAGCGCGGCCCCGGTCGGAATCGTCAGGTCGACGCCGTCACCGGACTTCTTCAGGTCCAGCGCCAGCGACCGCTGCTCGACGTCGGTCGTGTGCGTGACCGAACTCGGCTTGATCAGCCGCGCCTTGGCGACGCTGGCCGCGTCCGGCGTGCTGTAGTGGACGGTCGTGCCGCGCTTGGCGGTCTTCGGGCCGTCGGTGATCGTCGGGCGCTTGCTGCCGTTGAGCAGGTACGGCGGCGTGTAGATCTCGATCCGCTGCTCGAAGTCGCCCTGGCTGAAGTCGTCCTTGCTCTTGTAGAGCGGGTCGCCGCCGAACGTCACCACGCGGCCGTCGGGCAGCAGGAGCGCCTCGGAGTGGTAGTTACGACCCACGCGCGGCCGGGCCACCGGGTCGAACGTGTCCGACTCGGGGTGGTAAATCTGCGCGGTGTACAGGTCGGACTCGCCGCGGCCCCGGTAGTCCTTGGAGCCGTTCGTCGTGAACACGCTGTCGTCCGGCATCAGCACGGCGCTGAGGTACCGCGTCGGGTTCGGCAGGTCCGCGGTCCGCTTGTACGCCGGGTTGGCCTGGTTCAGGTCGATGACCGCGGTGCGCTTCGTCGACACCGGCGAGTCGCCGTTCTTACCGCCGCCGAGCACCATGACCTTCTGGTCCTGGGCCGGGGCCAGCAGCAGCGACGCGCTGGTTTCCAGCTTGTCGGCGTCCGGCAGGCCGGGCACTTCCTGGAACGTGTTCGTCTTGGTGTCCCAGATACCGGGCTTGCGCTGCGACTGCGGCTGGCCGTAGCCGGACGACGACCCGGAGAAGAACAGCTTGTCGTTCTTCATCAGGAACAGCGCCGGGTAGGTCGGGTACTGCTTGGTCATCTTCGGCTCGGCGACCCACTTCTTCTGGGCCGGGAGGTAGCGCTCGGTCTCGGCGACCAGACCGCCGACCTGGTTCAGCCCGGAGACCGCGAGCAGCGTGCCGTCGGACTGCTGCGCCAGCGTCGGGTACCAGCGGGCGTCGACCATGTCGCTGACCCGCTCGTACTTCTCGGTGTACGGGTTGAACTCGAAGCTGTCGGCGATGCCCTGGAACTCTTGCTTCTTGTAGTTGATGTTCTTGGCGTTCGCGTGCACGTCCTTCGCGTCCTGGCCCTTGAGCGAGCTCGTGATCGCGAACTGCTGCAGGCTGTCGACGCCCTTGCCCTGGCCTTCCTCGAGCGCCTCGACGAAGACCGCGGTGCCGGTACCGGCGGTCGTCACCTTCTTGCCGACGACGGTCTTCGTCCCCGGCTTCAGGATCGCGGTCTGCGTCGAGTGGTACTTGAGACCGGTCGTCTTCGAGGTGAAGACCGTGCCCTTGCCCAGCACGTAACGCCGGTTCGGGTTCTCGTTGATCACCGTCATCGTGCCCGAGGCACGCTTCACGTTGGCCGGGAGGACCTCGTAGCGCTGGGTGCCACCGGCCACGACGAGCTTGCCGTCGGGCAGGAACGAGTGACCACCGCAGAACATGTCGACCGGCGTCGGAATCATCTTGAAGTGACCCGTCGCCGGGTCCCACAGCATGGTCTTGAACTGGCCCTTGGCGAAGACCTTGTCGCGGTTGCCGGATCCGGCGATGAGCAGGACCTTGCCGGTCGGGAGCAGCGCCGCGTGGATCGCGTTGATCCGGTACGCCGACGGGACCTTCAGGAAGTCCCACCTACCGTTCTGCGCCTGGAAACCCGGACGACTGGCCTGGAACTCGTAGACCTGGTCCATGGCCGCTGCCACCAGCGGCCGATTCACGACACCGATGGCACCGAGAACCACGACACTCATGAAACTCGCCAGCACGCGCCGCTTGGCACTCCAGCGCGGACGGGGGCGGGGACTCATGCGGCAGGCTCCATTTCTCGTACGGACACTGGCGGAGCAGCGATCTGCTCGGGCTTCTTACGCCGGGATCGGCTGAACATCCAGATCACGACCGGCGCGAGGCACAGGAGGAGCCGGAAGACGCCCCACCACCACATCGTGCTCGAGGAGTGTTCGTAGTAGACGCCGGCCGCGAGGATCGCGATGTAGAAGAACGCCCACTGGAGGTGCTTGCGGAACGTGCGCAGCCGGTCGGCGCTCGCGGCGTCGCCCTTGGGCGTGATCACGAAGCCGGTGCGGCGCCGGAAGACGGTGCCGACCAGCGAGGACCCGTAGACGGGTCCGCAGATCAGCGAGATCAGACCGCCCCGCAGACCGGTCGAGCCCGGTGGTTCGTGCGGGCTGACGTTGTGTCTGCGGTTCCAGAAGTACAAGACCGTCTGCAGGATGAACCCGTCGACGTAGAGCATCAGCCACAGGTCGAACGGCACCAGGACGCCCTTGATGCTGCCGGCCAGGAACATCGCTGCGTTGAGTGCGCCCACCAGCCACATCAGCGCGGTCGTGGGGTAGTAGACCAGCAGCATCGAGTAGTAGAAGATCCGCCTCAGACCGAGGTGGGCCATCAGCTTCGGGAAGTTGCGCTGGACGAGCAGCTCGTGCGTACCGCGCGACCACCGGTGCTGCTGGGTGAAGAAGTCGCTCCAGGACGACGGGCCCTCGCCGACCGCCAGCACGTCCGGCGTGTACACCGACTTCCACTTCTTGCCGGTGTTCGGGTTGCGGGTGCCGTGTAACAGCATCCCGGTCGCGAAGTCTTCGGTGATCGAGTCCTGCACGCCCTGGATCTGCATGAGGGCCGAGATCCGGATCGCGTTGTTGGTGCCGACCAGCATCGGGGACCCGTAGCGGTTGCCGGCCCGCTGGATGATCGCGTGGAACATGAACTGCTGGGACTCGGACGCCTTCGTGACGAAGTTGTCGCAGTTGCCGTAGACCTGCGGGCCGACGACGAACGCGACGTCCGGATCGCGGAAGTATCCGAGCATCCGCTCGCAGTAGTTGGGCAGCGGCGTGTGGTCGGGGTCGACCGAGACGAAGACGTCGTACTCGGCGCCGTGCTGGATGATCCATGCGTTGTAGTTGCCGTGCTTGGTCTTCGCCTTGTGCGGGCCGGCGGTCGTGTTCCACGCGCCGACGCCTTTGCGGCTGAAGTGGTTGACGCCGTTGCGGGCGCACATCGCCCGCACTTCGGGGTCGTCACCCTCGTCGAGCAGCCAGACGTCGTACTTCCCGGGGTGCCGGATCTTCATCGCGGCCTTGAGCGTGTGCTCGACCATGTCGATCGGTTCCTTGCCGGGAACGATCGTGGTGAGGAACGCGACCCGCAGGTCCGGCGCGGGCCATACCGGGACCGGGTTACGGCTGTTGATCGTCGCGACGACGAGCGTGAACGTGCTGGCCAGCCGGAATGCCTCGACGATGATCGTGGTGACGATGAGGACGGTGCCCGCGTACCGGAGGTACTGGTTCACGGCGACGTCGTCCGCGCGCGGCTCTGCGCCGATCACGATCAGCCAGGCGAAGAACGCGATTTCGAGACCCATGGTCGTCAGCGCCAATAAGGCGGTCCGGATCGGACGCCGGCCGGGCAGCTTCTTGTACTGGACCTTGTAGTCGCTGGCCGGCGCGACCTGGATCTCGCCGGTGAGCTGGCTGAAGCGCTCGTAGTCGTAGACCGAGACCTGCGGGAACTGGCCGGTCGTCGAGACCCGGCGGCGCCGGTCTTCGGCGGTGAGCTCGTGTAACTCGTAGTCGGGGATCGAGATGGCCTTGAACGTGCCGGTGTCCTCGAACGCGCCGACCTTCGCGGTGCCGCGCGCGCCGGAAGCCGGCGGGGCACTCGCAGGGGCGGGCGGAGCACTCGCCGGCACGGACGCGGCCGCGTAGGCCCGCTGCTGGCCGTACTGCTGCTGACCATGCTGCTGCTGGCCGTAGGGCTGCTGGTTCTGCTGACCGCCGGGGGGCGGGTACTGACCCGCGTATCCCTGCTGCTGCTCCGGCATCCGGGGCACGGACCCGGAGACGCGCGGAACCGAGCCGGAGACGCGCGGAACCGGCCCGGAGACCCGGGGCACCTGTCCGGAGGCGTACGGGCCTTCTCCGACGCGGGGAATGTCGCCGGAGAGACGGGGAATCGGCGCACTGGCGCGCGCGACGGCGGGACCGTCACCCTGCGACGGGGGCGGCGGTACGACCGCGCGGCCGCGCGACTGCGGCTCGTCACCGGCCGGCGGCACCGGCACGGACGCCGACCCCACCGACGCAGACCCCACGGACGCGGACCCGACCGACGCAGACCCGACCGATGCAGACCCGACCGATGCAGACCCGACCGACGCAGACCCGACCGACGCAGACCCCACGGACGCCGAACCGACGGATGCGGAACCTACTGACGCCGAACCGACCGACGCCGAACCGGCCGCTCGGGGCTCGTGGCCCGGAGGCGGCGGAATCGGGACGCTGGCCCGACCGGAAGAGGGCGCGCCCCCCGAACCCCCGGCACCCGAGGGCGGGGACTGCTCCTCGTCGGGTTCGGCAGCCGGGCGCGTCGAGGGGACGCGCACCCGGCCGACAGCCGAGTTGCCGGGCTGCGACGAGTCGTCATCACTCGCCGCAGGCCTATTCGGCGCGGTCATTCAAGCCCTCCTCCGACAGGGGCAAAGCTCAGCCCCTGACTGATACGGATGTCGAGTTGATTGGTTCGGCGGTTTCGCAGGTAGGCCATCGCCGACCGCACCGTCAGCTGTGTGAGCAGGGGCGCCGACCGGCTCGAACCGGCAGCTGATTTCGGATTTACGACCACGGTGTTAATCACGCACCGTGACTCGGCAGGTCCCCTCCATGCCGTCCATCCGAAAATCTCCCTGCATCGAACGCATCTACCTGTATGTCCAGATTCTGCTTGTCGGTTTGGGCAACCCCTTCTCGACCGGCATCAGAGCTCCTGGTCGCCGATCATAAGCAACGTGCGCACTCTCATGTGAAGGTGCCGAGAAAATTTCATGACGATTTGTCAATGGAGGGGAATGATTTACCGCATTTTCGGAAATGTACTTTGAAGTCTGATTCTGGATTACCGACGAGAAGGTTGAGAGCGCAACTAACTAGTAATGTACGACGATTGTCGGCTTTGACCATCGATCCTTATGTCCAGCTATGGGCTTTCTGTAAAACTTCACAGCCCGATAGTGACACCGAGCCTGCGTGAGCGTTGTCAACCTTGCGACGAAACAGCCAACTCTTAGAGTGTCAGAAAGCTGACAGACATCAAAACCCGCCAGTACGTAACGTCCGCCACCTTTGTCACGGGAAATTCACAGGCAGCAACTTTGCGCAATTGAATAAGCACGCACAGTAAGACGGCTCCCGCCTTGAGGCGGGAGCCGTTTTCTCACTCAGAGGCAGCAGTCAGTCCGCGAACCGTTCGGCTGCCTCGACGACGTTCGCCAGCAACATCGCCCGGGTCATCGGCCCGACCCCACCCGGCATCGGGGCCAGGAAGCCGGCGATCTCGGCCACCGACGGGTCCACGTCGCCGGCCAGGCCGTTCTCGGTGCGGGTGATACCCACGTCGAGCACGGCGGCACCCGGCTTCACCATGTCGGCCGTCAACATGTGCGCGTGCCCGGTCGCGACGACGATGACGTCGGCGGCGCGCGTGTGCTCGGACAGATCGCGCGTCCCGGTGTGGCAGAGCGTCACCGTGGAGTTCTCGGTGCGCCGGGTGAGCAGAAGGCCGAGCGGGCGTCCCACGGTCAGCCCACGGCCGACCACGACCACCTCGGCGCCGTCCAGCTTCACGCCGTAGCGGCGCAGCAGCTCGACGATGCCCCGGGGAGTGCAGGGCAGCGGCGCGGGCACCCCGAGCACCAGCCGGCCCAGGTTCGTCGGGTGCAGGCCGTCGGCGTCCTTGTCCGGGTCCATCAGCTCGAGGACGCGGTTCGCGTCGAGCCCGCGGGGCAGCGGTAGCTGGACGATGTACCCGGTACAGGCCGGGTCGGCGTTCAGCCGGGCCACCGCGCCCTCGACGTCCTGCTGGGCGGCGTCGGCCGGGAGGTCGACGCGGATGCTCTCGATGCCGACCTCGGCGCAGTCGCGGTGCTTGCCGGCCACGTAGGCCCGGGACCCCGGATCGTCACCCACCAGCACCGTTCCCAGCCCCGGCGCGACACCGCGCTTGCGCAGCGCGGCCACCCGGTCTGAGAGTTCGGCCCGCACCAGGGCCGCCGTCGCCTTGCCGTCCAGGAGAGTCGCGGTCACGGCCTCATCTTGCCCGATGCTGCCGAAACGTTCCGCCCGACCTGGGCCGGCTAGATCGGCAGCAGGGTTCCGATCACCTTCGTCAGCTGGTCGGCATTGCGGCACTCGTACATGTCGACGAGCGTCCGGTAGGCGTCGGTCGCCGAGTCGCCGCTCCCCCACGACGCCCGCGGCTCCGGGTTGAGCCAGTACACCCGCTTGGCGCGATCCACGATCTGACGCAGCGCGGGCAGGTTCGGGTCGCCACCGTTCGTCCGGCCGTCGCCCAGGATCAGCACCGACGTCCGCGGCCCGATCGAGCCCAGCGAGTCGGTGACGAAGTCCCGCAGCGCCCGCCCGTAGTTGCTGTGCCCGTCCCAGCGCACGACCCCGGATTCGGCCAGGATCCGCTCGACCAGCCCCGCCGGGTCGGCGTCGTTGTCGGCCACCAGCGACGTCACTTCGGCCGTGGCGTCCACGAACGCGAACGCGCGGACGCGGGAGAACTGGTCGTGGAGCGCCTCGACCAGCATCAGCGTGAAGTGGGCGAAGCCCGCGACCGAGCCGGACACGTCGCAGAGCAGCACGATGTCGGGCCGCCCGGGCCGCGGCTTGCGGAACGCCGGACGCATCGCGACCCCACCGGTCGACAGCGACCGGCGGAACGTGCGCCGCAGGTCCAGCTCACCGCGCTTCTTCCGCCGACGGCGGGCACCGAGGCGGGTCGCCAGCCGCCGGGACAGCGGCGCGACCGTCCGGCGCAGGGTGGCGAGTTGCTCGCGGTTCGCGGTGACGAAGTCGCGGTGGTCAGCGGCCTTGGGCACCGAGTAGCGCGCGATCCGGTCGCGCCCGCGCAGCTCGGCGACCCGCCGCCGGGCCTCGGTCGCGACCATGCGCTCGAACTCGTCGACCCGGCGCCGGGCCTCCTCGCGGGCGAGCCGGTCGGCGAAGGCACCGGACGCCATCCGCGCAGCGACCTCGGCGATCAGCGTCTGCGGGCGGAGCCGCTCCAGCGCCTGGTGGGCCGACCAGCCGCCGGCGCCGGGCGAACCCCCGGAACCGATCTGTCCGTACGTACCCAGCGCGGCCACCGCCTCGGCCGCCAGTTGCGCCATCAGCTCCGAGTCCCCGGAGATCAGCGCCTCCCTCAGCGCGGCCCGGAGATCCGCGACGTCCGCGGCCTCGCCGTCCCTGGTCACCTCCGGCGCGCCGGTCGCGATCGGGAAGAAGAGGTCGAACACCGCGTCGAACACGGCCTCGTGGCCCGAGCGGCGCAGCAGCGTCGCCGCCAGCCCGTGCCGGAGCTGTTCCCGGTCGGCCAGGCCCAGCTCCCGGATCGCGGTCGCGGCGTCGATCGTCTCCCCCGGGCCGATCTGCAGCCCGTGCTCCCGCAGCGCCCCGACGAAGCTGACGAGCCGGTCGGTGACGCCGCTCGGCGTGTCGTCCTGCGGCCCGGACACGGTCACGACTTCAGGACGCTGTCGAGCCGCAGACGCTTGGCGGCGTGGACGACGTCCGCCTGATGCTTGAGCAGTACCCCGAGGGAGTCGCGGACGACCTCCTCGTCGAGGGTCTCGGCGCCGAGCGCGAGCAGCGTGCGGGCCCAGTCGATCGTCTCGGCGACCGAGGGCGCCTTGCGCAGCTCCATCGCGCGCAGCGCGCCCACGACCCGCACCACGGAGGCGGCGAGGGCGTCGTCCAGGGTCGGGACGTGCAGCCGGACGATCTGCTCCTCGAGCGACGCGTCGGGGAAGTCGATGTGCAGGAACAGGCAGCGCCGCCGGAGCGCCTCCGAGAGCTCGCGGGTCGCGTTCGAGGTCAGGACGACGAACGGCGGGCGGGTCGCGGTGATCGTGCCGAGCTCGGGCACGGTGATCTGGAAGTCGCCCAGCACCTCGAGCAGCAGGCCCTCGATCTCGACGTCGGCCTTGTCGGTCTCGTCGATGAGCAGGACGGTCGGCTCGTCGCCCTGGATCGCGGTCAGCAGCGGACGCGGCAGCAGGAACTCCTCGCTGAAGACGTCGGCTTTCGTCTCTTCCCAGTTCTCGTCCTGGCCGGCGGTGATCCGCAGCAACTGCTTGGCGTGGTTCCACTCGTAGAGGGCGCGGGACTCGTCCACGCCCTCGTAGCACTGCAGCCGCACGAGGCGGGCCCCGACGGCCGACGAGACCGCTCGGGAGAGCTCGGTCTTCCCGACACCGGCCGGACCTTCGACCAGTAATGGCTTCCCGAGCCGGTCGGCGAGGAAGACGGTGGTCGCGACGGCCGGGGACGCGAGGTACCCGACCGACGCCAGCTTCTCGGTGACGTCGGTGACCGACGTGAAGAACCCCATGCCCCCACTATTGCTGACGCTGCACGTCCAAATGCATTGTTCGGCAAGCGGCCAGGCGCGGGGTCGTTGCCCGAAACCTGGAGCCCGCCCAGGGCGACGCTGACATCCGCGCCACTCGACGCCGCGTACACGTTCGTACTCAAGTCGTGTGGCGCGGCTGTCAGCGTCGTTCTGGGCGGGCCGCCCACTCAGTGGTAGAAGTGGCGGGTGCCGGTGAAGTACAGGCTGACGCCGGCGGCCTGGGCGGCGGCGATCACCTGGTCGTCGCGGACGCTGCCGCCGGGCTCGACGATCGCCGTGATGCCGGCCGCGGTCAGCACCTCGAGGCCGTCGGCGAACGGGAAGAACGCGTCGGACGCGGCGACCGAACCGGCGGCGCGCTCACCGGCCCGTGACACCGCCAGACGCGCCGAGTCGACCCGGTTCACCTGGCCCATCCCGACCCCGACGGTCGCCAGACCGGATGCCAGCAGGATCGCGTTGCTCTTCGCCGCGCGCACCGCACGCCAGGCGAACTCCAGGTCGGCGAGCGTGGCCGCGTCGGCCGGCTCACCGGTGACGAGCTTCCAGTTGGCGACGTCGTCGCCCGGGGCGTCCACCGCGTCGATGGTCTGCACCAGGCCGCCGCCCGACACCTGCCGGAACTCGACGCCACCGCTGCTGCGCGCGGGCGCCACCAGCAACCGGATCGACGGCTTCTTCGACAGGATCTCGACCGCACCGTCTTCGTACGAGGGCGCGACGACGACCTCGGTGAAGATCTCCGCGACCTGCTCGGCCATGGCCACCGACACGGGCCGGTTCACGGCGATCACGCCGCCGAACGCGCTCACCGGATCGCACGCGTGCGCTTTCCGGTGCGCCGACGCGATGTCGTCCGCCGACGCGATGCCGCACGGGTTCGCGTGTTTGATGATCGCGACGGTCGGCTCGGTGAAGTCGTACGCGGAGCGGTAGGCCGCGTCGGCGTCCACGTAGTTGTTGTAGGACATCGGCTTGCCGTGCAGCTGCTCGGCCTGCGCGATGCCGGCGACCGCGTCGTGGTCGATGTAGAGCGCGGCGGCCTGGTGCGGGTTCTCGCCGTAGCGCAGTACCTCGGCACGCTCCAGCGCGATCCCGGCGAACGCGGGCCAGCGGTAGTCGCCGGTCTCCTCGACCAGCTCCCGCGCGGTCCAGCCGGCGACCGCGACGTCGTAGGCGGCGGTGTGCGCGAACGCGCGCGCGGCCAGCTGCCGTCGGGTGGCGAGGTCGAAGCCGCCGGCCCGGGCCGCGTCCAGCACCAGCGGGTAGGCCCCCGGCTCGACGACGATCGCCACGTTCGCGTGGTTCTTGGCCGCGGCGCGCACCATCGACGGGCCGCCGATGTCGATCTGCTCGACGACCTCGTCGTGCCCGGCGCCGGAGGCCACCGTCTCCCGGAACGGGTAGAGGTTCGAGATGACCAGGTCGAACGGCGCGATGTTCAACTCGTCGAGCTGCGCGACGTGCGCCGGGTTGCGCAGGTCGGCCAGCAGGCCGGCGTGGATGTGCGGGTGCAGCGTCTTCACCCGGCCGTCGAGCGTCTCCGGGAAGCCGGTGACCTCGGCGACCTGGGTGACCTGGACGCCGGCGGCCGCGATGCGGCCGGCGGTGGAGCCGGTGGAGACGATCTCGACGCCGAGCTCGCTCAGCCCGATGGCCAGCTCCTCGATCCCGGTCTTGTCGTACACGCTGATCAACGCGCGCCGGATGGGCTTCCGGTCGGGCTGCGCCTGCGTCATGGGATCGAGACCTTCCTTCCAGTGACGGTCCAGCCCTCCCGGGCCAGCCGGCCGATCGAGTCGACGAGCATCTCCCGCTCGGCGACCTTGATGCGTTCGTGCAGGCTCGCGACGTCGTCGGTGCCCAGCACCGGAACGACCCGCTGATCGACGATCGGCCCGGTGTCGACACCGGCGTCGACGAAGAACAGCGTGCAGCCGGTGACCTTCACGCCGTGCTCGAGTGCGTCGCGCGGGCCGTGCATGCCCGGGAACGAGGGCAGCAGCGCCGGATGGCTGTTGACCACCCGGTTGGTGAAGCGATCGAGAAACGTCCGGCCCAGCAGTTTCATGAACCCGGCCGAGACGACCAGGTCGGGCGCGTACCCGGCGACGACCTCGGCCAGGGCCGCGTCCCACTCTTCCCGGGACGGCTGGTCGGCGAGACGCCGCACGAACGTCGGGACCCCGGCCTTCTCCGCGCGGACGAGGCCTTCGATGCCGTCGCGGTCGGCCCCGACCGCGACGATCTCCGCCCCGTAAGCGGGATCAGCGGCGGAATCCAGGAGCGCCTGCAGCGTGGTTCCGGATCCCGATACGAGGACCACGACTCGGGCTGCCACGACACTCCTCGAACTCCGGCGGTGTCCCGAGCCTAACCGGTTCGGCGCCCGTCTTCGGCACCGGCGGGTTCGGCCTGCTCCCGCGGACGCTCGACCGGTGCGGGGCCGGCCAGCAACGTCTGGATCAGACGGCGCAACGGGGGCGCTTTCCCGGTGCTCTCCGGCGTCCAGCGCTTCGTCGCCGACCAGGACGCCCACGAGGCCCGGGTTCGCGCGACCGTAGCGCCGACCAGTGCGGCCACCGCCACCTCGACCGCCAGCACGATGCCGACGTGCCAGGGCGACGGACCGACCTCGGCCAGGCGTCCACCGCCGAGCGGGCCGGACGCGGCGGCGGCGGCGAGCCCGATCAGCACACCGGAGACCGGGCCGGCGACGAGCGCGCCCCCGAGCGCGATCCGCCAGCGTGGGAGCTCGTCCTCCACACCCGGGCCAGCAGACACGGTCGGGCGGGCGGTCACCGCGCCGGCCAGCAGACCGGCGATCAGCGGGGCCGCGAGCGCCAGGCTGACCATGCCCGACGCCGGGCCGGTCGGGACCGCGGCGAGCAGCGGGAACGAGGGCAGCGGGGCGAGCTGCACGGTGCTCGCGTCGACGGCGGTGCCGTCACCGACCGCGAAGCCGGGCCCGATCAGGTACGCGGTGGCCCAGACCGCCGCGGTCGGCGCGTACAGGACGCAGAGCGCCACGATCGCGATCCCGCCGACGACCCCCGCCTGCAGCGAGCTGAAGATCGTCCGGAACTCCTGCTGGGTGACGACGGTCTGCGCACCGGCCGCCAGCACGCCCGCGGTCAGCACGGCCGCCGCCGCGACCCCTCCCGCCTTCACGCCTTGGCGGACGACGCCGGGCAGGCGAAACGTGGCCACGGCACCGAGCCCGGACGCCCGCGCCGCGCCCCAGCAGGCGGCGAAGCCGGCGGTCAGGCCGGTGATCACTCCGGCGGCGGCCGGGTCGGCGCGCACACCGCCGGTGTCGCCGAGCAGCGCGGCGATCATGCCGATCGCGCCGTACGCCAGTCCGACCGCCACCGCGACCCGGATCACGCCGAGCCAGGACTCGGCCCCGGTGGCGAGCGCGCTGTTGCGGCCCGCGCGGTAGAGCTGGCGCAGGATGAGGGCGCTGAGCAGGAGCGGGATCAGCCCGACCGGTCCGCTCCCGGTCTGCAGCCGGACGCCGTGCGCGAGCAGCCACCCGTCGGCGGCGAGGCGGAGCGCGTCACCCGCGGGTGCGCCCGAACGGTTGTCGACCACCCAGACCACCAGCGCGATCGCGGCCAGTGGGCCCACCACGACCAGCGCGGCCCACCCGGCGGTCGTGACCGCCGCCGCCGGCAGCGCTACGCGCGCTGACGGAGGAGAAGGGGCGCGGGGGGACACCGTCTTACTGTGACAGGCGAATACCACGGGGGTGATTCGCCATCCCGGCGTGTCGTGCCCTATGTGAAGACCCACGTGGGCTATGGCCCACGTAGGTCTTCACCCGGCCGGGACGGTCAGGCCGTGACGATCTCGCGCATCAGCCGGGCGGTCTCGGACGGGGTTTTCCCGACCTTCACGCCGACGGCCTCGAGCGCTTCCTTCTTCGCCTGGGCGGTACCGGCCGAGCCGGAGATGATCGCACCGGCGTGGCCCATCGTCTTGCCCTCGGGGGCGGTGAAGCCCGCGACGTACGCGACGACCGGCTTCGTGACGTGCTCGGAGATGTAGGTCGCGGCCCGCTCCTCGGCGTCGCCACCGATCTCACCGATCATGACGATCGCGGTGGTCTCGGGGTCGGCCTCGAACGCCTCCAGGCAGTCGATGTGCGTCGTCCCGATGACCGGGTCGCCGCCGATGCCGACCGCGGTGGAGAAACCGATGTCACGCAGCTCGTACATCATCTGGTAGGTCAGCGTGCCGGACTTGCTGACCAGCCCGATCTTGCCGGACTTCGTGATGTCGGCCGGGATGATGCCGGCGTTGGACGCACCGGGCGAGATCAGGCCGGGGCAGTTCGGCCCGATGATCCGGGTCTGGCCGCCCTCCGCGCGCTTCTTGCCCGCGTAGTCCCAGGCCCAGGTCGTGTCGTGCACCGGGATGCCCTCGGTGATGACGACGGCCAGGCCGATGTTCGCGTCCACGGCCTCGATGATCGCGGCCTTGGCACCGGCCGGCGGCACGAAGATGACACTGACGTCGGCACCGGTTTCCTTGATCGCCTCCGCGACGCTGCCGAACACGGGTACGGCTACCCCGTCGTCGAACTCGACGGTCGTACCGGCCTTCTTCGGGTTGACGCCGCCCACGATCTGGGTGCCCGAGCGGAGCATGCGCTGGGTGTGCTTGCGCCCTTCCGACCCGGTCATGCCCTGGACGATGACCTTGCTCTTCTCGGTCAGGAAAATCGACATCTCTCGGCGTCCCTTACTTCGCAGCCAGCTCGGCGGCGCGGCGGGCGGCGCCATCCATGGTGTCCACCTGCTCGACCAGCGGGTGGTTCGCGTCGGTGAGGATCTGCCGACCGAGCTCGGCGTTGTTGCCGTCCAAGCGGACGACCAGGGGCTTAGTCACCTCGTCGCCACGCTCGGCGAGCAGCTTCAGCGCCGAGACGATGCCGTTGGCGACCGCGTCGCACGCGGTGATGCCGCCGAAGACGTTCACGAACACGCTCTTCACGGCCGGGTCGGACAGGATGATCTCCAGACCGTTGGCCATGACCTCGGCCGACGCGCCGCCGCCGATGTCGAGGAAGTTGGCCGGCTTCTTGCCGCCGAACTCCTCACCCGCGTACGCGACGACGTCCAGCGTCGACATGACCAGGCCCGCGCCGTTGCCGATGATGCCGACGTCGCCGTCGAGCTTCACGTAGTTGAGGTTCTTGGCCTTCGCGGCCTGCTCCAGCGGGTCGACCGCGGAGACGTCCTCGAGCTCGTCGTGGCTCGGCTGGCGGAACGACGCGTTCTCGTCGAACGTCACCTTGCCGTCGAGCGCGATGATGCGGCCACCCGGGGCCTTGACCAGCGGGTTGACCTCGACGAGCGTGGCGTCCTCACCCACGAAGACGTCCCAGAGGGCGACGACGGCCTTGGCCGCCTCGTCCAGCACGTCTTCGGGGAACTTGCCGGCGACCAGGATCTCGCGGGCCTGCGCCTCGCTCACGCCGTCCACGGCGCTGACCGGGATCCGCGCGAGCGCGTCGGGGTTCTCGACCGCGACCTGCTCGATCTCGACGCCACCCTCACGGCTGGCCATCGCGAGGAACGTGCGGTTCGCGCGGTCGAGCAGGAAGGAGAAGTAGTACTCCTCCTCGATGTCGCTCGCCTCGGCGACCAGCACGCGGTGCGCGACGTGGCCCTTGATGTCCATGCCCAGGATGTCGGTGGCCCTGGCCTCGGCATCGGCAGGCGTCTCGGCGAGCTTGACGCCGCCGGCCTTGCCGCGGCCGCCGACCTTCACCTGGGCCTTGACGACGACCTGCTTGCCGACCTTCTCGGCAATGGCCTTCGCCTCGGCCGGAGTGTCGGCTACCGAGCCGGCCAGCACCGGAACCCCGTGCTTGGCGAAGATGTCCCTCGCTTGATATTCGAACAGATCCACTGCCGCGTCCGTCCTCGCTCGTTTCGACGCGGGTCGCAGCCGCCGCTCGGCCCGCCGTCGCTGCCTCGTCGCATTGGATGCCGGGCGATCTCACGCGTGCCGGACGGAGAACCGCCGTTGCGGTCTCGTCGGCAGAAGACGGGTATCCGACACCCTCTTGCGGCAGGTTATCGGGGCCGACACGCGTCGTGCGTGTCCACGCCGGTGTGTTACCTCACAAGCACGGTGATGCAAACACCAGATGTCCGGGCAGTACCGGGTAGCCCCAGGTCACACCGGTTCAGAGCGGCCGGTCGAGGGGCGATGTGACGTGGAACGCCCCATCCCGTCACTCCAGCCCCAGACGCGCGTTGTTCCCCACGACCGTCCGGCTCACCTCGGGCGGTCGGGGGTCGGGCGTTCGAGGGGTGCGCCCGACCCCGCCTCCGCACCCCGCCTCCGCACCCCGACTCCGCACACCCTCCGTAAGCACGAGGCTCGGCCCCGGCCGGACGGGGGATCGGCCGCGGCGCGGACCGCGCGTGTGATCCAGTGCGGCATAAGAGAGGTTTAAGACTCGCAACCCTGTCCGGGCGTAGCCTGTATATGGCTATTTGGCGGGAATAACGGCAGCGCACTGGTGGCACTCGCGATAACCAATGGTGCGAGTTCGGCTACTGATAGCAGTGTTCCGCCAGAGGAAAAATGGGATTCCGCGGGCGCAAAGCCACGGGTTCGTATGCCATTCTTGTGCCCACCGTCTGGTGGTGGCTACGGTGACGGCCGGTATCGGGCTGGCATTGGCGCCGGCAACGACCGACTCCGGATCTTCGATTCGTGAACGCGTTCGGCGCGTCGCACGTGATCAAGAACGGGAGCAGGTAAGCCGTCGAAAGGCAGTTCGTGCAAGAGAGCGGGAATGTCCGACACGTCGGACGCCATCGCGCGCCGACAGCACCACGCGCCGGATACGCGATGGTGGTCACGACCGCCGTCGTCGGCGTCAGCGTTGCTGCTTTGGCGATCGGCTCTGCGCTCCCCTCGACGGATACCGCAACCGCCTCGGCCGCACTCGGGCAGAAACTCGACTCGAGCAAGATCGTCGACCGATCGGCCGACGCCGGTAACACCACGCAGGCCGAAAAGCCCCGTAGCGGGGACGCCCGGGCGTCCCGCTCCCAGAAGCGCAACGGTGTTTCCGAGCCGGAACAGCTACCGGTCTGGGTCAGGCCCGCTCAGGGCCCGCTGAGTTCGCTCTTCGCGGCCCGCTGGGGCGCGTTCCACTACGGCATCGACTTCGCCGCCGCTTACGGCTCGACCGTGCGGGCCGCGAGTGCCGGCACGGTGATCCGGTCGGGCTGGTACGGCGGCTACGGCCAGATCGTGATCATCGACCACGGCAACGGCGTGACGACCCGGTACGGCCACAACTCAGAGCTGCTGGTTTCGGTCGGCGACCACGTCGAGGCCGGCGACCCGATCTCCAAGGTAGGCAGCACCGGGCAGTCGACCGGCCCGCACTGCCACTTCGAGGTCCGCGTCGACGACGTGCCCGAAGACCCGCTGGGTTGGCTCGAGGAGCACGACGTCGCGGTCACGAGCGTCAACACCAACCTCTGAGACGCCCGGCCGGTACGGGCCGATCACCGGCGCGCCGGTGGCGATCGAGGCCTTGGCCTTCAGCTTCTTGACGATCGGGCGGAAGCGCGCCCGGAGCACGGCGGTCGGGCCGGGCCGACGGTGCCGCCCCGCCTTCTGCGGTGCCACGATCAGATCGTTGTTGCGCTCGCACATCTGGCTCATCGCTCTCCCCCACCCTTGAATACCGCCGGTCGTTCGAACACGTGTTCGATTCTACCGAGATGGAGTGCACGGCACCAGCCTTTCGTACGACCACCTCGGGACGTCGTCACACGTGTGTGTCCTATGTGACGGACGCGCTACCGAACGTGGTGCAGCAAAAGGAAACGCACACTCCGCACACTCAACGGATCGAGGCCGCGCCAAGTAACGCCCACTTGCGCGCTATTTCGAGTACGCCCCCGAAGTGCCTACAAGGAGCGCCCGAAACCGGCCCGCGAGTCCGATCTGGAGTTAGCTGAACGAGCGCAGCGGCAAGCCCCGGACGACGAAGCGGTACTCGCGGCCGGCCCGGAGGTCAGGGGCGTACCAGCGGACGACGTAGCGGTGCGACGGCCCCCGGTACCGCACCTCCACGGCGCAGGAACTGTCGTCGACGAGCAGGTGCCACGCACCGGCCCCGAGCGGTGTCCACTCGACCAGGGCGATCGGCTCGTTCCACACCAGATCGGCCGGCGCGGCGTCGTACCAACCCTGTTCCCAGAACGCGTCCTGTTCCGGGGTCACGTCGACGAATCTCGCCGCTCCGGCGGGCCGGGGCCCGGCGGACACTCCGGACGACTCCGGCCAGTAGCGACGGACCCGGAGGTCGAACGTCCGCTGGATCGGCGCCTCGGTCACCACGTCCCCGTCTCCGACGAGCGACGCCAGAGACGCCGCCTGCGCGGCCAGGAACTCACACGTGGTCGGGCCGTAGAGCGTGTGGCCGCCCTCGTAGTGCTGGCGGCTGTACTCCTCCGGCGTCGTGCAGTAGCCGGCGTACTCGTTGGCCACCGACGACACGACGACGTCGTGCACCCCGGTCGCCGCGGTCACCGCCGCGGCGACCCGGCGCCCGGCGTCCACCGTGATCTCGAACGGCTGGCCGACCAGCAGCGCGGAGCCGATCCGCAGGACCTGCACCGGGAGTACGCGCGGGAACCGGTGTTGCGGCATCACCACCGGCTGCAGCCACCGCGAGCCGAGCACCCACTTCGCACCGTGGGGATCGGCGGCCGAATGCGGCTTCGGCGTCCCGGCCCGGAAGGGCGGGATCCGGTGGACGACCGGCGTCTCGTTCTCGTACGCGCCCGCGATCAGCGCCGCCCCCAGCGCGGGCCGCGGCATCGACGACAAGTCGACTTCCCGGAACCCGGCGCCCAGCGTGACGTCGTCGCGGAGCGCGGGCTCCAGCCCGGTGTAGAGGTCGGAGGCGGCCGCGCCGATGCCCCGCCCGACCCTGGCCGCCTCGACGTCACCCGCCCGCCCCGGACGCAGCGCGGGTGCCACGTCGGCATGAGTGCCTTGCAGGGCACCGACCACCGGACCGGCACCCAGCCGGTCGCGCATCTCCTCGTAGACGTAGGCCCACAGGTCTGCGTTGTAGACGCTGTTGCGCATCGGGAGGCCGGTGCCGTGGACGCCGAACACGACGAGCGCGGCGAGCCGGGTGCCGTCGGTGCCGTCGACCCTCAGCAGACGCAGCCGCGGGTCGACCGCGGCGTAGGCGCGCTGCGGGGCCGTTCGCCGGTCGGGCACCGGGTTCCGCACGTGGGCCGGCAGCGAACGGTTGCGGGTCAGGCCCCAGACCTCGGTCTCTCCCAGCGCGAGCCGGGCCGGGCGGCGGGTCTCCACGGCCTGGCGCACGCCGGCGGAGAGCTGCTGGATCAGAAATCGCGTCCAGACCGGGTCGAATCCCGGACGGTTGGACGCGAAGCCGTTGTAGAGGTCGGTGCCGAGGAACTGGCCCGGTGCGCCGTGCGTGTGGGTCGCGCCGACGAACAGGCCGGCCAGCGGGAAGCCGGTGGCCGCCGCGACCGCCCGCTGCAGCACGGCCGAGCCGCCGAGCAGGTCACACTGGACGATCGCCAGCGACGCGGCGCCCGCTTGCAGGTGCAGTACCCGGGCGCGTAACCGGCCGCGGAAGCCGACGCCGGTGCGCGCGTTGCGCGAGTAGCCGGCCTTGGGCAGCCCCGGTGGCGGGGTGATGTCGACCTCGGCCGCACCGGCCAGCAGCCCGCGCACCGGATCGGGCCGGGTCGCCGGAGCCGCCAGCGTGAACCGCATCCCGGCACCCTACCGATACCTGAGAGCCAGAGCGGGTTGGCTCCGGACGCCGATTCGCGCGGTCCCGCGGATCCCTAGGTTCAGTGGCGACGAAGCCACCAGAGGAGGATCCGAGATGAGCGCGCCGACCATGACCGAGCCGACCGTCACCTACGAACCGCGTCGCCCGCCCGCGCCGAACGTCATCCTCGGTGCCTGGGACGCCGGGACCCGGCGCTCGGCCGGCTACCTCGCCCTCGGGTTCGTGACCGGGATCCTGGGCCTGACCACGTTCATCCTCGTCGTGACGTTCGGCGCCACGTTCTCGGCCCTGATCGTGGGCGTGCCGGCGCTGCTGGCCTGCCTGGCGGTCAGCCGCGGGACGGCCGAGATCGAGCGGCGCCGTGCGGCGCTCGTGCTCGGAACTCCGCTCCCGTTGCCGTATCCGCTCGTCAGTGGCTCGTATCTGCGCCGGATCGGGCAGTGGCTGGCCGCGCCGTCGACCTGGCGCGACCTGCTCCACCACCTGCTCGTCTTCCCGCTGACGCTGTTCGCCGCGGTCACGGCGCTCGCGTTCTGGGCCGCCGGCCTGGGAGCGATGTCGCTCTGGGCCTGGTACTGGACGATGCCGAACGACCGGATCCCGCTGTTCGGCGTCGACGCCCACCCGCTCTTCGTCGTCGACAGCGTGGCGTCGGCGATGCCGTGGGTCGGCGTCGGGATCGCGCTGCTGTGGGTGGCCGGTTGGGTCACCAAGGGCCTGGCCCGTATGAGCGTCGGCTTCACGTCGTTCCTGCTGGGGCCTTCGCAGTCAGGCCGTTGAGATCACCGAGAACAGTTCGGCGAGACGCCCCTCCGGCAGGCCTGCGGAGCGGGCGTTCGCGCCGTTCCATTGCGAGATCCGCTCGCGCATCACCTCGAAGTCGCCCGGGAGCTGGCTCACGTGCTCGCGCAGCGCCGACAGCTTCTGCTCGAACACGTCGGTGATGTCGACGCCGTGGTCGGCGGTGGGGGTGCCGCTGAACCACATCTCGCGGACGGTCCACGGCTCGAGGCCCTCGTCGCGCAGCAGCGTCTCGTGCGCGAACGGGTTCCGGGCGTCCGGGTACACGGCGTCGAACGTCGCTTCGCCGATGCGGACGTGGTCGCCGTGCGCGGCGGGCACCCGCGCCCAGTCGCGGATCGGTGACGTCGTGACGATCCGGTCGGGCCGGACCCGGCGGATCTGCCGGGTGATGTCCCGCCGCAGGTCGTGGGTGACGTAGAGCGCTCCGTCGGGATAGCCGAGGAACGTCACGTCGGTGACGCCGACGACCGCGGCGGCGGCCCGCTGCTCGGTCTCGCGGAGCGCGGTCATCTCCTCGCGCGGGGTCTCGTCGAATCCCCCGGCGCCGCCGCTGGTCGCGATGGCGTAGGCCACCTCGATGCCGGCTTTGGTCCAGGTCGCGACCGTGCCCCCGGCACTGAAGTCGACGTCGTCCGGATGCGCGGTGACGACCAGCACGCGCTGAACGTCGTCAATAGGAACCACTGAACGCGGAAAACTCACCCCCAAATCCTAAGCGGGCGACTTCCCCTGCACCGAAGGCGCGAGCAGAGTCCTGACCTGCAGCCCGTCAAATCACTGACCTGGAGCCCGCTGAGGACGGCGCTGACATCCGCGCCACTCGACGCCGCGTATTTGGTCATACTCAAGTCGAGTGGCGCGGCTGTCAGCGTCGTCCTCAGCGGGCCGCCCTCAAAGCTTCCCGCGGCCGGCGCGGAGTAGGAGCATGGCGAGCTGAGCGCCGTCCGTGCCGAGGGCGTCGCGGAACTTGTCGACGATGGCCTGCTCGCGCGCCAGGACGAGCCGGGTGCCCCCCGCGGCCATCCGGGCGGCCCCTACCTGGCGGCTGAGTTCGGCGCGTTCGTGCCAGATCCGGATCAGCTCGTCGTCCGCGGCATTGATGCGCTCGCGGAGCTCGGCGATCTCGTCGGTCGGTGCGGTCATGGTGTGCTTCCTCGTGAACGTGAGCCCTCTGCGACCCCGGGCACGCAAAACGCCCCGGGAGCTGGGCCCCGGGGCGTCGAAGTGGTCTGGGTTCAGACGACGATGACGGCTACCGGATGCCCGGAGCCGTAAAAAAATCGTGCCGTCAGTCGAACCACGGGAAGAGTGTTACACGTGCGTCGGCGCCCGGCCAATAGGGCTCAAGATCTGTCGCCGGGCCGGAGTAAGGTCGCTGAGCGATGAGCACCCTGTTCGACGCCCCCAGCCAGGCCCCGGATCCGGTCCCCCCACGGCGGCCGGTCCGGTTGGCCGTCGATCCGGCCACGCTGCTCGAAGGCCTCAACGACCAGCAGCGCGCCGCCGTCGTCCACGAGGGCACACCCCTGCTCATCGTGGCCGGGGCCGGGTCGGGGAAGACCCGTGTGCTCACGCACCGCATCGCGTGGATCCTCGCGCACCGCGGCGCCCAGCCCGGCGAGATCCTCGCGATCACGTTCACGAACAAAGCCGCGGGCGAGATGAAGGAGCGCGTCTCGGCGCTCGTCGGCCCGCGGGCCCGCTCGATGTGGGTGTCGACGTTCCACTCCGCCTGCATCCGCATCCTCCGCGCCGAGGCGAAGACGGCCGGGCTGAAGTCGTCGTTCTCGATCTACGACGCCGACGATTCGCGGCGTCTGATGACGCTCGTCGCCCGCGAGCTCGATCTCGACCCGAAGCGTTACCCGGCCCGCTCGCTCATCGCCCAGATCAGCAACCTGAAGAACGAGCTGATCGACGAAGAGACCTGGGCGTCGCGGGCCTCCAGCACGTCCGAACGCATGCTCGCCGAGGCCTACACGCTCTACCAGCGCCGTCTGCGCGAGGCCCAGGCGCTCGACTTCGACGACATCATCATGACGACGGTGAATCTGCTCCAGGCGTTCCCGGCCGTGGCCGAGCACTACCGGCGCCGGTTCCGCCACGTCATGGTCGACGAGTACCAAGACACGAACCACGCCCAGTACATGCTGATCCGCGAGCTCGTCGGCACGGATTCGGCCGGCGACCTGTCGCCGGCCGAGCTGTGCGTGGTCGGTGACGCCGACCAGTCGATCTATGCGTTCCGGGGTGCGAGCATCCGCAACATCCTCGAGTTCGAGCGAGACTATCCGCAGGCGACGACGATCCTGCTGGAGCAGAACTACCGCTCGACGCAGACGATCCTGTCCGCGGCGAACTCCGTGATCGCGCGCAACGAGGGCCGCAAGCCGAAGAACCTGTGGTCGCAGGCCGGTGACGGTGCTCCGCTCACGGCGTACGTGGCCGACAACGAGCACGACGAGGCCGCCTGGGTCGCGAACGAGGTCGACCGGCTCACCGACTCGGGCGCCAACCGGCCCGGCGAGGTCGCGATCTTCTACCGCACGAACGCCCAGTCCCGGGTGTTCGAAGAAGTGTTCATCCGGGTCGGGCTGCCGTACAAGGTCGTCGGCGGCGTCCGGTTCTACGAGCGCAAAGAGGTGCGCGACGCGCTGGCGTACCTGCGCGCGCTCGCCAACCCCGACGACACGGTGAGCGTGCGGCGGGTGCTCAACACCCCGCGCCGCGGCATCGGAGACCGGGCCGAGGCCTGCGTCGAGGCGTTGTCGTCCCGCGAGCGCATCGGCTTCGGCGCAGCGCTCGAGCGGGCCGGCGAGGCACCCGGCATCGGCAGCCGAGCGGTGAAGTCGATCGGCGAGTTCACCGCGCTGATGACGTCGCTCCGGCGGCTGGCCGATACCGAGCCGCCCAGCATCGTGCTGGAAGAGGTGCTGTCCCGCACCGGCTACCTGGCCGAGCTCGAAGAGAGCACCGACCCGCAAGACGAAGGCCGGGTCGAGAACCTGCAAGAGCTCGTCAGCGTCGCCCGAGAGTTCGAAGAGCGCGCGGCGGCGACCGAGACCGAAGCCGGGCTCGTCGAGTTCCTCGAGCAGGTGGCGCTGGTGGCCGACGCCGACAGCATCCCGCCCGCGCCCGACGACGAGGAAGGCGCCGACCAGGCCGCCCAGCAGGGCCAGGTCACGATGATGACGCTGCACACCGCGAAGGGGCTCGAGTTCCCGGTCGTGTTCCTCACCGGGCTGGAAGACGGGGTGTTCCCGCACCTGCGGTCGCTGGGCGACCCGAAGGAGCTGGAGGAGGAGCGGCGGCTCGCGTACGTCGGCATCACCCGGGCGCAGCAGCGGCTGTACCTGTCCCGGGCGATCACTCGCAGCGCCTGGGGGCAGCCGCAGTACAACCCACCGTCCCGGTTCCTCGACGAGGTGCCGGCCGGGCTGCTGAGCTGGGAGCGCGAGGCACCGGCCCCGAAAGAGACGCTGTCGAAGTGGAGCGGCACCGGCTCGGCGCAGGAGCGGCTGGCGCAGCAGTACGCGTCGGCGGCGAGGCCGGGCGGCGGCCGGGCGGCCGGCGTCGGCAACCGGCCGGTCATCTCGCTGGTGGTCGGCGACCGGGTCACCCACGACGCGCACGGGCTGGGGCGCGTCGTGGAGATACGTGGTGACGGAGATCGAGCCCAGGCCTGCGTCGACTTCGGCGACGGCAAGCCCCGCTGGTTCCTCCTCCGCTACGCGCCCCTGGAAAAGCTCTAGTGCAGATGTACTGACCTGGCGCGTGCCTCAGCACTGACCTGGAGCCCGTCCAGAACGGCCCGCCCACTCAGCCAGTGCGGTCTACTACGTAGTGGGTCAGGGACTCGAGGGCCCGGCGTGCAGGCACGTCGGGAAGGGCCCCCAGGAGGTCTCTGGCGCGCTGGGCGTAGGCGGCCAGGGTGTCGCGGGCCGAAGCCATCGCGGGCGACTCCCGTAGCAGCCCGAGCGCCTCCGCCACCTCGTCGTCGTCCGAGATCGGCCGGGAGATCAGCTCGCGCATCCGCGCCTCGGCCGGCTGGTCGCCGGCCAGCGCGTGCAGCACGGCCAGCGTCGGCACGCCCTCGCGCAGGTCGGTGCCGGGCGTCTTGCCGGACTCCGCCGACGTGGACGCGATGTCGAGCAGGTCGTCGGAGAGCTGGAACGCGACCCCGATTTCCTCGCCGTACGCGGTCAGGGTCTCGGAGACCGCCGGGCCGCACCCGGAGAACATCGCGCCGAACTGCAACGACGTGGCGATCAGCGACCCGGTCTTCTCGGCGAGCACGTGCAGGTGGAACTCCACCGCGTCCGCGCCGTCGAGCGGGCCGGCGGTCTCCCGGATCTGGCCGGTCACCAGCCGCGCGAACGTCCGGGCCTGCAGCCGGACGGCCTCTGGGCCCAGGTCGGCCACCAGGTCGGACGCCCTGGCGAACAGGTAGTCACCGGTGAGGATCGCGATCGTGTTCGTCCAGCGCGTGTTCGCGCTGGGCGCCCCCCGTCGCACCGGAGCCTCGTCCATGACGTCGTCGTGGTAGAGCGTCGCCAGGTGGGTCAGCTCGGCCACGACCGCCGCCTGGACGACCGCCGGTGCCTCGTGGTTGCCGAAATGCGCCGCGGAGAGCGCCAGCAGCGGCCGGAACCGCTTGCCGCCCGCCTCGACCAGGTGGCGCGCCGCGCTGCTCACCAGCGGGTCGGCGTCCGACACCGCGGCCCGCAGCGCGTCCTCCACCTGGCCGAGACCGGTGCGGACGGAGGCGGCGAACTCAGGCTCGATGGCCTCGATGCCGAGCAGACCGGTGCCGGTAGGTGCCACGTCCATCCCTGCTGTGCGCGTGTTCATCGAACAAATTGTGCCGCCTCGCCTGCGAGGTCGAGCAGTTGAGTCGGCACCACGCCCAAAGCAACGGTGGCGAGCACCCCGATCGTCAGGGCAGCGGCGGTGAAACCACCGGGCACCGAAACGGTCGGACCGTCCTCAGCAGGGTCGGACAGATACATGAGCACAATGACTCGCAAATACGGAAATGCGAGGATCATGCTAGCGATGACACCGACGATGACCAGCGCCACCGAGCCACCGTCGACCGCTGCCGCGAACACCGCGAACTTGGAGATGAAACCGCTGGTCAGCGGCAGTCCGGCGAAGGCCAGCAGGAATACCGTCATCACGCCGGCGTAGAGCGGGGAACGACGGCCGAGCCCGGCCCACCGGGACAGGTGGGTCGCCTCGCCGTCGGCGTCGCGGACCAGCATCACGACCGCGAACGCGCCGATCGTCGTGAAGCCGTATGCGGCCAGGTAGAACAGCGTGGACGAGACGCCCCGCTCGGTCATCGCGACGACGCCGGTCAGGATAAACCCGGCGTTGGCGATCGACGAGTAGGCCAGCAGGCGCTTGATGTCGGTCTGGGTCACCGCGAGCACCGCGCCGACGATCATCGTCAGCATCGCGATCGCGATCAGCACCGGACGCCAGTCCCACTTCGTCGACTGGAACGCCACGTAGAACACCCGCAGGATCGCGCCGAACGCCGCGACCTTGGTGCAGGCGGCCATCAGCGCGGTCACCGGCGTCGGGGCGCCCTGGTAGACGTCCGGGGTCCAGGAGTGGAACGGCACCACGCCGGCCTTGAACAGCAGGCCGATCAGCAGCATCGCCAGGCCGACGAAGAGCAGCACGTCGTTGGCGGGCGACCCGTTGACCGCGTCGTGGATCGCGCCCAGGTCGACCGAGCCCGCGTACCCGTAGATCAGCGCGACGCCGTACAGGAAGAACGCCGACGCGAACGCGCCCAGCAGGAAATACTTGACCGCGGCCTCCTGGCTGAGCAGGCGGCGACGCCGGGCCAGCGCACAGAGCAGGTAGAGCGGCAGCGAGAGCACTTCCAGCCCGACGAACATGATCAGCAGGTCGTTCGACGAGACGAACAGCACCATGCCGCCGAGTGCGAACAGCGCCAGCGGGAACGCCTCGGTGTGCGAGGTCGGCTCGCTGGCCAGCTTCCGGTCGGGCGCCGAACCGGCGACGACAGCGGCCTGGGCCACGAACGATCCGCCGGAGTCCAGCGTCCGCTCGGCCATCAGCAGGACGCTGACCGCGCCGAGCACGATGATGCTGCCCGACAGGAACAGCGCGGGCCCGTCGATCGCGACCGCACCCGCGGCCGTGATGACCTCGGTCTTGGCCTCGAGTACCACCGCGACGAACGCGGCGATCAAGGCGGCCAGCGAGAGCACGACCTGGGTGAGGTGCCGCGCCCGGCGGGGCACGAACGCCTCCACCAGGATGCCGAGGCACGCCGCGCCGAGCAGGATCAGCATCGGCGAGAGCGCCGCGTAGTCGAGCTTGGGCGCCTGGATGTCGGCGGCCATCAAGTCCGCGGTCATCGGTTTCCTCCGGCCACTTCAGTCGGTTGCGGGTCCTGCTTGCCGACGTCGGTCAGCGTGGCCTTGATCGCCGGGTTGATCACGTCGAGCACCGGCTTCGGGTAGACCCCCAGCCCGATGATCAGGACGAGGAGTGGCGCGATCACCCAAGCCTCGCGGCGGCTCAGGTCACGCCACTTCGGCGTCTCTCCCAGGGAGGGGTTCAACGGGCCGTGCATCGTCCGCTGGATCATCCAGAGCACGTAGAGCGCCGCCACCACGATGCCGAGCGTCGCCACCACACCCGCGGTGGGGTTGCGGGAGAAGACGCCGATCAGCACCAGGAACTCGCTGACGAACGAGTTCGTCATCGGCAGCGCCAGCGACGCCATCCCGGTGACGAAGAACGCGCCGTAGATCCAGGGGACGAGTTTCCCGACGCCGCCGTAGTCGGCGATCAGGGCCGAGCCGCGGCGGGCGATCAGGAACCCGACGACCAGGAACAACGCGCCGGTCGCGATGCCGTGGTTGACCATGTACAGCACCGCGCCGCTGCCACCCTGCGACGTGAACGCGAAAACGCCGATCGCGATGAACCCGAAGTGGGCCACCGAGGTGTAGGCCACCAGGCGCTTCATGTCGTGCTGGCCGATCGCCAGCAGTGCGGCGTACAGGATGCCGATGATGCCGAGCACGATCACCATCGGCGCGAAGAACCGCGACGCCTCCGGGAACAGCGGCAAGTTGTAGCGCAGGAAGCCGAACGTCCCGACCTTGTCCATGACGCCGACGAGCAGCACCGCGGCACCGATCGGCGCCTGGCCACCGGCGTCCGGCAGCCAGGTGTGGAACGGGAACAGCGGCGCCTTCACCGCGAACGCGACGAAGAACCCGAGCCAGATCCAGCGACCGGCCGCGGTCGACATGTCCATACCGGCGAGCTTGTCGAAGGCGAACGTGCCCTCACCCAGCTGCCGGGCGCTCACCACGTAGAGCCCGATCACGCTGGCCAGCATGAACAGGCCGCCGACGAGCGAGTACAGGAAGAACTTCACGGCCGCGTACTGACGCTGCGCCCCGCCGTACGACCCGATCAGGAAGTACATCGGGACGAGCATGGCCTCGAACCAGACGTAGAAGAAGAACACGTCGGTCGCGACGAAGACACCGATCATGCAGGCCTGCAGCGCGAGCATCAGCGCGTAGTACGTGCGCACCGAACGCCGCCCGGCGCCCGACTCGTGCCACGACGCCAGCAGGACGATCGGCGTGAGCACGGCGATGAGCGCGAGCATCACCAGCGCGATGCCGTCTACGCCGAAGTCCAGACGGGTGCCGAACGACGGGATCCAGGTGTACGAGCTGACGAACTGGAACCGGTCGCCGTCCGGGTCGAAGTTGGCGCAGATGATGATCGTCAGCACGAGGACGATCAGCGACCAGCCCAGCGCGACCAGCTTCGCCAGCCGATCCGCGCCCTTGGGCAGGAACGCCAGCACGATCGCGCCGACGAGCGGCAGAACAGTCAGTACCGGGAGCCAGGGACCGTTCATCCGAGCCGCACCACCAGCAGCGACGCCAGCACCACGACCGCACCTCCGAGCATCGTCAGGGCATACGACCGGACGAACCCGGTCTGCAGGCGACGGAGGCGGCCGGAGCCACCTCCCACCGCGGCGGAGAGGCCGTTGACCAACCCGTCCACCCCACGGCTGTCGACGTACACCAGGGCCCGGGTGAGCCACTGGCCCGGCCGCATGAACACGGCCTCGTTGAACGCGTCGGCGTAGAGGTTCCGCCTGGCCGCCACCACCAGCTGGTTCGCCGGCTGCTCCGCGCGGGCGGTGCCGTGGCGGAAGATCACGTAGGCCAGCGCCGCACCGATCACCACGACCAGGAGCACCAGACCGGAGATGACCACCGGTTCGAGCTTGTGCGCGGCCTCCGGAGCCTCGGCCCCCTCACCGACCAGCACCGGGTGCAGCCAGTTCGAGACCCGGTCGCCCTGGGTCAGCAGGAAACCACCGGCCACCGAGCCGACCGCCAGCACCATCATCGGCACGGTCATCGAGAGCGGCGACTCGTGCGGGTGCGGCGCCCCGCCCTCGTCCTCGGTCGTCCAGCGCGGCTTGCCGAGGAACGTCAGGACGAACAGCCGCGTCATGTAGAACGCGGTCAGCCCGGCACCGAGCAGCGCGACCCCGCCGAACAGCCAGCCGGACCAGCCCGGCCGGTCGAACGCGTGCTCGATGATCGGGTCCTTGGAGAAGAACCCGGAGAGCGGCGGGATACCGATGATCGCCAGGTAGCCCAGCCCGAACGTCGTCGCGGTGATCGGCATGTACTTCGCCAGACCGCCGAACCGCCGGATGTCGACCTGGTCCTTCATCCCGTGCATGACCGAACCGGCGCCGAGGAACAGGCCGGCCTTGAAGAAGCCGTGCGCGAGCAGGTGGATGATGCCGAGTGCGTACGCCTCACCGCCGAGCCCGACGGCCAGGAACATGTAGCCGATCTGGCTGACGGTCGAGTACGCGAGGACCTTCTTGATGTCGTCCTTCGCGCAGCCGATGACGCACCCGATCAGCAGCGTGAGCGCACCGATGACGCAGACCACGGTCCGGCCGGTCTCGCTCAGGTCGTAGATCGGGTGGGCCCGGGCGATCAGGTACACGCCCGCGGTGACCATCGTCGCGGCGTGGATCAGCGCGGACACCGGCGTCGGGCCGGCCATCGCGTCCGGGAGCCAGGCCTGCAGCGGGAACTGGCCGGACTTACCGCAGGCGCCGAGCAGGAGCAGCAGCGCGAGGATCGTCACGGTCGTCGACGAGAGCTTGTCGACCGAGCTGAACACGCCCTCGAACGAGGTGTCGCCGAGCTTCGCGAACATCAGGAAGATGCCCAGCGCCAGGCCGACGTCGCCGACCCGGTTCATGATGAACGCCTTCTTCGCCGCGGTGGCGGCCTCCGGGCGCGTGTACCAGAACGCGATCAGCAGGTACGACGCCAGTCCGACGCCCTCCCAGCCGACGTAGAGCGCCACGAAGCTGTTGCCCAGGACGAGCAGCAGCATGGCCGCGACGAACAGGTTCAGGAACGCGAAGAAGCGCCGCCGGCCCTCGTCGTGAGACATGTACCCGATCGAGTACACGTGGATGAGGAAGCCGACCCCGGTGATCAGCAGCACGAACAGTGCCGACAACGGGTCGTAGAGCAGCCCCGCGTCGACCTTCAGGCCGCCCACGTCGATGAACGTGAACAAGTGCTGGGAGATCTCCCGCGAGCCCTCCAGCCCCCGCAGTGCGAAGAACTGGACGACACCCAGCACGAACGCGACGCCCACGGTGGCGCACCCGAGCAGGTGCCCCCAGGCGTTCGCCCGACGGCCGGCCAACAGCAGCACCACGGCGCCGGCCAGCGGCAGCGCGATCAACAACCAGAGCAGGGAGAGAGACCCCGTCGGCTCTGCATACTCCACGGCGGTTTATCCCCTCAGTACTTCAGCAGGTTCGCGTCGTCGACCGAGGCCGACTTGCGAGTGCGGAAGATCGACATGATGATCGCGAGCCCGACCACGACCTCCGCGGCGGCGACGACCATGACGAAGAACGCCATGACCTGACCGTCGAGCGTGCCGTTGATCCGGGAGAACGTGACCAGCGTGAGGTTGGCCGCGTTGAGCATCAGCTCGATGCACATGAACACGACGATCGCGTTGCGCCGGATGAGGACGCCGACCGCACCGATCGTGAACAGTGCAGCGGAGAGCAGCAGGTAGTAGGTAGGAGTCACTCCGTCTTCAGCCCTTCGGGGTGGTCAGACCGCTGTCGAGTTCGCGCCGCTCGACCGAGGGCGCGACACTGCCGTCGGCGGCCGTACCGTCGGGCAGCAACGCGGGGGTGGCCACCGAGTCGGCCAGCGCGTACACGCCGGGGCCGGGCTTGGGTGCCGGGTAGTTGCCCTTGCGGAACCGGGCGATCGACCGCTCGCGCTGCGTCGGGACGCCGCCCTTCTCGCGCTCGACGTGGGCCAGGATCATCGCGCCGACCGCCGCCGTGATCAGCAGCGCGCTGGTGACCTCGAACGCGAACACGTACCGGGTGAACAGCAGCGCCGCGATCGAGTCGACGTTCCCGCCACCGGTCGCGTTGGTCTGCGCCAGGCCGCGGGGGCTCACCTCGCCGAGGGCGCGGTAGAGGCCGGTGGTGACCAGCGCCGCCAGCCCGATACCGAGCACGATCGCGGCCAGTCGCTGTCCGCGCAACGTCTCCACGATCGAGTCCGACGAATCACGCCCGACCAGCATCAGCACGAACAGGAACAGGATCATGATCGCGCCGGTGTAGACGATCACCTGCACCATGCCGATGAACGGACCGGCCTGGAGCACGTAGAACACCCCGAGGCTGAACATCGTGCAGACCAGGAACAACGCGGAGTGGATCGCGTTACGGGCCAGCACCATGCCGATCGCGCCACCGAGCGCGATCGGGGCCAGGATCCAGAACGCGACCTTCTCGCCGGTGGGCGGATCGCCGGGGGCCGCGGCGGCCAGCACTTCCAGAGCGATGCTCACTCAGACGACCTCCTTCGCGTCCGACCGGTCCGTGCGTTCGGCTCCGGCCGAGGCACCCGGGTTGGTCGGGCCCTGCACGTAGTAGTCGGTCTCGTTCTCGCCCAGCCGCATCGCGTGCGGCGGGAGCTCCATGCCCGGCAGCAGCGGCGCGAGCAGCTGCTCCTTGGTGAAGATCAGGTCCGCGCGGCTGTCGCTGGCCAGCTCGTAGGCGTTCGACATGGTCAGCGACCGGGTCGGGCACGCCTCGATGCACAGGCCGCAGAAGATGCAGCGCGCGTAGTTGATCTGGTAGACCGCGCCGTAGCGCTCGCCCGGCGAGAACCGGGCCTCTTCGGTGTTGTCGCCGCCCTCGACGTAGATCGCGTCGGCGGGGCACGCCCAGGCGCAGAGCTCGCACCCGACGCACTTCTCCAGCCCGTCGGGGTGCCGGTTGAGCACGTGACGCCCGTGGAAGCGCGGGGCGCTCGGCTGCGGGACGTCCGGGTACTTGATCGTCACCCGCTTCTTGAACATCGTCGAGAAGGTCAGGCCGAAGCCTTGGACGGGTCCGAACATGTCAGCTCTCCTTGCCCGTCTCGGGCTCGTCGGCCCCGACCTTCGCCGGCACCTGCTTCAGACGCGGGGACGGCGGCACGACCAGGTTCATCGGCGGGACCGGGTAGTCGGACTCCGGGTTGGGATCGCGAGCGTCGACTTGCTTCTTCTGCGCGGGCTCCGGGACCAGCTGGCTGATCGCCAGCACCACCAGCAGCAGGACCGCGACGCCGATGAAGAAGTTCCGCGACGAGAAGTCGTACTCCCGGCTGATCGTCCGCATCGCGGCGACCAGCAGCACCCACACCAGGCTGACCGGCACCAGGACCTTCCAGCCGAAGTGCATGAACTGGTCGTAGCGCAGACGGGGCAGCGCACCGCGGAGCCAGACGAAGACGAACAGCGCGCCCAGCACCTTGAGGATGAACCAGAGAACAGGCCACCAGCCCTCGTTCGCACCCGCCCAGAGCGTGCCGATGCCGAACGGAGCCCGCCAGCCGCCGAGGAACAGCGTCGTGCAGAGCGCCGAGACCGTCACCATGTTCACGTACTCACCGAGGAAGAACATCGCGAACTTCAGCGACGAGTACTCGGTGTGGAAACCGCCGACGAGCTCGGACTCGGCCTCCGGGAGGTCGAACGGAGCGCGGTTCGTCTCACCCACGGCCGAGATCGCGTACACGATGAAGCTCGGCAGCAGCGTGACCACGAACCAGGTGTTCTCCTGTGCGGCGACGATCTCGCTCGGCGAGAGCGACCCCGCGGTCAGCAGCACCGGGACGATCGACAGACCCATCGCGACCTCGTACGAGATCATCTGGGCCGCCGACCGCAGACCGCCGAGCAGCGGGTACGTCGACCCGGACGACCAACCGGCCAGCACGATGCCGTACACGCCGAGCGACGAGCAGGCCAGGATGTACAGGACGCCGACCGGCAGGTCGGTGAGCTGCAGCGCGGTCGTGTGCCCGAACACCGAGACGTTCGGCCCGAGCGGTATCACCGCGAACGCGACGAGCGCGACCATCGCCGAGAGGATCGGCGCCACGATGAACACGACCTTGTCGGCCGCGGCCGGGATGACGTCTTCCTTGAACGCGAGCTTGATGCCGTCGGCGAGGCTCTGCAGCGTGCCCCAGGGGCCGGTGCGGTTCGGGCCCGGCCGGACCTGCATGTAGCCGATGACCTTGCGCTCGGCCACGATCGAGAACAGCACGAACACCACGAGGATGCCGAACGTCGCGACGATCTTCGCGAGTATCAGCCACCACGGGTCGTTGCCGACCGCAGCCGGCTCCGCGGCTGCCAGCACCGCCCTGCCGTCCATCAGGCCTCGCCTTCGTCTGAGTCGATCGCCGGCACGCCGCCGTCGGCCGGATCCCCACCGTCGCTGGTGGCGCGGGCCTCGACGTCACCCAGGCCACCGTCGGGCGACACGCCGTCGCCGCCTGCCGACCCTGCCGTAATCCGCACCAGATCACCCGCGCCCACGCCGAGCGTCGGTCGCACCCGCGAGTCGACCGAGTTCGACGGCAGCCAGACGACCCGGTCGGGCATCTCGGTGATCGCCACCGGCAGCTGGATCGCGCCCCGATCGGTGGAGACCAGGATGTGCGCGCCGGGCCGGACGCCGAGCTCCGCGGCGGTGCCGGGCGCGAGGTGCGCGAACGCCGGCTTCGCGGTGCCGGCCAGGTGCTCCTCGCCGGCCTGCAGCGTGCCCAGGTCGAGCATGTGGTGCCAGGTCGCCAGTACGGCCTCGCCGGCACCGGGGCTCACCCGGGGCGCGGCCGGCTCCATCGGGGACGGTGGCGGGTCGAGGTCGGGCTCGGGGGTACCGAGACCGGTGAACTCCGCCAGCACGGCTTCCTGCGTGGTCGTCCCCAGGTAGGCGCCCAGCTCGGAAGCGAGCGCGTCGAGCACCCGGGCGTCCGACATCGCGCCGGTGCCGGCCAGCGTCAGCCCGAACGGCCGGACCCGGCCCTCCCAGTTGACGAAGCTGCCGGCCTTCTCGGCCACCGGGGCCACCGGGAACACGACATCGGCGTACGCGGTGACCGCCGAGTCGCGGACCTCCAGCGACACGAGGAACGGTGCGGCTTCCAGCGCGGCCCGCGCGGCCACCGGGTCGGGCAGGTCGTCGGGGTCGACGCCGCCGACCACCAGACCACCCAGCGAACCGTCGGCCGCCGCGGCCAGGATCTCCGAGGTCGAACGACCCGGCGCCGAGGGGATCGAGGCCCCCCAGGCCGACTCGATCGCCGACCGGCCGGCCGCCGACGAGAGCTGACGCCCGCCGGGCAGGAGCGTCGGCAGCGCGCCTGCCTCGACCGCTCCACGCTCACCGGCCCGCCGCGGCACCCAGCCGAGCGACGCACCGGTCGAGAGCGCCAGCAGCGACGCGGCCGAGTACGCGCCACGGATACCCGCGGCCCGCTCCCCGACCAGGATCACCGCACCGGGCGCCCGCAGTGCGTCGGACAGCGACGTGAGCCCGGGCAGTTCGCCGGCCCGCAGAGCGTCCAGGACCTTGGGCTCGGCGCCGGGGGTCGCCTGGATCAGCGTCCCGCCGAGCTTGTCGAGACCCCGGGTGGCCAGCGGGGCCACCGACCACACCCGGGTGCCGAGCTTCCGCCACGCCTTGCGCAGGCGGAGGAAGAGGATCGCCGCTTCCTCCTCCGGCTCGAGCGCGACCAGCAGGACGTCGGACGCGTTCTCGAGGTCGGAGTAGGTGATCCCGAGCCCGGAGCCCGCCACGTGCGCGCCGAGGAACAGCGCCTCCTCGTCGGAATGCGGGCGGGCCCGGAAGTCCACGTCGTTCGTCCCGAGCGCGACCCGGGCGAACTTCGAGTACGCGTAGGCGTCCTCGAACGTGACCCGGCCGCCGGGTAGCACGCCGACGCCGCCGTTCTCGCGGGCGGTCTCCAGCCCGCGGGCCGCCACCGTGAACGCCTCGCTCCACGAGGTCGGCTCGAGCTCACCGGCGGAGTTGCGCACGAGCGGCTGAGTCAGCCGCTCCTTGCCGGTCGCGTAACGGAACGCGAAGCGGCCCTTGTCGCAGTTCCACTCCTCGTTGACCTCCGGGTCCTCGCCGGCGAGCCGGCGGAGGACCTTGCCGCGCCGCCAGTCTGTGCGCAGCGCGCAGCCACCGGCGCAGTGCTCACACACCGACGGCGTGCTGACCAGGTCGAACGGGCGGGCCCGGAACCGGTAGGCGGCGCTGGTCAGCGCACCGACCGGGCAGATCTGCACGGTGTTGCCGGAGAAGTACGACTGGAACGGTTCGTCGGACGCGATGCCGACCTGCTCCAGCGCCGAGCGCTCCAGCAGCTCGATGAACGGGTCGCCGGCGACCTGCTTGGAGAACCGCGTGCAGCGGGCGCAGAGCACGCAGCGCTCGCGGTCGAGCAGGATCTGCGTCGAGATCGCCAGCGGCTTCGGGTACGTGCGCTTGACGTCCCGGAACCGCGACTCGGCGGCACCGTTGCTCATCGCCTGGTTCTGCAGCGGGCACTCGCCGCCCTTGTCGCAGATCGGGCAGTCGAGCGGGTGGTTGATCAGCAGCAGTTCCAGCGTTCCGCGCTGCGCCTTCTCGGCCACCGGGCTGGAGAGCTGCGTCTTCACCACCATGTCGGGCGTCACCGTGGCGGTGCAGCTCGCGACCGGCTTGCGCTGGCCCTCGACCTCGACGATGCACTGACGACAGGCGCCGACCGGGTCGAGCAGCGGGTGGTCGCAGAACCGCGGGATCTGGATGCCCAGCTGCTCGGCGGCCCGGATGATCAGCGTGCCCTTCGGCACGGTGACCGACAGCCCGTCGATCGTGAGCGTGACCGTGTCTACGGCCTGGGGGGCGATGGTCATGAGGTCGCCTCCGAAGTGAGCATCGTAGGGAGCCCTAGCGACCGAGGAGCGGAGCGGAGGAGGCGGACGGGGTACACAGTCATCAGTGCGCTCCGGCGAGTGCGGCTTGTTCGGCCGAGAAGTACGGCGCCTTGCGACCCTCGATGTAGTCCAGGTAGTCGTCCCGGAAGTACTTCAGCGACGACGTCACCGGGCTGGTCGCGCCGTCACCCAGCGCGCAGAACGACCGGCCGAAGATGTTGTCGCAGGTGTCGAGCAGCGTGTCGAGGTCGGCCTTGGTGCCCTGGCCGGACAGGATCCGGCGCAGCACCTGCACCATCCAGTAGTTGCCCTCGCGGCACGGGGTGCACTTGCCGCACGACTCGTGGGCGTAGAACGCGATCCAGCGGTAGGTCGCGTACACCGGGTCGTCCTGGTCGCTGAACACCTGAATGGCCGTGGTGCCCAGCATGGAGCCGGCCGCCGCCGCGCCCTCGAAGTCGAGCGGAACGTCGAGGTGCTCCGCGGTGAACAGCGGCGTCGAGGACCCGCCGGGCGTCCAGAACCGGAGTTCGTGGCCGTCCTTCATGCCCCCGGCCAGCTCGAGCAGCTCGCGCAGCGTGGTGCCCATCGTGCACTCGTACTGCCCCGGACGGTTCACCCGGCCGGAGATCGAGTAGATCTTCGGGCCGGGCGACTTCTCGGTGCCCATCGACTTGAACCACTCGGCCCCGCCGAGCACGATGTACGGCACGCTGGCGATCGTCTCGACGTTGTTCACCACGGTGGGGCCGCCGTAGAGGCCGGCGACCGCGGGGAACGGCGGCTTGAGCCGCGGCTGGCCACGGTAGCCCTCGAGCGAGTCCAGCAGCGCGGTCTCTTCGCCGCAGATGTAGGCACCGGCGCCGGAGTGGACGACGAGTTCGAGGTCGAACCCGCTGCCCAGGATGTTGCGGCCGAGATAGCCGCGGGCATAGGCCTCGTTGACCGCGTTGCGCAGCCGACGGGCGGCGTGCACGGCTTCGCCACGGATGTAGATCGCGGCGAAGTTCGCCCGGATCGCGTAGCTCGCGATCACGATGCCCTCGATGAGGCCGTGCGGGTCGGCCATCATGTACGGCAGGTCCTTGCAGGTGCCGGGCTCGCCCTCGTCGGCGTTCACCACGAGGTAGTGCGGCTTGCCGTCACCCTGCGGGATGAATCCCCACTTGAGACCGGTCGGGAAGCCCGCGCCGCCGCGGCCGCGCAGACCGGAGTCCTTGACCAGCTGGATCAGGTCGTCGGGGTGGGCCTTGATCGCCTTGCGCAGCCCGGAGTAACCGTCGAGCCGCTCGTAGACCGAGATCTTCCACGCCTCGGGCGAGAGCCAGCGCTTGGTGAGGACCGGGGTGAGGACTTCGCGCTCGCTCATTCGGCGTCCCCTTCAGCGTTCGCGGTGCGCGGATCGGTCGGCGAGGCGTCACCGGCCGGCTTGGAGTCGATCGCCGGCTCCGGAACGGTCGGCGAGGTCTCGGCCGGGTTCTCCGGCGTCTCGACGTCCCTCACCTGCGGCTCGGTCGCCGGCTGGGCCGGCTGGGTGGGAGCCTGCTCGACCGCCGGGGCCGAGCGTTCGGTGCCCGGGCGGCGGGTGGCGCGCTTGGCCGGTGCCTTGTTGGCCGGCCGCCGGCCGGAGGGCTCGGCGGTCGCCGACACGGTCGGCCCGGTGGTCCGCCTGCGCGTCCGCGGCGCGGGCTTCCCGGTCTCTCCGGCGGACGCTTTGTCGGCCGGCGTCGTGTTGTCAGCAGACTTCGTGTCGTCGGCGGACGCTTTCGCGGCCGGCGTGGACGGGGCGGCGGGCTCGGAGGCGGGCTGGACCGGGATCAGCGCGGCCGGCGGCTCGGCGCTCTTCGGCCCGTCAGCCGTCGCGGCGGTCGCGGCCTTGTCGGCCGAAGCAGCCCCAGCGGGCGTCTCCGCAGCCGGCGCAGCCTTCCCCGCAGCCGGCGCGGCGTCGGGAGCAGGAGCGGCGGGAGCCGGGGCCGCGGGGGCAGGAGCGGCGGGGGCAGGAGCGGCGGCCTTTGCGGGGGCCGGGGCGGCGTCCTTGTCGGCCTTCCTCGGGATCGGCGTGTTCGGGTAGTACCCCGGGACGCTGACCCCGCGCTCCTCCGCGATCCGGTTACCGGCGACCGTCGGCTCGACGCCGATCATCGCGTCGGCCACCGAGTTCCGGTTGTCGTCGAACCCGGCGAGCTGCCGCGACATCTGCTTGAACGAACAGAGCCCGGCGCCGCGCGTCGGCATCGGACGCTCACCGTCCTGGAGCTGCTTCACCAGCGTCAAGGCCGAGCCTTCGTCCACCTGGTCGAAGTACTCGTAGTTGACGGTCATCACCGGCGCGTAGTCGCAGGCCGCCAGGCACTCGGCGTGCTCCAGCGTGATCTTGCCGTCTTCGGTGGTCTGGTCGTGCCCCACCTCGAGGTACTGCGAGAGCGCCTCGTAGGCCTTGTCGCCCCCGAGCACCCCGCACATCGTGTTGGTGCACACGCTCACCAGGTACTCGCCGGTCGGCCGGCGCTTGTACATGGTGTAGAACGTCGCGACGGCCGCGACCTCGGCCTTGGTGATGCCGAGTTGCTCGGCGCAGAACGCGATCCCGGCCGGGCTGACGTATCCGTCCACCGACTGCACGAGATGCAACATCGGCAGCAGCGCCGAACGCGAGCGTCCCTCGGGGTACCGGGCGACGATCGTCGCCGCCTGCTCGATGAGGTCCGTGCGGACGGCTTCGTTGGTAATTTCACTCATTCCGGTCTCGCCCACGTTCGGAGCCTGAAGTGAGGCTCGTGATTTCACGACGGGTCAGCGAATCCCTCATCGGTCGACCCCACCCATCACCGGGTCGAGGGAGGCGCCGGAAGCGATCGCGTCCGCGATCGGGGCACCCTCGACCATCGCCGGGAAGGCCTGCAGGTTGATGAAGCTGGGTTCGCGCACGTGGACGCGGTACGGCCGGGTGCCACCGTCGCTGACGACGTGGAAACCCAGCTCGCCCCGGGGCGACTCGACCGCGGTGTACACCTGGCCGGACGGGACCCGGAAGCCCTCGGTCACGAGCTTGAAGTGGTGGATCAGGGCCTCCATCGACTGGCCCATGATCTGCCGGACGTGCTCGAGCGAGTTGCCCATGCCGTCTGCGCCGAGCGCAAGCTGCGCCGGCCACGCGATCTTCTTGTCACCGACCATGACCGGCCCCGGGGCCAGCCGGTCGAGCGCCTGCTCGACGATCTTCAGCGACTCGCGCATCTCGTTGATCCGCACGAGGTAGCGCCCGAACACGTCGCCGGTGGTCTCGGTGATGACGTCGAACTCGTAGTCTTCGTAGCCGCAGTAGGGCATCTGCTTGCGCAGGTCCCAGGGCAGGCCGGCCGAGCGCAGCACCGGCCCGGTGATGCCGAGCGCCAGGCACCCGGTGACGTCGAGGAACCCGACGTTCTTGGTGCGGGCCTTCCAGACCGGCTGGCCGGTGAGCAGCTTCTCGTAGTCGTTGATCTTGTCGCGCATGTACGGGATGAACTCGTGGATCTTCTCGACGACGCCGACCGGCAGGTCTTGCGCCAGGCCACCCGGGCGGACGAACGCCATGTTCATCCGCAGACCGGTGATCTCCTCGAACAGGTCGAGCACGTGCTCCCGCTCGCGGAAGCCGTAGATCATCATCGTGGTCGAGCCGAGCTCCATGCCCGTGGTCGCCAGCCAGACCAGGTGCGAGCTGATCCGGTTGAGCTCCATCAGCAGGACCCGCAGCGTGTTGGCGCGCTCGGGCACCTCGATGCCGAGCAGCTTCTCCACCGCGAGGCAGTAGCCGGTCTCGTTGAAGATCGGCGAGAGGTAGTCCATCCGGGTGACGAACGTGGTGCCCTGCGTCCACGTCCGGTACTCGGTGTTCTTCTCGATGCCGGTGTGCAGGTACCCGATGACCGTGCGGGCCTCGGTGATCGTCTCGCCCTCGAGCTCGAGGACGAGACGCAGCACGCCGTGCGTCGACGGGTGCTGGGGACCCATGTTGACGACGATGCGCTCACTGGCCAGCGGATCTTCGGCGTGGATCGAATCCCAGTCGCCACCGGTGACGGTGTAGATCCGTCCTTCGGTGGTTTCGCGCGAGCCGGCGTAAGGATCGCTTGTCTGAGTCATCAGGCCACCTCCTGGCCGGTCACCGGTAGGCCCGGCGGGTGTCGGGCGGCGGGATCTCCGCGCCCTTGTACTCGACCGGCACGCCACCGAGCGGATAGTCCTTCCGCTGGGGGTGGCCGTCCCAGTCGTCCGGCATCAGGATCCGGGTCAGCGCCGGGTGCCCCTCGAACAGGACGCCGAACATGTCCCAGACCTCGCGCTCCTGCCAGTCGGCGGTCGGGTAGATCTCGGTGACGGACGGGACCCGCGGGTCCTCGATCGTGACCGCGACCTCGAGCCGGATCCGGCGCCGGAACGTCATGCTCGTCAGCTGGTAGACGACGTGCAGCCGCCTGGCCTTTTCCTCGGCGTCGACGCCGGACGGAGCGTCCAGGTAGTCGACACCGGAGACCGAGCTGCACAGCTCGAAGCGCAGGCCGTCGGAGTCGCGGAGCAGCTTGCAGACCTCGGCGATCCGCTCCGGACGGACGTAGAGCGTCAGCTCGCCGCGGTCGACCACCACCCGGTAGACCGTCTCTTCGAATCCGACGCCGGCGCTGGCCACCGCGTCGCCCAGCAGGTCGACGACCTCGTCGAAGTACCCGCCGTAGGGGCGCGGGGTCGCGTGCGGGTCGGCGACGGGGCGGACCAGGCCGCCGAATCCGGACGTGTCACCGGTGCCGGAGACGCCGAACATGCCCTTCTGGGCCGCCTGCTGGTCGCCGGGCCCCGCGGCGTCGGGCCTGACAGGATCGTTGCCCTCGATCGTCACTTGCGCGTCCCCGTCTTGAAGAGCTCGGCCGTCTTCTCGATCCGGTACTGCTCGGCCCGGCCCTCGGCCTCGGCCTGCTCCCATTCCTTGCGGAGCGTCTTGTCGTACCGGAAGGAGGACGGGATCGTCCCGTAACGCTTCGCGGTGCCGTTCGCCTTGGCCTCGGCGAGTTCGGCGCGGCGCTTGGGGCCGAGCGGCTCGTGCATGACCTTTTCGTGCAGCTTGAGGACTGCGTCCAGCAGCATCTCCGGCCGCGGCGGACAGCCCGGGAGGTACATGTCGACCGGGACGACGTGGTCGACGCCCTGGACGATCGCGTAGTTGTTGAACATTCCGCCCGAACTCGCGCAGACACCCATCGACAGCACCCATTTCGGGTCGGGCATCTGGTCGTAGATCTGCCGGAGAACCGGTGCCATTTTCTGGCTCACCCGACCGGCCACGATCATCAGGTCGGCCTGGCGCGGAGTGGCGCTGAAGCGCTCCATTCCGAAGCGCGCGAAGTCGTACCGGGCGGCGCCGGTCGTCATCATCTCGATCGCGCAGCAGGCCAGACCGAACGTGGCCGGCCACATCGACGACTTGCGGCTCCAGTTGACGAGCTTCTCGACGGTGGTCACCAGAACCCCGCCGGGGAGTTTCTCTTCCAGCCCCATGGCGCGGACCCCTCTCAGAGTGAACGGGCTAGTCGGGGGGCGACTCAGTCCCAGTCGAGGCCGCCGCGACGCCACACGTACGCGTAGGCGACGAACACGCTAGCGATGAACAACACCATCTCCACCAGCCCGAACACACCGAGCGCCTCGTTGGCGACGGCCCACGGGTAAAGGAAGATGATCTCGATGTCGAAGACGATGAACAGCATCGCCGTCAAATAGAACTTGATCGGGAACCGGCCTCCGCCACTCGCCTGCGGTGACGGCTCGATACCGCATTCGTAGGCTTCGGCTTTGGCCTTGTTGTACCGCTTCGGCCCGACGAACGCCGCTGCTCCGACGCTGAACACCGCAAAGAACGCAGCGAGTATGAAGAGGCCGACGATCGGCATATAAAGCGCGAGTGAACCACCGGTGTCCATCGGTTCCCTTCCCTGACGTCGGTGTGCAGCGAGGAAATGCCGTGAAAACGTAGATCAGACTGCGGGCGCGAGCTTGGTCAGGCCGTTGATGACCCGGTCCATGGCGTCCCCGCCCCGAGGATCCGTGAGATTCGCGAGCAATTTGAGCACGAATCGCATGAGAAGCGGGTGCGGCAGCCCGTGCCGGGTCGCGACCTTCATGATGTCGGGGTTGCTGATCAGCTTCACGAACACGCCACCGAGACGGTAATAACCGCCGTACCGCTCGGTCAGCAGCGTCGGGTACGCGCGCAGCGCCCGCTCGCGGTTCGGCCCGGCCGGACGCGCGAGGGCCTGAGCGGCGACCTCGGCGGCGATCTCGCCGGACTCCATCGCGTAGGCGATGCCCTCCCCGTTGAACGGGTTGACCATGCCGCCCGAGTCGCCGACGAGCATCAGGCCGCGGGTGTAGTGCGGCTTGCGGTTGAAGCCCATCGGGAGCGCCGCGCCGCGAATCGGCCCGTCGGCGTTCTCCTCGCGGAAGCCCCACTCCTCCGGAGTGCTGGCCATCCAGGTCTTGAGCAGCTGGCGGTAGTTGACGTCCTTGAACGCCGCCGAGCTGTTCAGGATGCCGAGACCGACGTTCGACCGGCCGTCACCGAGGCCGAAGATCCAGCCGTACCCGGGCAGCAGGCGTTCGCGGCCCTCGACCTTGTCCCACAGCTCCAGCCAGGACTCGAGGTAGTCGTCCTCGTGGCGCGGGCTCTGGTAGTACCGCCGGACCGCGACACCCATCGGCCGGGCCTCGTTTCGGGCCAGACCGAGCGACAGGGCGAACCGGCCGGACACGCCGTCGGCCGCAATCACCAGCGGAGCCCGGTAGGTGGCCGGAGTCTTCTCCGGACCGACCTCGGCCTCGACGCCCACGACGCGCCCGGCCGTCGACAGCACCGGACCGGTGACCGTCGTCGACGTCTGCAGCCGCGCACCGGCCTTGACGGCGCCCTTCGAGAGCATGTCGTCGAAGTCCATCCGGGTGCGGGTGAGCCCGTAGTTCGGGTACGCCGCCAGCTCGGGCCAGGGCAGCTCCATACGGACGCCGCCGCCGATCACCCGGAGGCCCTTGTTGTGCAGCCAGCCCGCCTCGACCGAGGTGTCGATACCCATCGAGACCAGCGAGCGCACCGCCCGGGGCGTCAGACCGTCTCCGCAGACCTTCTCGCGCGGGAACTCGGTCTTCTCCAGCAGGAGGACGTCGAGCCCGGAAGTGGCGAGGTGATACGCGGCAGCCGACCCGGCCGGGCCGGCGCCGACGACGATGACGTCGGCGTTCATATCGGCGGTGTCGACCACGGGGGGCTCGGCACCGCGGGAAGCGGGCTCGGTGGTCACGGCTGCCTTTCGGGGCTCTAGCAGGGCTTGCGTGCGCTTGTGAAAATGTTCACGAACTAGGCACGGGCAGTCTATGCCGCCCCTCGCGAGGCTGGGTACTAAGGCTGACCTAACACCCGCTGGCCCTCGGGTGATCGAGTGGTGGCGAGCGGGTCGTCAGCGCTGTCTGCGTGGGCAGCTTTGTGCGGTTATATCCGGGCGCGACGAGCACGCCGGAGCGTGGAGGCAGGGTCACAAAAAATCGAAGTGAAGAGTAGCGTGCGCGGGAAAGTGAATCGCTACATATACGTATTTGTAGCGTTCTTTGCGGGCGTTTCTTGGAGGCTGTTGATGCGTCGGACCGCAGCGCTCGTCCTGGCGGCTACCGCCCTGGTCGCCGCCGGATGCGGCCGGACGGACCCCGCCGATCGGCCGGAGTCGGTGGCGTCCGGGGCGCTCGAGGCACCGCGGCCGATCGTGGCGCAGGGAACGTTCAGCCGGTATTCGCCGGGCAACAAGGCGATCTCGTACGACTCCTCGCTGGTACCGGCCGGTGCCGAGGCGCACCTCGTGGTCGCGCAGATCGTCGACACCACGACCGTGACGCTGTCGGTCAGCAAGCTGCTGCCGAACCGCACGTACGGGGCCCACCTGCACACGAAGCCCTGCGGTGCAGCCGGCGACGCGGCCGGGCCGCACTACCAGCACCGGATGGACCCGGCCGCGTCCGCGTCGCCGCCGTCGGTGAACCCGGCGTACGCGAACGCGCAGAACGAGGTCTGGCTCGACGTCACGACCGACTCGCAGGGCGACGGCACCAGCAAGAGCACCCAGATGTGGGTGTTCTCGGAGACCCCGAAGTCGCTGGTCCTCCACGCCGACAAGACCCAGACCATGGCCGGCCGAGCCGGCACCGCCGGAAAGCGCATTGCGTGCCTGACCGTCGGCGCCTAGCCCTGTTTTGCAGTGACCGTAGGCGCGCGGCGCCGTTTTGCACTGACCCGGAGCCCGCTGAGGGCGACGCTGACAATCGAGCGCGCCGACGTCGTTACACCGGCGAAGCGTAATAAGAAGGCACGCTCGCTTGTCAGCGTCGTTCTCAGCGGGCCGCCCTCAAAGCATGGTGGAGGGTGACTATGCCGCCGGTCAGGTTGCGCCAGCGGACGGCGTTCCAGCCGGTGTCGGCGACCGTGCGGGCCAGTCGCTCCTGCGTCGGCCAGGCTCGGATCGACTCGGCCAGGTACACGTAGGCGTCGGGCGCGCTGCTCACGGCACGGGCGACGCGGGGTAGCGCCTTCATCAGGTACTCGGTGTACACCGTGCGGAACGGCGCCCAGGTCGGGTGGCTGAACTCGAGGACGACGAGCCGGCCGCCCGGCTTCGTCACCCGCGCCATCTCCGACAGCCCGGCCGCCGTGTCGGCGACGTTGCGCAGCCCGAACGAGATCGTCACCGCGTCGAACGTCGCGTCGGGGAACGGCAGGTGCATCGCGTCGCCGGCCACCAGGGGGACGCCCCGGCCGCGCCCCTCGCGGAGCATCCCGAGCGAGAAGTCGCACGCGATCACCTCGGCACCGGAGTGCGCCAGCTCGGCCGTCGACACCGCGGTTCCGGCGGCCAGATCGAGGCACCGCTCCCCCGGACGCAGGTCGAGCACGTCCGCGGTGATCGCCCGCCACTTCCGGTCCTGCGCGAACGAGAGCACCGTGTTCGTGAGGTCGTAGCGTGGAGCGACCTGGTCGAACATCGACGCCACGTCGCTCGGCAGCTTGTCCAGGGAGGCCCGCGTCATGGACACAGCCTAATCGGCGGTTTCCCAGAACCACTGGCCCGGTTGTTTAACCCGGGAGTAACCTACTGGCGCGTAAACTACCGACCCGAGGGAGCCCGCCGTGTCGCCCTTAGATCCCCGGCAGTTGGCCGAGATCGATCCGAAGAAGATCAGCGTCGAGGAGTTCGAGTCGCTGCTCGCCGCCGCGTCCGAGGAGAGCCTGGACTCGCTCGACCCGGCCGCGTTCGCCCGGCTGATCGGCCGGGCCCGGCGGGACCAGCTCGAAGCGGTGATGAACAGCCCGCTGCGGACGGCCGTCCTCGATCAGATCCTCCGGCGCTTCGCCGACCACTACCGGGCCGGCGAGCCCCGGGCCCGGAAAGTCATCCACTGGAACGTGACCGGCGGTCCGGACGGTCGCACGGACGAGTTCGAACTCGTGCTGCACGGCGACCGGTGCGACGCGAACGCCACTGCGCAGTACGAGGCCGACACCACGATCATCCTCGGCGGCCCCGAGTTCCTGCTGCTGACGTCCGGCAACGGCAGGCCCACGACGATGTTCATGACCGGCAAGCTCAAGGTCCGCGGTGACTTGGGCCTGGCCGCGGTACTCGCCAAGATCTTCGTCATCCCGGCCGCCTGAGATGTACGCCGGGCAGCTCGCCACCACGCTGATCAGGGCCGGGATCATCGCGCCAGGGCGTCCCGACCGGGTGACCAGGCAACTCGTCGCGCTCAAGAGCTGGGGCCTGAGCCTGGCCGGTGGCTACACCAGCGCCGCGGCCCGCGACCCCGAGCGGATCGCGCTGATCGACGAGCGGCGCCAGGTGACGTTCGCCGAGCTGATCGACCGCGCGACCCGGATCTCCCAGGGCCTGACGGAACTCGGCGTGCGGGGCAAGACCCGGGTCGCCGTGCTCTGCCGCAACCACGCCGGGCTGATCGAGGCGCTGGTCGCGTCCGCGATGCTCGGCTCCGACACGGTGCTGCTCAACACCGGGCTCCCGGCCGCCCAGATCCAGACGGTCCTGCGCGAACAGCAGGTCGAACTCCTCATCGCCGACGAGGAGTTCCTCCCGCTCGTCGGCGACCTGCCGCCAGGCGTCCCCCTGGTCGTGGCCTGGACCGAAACCCCGACGACCGGAAGCACGACGACCGGAAGCACGCTCGAGGACCTGGTCGCCACGCACCCCGGCGGCCGGGCCGCCCCACCGGAGATCGTCGGACGGACGATCGTGCTGACGTCCGGCACCACCGGAGCTCCGAAAGGCGCGCGACGGCCGCCGCCGCACGGGCTGGGCGCGCTCGCGTCGATCCTGTCGAAGATCCCGCTGAAAGTGCGGGACACGATCGCGATACCGGCGCCGCTGTTCCACACCTGGGGTTTCGCCGGCCTGCAGGTCGGGATGGGCCTGCGGGCGACGCTGGTACTGCGCCGCCGGTTCGATCCGGAAACCACGCTCAGGGATCTCGCCGTGCACGGCGCCGGCGGCGTGTTCGTCGTCCCGATCATGATGCAACGCATGCTGGAGCTGCCACCGGACGTCCGCGCAGCCCACGACCTGAGCGCGCTGCGCGCGGTCGCGAGCAGCGGGTCCGCGCTGATCGGTGATTTCGCGCCGCACTTCATGGACGCCTTCGGAGACGTGCTCTACAACCTGTACGGGTCCACCGAGGTGTCGTGGGCGACGATCGCGACCCCGGCCGACCTCCGCCGGGAACCGCGGACCGCGGGTGGCATGCCGCTCGGCACGCGGATCACGATCCTGGACGAGAACGGGAGCGAACTGCCGGTCGGCGTCACCGGCCGGATCTTCGTCTCCAACGGCATGCTGTTCGAGGGCTACACGAACGGCGCGGGCAAGGAGGTCCGGGGCGACTTCATGAGCACCGGCGACGTCGGCCACCTCGACCGGACCGGCCTGCTGTTCGTGGACGGTCGCGACGACGACATGATCGTGTCCGGCGGCGAGAACGTGTTCCCGCGCGAGGTCGAGAACATCCTGGCCGAGGCGGACGGGGTGCGTGAGGTCGTCGTCGTCGGCGTGCCCGACGACGACTGGGGGCAGCGGCTCGCCGCCTACGTCGTGCTCGGCGAGGGCCACACGCTGGACGAGGACGCGATCCGCGCCCTGGTGCGCGATCGCGCCGCCCGGTTCTGCGTGCCGAGGGACGTGTTCTTCCTCGCCGAGCTGCCCCGCAACGCGACCGGCAAAGTAGTCCCCCGCCTGTTGAGGGCGGCCCGCCCAGACCAACGCTGACAGGCGAGCCCCAGGTCAGAACCCGGCTACGCGTGGCGGTTGGCTGCTGCTATGGCTAGTTCGCGTAGGGCGTCGCGGCCTTCGGGGGCTAGGGGAGCGGCGTCCAGTACTGCCAGCGCGTGTTCGCAGCGGTCGGCGATCATCCGCTCGACCCGCTCGCACGCCCCCGAGTCGACGATCACCCCGCGGAGCGCGTCCACGTCCAGCGACGGGTGGCCGAGCTGCGCGGCCAGCAACTCCTGCCCCGCCGGCGACGCGTGCGTACGGGTCAGCGCGATCAGCGCGGTCTGCTTGCCCTCGCGCAGGTCCTCGCCCGACGGCTTGCCGGTCACCGCGCTGTCACCGAACACACCGAGCAGGTCGTCACGCAGCTGGAACGCCTCACCGATGGGCAGCGCGAACGCGGTGTACGCGTCCACCACCGCCGCGGGCGCGCCCGCCACGGCCGCGCCGAGGTGCAGCGGCGCCTCCACCGTGTACTTGCCGCTCTTGTAGCGGGCGATCCGCAGCGCACGCTCCAGCGACACGCCACCGCGCGTCGGTGCGGCGATGTCGAGGTACTGCCCGGCCATCAACTCCAGGCGCATCGACGCGAACACGTCCCGGACCCGGATGCCGGCGCCGGACGACACCAGCATCTGCTCCGAGAGCACCAGCAGCAGGTCGCCCAGCAGGATCGCCGCCGCCGAGCCGTACCGGTCGGGGTCGCCGTGCCGCCCCGCCGCCTGGTGCGCGGCCGCCAGCGCCCGGTGCGCCGACGGGCGTCCGCGACGCAGGTCGGAGTCGTCCATCACGTCGTCGTGGATCAGCGCGAACGCGTGCAGGAGCTCCAGCGAGGCCGCGGCCCGGACCAGCTCCTCGCCGTCCGGTGCACCGGCGGCCCGGCCACCCCAGTACGCGAACAGCGGCCGGAGACGCTTCCCCCCGGCCAGCACCGCGGCCTGCAGCGGTGCCTCGAGGTCGGACAGCTCCTCGCCGACCCGGCCCAGCACCGCCGTGTAGTCGGCGAGGAATTCCTCCAGCACCAGACCGACGCGTGTCCGCACGTCCACGCTCGTCGGTCTGGGTTTCGGCACGACGGACCTCCGAGCCGTGCTGGTGGTTCGCGTGCTCATGTCGACCTCGTCCCATCCGGCTGCGCATCGCTTCTGAGTCGATTAACGCTGACTCGATTCCTACCGTGAGAGGCGTCGGCCCGCATCTCGAGACGCCCCGGTACCGGTCGGTCCGCCCAGCGCCGCCAGCACCCCCTCCACGGCTTCGACGAGCGTCGTCGGCAACGCGACGCCGTTGGGCAACCGTCGGCGGGCGGTCACCCAGCCCGGCCCGGCCGCCACCATCCTGAGCGGACGCCCGAGCCCCGACAACCGTGTGAACACGGTGGGATCAGCGTTGTCCGGTATCTGCGACCAGAGCACGACGACCGCGGGCCCGGTCCGGCGCACGGCCTCGACCATCGCGTCGGCCGGGACCCGCGCACCGAGGATCCGGGTGCCGCGCCGGGCCTCCCGCAGCGCGGCGGCCAGCGCTTCGAGCGGCAGCGTGTGCTGCTCGTCGTCGACCGACGCGAGCAGCGTCCGCGGTGGGGCGAGCGCCGGGATCGGCTCGTCGTTGTTCCGCGACCGGCGCGGACCCGACGGGCCGGGCATCACCATCCGCAGTTCGGTCGAGATGTGCCAGGACAGCAGGTGCTCGATTTCGATGACGCTGTGCCCGGCCTGCCAGCGCTGGCCCAGCGCGGTGAGCACCGGAACCAGCACCTCGGTCCAGGTCAGCACCGTCCCGTAGGTACGCAGACAGGTCCGGATCTCTTCGGCGATCGCGTCCGAATCCATGCTGCCGGCCGCCCGGGCCAGCCCACGTGCCGCCGCCTGGGCCAGCCCGACCGGCATCACCCGCCGGCTCGGAACCCGCGCGGCCGGCCGGGCCGCGGGCTCAGCCAGCTCGTCGACCCGGGCCGCCAGAGCGGTGCGGGCCGCGTCCGCCGGCGACACGCCCTGGAACGTCAGCCGCCGCATCATCTCCAGACGGCGGACGTCCTCCACGGAGTAGCGCCGGTGCCGCCCGGCCTCGTGCTCGCTCGGCCCGAGGCCGTACCGCTGGTCCCAGGTCCGCAACGTGGTGACCGCGACGCCGAGCCGCCGGGCGACCGCACCCGCGGTCAGACGCGGGCCGGTCCAGGACGGGCGCACCGTCTCGGACGCACCACCGCGCTCGTCACTCGCCACCTACAGATGATCGCGCGCCCCGCTGGATCTCGCGCGCCGAGATCACTCTCAGCTGGCCTCGACCAGCGGCAGGGTGCGTCCGACGCCGCCGCCGGGCAGAGCGGTCGACGCGAAGTGCGACACGATGTGGTCGTCGGTCGGGTCGTTCGCCGGGTCGGTGTGGACGACCAGGTGGCGGTAGAGCGTGTCGCGCTGGGCCGGTACGCGTCCTGCGCTGCGCATCAGGTGGATCAGCTCGGTGCGGTTCGAGCGGTGCTTGGCCCCGGCGCTCGACACCACGTTCTCCTCGAGCATCACCGAGCCGAGGTCGTCCGCGCCGAAGTGCAGCGTGAGCTGGCCGATGTCCTTGCCGGTCGTGAGCCAGGAACCCTGCAGGTGCCGGACGTTGTCGAAGAACAGCCGCGCGACCGCGACCAGCCGCAGGTACTCCAGCCCGGTGGCCTGGGTCTTGCCCTTCAGGTGGTTGTTCTCCGGCTGGTACGTCCACGGGATGAACGAGCGGAAACCGCCGGTGCGGTCTTGCACGTCACGGATCATCCGCATGTGCTCGATGCGCTCGGCGTTGGTCTCGCCGGTGCCCATCATGAACGTGGCCGTCGACTCGACGCCCAGGCCGTGCGCGGTCTCCATCACCTCGAGCCAGCGCTCACCGGACTCCTTCAGCGGCGCGATGACCTTCCGCGGCCGCGCGACCAGGATCTCGGCACCGGCACCGGCGAACGAGTCGAGCCCGGCCGCATGGATGCGGGTGATCGCCTCCTCGATGGAGACGTGTGACACCTTCGACATGTGCTCGACCTCGGACGCCCCGAGCGAGTGCAGCGTCAGCGACGGGAAGTCGCGCTTGATCGCGCTGAACACGGTCTCGTAGTACTCGACGCCGTACTCCGGGTGGTGACCACCCTGCAGCATGATCTGGGTCGCGCCGAGCTGCACGGCCTCGTCGCATCGCCGGAGGATCTCGTCCAGGTCGTGCGACCAGCCCTCGTCGTGCTTCGGCGCGCGGTAGAACGCACAGAACTTGCACGCGGTGACGCACACGTTCGTGTAGTTGATGTTCCGGTCGATGATGTACGTCGCGATGTTGGCGATGTCGCCGTACATCCGGCGCCGGACCGTGTCGGCGGCCCCGCCGAGCGCGTGCAGCGGCGCGTCGGTGTAGAGCAGCAACGCCTCGTCCGGCGAGATGCGGCCACCGTCAGCGGCGCGCTGGAGGATGTCGGCAGTAGCAGCGGTTCCGGTCACGCAGTCGAGGGTACCCGGGCCTTCCGGCCGGAGATCGGTGTCCGACGTCGTCGGCGGCCGGGGCCCGGTCAACGAACCGTGACGTCGACGGAGTGCCAGCCCTGGGATCCGTCCGGCGCGGGGGGCGCGTACCGCTCGGACTGGGTCTCGCCGTCGGCGTTCGTCGCCCGCGCGGTCAGCGTGTGGTCCCCTTTGACGCCGTTGTCCCAGTCCCAGTGCCACTGCCGCCAGGTGTCGCGCGAGTCGGCCGTGGCCAGCGTCGCCGGTTGCCACGGGCCGTCGTCGACCCGCACCTCGACCTTCTCGATCCCGGTGTGCTGGTCCCAGGCGACACCGGCCACCGTCACGGTGCCTCCCACCTTCGCTCCGGCGCGCGGGGTGTCGATCCGCGACGCGGTCTTGATCGGCCCCTGCTGGGCCCAGCCGCGCGGGACCCAGTACGCGTCGAAGTCGCTGAACCGCGAGAGCTCGAGGTCGACCAGCCACTTCGTCGCGGACACGTAGCCGTACAGACCGGGCACGACCATCCGCACCGGGAACCCGTGCGCGACCGGCAGTGGCTCGCCGTTCATCCCGATCGCCAGCAGCGCGTCGCGTCCGTCCCGGCAGGCCACCGTCGGGGTTCCGCAGGTCCAGCCGTCGGCCGAGCGGCCGACGAGCTGATCCGCGTCCGGGTGCGGCGCCACCTCGTCCAACAGGTCTTTCAGCCGGACGCCGAGCCAGCGGGCGTTTCCGGCCAGGTTGCCACCCACGTCGTTCGAGACGCAGGTGAGCGTCACGTCACGCTCGACCAGGGGCATGCCGAGCAGGTCCTGGTAGGTGAGCGAGATCTCGCGACCGACCCGGCCGTGGATCTTCAGTCGGTAGCTCTTGGGGTTGACCTGCGGGAGCACGAACGCGGTGTCGACCCGGTAGAAGTCGCCGTTCGGGGTGAAGAACGGGGTGATGCCGTGGACGTCGAGCTCGGTGCCGGCCGGGACCGGTGGTGCCGGATCAGCGGGTTTCGGCAGGCGGATCGCCGCTCGCTCGTCGCTGACGCCCCGCCAGCGAGCGACCCCCCGTCCGGTGCCCCCGACGACGACCGCCGCCGCTGTGGTGCCGCCCGCGAGATACAGGAACGCCCGCCGGGAGGCCGCTCCGCCCCCGGTGACCGGAAGCGGCGGAGGCCCGACGGGCTGGGGAGCGGAGCCGGCCGCACCCCCGACATCGGCCGGCTCCGCGGCACGGGCGGAGTCCTCGGCGGCCAGTGCGCGCGGTACCAGCCACGACAGCACCGCCAGGCCGACTCCCGCGCCGACCACGGTCGGCCAGACCGAGGAACTGGTCGAGTCAGGCCGAGAAGCCGTTGCAACTACCCCAATTACCGCAAAAGCTATAATTACCAACAATCCATACGCTACCCGACGCCGAGACAGAATGCCTGCCAGCGCCGCGACGCCGGCGAGCACCAGCACGACGATTCCGGTGAGCACCGGCTTGTCCCAATGCCCGAGCGTCCGGATCCCGAACTGCTCCATCGACCTCGGGATCCGGTCGACGATCTCGCCGGACACGGCGGTCAACGGCGAGGACGACGGTCCGACGAACGCGGCCACCACCTCGGCCGCACCCAGCGCCGATGCCGCCGACGCCAGCCCCGCCAACGCCGGTAGCCCGGGCAGTGTCCAACCCCGTCGTGTCGTCACGTCCGTCAGCATCGCGCCGAGCCGCAACTACAGCTCGACGAACTCCGGCCCACCGGCCGGAAGCGGCGGCACTTCACCGGCCTCCGCCGCCTTGGCCGCGAACGCGCGCAGCCCCTCGACCTGGCGTGCACCGAGCGAGAAGTCGAGCGTCCGGAAGTAGTTGGCCAGCGTCGCGGCGTCGAACACCTCCCAGCGGGCGGCGTCCGCGGCGACCTCGTCGATCTGCGTGAGACAGAGGTCACGCGAGCGCAGGAACGCGTCGTGCACGTCCTTCACCTGGCCGGGGTGCCTCTCGACGAAGTCGCGCCGAGTCGCCCAGACCGCGAACACCATCGGGGTACCGCTCCACTCGCGCCAGGCCGCGCCCAGGTCGGTTACGGTCAGGCCCCTGCCGGGGCCCTCGTAGAGAGCGCGCAGGGCGGCGTCGCCGATCAGGACACCGGCCTCGGCCTCCTGCATCATCACGCCGAGCTCGGGCGGGCAGACGTAGTAGTCCGGCCGGACGCCGTACCGCTCCGCGAGCAACATCCGGGCCAGCAGCACGCTGGTCCGGCTGGTGGACCCCAACGCGACGCGCCGGCCGTCCAGCTCGTCGAGCGGCCGTTGCGACACGATGTTCACCGACAGCACCGGGCCGTCCGAGCCGACCGCGATGTCCGGCAGGAGCAGCAACTGGTCGGCGTTGCGCAGGTACTCGACCAGGCTGATCGGCCCGATGTCGAGGTCACCGCGCACCAACGCGTCGTTCAGCCGGTCGGGCGTGTCTTTGCTGAGCTCGACGTCCAGCAGCGCACCGGTCCTGACCAGCCCGTAGTAGATCGGGAGGCAGTTCAGGAACTGGATGTGTCCGACCCGGGGGCGTCGGGGGGCTTCCTTCACCCTTCCGACAGTACGTCGGGTTCAGACGACCAGAACGCTGCCCTGGGAGTCGATCCGGTCGGCCTCCAGGTCGTCGAGCCAGATGCCACCGGTGCCCAGATAGCGGAACCGGTGCTCACCCGCCGGCAGCGTGAGCGTCACGCTGCGGGTGCCGTTGCGGCGGGGGGTCAGCTCGTGTTTGCCCGGTTGCCAGCCGTTGAAGTCGCCCACGACGCTGACGGACTGCGTCAGGTCGTCGATCGGCAGGGTGAACGTGACCTTGGTCTTGGCGTTGTCCAGCGGTGTGCGCTTGAGCACGAACGGACTCCTCTCCCTGCCAGTGTGCGTCCAATATCGCACGATTAATGCCAGTTAGACCAGTTTTCTTGGTCCATCAGAAATCAGCTCTCGGCCGAGGGTCCCGCAGCCGCCTCACCGGCGCCGCGTCCAGCCCGACCAGGACGCCGGTCCGAGCCGGCCCGGCCACACGAACCTTCGTCAGCGGGACGCACCTCGACGTCATCGCCCGGGATCGGGACCACACCGCTGATGAGGCACGGCTGACGCGGGCCGCATCTCAGGAACTGGTTCGCCTCAGAGCGTCCGCAGCCGTATCGTTCTTGGTCTTGCCGCCGACGGCGGCGAACATCACGCCAGAACCCCGTCGAAGCCGGGCGCCCCGGAGCGAGGCCGATCGTCGCGCCGGGCCTAGGGCAGTGGGGACCATCCACCGGTCCCGGAGGCCCCAATGACGTCGTTGGACACCGAACTCGCACACGAAGCCACTCACCTCGAAGCCTCTCGCGCGGCGCTGGCCGCGATGCGCCAGCGCACCGAGGAACTGACCCGTAGCGACGCCGCCGGCGACCCGTTCTCCGCCGAGATGCTCGCCCGCGCTCTGGCCAAGCGCATGGAGCAACTCCTCGACGACGGCACCACCCCGCTGTTCTTCGGCCGCCTGGACTTCGGGGCGAGCGGCACGCTGTACGCGGGCGAGACCTTCCACGTGGGCCGCCGCCACGTCACCGACGCGAGCGGCGAGCCGATGGTCGTCGACTGGCGCGCCCCGGTGTCCACCGCGTTCTACCAGGCCAGCGCCGTAACGCCGGAAGGCGTCCAGCGACGACGCCGGTTCGGGTTCGACCGCGGAGCGCTCACCTCGTTCGAGGACGAGCAGCTCACCGCCGGAGAGGAATCGGGGCTGGGCTCGCGACTGCTCACCGAGGAGATCGAACGGCCTCGTGTCGGCCCGATGCGCGACATCGTCGCCACGATCCAGCCCGATCAGGATGTGCTGGTCCGCGCGGAACTCGACACGAGTCTGTGCGTCCAAGGCGCCCCGGGCACCGGAAAAACTGCCGTGGGCCTGCACCGCGTCGCCTACCTGCTCTACGCCTATCCCGAGCGCCTCCGCCGCGCCGGGGTACTGGTCGTCGGCCCGAACACCGCGTTCCTGAGCTACATCAGTCAGGTCCTGCCCGCGCTCGGCGAGGCCGACGTCAAGCAGATGACCATCGACGACGTCGTCGCGCACGGGCCGGTCACCGCGATCGACGACCCGGCCGCCGCCCGCGTCAAGGGCGACGCCCGGATGGCGACGGTCCTGACCAACGCACTCGCAGCCGGGTTCGCACCACCCACCGAGCCGATCGTGCTCGTCGAACCCGGCGTGCGCCTGCGCATCGGCCCCGGAGAGCTCCGCACGATCCTGGCCGAGACGAAGGCCGGTTACGTCTCCGGCGTCCCGTACGCGACGAGCCGCGACCGCGCCGCGCTCCAAGTCGCCGAACGATTCCGCCGTCAGCGCGAATACCGCGGCGGCGCACCATCCGACTCCTGGGTACGCCGCGTGGCCCGGTCGAAGCCCGTCCGTGCGTGGCTCGACCAATCGTGGCCCGCTATCACCCCGACTGGCCTGGTCAATCGGATCCTGGCCGAACCCGACTTCCTCGCCGTCGCCGCCGAAGGCATCCTCACCGCCGACGAGCAGGCCGCCATCATCCGGCCCGCGCAGCGCCGCCCGAAGTGGTCGGCCGCCGACGCGGCGCTCATCGACGAGGTCGCCGGCCAGCTCGAACGAGTCCCCGGATTCGGGCACGTCCTCGTCGACGAGGCCCAAGACCTCTCCCCCATGCAGGCCCGCGCCATCGCGCGCCGGTCACGACACGGATCACTCACCGTCCTTGGCGACCTCGCCCAAGGCACCGCCGTCCACGCCGCCACCGACTGGAAGGCCTTGCTCGCCGACCTCGACAAGCCGGACACCCAGATCACCCCGCTGACGACCGGCTACCGCATGCCCGCCGAGATCGTCGACTACGCCAACCGCCTCCTGCCCGCCCTCGCCACCGGCGTCGCCCCGGCCACCTCGATGCGCCGCACCACAGGCGCACTCGACGTACGCGCAGTCCCCGACCTCGACGACACACTCGCGGCGGCCATCGCAGAAGCGATGGCACTCCCGGGCTCGATCGGTGTCATCAGCGCCGATGCCGAGACACCCGGCGTCGCCGCCCGGCTGGCCGCCGCCGGAGTACCTGTCGCCGTCGAGCTCTCGCCCACCGAACCCGAGGCGACCGAGCGACCCGTCACCGTGCTCGCGGCCAGCCTCGCCAAGGGCCTGGAGTTCGACACCGTCATCGTCCTCGAACCGGCGGCGATAGTCGCCGCGGAGCCACGCGGACTGAACCGCCTCTACGTGGTGCTGACCCGAGCCGTCTCCCGCCTGATCGTGCTCCACACCCGGCCGTTGCCCGAGTCCCTGGCCAGCAATTCCAGTACCAAAGTCGACCCATGCCTCGATCCTGGACGGCCGGATGCGTCCTGACCTGCGGCCGTGCGTCCTCTGGCCCGGTGACGACAGTTGTCAGCGCCTCGAGAGGACACGGTCGCGGCCGAGGAGACGAGCGTAGTCGGCTCCGTACAGGATTGCCGTCCAGCAGAGACCGTCGCTGATCAAGGCGTGGGTCGTAAAGTCGGGGCGTCCGCCGTGCACCAACCGTCACGGAGAAACCGCGTGTCCATGCCCCGCCTCACCTGGGACCAACTCCCCACCGAGGCCCGCGCGGCGATCGAGCAGCACACCGGCCCGATCCACTGGACCAGCGACGCCAGCGACGGAAAGAACTCCGCGCTCGCGACCCGGCTCGGCGTTCAGAGCGGCGCGGTCTTCGTCAAAGGCATCCAGACCGACAACCGGCAGGTCACTGCGCAAGACCGCGAAGCCGCCGTGAACCCGTACCTGCCGCCCAGCTGCCCACGACTGCTCTGGCGCGTCCAGACCGCCGGCTGGGACCTGCTCGGCTACGAACTCCTCCAGGACGCCCGGGCCGCCGACTACACCCCTGGGTCTCCCGATCTCGCTCTCGTGGTCGACGCTCTGGTCGAGCTAGCGAATGTTCGCTGCCCGGAGACCCCGGGTCTCCGTCGAGCCGGTCAGCGCTGGGCCGCATACTCGCGCCCGGAGTTGCTCCCTCTGCTCGACGGCGACCAGCTCCTGCACACGGATCTCGCGCCCGACAACATCCTGATTCGCGACGGCCGCGCCCACCTCATCGACTGGGCCTGGCCCACCCTCGGCCCCAGCTGGCTCGACCCCAGCGTCTGGGCAATCCGACTCATGAACGCCGGCCACGACGCACAGTCCGCCGAAACCTGGGTCGCCCGGGTACCCGGCTGGCACGACGCACCCGCCGGTGCTCGCGAGGGCTTCGCCACCGCCAACGCCTCGCTCTGGGCCGAGATCCAGCAACAGACACCGGACGATGCCTGGCGCGCGGACATGGCGCACTGCGCAGAGCACTGGGCTCGGCACCTCAACTAGTCACCGCCTGATGGCACACGTCGACCTGGCCTCCACGCGAATGCGGCTCTCACAGGTGGGGGTACTGCAGCCTGACTGCTCACAGCGTCAGTTCGCGAACCGGCTGCTGCCCGCGCTGGCCAGCGGGGTGTCGCCGGCGAGGTCGATCCGGTGCTCGGCCGGGCCCGGGCGAACCTCTGCCGCTCGACGCCTAGGGCTGGTCGTCGTCGCCGGCCAGAGCGGCGCGCAACTTGGCCTTGTCGGCCTGACGCCTGCTCACCCGGCCCTCGACGCGTTCGGCGAAAGCCTCCCGCTGTTTGCGCAGCAGGAAGAACGACAGCGGTGCGGAGAGCAGCAACGCCCCCATGACCAGGAACCACGACCGGAACCCGATCACGAACAACAGCACGACGCAGGCGACGAAAATCATGAACCGGGCCGTCGTGTAGAGAAAGCCCGGGTGCAGACGCTCCAACGCATGCCTACGGTCTTCGGAGCCATCCGGCTCGGTCATTCTCAGCTCCACATCGGCTGCGGCTCGGCACGCCGTTCGGCGAGCGACGTCGGGCCGTCGTAGCGTCGCACGACTTCGTACCGCGTGTTGCGCTCCACCGGCGTGAACCCGGCGTCCCGGATCAGATCGAGCAGCCCGTCTCGATGCATCGTGTTCGGCGTGCCGTAACGGTCGGCGTCGTGGGTGATCTTGTACTCCACGACCGAGCCGTCCAGGTCGTCCACACCGAAGTTCAGCGACAGCTGGGCCAGCGACAGCCCGTGCATGACCCAGAAGCACTTCACGTGGGGAATGTTGTCGAACAGCAGGCGCGACACCGCGAACGTCTTCAGCGACTCGGCCGGCGTCGCCATCTGCGTCCGCTCTTCGAGCACGTTGCGGATCTTCCCGTCGGCCGGCTTCGCCCCGTCGTGCTGGTAGCGCAGCGGGATGAAGACCTGGAAACCGCCGGTCTCGTCTTGCAGCTCACGCAGCCGTAGCACGTGGTCGACGCGGTGACGCGGCTCCTCGACGTGCCCGTACAGCATCGTGCAGGGCGTCTTGAGGCCCTTCGAGTGGGCCAGCCGGTGGATGCGCGACCAGTCTTCCCAGTGGGTGGCGTGGTCGACGATGTGCTGCCGGACCTCCCAGTCGAAGATCTCGGCACCGCCGCCGGTCAGCGACTCGAGCCCGGCGTCGATCAACTCGTCGAGGATCTCGTCGGCGGGGAGGCCGGAAATTTTCTCGAACCAGTGGATCTCGGTCGCGGTGAACGCCTTCAGCGAGACGTTCGGCAGGACCTCCTTGAGCGCCCGCAGCGACCGCGGGTAGTACCGCCAGGGCAGCGTCGGGTGCAGCCCGTTGACGATGTGCAGCTCGGTGAGGCCCTCACCCTCCATGCCCTTGGCGAGCCGGACCGCCTCTTCGATCCGCATCGTGTACGCGTCCTTCTCGCCCGGCTTGCGCTGGAACGAGCAGTAGGCACAGGAGGCGGAACAGACGTTCGTCATGTTCAGGTGGCGGTTCACGTTGAACACCACGACGTCGCCGTTCTTGGCCGTGCGCACCTCGTGCGCGAGGCCGCCGAGCCAGGCCAGATCGTCGCAGTCGTAGAGCGCGACACCGTCGTCGTACGAGAGCCGCTCGCCCGCTCGTACCTTCTGCTCGATCTCGCGCATGAGGCCGGAATCCATGAGCCCAGCGTACGCGCGCCTCTCGGACACCCGGGCCGAGCGGGCTGTGTCCCGGCCCACCGCGAACCGTAGGTGAATCCCTGATGCCGGTCGGCACTGACAGCGATTACGTCTGATTAGTCCGTTTTTTTTGAGGGCTACCCAGACAGGACCGGACATGAAACCCATGCCACTAGTCGCGCTCGCCGCCGTTCTGACGGCCGGCTTCGCCGGCTTCGCCCCGTCGCAGGCGACCGCGGCCGAGCCGAGCCGGGGCGCTCCGCCGACCGCGCGAACGGTCGTCATGGGTTCAATACGTGACTATTTACGTATTAACTGCTATACCCGGTTAATGTTCTCAGACGGACATGTGCCCGGGCCTCGCGGCTGATGGGTGGCGCGCACCGGAAGCCCCCCGTCGTGCAGTCTTCGGCCCGGCTCTCGATCACGGCCGCAACCGCACTGACGCTGATCGCCGCCACCGGCACCGGCGCCGCCTGGGCCTCTTCCCCCCAGGTCCGAGCAGTGATCGCCCAGCCGCTCGAGAACGTCCGCATGCTTCCGGCAGCCTCCGGACGGGCGGCCGCGCCCGCGGCCCGGCCCCGGCCGGCGACCGATCCGGTGCTGGCCCGGATCGCCCGCGAGACCGCGGCCGCCGAGGCGCTGGCGGACGAACTGACCGACGCCCAGGCCCAGCTCAGCACGCTCCGGTCGGCGTACGACCGGGCCGCCGTCGCGGTGACCGCCGCGGCCGTGAAGACCGCAGGCGCCCGGGCCGGCGCCGAGGCGTGGGCGCGCGCCTCGTTCATCGCCGAGGCCAACCGGCCCCGGAGCCTGGTGACCGACCCGCGGTCCGCGATGCTCGGCCAGCCGGGCGTCCCGAAGATCGGCACCGCTGCGATCGATCTGGACGTCGCGGAGGCGAGCGAACAACTCCGGGCCGAAGTCGCCGCGCACGCCGCCGAAGAAGTACAGAGCCAGACCGTCCTGATCGACGCGCTCCGCCGCAATCTGGCGGCACGCTCGGCCACGATCCGACGCCTGCGCGCCGCCCGGGCGTCCGCCTTGATCGCGTTGAACCGGGAACGGGACGCCACGAACGCGGCGCTGGCCAGGAAGTACCTGCGCGACTCCGACGGAAGCGCCGGGAAGGCGGCGCTGACCGCGGTCGGGTTCGCGCTGAACCAGCGCGGCAAACCGTACGAGTGGGGCGCGGAAGGCCCGGACCGATTCGACTGCTCCGGCCTGGTGCAGAGGGCGTACGCGGCCGCGGACGTCGCGGTGCCGCGCACCGCACGGCCGCAGTACCGGGCGAGCGCGCCGGTGTCGGTGACCGCGCTGTTGCCGGGTGACCTGCTGTTCTTCGCGACGGACCGGGCCGATTGGAACACGATCCACCACGTCGGGGTGTATCTCGGCCGGGGGCTGATGGTGCATGCACCGACCGAAGGGGACGTCGTCCGGGTTGCGCCGGTCTGGTGGTCGGAGTTCTTCGCGGCGGGACGGGTCGTGCCCGGGCGCCTGGACGTGCGCCGCTCCACGCGCTCGTACTCCTCCTACGCCGAGGCCTTGCGCCCGGACCGGCCCCGCCGGAAGCACCGCGCCCCGGCCGACCGCCGCTCCGAGGCGACCCGACGCTCCAAGGCGACCCAGCACTCCAAGGCGACCCAGCACTCGGGGCCGGCCCAGCGCTCGGGGGCGGTCGAGCAGTCCGACGCGACCCGACGCTCCGACGCAGCCGAGCGCTCTGAGGTGAAGGATCCCACGACGGCCGGGGGAAAGCACCGGGCGCCGACGCGCCGGGCGGGCGCGAACAAGGCGGGCGCGAAGACCACTGGCGCTAGGAAGGCGGGCGCGAAGAAGGCGGAGCCTTCGGTGCCTCCCGAACCGGCGGAGCCGAAAGCTCCGGCCGAGCCGAAGACTCCGGCCCCACCCGTCCGTCGGCGCTGATCGGGCACCGGGCGTACCGCGCCGATTGCGGGTCTTCCGGAATTTGGCCCCCGAACGGCGGTTCTGTCAGCTGCACAACGGAAATGCTGACCCTCACCTGGCACCGTTTCCCCGGGCCTGGAACCGTGTGGTGCGGAGCCCGGACGACCGAGAGGTGGAGACAGTGATGACCGAGGAGGAAGAGGGCCCCCGGACCGTGCGGCTCGATCCGTCGCAACTGCCGGGTGGTGCCCGCTTCACACCGCCGGTCATCCCGGAGCAGCGCCCGGCCGACTCCCCGGCCCCGGAGCAGACGCCCGGACCAGCGGCTAGCCCGGCGGCCGGGCCGGCCGATTCCCGGCTGGCGCCGCCCACGGCCGATTCCCGGCTGGCGCCGCCCACCGCGGAGGAGTTGAACGAGGACGTCGGTCCGGCCGCCAAGACCCGGATCGCCCCGCTCCCCCCGGAGATCGCGGCTCGTCTGGCCGAGATCCGGCCCGGCTCCCCGGCGGCGCCCAGCAGTTCGTCCACCTCGCGGACCGACCAGACCGCGATCCACCGGTCGCCGCTGGTTCCGGACGCCTCCGCTCAGACCGCGATCCACCGGTCCCCGGTCGGTCCGGCCCCCCTCGATCAGACCCAGATCCGCCCGACCAGTCCCGCCCCGGCACCCCCGGCCGCCCTGGACCAGACCCGGATCCGGCCCGTCAGCCCCGCCGGGGAAACCGCTTCCGGCCCGGCGGCCGGCTCGGTCGACCAGACGCGCATTCGTCCGACCGGGCCGTCGACGGTCTACGGCGGCGCGCCCGCACACAACCCGGCCCCGGCGGCCGGTGCCGGGAAGGCCTCGGTACCGGAGCCGGTCGCTCCGCCGCGTCCCCCGGCGGGCGCCCGCGCCGCCGCGCGCATCCCGGCCGCCCAACCGCCGACCGCCCAACCGCCGACCGCACAGCCGCCGGTGGGTGCGCCGCTGTTCGACCCGCTGGACGACATCCCCACGGTGGCCCGCCCGGCCTGGACGCACGAACCCGGCTGGTCCGCCTACCCGGCCGGCGGCCCCTCCGCCCAGGAGGCACAATCCGCCCAATCCCCCATTCCGGGCCCGGCGGCCCAGTCCGGCCAGACCGCGCACCCCACCACGCCCGCGCCTCAGTCCGCGCCCCCAGCCCAGTCCGCGCACCCACCACAGTCCGGGTACACCGGCCGCCCCGCCGACTCCCCGTTCCCACCCGGCACAGCGACGCCGGGCCACCCGACCGACTACAACCCCGAGCAGACGTCGTCCCTCGCCGGTGCCCTGCTCGGCGCGACCTCGGCCCCGCCGCAGCCGGAACCCAAATCCAGCACCGGCAAAACCGTCCTGATCGTCGCGATCGTCCTCCTCGTCGCCGTCGCCATCGGCGCAGGCATCGCCATGGTCGCCGGCGACACGATCATGGACGTCCTCACCAACGTCCTCTCCTGACGCGCCGTTACCAGCGCCCGTACAAACGCGCCCGTATCAGCGCGCCCGTACTGACGCGCCCGTACTAACGCGCCAGGCCCAGCGTGATTCGCGACACCGCCTCGCTCAACACCTCGGAGCTGGTCGCGAAGTTCAACCGCGCGAACCCGGCACCCTCCGGCCCGAACTCCAGCCCCCGGTACAACGCGACCCGTCCCCGCGACAGCAGCACCGAAGCCGGTTCGTCCCCCAGCCCTACGCCCCGGAAATCGAGCCAGGCCAGATACGTCGCGTCCGGAACCCCACCCCCGACGACGAGAGCTCCGCCGCCAGCACCCGCCGGTTCACCTCGAGCGCCGCCCGCAACGAGTCGAGCCACTCCTCCCCCTCGGTCAGTGCCGCCACCGACCCGATCACCCCGAGGATCCCGGTCGACGACGAGGCGTCGTCGTCCGCCCGCTCCAGCGACGACACCACCGCCGGCCCCGCCACCAGCATCGCCGTCTTCAACCCGGCCAGGTTCCACGCCTTCGACGCCGACACGGCCGCGAAACCCCGGGCGTCCAGCGAGAGGTACGGCGTGAACACGGCCTCGCCGAGCGTCAGCGGGGCGTGGATCTCGTCGGCGATCACCCGCCGATTTCGCCCAGACGTCCATGTCCCCATCGTGCCGTGCAAGGCTGGACGCTGCGCCGACGTCTACCCGAGGGGCCGCACGCTCATGGCTGAATACGCATGGAACCGGTTCGGCTTCGGAGCCGAACTCGCGGTCATCTCCGCAGGCCACGGACTCCGGGCGACCAGCTGGGCGCTCGGTGCGGCCCCTGAGCCGTACAGCGCCCGCTACACGCTCGGCACCGACGAGCGCTGGGCCACCGCGTCGCTGGAGATCTCCACCGAGGGCGCCGGCTGGTCCCGCTCGCTGCGGCTCGTCCGCCAGTCCGGACGCGACGCCTGGAAGGTCCGGGCCAGCGAGACCGGTGCGCTGGCCGGTCCGCAGCCCGGCGCCGAGTACCCGGAGACGCTCACCGACGCGGTCGACGTCGACATCGCGTTCTCGCCGTTGACCAACACGCTGCCGATCCGCCGTCTGAACCTGCGGGAGCAGCAGGTCGGCACCGAGTACGACCTGACGGTCGCGTTCGTCGAGCTGCCGTCGCTCGCCGTGGTGGCGAGCGCTCAGAAGTACGTCGCCGCCGGGCCGGGCGAGATCGGGTTCCGCTCCGGCGACTACCGCGTGCAGCTCGCCGTCGACGACGACGGCTTCGTCGTCGACTACCCGGGCCTCGCGACCCGGTCTACTGACCGGCCGCGGGCCCGGACGCCTCGTACGTGACGGTCGCGCTCGGCCCGGCCGACTCCGGAAGGATGAAGCCGGGGCCCGCGACCGGCAGCTCCAGCCGCGTCTGGTGGATCACCGTGGCCCGGTGCCGCACCGCGAGATGCACGCGGTACACGTCCGGACGCCGGGGTGCGACGAACGGGAGCTCGAGCCGCTCGGAGCGTTCCTCCGGCAGGCAGGTGTGGGGGCCGCCGGGCTGGCACGGGCAGGTCCAGGCCGCTCCGGAGCGGGGGACGAACATCGTGTGCGGGCCGCCCGAGACCGGCACCGAGTCGGAGACCACCGAGACCTGCACCCAGGCACCGCCCCCGTCGTCGGGCCCGCGCGTCGGAGCGGCGCGCATCGCGAGCTGGATCAGGTAGTACCCACCGGGCGTCAGCGGCTGAGCGACCGGCGCCCCAGCGGTGTCGACCACCCGGACCGCCACCTCGACCGCCGGTCCCACCGACGAGTCCGGCTCCGGGTACCGCAACGCCTCGACCGCCGGAGGCGGCCCCACCGGAGGCGCCCCCAGCGCCCCACCGCCGCCCCTCACGCCCTGGTCGCCCGCACCCGGCGCCCGCGGCGGCGCACTCGCCGCAGTGGGCACGGTAGGCACGCTAGGTGCAGTAGCTGCGGGCTCGTTCCGGCGCCACCACCACCGGCGCCGCTCGCCCGTCCCGGATCGCTCCTCGCCCCCGCTGCGCGGTTCCGGCACCACGACCCCGGCACCACCCGCCGGCGGCGACACCGGCACCGGCCTCGCCAATTCGGCCGCCGCCTCCGCCCACGCCCGCCGGGGCGGTTCTCCGGCCGGCGGCGGCCCGCCCACCGCGCCCTCCGCCGAGTGAGCGATCACATCGGCCACCGGCGCCACTGCCCGCACGGACTGACCGTCCACACTCACCACCGCACCGAACCGCAGCGCCAGCGGGCCGAACTGCTCCGCCTCGGCCAGGTCGTCGAGCACCAGCACGACCGTGCGCCCCGGCGCGACCAGCGCCCCCACGGTCTCCGCCGCACCGGCCGGCCCGAGTGCGGCCGACAACCCCTGGAACGTGTCGACGAGCACCACCGCCGGAGGGGCCGCCACCGCCCCGATCGCTCCGGCGATCGCCTCCCAGGCCTTGCCGGTCACCGCGGACGGCGCGCCGTTCAGCCGGACCGTGCGGGGCCTGTCTCCCGGCGGGTCGACGGCCATCCATAAGGCCCCGAGGTCGATCATCGTCCCGCCCGCAGCCGGACCGGCCAGCATCGTCAGCGCAGCGCTACGCCCCGCACCGGCCGGCCCCACGACGAGGACGAGCGGCTGACGGGCGACGAGCGCGGACACCTGATCCCTGATCACCGTCTACCCCGACCTCCGGCACGCCCCCCAGCGACCTCTCACCCTTCATGCTGCACTGCGCCAGGGACGAAGACCAGCGGTTCACCCGGACTCCGCCGCGCGATGGGAAGGTGCGACCGGCGGCACCCACTCTCCGGTCTCGTCGAACCGGGCCAGCGTCTCGGCATAAGGTGCCAGGTCGAGCCCGTTCGACCGCGTAGGTGAACTGGTCCATGAAGTGGCCGCCGAGTTCCGAGGCCAGCCGGTGCGCCTGCGCGTGCACTGTCCGCGGGTCCTCGACGAGATGGCAGCGCCCACCCTGGAACTCGATCAGCGCCAGTTTCTCCGCGCTGGTCCCGGACGGCATCACGGCGACGAACGGCAGCCCGAGCATCCGGGCGAAGTACGCCTCGCTCACCGCGGTCGAGCCCGACGACGCCTCCACGACCGTCGTCCCCTCGCGGATCCAGCCGTTGCACAGCGCGTACAGGAACAGCGAGCGGGCCAGCCGGTGCTTGAGCGAGCCGGTGGGGTGCGTCGACTCGTCCTTCACGTACAGATCGACGTCCGCGTACCGCTGCGGCAGCGGGAACGTCAGCAGGTGCGTATCGGCCGAGCGGTTCGCGTCCGCCTCGACCCGCCGGACCGCCTCGTCGGTCCAGTCGCGGTCAGACCCCACCGAAATACCCGAGGTAGGCCGCCGGATCCACGTTCCCGCCCGAGACGACCGCCACGGTCCGCGAGGCCGCGGGCAGTTCCGACGCGTGAAAGAGGTAGGCCGCCGTCGTCACGGCGCCCGACGGCTCGGCCACCAGCCGCGAGCGGCGCCCCAGCGTCCGAACGGCCGCGACGATCTCCTCCTCCGACACCGTCACCACGGCGTCCACGTGCTCGCGGATGTGCGCGAACGGCAGCACGCCCAGCGACGTCGTGCGCAGGCCGTCGGCGATCGTCCGGTAGGTCCGATCCGCGGTCCAGGTGACGCGCCGCCCGGCGCGGAAGCTCTCCGCCGCGTCCGCGGCGAGCTCCGGCTCGACCGCGATCACCCGGGTCGCGGGCGACAGCGCCTTGATCGCGGTGGCGACGCCGGAGATCAGACCTCCCCCGCTCACCGGTACGAGGACGAGATCCGGCGCGCCGTCCGTGTCCGGGACCGGGTCTCCGGTGCCCGCCGCCAGGTCCGCCGCGATCTCCAGCCCCACCGTCCCCTGCCCGGCGATGATCCACGGGTCGTCGTAGGGCGGGATGTGCGCGTACCCGTACTGCTCCACCAGCTCCAGCGGACGAATGTCGCGCTCGGCCGGGCGCACGATCATCACCTCGGCCCCGAAGGCGCGCGTCGCCTCGAGCTTCACCGCGGGCGTCGTGTCGGGCATGACGATCGTGGCCCGGATCCCGAGCCGCGCGGCCGCGTACGCCACCGCCTGGGCATGGTTGCCGCTCGACTGCGCGACCACCCCGCGCGCCCGCTGCCCGGCGTCGAGAAGGGCCAGCGCGTTGCTCGCGCCGCGCAGCTTGAACGCTCCGGTCGCCTGCAGGCTTTCCGGCTTCAACCAGAGCGGACGCCCGGCCTCCGCCCACGCGCACGGCAACAGCGGCGTCCGCACTACCAAGTTCCGAATCCTGTCGGCAGCGGCCTGAATGTCGCTCAGCGTCACCAATGAGGGGGCTGTGGTGGGGATCGCGGTCATGACGGCCACGATAGCCACCCCTGCCCTACGCGTCCCCGGTAGCGAGGGCGGGCTGACCACCGAACGGCCCTCAGGTCCAATACAGACCTTTTATCCGCTTTTAAGAGGATGCTAATTCGATCCAGGAATCGCTCTTCCAATTGGAGCCCATCCGCCGACCCGGCAAAACCCACTCGCCGTTCGACACAGAAGCCCCAGCCGTTCCCCCTATCGGTTCACCACTCTCGGTATCCGACTCGGGACGGCCCAGATCCAAATCGCCGACGAATTTCCGTTCACGATTCCGAGGTGGACCCACAAGCGTTACGGACGGACGGTAAATTGTCGCCACCCCGACAGACGGAGAACCGATCCTGTCCGCAATTAGCGGCCCGGCGGCGTCCGCCTAAAATCGGTTGCGGACCGAAACGGGAAGCTAAAGCGAGAGTCACTCGCGTACGGAATCCGTCCGGTTCAGCGGTCGTCCAACGGACGAGCGCGTCCTTCCCATTTAGTGGAGAGGACCACGGTCGTCCGGGTGCGGGCCACGCCGTGGATGCGGTTCAGCCGGCCGATCGTGTGCTCCAGAGAAGCCACGTCAGGCACTCGCACGAGGAGCAGGAATGACTCCTCACCTGCGACGAACCAGCACGACTCGACCTCGGGCAAGCGCCGCAGCGCTTCGGCGATCTCGTCCTGCTCCGAACTCTCGGCCTGCAGCACGCCGATCAGCGCGGTGACGTCGAGACCGATCGCCGTGGTGTCGACCGACGCGTGATAGCCGGTGATGACGCCGGTGGACTCGAGTTTGCCCACGCGGTCGTGTACGGCCGGGGCCGACAACCCGACGCGCCGGGCCAACTCCGCGTACGTCTCCCGGCCGCTGCTCCGGAGCGTGTCCAGCAACCGCCGGTCGATCTCGTCCACGACGCCCCTCTCCGGTGGTTCCGGCTGTGCACCGACACGGCCGCTCGCCGGCCCAGGGCATCGTAAGCCGCACGCGCGCCGCACGCTGACCCGCCAGTGCGCGGAAACAGACGTGGTCGACGTTGTCGCAGCGAACGCTGTCGTCAGGAAGTGCAAACGAACTGGTTCGATGTGGACCCAAGCGCACTCGCTGAACAGGGCTCGACAATTCGTGACCACAGGCACACGACTACGTCTTCGGAATCGAACGATGACTCGAAGCCTTGCCGACGCTGTGTCAACCAGCCGTGAAATCTCCGTAATCGCAGGTCACCCGGGTAGAGACTGGTCGGCACCACAGCGAATCGATGTGCGGCCACACAATCGGTGATGCATCGACCATCGACTCCCGATCAGATCAGTTTGGCCGTTTCCGGTCGCCGAGGAGACCTCCGGTGCTTGAATGACTCGCGAACCAATAACGCCGCGCCGTTCCGGCGCATCAACGTGCGATTTCGCACCGGCGAGAAGAGAGGCGAAAGTGGAGGTTGGCGAGCGTCTACTCACCCCAGGTGAGGTCGCGGCGCTTTTCCGGGTGGACCCCAAGACCGTGACACGGTGGGCGGCCGCTGGGCGAATCAGCAGCATCCGCACGCCCGGTGGTCACCGTCGCTTCCGGGAATCCGAGGTCCGCGCGCTGCTCGCATCCGGAGACCCGGATGTCGAACTCGAGGAGCGCAGAGCGGCGGGGCATTAGACCACGTCTCTCAGTTCGGGCGCGCCCGTGCCCCACCCAGTTCGCCGCGCCATCTGGTGAAGAGGGTGTGGCCCACTCCGAGGGTGTCGAGCACCTTCCCCGCAACGAAGTCGACCAGCTCCTGCACCGTGGAGGTTCCGGCGTAGAAGCCGGGGCTGGCCGGCAGCACCACCGCTCCGGCGTCGTGGAGCGCCAGCAGATGGACGAGGTGCCCCCGGGAGAGCGGGGTTTCCCGGGGCACCACAACCAGCGGCCGCCGCTCCTTCAGGTTCACGTCCGCGGCCCGCTGCAGCAGATCTTTGGAGAGCCCGAGTGCGATGCCGGCCACGGCCGCCGTGCTCGCGGGCACCACGATCATTCCCCGTACCGGGTACGAGCCGCTGCTCGGCCCGGCCGCCAGATCGCCGGCCGCCCAGTAGCGCATGTCTTTGAGATCGCGTCCCAGCCAGGCCGCGACGTCCTCTTCCCAGTGCGCGTCGCGCACGGACCGCCCGGTCTCGTCGATCAGCGTCAGCCGGGCCGCGCGCGACACCACGAGGTCGACCGCCTCACCGGCGTCGAGCAACCCGTTGAGCACCGACCGCGCGTACGACGTTCCACTCGCTCCGGAGACACCGACAACCCAGGGCAGCCTGGTCACCAGCGGAGGCCCTGCAGGAACACCAGGTCAGCGAGCGCGAACAGGAACAGGACGAGCCCGATCACGCCGTTGGCGGTGAAGAACGCCCGGTTGACCCGCGACAGGTCGTCCGGACGCACGATCACGTGCTCGTAGGCCAGCACGACGGCGGTGAACACCACCCCGGCCCACCACAGCCACCCGTAGCCGGTCATCGCGCCGAACCACACGTACAGCGCCACCGTGGCCACGTGCACGACTGCGGAGGCCCGCAGGGACGCCGCGACACCGAACCGCACCGGCACGCTCCGGACACCGATCCGCCGGTCGACGTCGACGTCCTGGCACGCGTAGATGAGGTCGAAGCCACCGATCCAGGTGCCGACCGCCAGCCCGAGCACGAACGCCGCCCACGACCAGTGCCCGGTGACGCCGATCCAGGCCCCCAGCGGCGCGATCGCCTGGGCCAGCCCGAGGAACGCCTGCGGGAAGTCGGTGAAGCGCTTGGCGTACGAGTAGATCGTCAGGAAGAACAGCGCGATCGGCGACAGCACCAGGCAGAGCCAGCCCAGCCAGGCCGCGGACGCCAGGAACACCACCAGCGCCACGGTCAGGCCCACCCAGGCCGACCGCACCGACAGCGCTCCGGTGACGAGCTCACGCTGCGCGGTGCGGGGGTTCTGCGCGTCGATCCGCCGGTCGATGATGCGGTTGGCGGCCATCGCGACGGTCCGCGCCGCCACCATGGCGACGGTGATCAAGCCGAGCGTCAACCACTGGACGTCGGGACCCTCACCTCGCATCGCGGTCAGCGCGGCGACGTAGGCGAACGGCAGCGCGAACACCGAGTGCTCGATCATGACCAGGCGCAGGAACGCCTTGACCTTGTTCGGCGACTCGAGGGCCGAGGTCACAGCCCGAACTCCCGCCAGCGCGCGTCGACTTTCGCGACTACTTCCGGGCTCATCCGCATCTCCTCCGGCCAGCCGCGGTGATAACCCTCCGCCGGGAGTTTCCGGGTGGCGTCCACCCCCAGCTTGCCACCCCAGAACTGCTGGTAGGACGCATGATCGAGGTGATCTACCGGCCCGGTGGTGAGCAACACGTCGTGGTTGTAGTCGACGTTGCCGAACGCCCGGAACGCGACCTCGCGGTAGTCGTGCGCGTCGCAGTCGGCGTCGACCACGACGATCAGCTTGCAGAGTGACAACAGCCCGGCGCCCCAGATCGCGTTCATGACCTTCATCGCGTGCTTCGGGAACCGCTTGTCGATCGAGACGATGCAGCAGTTGTGGAAGACGCCGGCATCCGGCAGGTCGTAGTCGACGATGTCGGGGATCATGAACTTGATCAGCGGCAGGAAGATCCGCTCGGTGGCCTTGCCGATCGGGCCGTCTTCCTGGGGCGGCTGGCTGGTGATGATCGACTGGTAGATCGGCGCGCGCTGCGTCGTCATGCATTCGACGTGCAGTACCGGGAAGTCCTCCACCGGCGTGTAGAAGCCGGTGTGGTCGCCGAACGGGCCCTCCGGAGCCCGCTCGCCCGGCTCGAGGTACCCCTCGAGCACCACCTGGGCGTGCGCGGGCACCTGCAGCGGCACCGTCAGGCAGTCGACCATCTCGACCCGCTCGCCCCGGAGGAAGCCCGCGAAGAGGTATTCGTCGATGTCTCCCGGCAGCGGGGCGGTCGCCGAGTACGACACCACCGGATCACAGCCGAACGCGATCGCGACCGGCAGCCGCTGCCCCAGCCGTTCGGCCACCGCGTGGTGCGCGGTGGAATCCTTGTGGATCTGCCAGTGCATGCCGAGCGTGTTCCGGCTGTGCTGCTGCAGGCGGTAGAGGCCCAGGTTGCGGGCGCCGGTCTCCGGGTGCTTCGTGTGGGTGAGGCCCAGGTTGTGGTAGATCCCGCCGTCTCCTGGCCAGACCTGCAGGCCCGGCAGCCGGTCGAGGTCGACGGCGTCGTCCTTGAAGACGACCTCCTGGCACGGGGCCGTCTTCACCTTCTTCGGGGGGACGTTCTTGAGCTGCGTGAGCTTGCCCAGCGCCTCGCGGAAGCCACTGAAACCCTGCGGCAGCTCGGGCTTGAGCATGCCCGCGATGCGCTGCCCGATCTCGTCCAGCGAGTCGACGCCGAGCGCGAGAGCCATCCGGCGCTCGGTGCCGAACACGTTCATCACGATCGGCATCTCGCCGCGCGTCGGGTTCTCGAACAGCAGGGCCGGGCCGCCGTCGCGCACCACGCGCTGGGTGATCTCGCTGATCTCCAGCGTGGGATCGACCGGCGCGGTCACCCGCTTGAGCTCACCGGCCTTCTCCAGCCGCTTCAGGAACTCACGAAGGTCGGTGTGGGCCATGAACACCAGTATTCATGGCCCACCGACAGCTCGCGCTACGGGCGTCCGGCCCCGGCGAACGGCATGTTGTTGACCTGCTCGACCTGGACCGGCTGGCCCTCGGTCGGCGCGTGCACGACCTGACCGTTGCCGATGTAGATCGCGGAGTGGTGCAGGTCGGAGTAGAAGAACACGATGTCGCCCGGCTGCAGGTTCTCCCTGGAGACGTGCGGGATCATGTTGTACTGCTGGTGCGCCGAGTGCGGCAGGTTCACGCCGACCTGCTTCCAGGCCATCATCGTGAGCCCGGAGCAGTCCCAGACGTTCGGGCCGGCGCCGCCGAACACGTACGGCTCACCCTGCTGCGCGAGCGCGAACTGGACGACCGTGGCAGCGTTGCCGCTGGCCTGCCCGTTGTACGTCACGGTGGTGTACGAGCTGCCGTACTTCTTGGCGTACGCGGAGCGGCGGACCTGCTCCCACTTGGCCTGGTCCTTCTCGATCGACTTCTTCTGCGTGTCGAGCTGCTTCTCCAGACGCGTCGCCGTCTGGACCTGGAGGTCGACCTTCTTCTTGGTGCCGTCGAACTGGGCCTGGTACGCCTTGGCCTCGTCGATCGTGTCGCGCTGCTGCGCGGACAGCCAATCCATCGTGGCGAGCTGGTCCAGGAAGTCGGCCGGCGAGCCGGTGTCGATGATCGACGACGAGAGGCGCATCCGCCCGTCGCGGTAGGCAGCGGCGGCGATCTTGCCGACCGCCTCCTGCGAGGCGTCGAGCTTGGCCTGCGACGCCGAGAGTTGACGGTTCAGCCCGGCTTGCTGGGTCTTGACCCGCTTGAGCTGGACCTTGGCGCTGTTCATCTGCTCGTTGACTTTGTCCATCTTGACGCCGAGCGCATCGAGTTGCTTCTCGGCATCGGTGAGCGACGGTGCCGCGCTGGCGCCGCCTGCCGGTAACAGCGCGAGGCTGAGAATCGCAGCCAAGACGCTGACCAGAACGATCGGACGACGAGCGTGAGTCCGAACGGATCTCACTGGCGCGGCACTCCTTACTCCCACTAGGTCGCCGACCGGGTTAGCTGACGGGTTCGGGCGGGAGCTGCCCTACCGCCTCGACGGCGGATTCACCCCGGGAACTCGGTTCCCCGGTTCTTTCGATTAGGCGACGACTACCCGACGCCATCCATGGTGAACGGCGGACGTTCGGAGAGTCGTGGGACACGGTAGGCCATGTGTTACTCGCCGGTCCAGCCTCGCCGGAGTTTCTGAGTGAACGTCTAACAGATGACAGCGCCGCGTAGTTAGTCCACTCCGGAACGTCTTCTTAAGCGCTTCTTAATGCGGTTTTGCGGATCCCTCCGCCGAACGGCGGACCTGCTGGTCCACTATGGACAGCCGAACGGACGACCCGCACGTCGTGACGGCTGTGACGCCCGATACGACCGTTACCTACCACCCGGATTCGGAACTTTGGGGTAATTTGTCGATAACGTGACCGGCATCGAGGGGGACGGAACCATGGCGCAGCAGGCCGAACACGAGGACGTGGTGGTGGTCGGCTGGCTCCGGGGCGACGACTACGAAGCCGCCCTTGCCTATCGCCGCCGGGACGACACCCCCCGTTCGGACGATCAGCCCTCACCCCCGGACCAGCCACCCCCGGACCGCCGCTGACCGCACCCGAGAATTAAGGTTCCGACCCACCCCACACAAGGCCCGAAGTGGCATACCCCACAACGCGCCGATCCCGCTCCCAGGCTGCCGAATGGCCTCGCCCCGAACCACCGACCCGGCCCGCCACCGCGCCGAAGGCACGCCGCCACTCAAAGGCGCGCGGCCCCGCACCCGGGCCGAGAGCCCACCAAGAGCGGCACCAACCTCCGCGCCACCAGACACCCCGCACCGATCGGCACGAGCGCCGTTCAAGGCGCGCCAGCGCCGCGCCCGGGCCGAGAGCCCTCCGAGGGAGAGCCCACCCCCGCGCCACCAGACACCCCGCACCGGTCACCCAAACCAAGTAGCACACCAGCGCCGTTCAAGGCGCGCCAGCGCCGTTCAAGGCGCGCCAGCGCCGCGCTCTGACCTGGAGCCCGCCGAGAGCGACGCTGACATCCGCGCCACACGACGCCCCGTATTGGTCATACTCAAGTCGTGTGGCGCGGCTGTCAGCGTCGTTCTCGGCGGGCCGCCCACTAAAGCCCGCTGTAGGAGTGGAGACCGCTGACCGCGAAGTTGATCACGTAGAGGTTGATCATCATCGTGACGAAACCGACCACCGCGATGAAGGCGGCGCGGCGCCCGCGCCAGCCCGTCGTGGCCCGGGCGTGCAGGTAGGCGGCGTACACGACCCAGGAGATGAACGCCCAGGTCTCCTTGGGGTCCCAGCCCCAGTACCGGCTCCACGCCGCCTCGGCCCAGATCGCCCCGCAGATGATCGCGAACGTCCAGATCGGGAACCCGAACGCGTGCAGGCGGAACGTGAGCCGCTCCAGCCCGTCCGCACCGGGCAGATGCCGTCCCACCCCGAACGGGAAGCCCGGCGCGTTCGCCGGCCGGCCCGCCGCGACCCGGCGGTCGTAACCGTCGCGCAGCAGGTACAGCACCGACATCACGCCGCCGACCAGGTAGATCCCGACCGAGATCGACGCGGTGGAGACGTGGATCCAGAGCCAGTACGAGTTCAGCGCCGGCATCAGCGGCCCGGCGTCCACGTACAGCACGGTCCCGGCCAGCCCCAGCAGCAGCACCACCGGCAGCATCACGAACATGCCCAGGTACCGCACCGGCCGCCGGGCCGAGACCACGAGCCACGTGATCGTGCCGACCACACAGGCGACCGACACGAACTCGTACATGTTGCCCCAGGGCACCCGCCCGGCCGCGATTCCCCGCGACGCCAGGCAGCCGAGCTGCGCGAGCGCACCGAGGACCGCCGCGACCACCGCGGCCCGGCCGAACCACGCGGCCCGCCCGCCCGGTGAGGGCACGGGAGCCACGGCCGGCCGGGCCGGCGACACCGGCGCGTCGGAAGCCGGTCCGCCGGCCCCCACCAGGACCCGGTTCCGCTGCGCCGGCGTGGCCGCACGTGCCGCGACCAGGCCCTTCCGTCCGAAAGCGAACTCCACGGCGTAGCCGAACATCGCGATCGTGTACGCCAGGATCGCGACGACGAGCAGCGTGTTCGAGAGGTCCGCGAGTTGGGCGTCCGTCATGACGATCCTTCTTTCCCCACGGCGACCGACTCCTTGGTGTCGGCGGGTGCGTCAGGTGGCGGTTGCGCGACACCGGCGGCGTCGGCGAGCCGCTGGGACAGCACATCGAATTCTTCGGTGAACCGGTCGGGGTCGGTCCGGGCCAGGCCGCCGACGTCCATCCGGCCGTCGGGCGAGATCCGGACGAACAGCCGGCGGCGCCGCACGGTGAGCGACGTGATCAGGCCGACGAGCATGAACGCGGCCGCGACCAGCACGATCTTCTCGCCCGGATCGTGGCCGACCTGCACGGTCATGAACTCCTTGACGCCGACGAACTGCAGCTTGGTGCCGTCGTCGAGCGTCCAGGTCTCGCCGATCGAAAGCTTCTTCGAGCCGACGGACTTCAGCGCGCCGCTGTCGACCTGGTTCTGGTCGATCGAGTAGACCGACCGTGGGATCCCGGAGTCGAGCCCGGTGTCACCGCGGTACCCGACCAGCGTGACCGCCGGGTCGGCCAGTTCCGGGCGTACCGACCGGATCGGCGGCCCGGACGTCGGCGCGGTCGGCAGGAAGAAGCCGGTGAACGCCATCTGCACGTCGCGGGCACGGTCGGTCGACTTCGGATTCTGGTTGGCGTCCGGCAGGAGGAAGGCGCCCTCGCTGGTGAGCTGCGCGTCCTGCGGCAGGAACGCCGGGGACTCCTCGAACACCGTCCCGTACTTGTCGGTGTAGCGCAGCACCGGCGCGTAGCCGTGGTTGATCAGGTAGATGTTCGCGCCGTCGAGCCGCAGCGGGTGGTTGACCTTGATGTCGTACGACCGGTCCGGGTCTTCCCGGTACGCGCGGTCGCCCTCCACGTACTTCACCTTGGCCAGGAAGTCCTTCGGCTGACCGTTGGCCAGGTACGTGCCCTGGAAATCGTCCAGCTGCACGCAGAACGGCGGCAGCGACGCGTCGCGCATCCGGGTGCCGGGGGTGAACGAGTCGTAGGCCTGCACGGTGTCGCAGAACGCGTTGCCCTCGACGACCAGCATGCTGGCCTTCCAGCCCCACATCGAGCCGGAGGCGACGCCGACCAGCAGCGCGACCAGCGCCACGTGGAACGCGAGGTTCCCGGTCTCCCGCAGGTAGCCCTTCTCGGCGCTGACCGTCACCGCGCCGGACGGCTCGGTGCGTTCCACCGTCCGCCAGCGGTTCTTCCGCAGGGTCCGGCGGACGGCGGCGGCCGCCACGGCCGCTTCGCCACCCACCTCCGCGGTCGCGGAGACCGGCAGGCGGCCGAGGTTCCGTGGTGCGGCCGGTGGCCGTCTGACCAGAGCCCGGCCGTGGACGCGGATCCGCGGGACCAGACAGCCGACCAGCGAGACGAACAGCAGCAGGTAGATCGCCGCGAACCAGGGCGCGGCGAAGACGTCGAACGCCGAGAGTTTGTCGAGGATCGGGGCGAGCGTCGGGTGCTGGCTGAAGTACTGCTCGACCTTGGCCTGGTTCAGCGAGCGCTGCGGGAACGTGCTGCCCGGTACCGCGGCCAGCGCGAGCAGGAACAGCAACACCAGCGCGGTGCGCATGCTCGTCAGCTGGCGCCACCAGCGCCGGGGTGCCGCCGCCAGCGCGTTCCACCCGCCCGGGCCCCAGGCGCCGGGTCCGCGGCCGCCGGGCCCGTCGCCGTCCGGGTCGGTGCGGCCCGCGCGACGGTCTTCGCGCGCGGTTGCGTCCTCCGGCGCGGTGGCGAGCCCGGTGACGGCCTCGTCGTCGGCGCGGGTCTCGGCGGAGTCCGGTGGGGTCGTGGTCGACATCAGAGCGCCACTCCTCCGGCGCCGAACACGCTGCGCACCCAGATCACCAGGTCGTCCCACCCACCGAGCAACAGCAGGGCGCCGACCGCGATCAGCAGCACCCCACCGATCCGGACGACCCACACGCTGTGCCGACGCACGACCGCGAACGCACCCAGCACCCGCCGGAACCCCAGCGCGAACAGCACGAACGGCACCCCGAGCCCGATGCAGTAGGCCACCGCGAGCAACGCGCCCCGCCCGGCCCCGCCCTGGACGACGGCCAGCCCCAGCACGGCGCCGAGCGTCGGGCCGACGCACGGGATCCAGCCGAGCCCGAACACCGCGCCGAGCAGCGGGGCCCCGGCCAGCCCGGACGCGGGTAGCCAGCGGACCCTGGTCTCCCGCTGCAACCCCGGCAGGACGCCCAGGTAGCCGAGGCCGAACACGATGACCAGCGCCCCGACCGCCCGCTGCAGCGCCTGCTCGTGTTCGAGCAGGAACGAGCCCAGTCCCCCGGTCGCGAACGCCAGCAGAGTGAAGACCGCGGTGAACCCGGCGACGAACAGCAGGCTCCCGAGCAGCAGTTTCCCGCGTACGCGCACCCGCGGAGGCGCCTCGGCCCGGGTCGCCAACGCCACACCACCGGCCGGAGCGGCCTCCACCGGCCGGCCGGACGGATCCGTGCCGAGTGCCGCGTCCAGGTCGGCGCCGGCGATCCCGGTGACGTACGAGACGTAACCCGGCACCAGCGGCAGCACGCACGGCGAGAGGAAGCTGACCAGCCCCGCCAGCGCGCTCACCCCGGCCGCGACGACCAGCGGCCCCTCGGTGACGAGTTCGGGAAGGCTCACGGCTTCTCCGCCGCGACCCGCTCGACCACCGGCTGCAACTCGTCGTCCAGCAGGCCCTTGCGGAACACCGCGGCGATTTTCCCGTCGCGATCGATGATGATCGTCGCCGGCACCGCGTTCGGCGGTACCGCCTGGAGCTGCAGCGCGACCCGCCCGGCCGAGTCGAACAGGCTCGGGTACGACATCTTGAAGTTGACGTCGAACGCCTTCGCCCGCGACTCGGTGTCTTTCACGTTGACGCCGACGAACCGCACCCCGCTCGCCTTGGTCGCGGTGTAGACCCGCTCCAGGTCGTCGGCCTCGGCGCGGCACGGCCCGCACCACGAGCCCCAGAAGTTGAACACGACGACGTCGCCCCGCGCCTGGCTGAGCGTGAACTTGCCGCCGTCGAGCAGCGTGCCGGAGATGTCCGGCGCCTGCTTGCGATCGCCGGCCTCGTAGAACTTGGACGCCCCGGAACCCGCCACGAACCGCAGCGAGCCACCCGAGTCCTGGTCCACGGCGTCCGACCCCGTCGAGCAGGCGGCCAGCACGGCCAGCGAGGCGACGGCGATCCCGCGGAGGAGCCAGGAGGGGAAGGACATGGTGTCAGGCGCCTCGCTCGGTCTGCGCGGTCTTCGACTGGGCGATCAGGGCGGCGGCCGGGTCGGCGTACTCCACGCCGGCCACCTCGTCGTCCTCGAATCGCACCGACGTGACGCTGGCCAGCGCGCACTGACGACGCCGGGGGTCGTGCCAGAGCGTCTTCTTCTCCAGGTGCCGCCGCAGGATGACGATCGGCGACTGGTGCGAGATGCACACCGCCTCGTGACCGGCCGCGGCTTTCCGGGCGTCGGAGACGATCGAGAACATCCGCTCGGCCTGCTGCGCGTACGGCTCGCCCCAGGACGGACGGAACGGGTTGCGCAGGTAGTGCCAGTACTTGCGGTGCCGCCAGAGCCCGTCGCCGGGGCCGAACGGCTTGCCCTCGAACAGGTTCGTCGCCTCGATCAGCCGGTCGTCGACTGTCGGTTCGAGGCCGAACTGCTCGGCGAACGGCTCCATCGTCTGCTGCGCGCGTTCCATCGGGCTGACGAACAGGTGCGTGACGTCACGACCGGCCAGGTGCTGGGCCGTCACCTTGGCCATCTGCTCGCCGAGCGGCGACAGCTTGTAGCCGGGCAGGCGTCCGTAGAGGATGCCGCCCGGGTTGTACACCTCGCCGTGTCGAATCACGTGCACGATGGTCGTGACCGTCAACTCAGTCTCCCGTCCGGGCCGTTGCCGCAGCGCGGGCCGCTACCGGCAGCGCTGCCGCGACGCGACCCAGAGCTTCGTCGTCGTGCGCCGCCGACAGGAACCACGCTTCGTAGGCACTGGGCGGCAGGTAGACGCCCTCGGCCAGCATCGCGTGGAAGAACGCCGCGTAGGCCGCGGTGTCCTGCCGCCTGGCGCCGTCGAAGTCGAGGACTTCACCGGCGCCGAAGAACACCGAGAACAGGTTGCCAGCCGCCTGCACCCGGTGGGGCACACCGGCTTCAGTCAACGCCTCGGACGCCAACCTGGCCACTCGTCCGGCCGAAGCGTCGACCGCCGCGTAGACCTCGTCCGTCGCCGCGCGCAGCGTGGCCAGGCCGGCCGCGCAGGCCAGCGGGTTACCGGAGAGAGTTCCGGCCTGGTAGACGGGACCGGCCGGAGCGAGCGCGGCCATCACGTCCGCCTTGCCGCCGAACGCCGCGGCAGGCAGACCGCCGCCCATCACCTTGCCGAACGTGAACAGGTCGGGAACGACCCGGCCCCCGGACGCGCCGAACCAGCCCGCCCGGGAGATCCGGAAGCCGGTCATCACCTCGTCGCTGATCAGCAGCGCGCCGGCGCTCGTGCAGAGCTCCCGCATCAGCACGTCGAAGCCGCCGACCGGCGGGACGACGCCCATGTTCGCGGGCACCGCCTCGACGATCACCGCCGCGATCCCGTCACCGTGCTCGGCGAACGCGGCCTTCAGCGCGTCGGCGTCGTTGTAGGGCAGCACGATCGTGTCGGCCGCGCTCGCGCCGGTGACTCCGGGCGTGTCGGGCAGCCCGAACGTGGCGACGCCCGACCCGGCCGCGGCCAGCAGCGCGTCGACGTGCCCGTGGTAGTTGCCGGCGAACTTGACGACCTTGCTGCGGCCGGTGACGCCCCGGGCCAGCCGGAGCGCGCTCATCGTCGCCTCGGTGCCGGAGTTGACGAGGCGGACCTGCTCGACCGGCTCGACCCGGGCGACGATCTCCTCGGCCAACTCGACCTCACCGAGGCTCGGTGTCCCGAAGCTGGTGCCCCGGCTCGCGGCGTCGGCGAGCGCGGCGACGACGTCGGGATGCGCGTGGCCGAGCAGCAGTGGCCCCCACGAGCAGACCAGATCGACGTACTCCCGGCCGTCGACGTCGTGCAGGTAGGGCCCGCGGCCTCGGACCATGAACCGGGGCGTACCGCCGACCGCCCGGAACGCCCGGACCGGCGAGTTGACCCCGCCGGGCACGACGGTGCTGGCGCGCGCGAACCAGTCGGCCGAGAGGGGCGCGTCGTCGGGATAGCTCACGCCGCCATTGTGTCAACTACCGGCCGTAGACGTCTCGTCGGGGGCGTGGTGACGCGCACATCGGTTAGGCAGTCGTGCCAATACAGTCGTATACAGGAGACTCGGGTCGCTTTCCGAGGCCCCTGACGACTCCAGAGGAGCCGCCGTGTCTGCTCAGCCCGTGGAATTTCCGGTGCGTCCCACTCCCGACGAGGCGTACGCGCTGATGGTGGCCGGTAATGCACGCTTCGCCGCCGGCTCACCCGCCCGCCCGAATCAGGACGACGCCCGCCGGGTGCAGCTCGTCGCCGGTCAGGAGCCGTTCGCGGCCGTCCTGGGCTGCGCCGATTCGCGGGTTCCGGCCGAGATCGTGTTCGACCAGGGCCTCGGCGACCTGTTCGTGTGCCGCACGGCCGGGCCGATCGTGGACTTCGCGGTGCTCGGCAGCATCGAGTTCGCGATCACCCAGCTGCACGTCCCGCTCGTGGTCGTGATGGGGCACGAGTCGTGCGGCGCGCTCAAGGCCGCGGCCGAGACCGCGTCCGGTCAACTCGAGCCGAGCGGTTCGGTACGTGACCTGGTCGAGCGGGTGCTGCCGATCACGCTGCAGGCCCAGCGCGAGGGGGGCACGAAGGAAGAACAGCTCAACCGGGCGATCGGCTACAACGTCGTCCGGGTGATCAACCTGCTGATCGAGCGCTCCCCGGCCATCGCCGACGCGGTCGCCGACGGCTCGGTGAAGCTGGTCGGCGCGGTCTACGAATTGGAAGACGGACGCGCAAGATTTCTTTGAGCTTTGTGCGTGCGGACGAAGTTGCCATCATTCGCTGGCTAATCAGCATTACCCGCCAGTAACGTGAGCGACCCCGCGTTCAAGGAGGAACTCGTGCGTCCCCTGCGTCGTCTGCTCACCACGCTGACCGCCGCCGCGGCGGCCTCCGTCGTCGCCCTCGCCCTCGCGCAGCCGGCTCAGGCCGCCCCGATCGACTTGGTCTTCGCGAACACCACCGGCACGACCTTCCTCGCCAAGCAGAAGGTCACCGCCGCCATCCCCACGTCGGTCGTGAAGACCTCGATCGACCTGGACGCCAAAACGCTCACCGGTACGGCCGAGATCCCCGACCTCACCGTGCACCTCAAGCTCGCGAGCCTGATCCCGACCACGTCGATCGTCCGGATCGTGCCGCAGGGCGGGCTGACCGGCACCGTCGACCTGGGCGCGAACACACTGTCCACGACGACGACGTTCAAGCTGCGGGTACTGCGGGTCTTCCAGGACTCGTTGCCGGGGCTCAACCTGGTCAGCCCCGGCTGCACCACGAGGGCGGCGACCAGCGCGACGCTCAGGAACACCACGCCGATCGACATCTTCTCGACGACGACGGTGGAAGGCACCTACAAGATCCCGGCTTTCACGCACTGCGGTCTGCTGACCCCGCTCCTGACGACACTGCTCGCCGGCGACGGCAATAAGCTGACGCTCAATCTGAAGGGCTGACCACCCTCGGAAACTCGGTGGCCGCGGATCGGGAGGGTCCGCGGCCACCGTTCTGTCTGTAGTGACGGACTCACACCGTCATGAGCTCCCGTCGCAGTCGCACGAACGTCCGCGGGATCCTGGCCCCGAGCACCGCGACCAACCGGCCCTCCCGTTTGTAGGCGGCGACGAACCGGTGGTCGGCCGGGTCTCCGTCGACCACCTCGACCGAGTCCCCCGGCTGCACGAACCCGGCGAACTGCACCATCACGCCGTACTGCTCGCTCCAGACGTACGGCACCGGGTCGTACTCCACCGGCTCGCCCAGCAGCCCCTTGGCGACCGCGGCCCCGTGCTCCCGGGCATGGGTCCAGTGCTCGACCCGGATCGGCCCACCGGCCCGCCCCGACGGGTACCGGGCGACGTCACCGCAGGCCCAGACGCCCGGCACCGACGTCCGTCCGGCCGCGTCGACGAGCACGCCGTTGTCGAGCGCCACGCCGGATCCTTCGAGCCACCCCACCGACGGCACCACGCCGATGCCGACCACGACGACGTCCGCGGGCAGCTCCCGTCCGTCGCCCAGTACGACGCTGGTCACCGCACCGTCGGCGGACGAGAACCCGGCCACCGAGACCCCGGTCTCCAGCGGTACGCCGTGCTGGCCGTGCAGGCCCCTCACCACGGCCGCCATCTCGGGGCCGAACACCTGCGCCATCGGCTCGGGGGCCGCGTCCAGCACGGACACCGACGCCCCGAGCTTCGACGCCGTCGACGCGACCTCGGCCCCGATGAACCCGGCCCCGATGACGACGACCCGCGCGCCCGGCACGAACGCCGCTCGCAGAGCGTCCGCATCCAGATTCGAACGGAGGGTGTGGACGCCCCGCAGCCCGGCGGCGGCGGGCAGCAGGCGCGGTGCGGTGCCGGTGGCGATCACCACCGCGTCGCCGGTCAGCTCCTCGCCGGAGGCCAGCACCACGGTGCGTTCGCGCAGGCCGACGGCGCGGACGCCGAGGCGCCAGGTGACCGAGGCGTCCTCGCCGTCGGTCAGCAGGGAGATGCCGTCGAGGTCGAGATCTCCGGCCAGATAGGCCTTCGAGAGCGGCGGACGGTCGTACGGACGATGCGGTTCCTCACCGACCAGGTCGATCACGCCGTCGAAGCCGCCCAGCCGCAGCGAACGCGCCGACGACCAGCCGGCGAGCGATGCTCCGACGATGACCACCCTGTCCACCGGCGTTCTCCCCGTCAGTAGGCTTCTCTGGAGGATCATCGTCCCGTAACAATCACCGCACGCGCCGGGGCGTCCGCTCTCCGGTGCGCACGCGCGGGAAGGGGAGTCGCAGTGGCCCAGCAGGTACGTGGAGTCATTTCGCGAGCTAAAGGCGCTCCGGTCCAGGTCACGGCCATTCTGGTGCCCGACCCGGGCCCCGGTGAGGCCGTCGTGAAGGTGCAGGCCTGCGGCGTTTGTCACACCGACCTGCACTATCGCGAGGGTGGCATCAACGACGATTTCCCGTTCCTCCTCGGTCACGAGGCAGCGGGTGTCGTCGAGGCCGTCGGCCCGGGGGTCGAGAACGTCGCGCCCGGCGACTACGTGGTGCTGAATTGGCGCGCGGTGTGCGGCGACTGCCGTGCTTGCCTGCGCGGCCAGCCCTGGTACTGCTTCAACACGCACAACGCCAAGCAGAAGATGACGCTGGAAGACGGCACCGAACTGTCGCCCGCGCTGGGGATCGGCGCGTTCGTCGAGAAGACGCTGGTCGCCGCGGGCCAGTGCACCAAGGTCGACGAGAAGGCCGCCCCCGCGGTAGCCGGTCTGCTCGGCTGCGGCGTGATGGCCGGCATCGGCGCGGCGATCAACACCGGTGGCGTCGGCCGTGGTCACAGCGTCGCGGTCTGGGGCGCCGGTGGCGTCGGCGACGGCGCGATCGCCGGGGCGTACCTGGCCGGTGCGCGGCGGATCATCGCGATCGACGTCGACCCCCGCAAGCTCGAGTGGGCGAAGGAGTTCGGCGCGACCCACACGATCAACGCCCGCGAGGTCGACGACGTCGTCAAGGCGGTGCAGGACCTCACCGACGGCTTCGGCGTCGACGTGGCGATCGAGGCCGTCGGCCGCCCGGAGACCTACAAGCAGGCGTTCTACGCCCGTGACCTGGCCGGCACCGTCGTGCTGGTCGGCGTCCCGACGCCGGACATGACGCTCGAACTGCCACTGATCGACGTGTTCGGACGCGGCGGCGCGCTGAAGTCGTCCTGGTACGGCGACTGCCTGCCCAGCCGCGACTTCCCAATGCTGATCGACCTGTACCTGCAGGGCCGGCTGCCGCTCGACAAGTTCGTCACCGAGACGATTCCGCTCGACGGGGTCGAGGCCGCGTTCGAGAAGATGCACCACGGTGACGTGCTGCGCTCGGTCGTGGTGTTCGAGTGACGGTCCGGATCGACCGCATCGTCACGTCCGGGATCTTCGCGCTCGACGGCGGCGAGTGGGAGGTCGACAACAACGTCTGGATCGTCGGAGACGACTCCGAGTGCCTGGTGATCGACGCTCCGCACGAGGCGGACGCGATCGCGGCGGCGGTCGGCGGCCGGACCGTGACCGCGATCGCCTGCACGCACGGGCACAACGACCACATCAACGCGGCCGTGGAACTGGCCGGGTACGTCGGGGCGCCGATCCTGCTGAACCCGGCCGACCGGATGTTGTGGGACGCGGTCTACCCCGACCGTGCTCCGGACGGTGAGCTGGCCGACGGCCAGACGCTGTCGGTGGCCGGAGTGTCGCTGGAGGTGCTCGCGACCCCGGGGCACGCGCCCGGGGCCGTCTGCTTCTACGCGCCCGCGCTGGACGCGCTGTTCTCCGGTGACACATTGTTCTCCGGCGGCCCGGGCGCGACCGGCCGGTCGTACTCGGACTTCCCGACGATCATCGAGTCGATCCGGGGCCGGTTGCTCGACCTACCGGCCAGCACCGTCGTGCACACCGGCCACGGCGACACGACGACGATCGGCGCCGAGGCACCGCATCTGCAGGAATGGATCGACCGGGGTCACTGAGTCCGGGGTTGCGGGCGGCGGGTCGCCAGTGCGACGCCGCCCGCAACCAGCAGCACTGCGCCGATGATCACCACCGCGAACCCAGCCGCCAGCACGTTGTCGAACAGGCCGGCCAGCGCGGTCGCGGGCACCACCAGCGCGATCAGGACGGCCGGAATCAGCGCCGGCCACGTCCGGGTACCGAGGTAGAGCGCGAGCGCCGCCGCCGCGAACCCGGCCCCGATCACCAGGCCGACGATCGTCAGGGGCACCTTGTCTTCGGTGATCAGCGCCTCGGCCGCGCCGAAGCCGGTGCACCCCCCGAGGGCCGCGACCAGCCCGGGCTCCTTCACCGGGTTCCCCAGCACCGGCACGGCCAGAAGCAGCCACAGCGCGCCGACGACCGCGAACGCGAGCCCCCAGGGCAGCAGACCCTCGACCTGCGACCGGTCGAGGACGTCACCGATCAGCAGCGACGACGCCAGCCAGGCGCCGGCCAGCAGCGGCGCCCCACGCACCAGCGCGTAGGCCGGGACCGCGACCGCCAGCGCCGCGATCGAGCCGGCGAGCAGCTCGTGCGCGTCGTCCGCCGGGACCGCCGCCGCGATCGCCGCAGCCCCCGCAGCCAGGGCACCGAGCGCGGACGCCAGGCGGTGCCGGGCGTCGGCCTCGCCGAACTGCGCGAACCGGGCCGCGACCGTCCCGCCGAGCAGCAGGACGGTCACGACGACCGCCAGCAGGAACCGGGCCGGGGCCGGAAACGAATCCCAGGTCGGGACGACGATCGCGGCCGCACCACCGAGCACCATCGCACCGCCGAGGTAGCCGGCGACCTCCACGATGCGGCCCCGTCGCGGGGAGGAAGTCGCTGGTGCCCAGAGGGCGGTGAGCCGGTTCGACACCGTGTCGGCCTGCTCGGAGGTGAGGACCTGCTCGTGGACCAGCTCGGCGAGCGTGGTCCGGACGGCGTCGGGGGTCGGCGTGGTCATGGTGTCATCATGACAACTGCTCCGACCTGCGCACATGAGTTGAACTACCTGCCCGGAAAGCGTGCGTCCGGCGGTCGGAGGCGGCACTCTGTGACGGTGCGCACCGAAACGGGCAATTCCGACGAAGAAGACGCTAACGATCCTGAGCGACCGCAATCCCCCGAGCCGTGGCGGCTGGCCGCCGAAGCCTGGACCCACCACGCCGAAGCCTGGGCCCAGCAGACCGACCAGGCCGCCCGAGCCGCCAGTGCTCCCAGTACCGCCAGTACCGCCGGTACCGCCGACGGCAGGTGGGCCCGGCCGTCGGTGGAGCCGGTGACCCCGGCCACCGGCGGCGGCTGGGGTACCGCCGAGATCGTCGACGACCTCGGCGAGATACCCGAGCCACCACCGCTCAGTCCGTGGCCCGAGCTCACCCCGGACGAGCGGACCGCCCACCCGCACGCCTGGTCCCCCCGCAGCCCCGCGCGCCGCTACCTGGCCCCGGTCGCCGGCGCCGCCGCGTTCGTGCTCTGCCTGGCCGGCGCGAGCTGGGCGGTCTGGGGCTGGAGCCGCGGCGAGACGCAACCCCCGCTCACCGCACCCCCCGCCCCGCCCCGGGTCGTCGCGACTCCGGCCAGCCCGTCGGCCGAACCGCCGACGCTTCTGCCGTCTCCCAGCGCGCAGGCGCTGGTTCCGCAGGAACGGCCGGAAGAGCATTCCCCCCGCCCCGCCGACGCCCTCGCGCACTGGGCGAACGCGCTGCGCCAGATCGACATCCCCCCGGTCGCGCTCCAGGCGTACGGCTACGCCGAGGCCGTGCTCACCACGGCCGAGCCGAGCTGCAAACTCTCCTGGACGCTGCTCGCCGGAATCGGTGCCGTCGAGTCCAACCACGGACGCTACGGAGGCGCCGGCCTCGCGCCCGACGGCACGAGCACGAAGCCGATCATCGGCGTCCCGCTGGCCGGGATCGGCGTCGAACGCGTCCGCGACACCGACGGCGGGACGCTCGACGGCGACCGTCAGTGGGACCGCGCGATCGGCCCGATGCAGTTCCTGCCCTCGACCTGGAAGGCCTGGTCGGTTGATGCCGACCACAACGGCCGCGCCGACCCCTACGACATCGACGACGCCGCACTCGCCGCCGGGTACTACCTCTGCGCGGGCGGCCAGAACCTGTCCACCGCCGACGGCTGGTCGTCCGCCGTCTACAGCTACAACCGGGTACCCGCGTACGTCGAGCGGGTCTACGAGTACGCGGACGCGTACGGCCGTGCGACGTGAGCTTGACTGAGAGGCAGAGGATGGTTGCTGGGGCCCGGGGCCGGGCCGGGTAGGCACGGAGGGTGTGCCGGCCCCGGGCGAACGGGGAAGGAGCCCAGCCTCAGTGAGCGCACCGACCGTAGGACAGCTCGGGCAGTACCGCCTGGTCGGCGTGCTCGGAACCGGCGGCATGGGCACCGTGTACCTGGGCCGGTCGCCGGGCGGCCGGCTGGTCGCGGTCAAGGCCGTGCACGGCCACCTCGCGATCAACCCCGACTTCCGGACGCGGTTCCGCCGCGAGATAGCGCTGGCCCGGCAGGTCGGCGGTCCGTTCACCGCGGCGATGCTCGACGCCGACCCGGACGCGGATCCGCCCTGGCTCGCGACCGAGTACATCCGGGGTCAGTCTCTTTCTCAGGTACTCACCGAGCACGGGGCACTCCCGGAGCACACGGTCCGGGCGCTGGCGGCGGGCCTGGCCGAGGCGCTCTCGATGATCCACCGGGCCGGGGTGATCCACCGCGACCTCAAGCCCTCGAACGTCCTGCTCTCCGAGAACGGGCCCCGGGTGATCGACTTCGGCATCGCGAAGGCGGTCGAGGGCATCGATCTCACCGGCGACGGCCCGCTGCTGGGCACGCCCGGCTACATGTCGCCCGAGCACCTCGCGGGCGCCGTGCTGGCGCCGAGCAGTGACGTGTTCTCGCTGGGTGCGGTACTCGCGCACGCGGCGACCGGCCTCGCGCCGTTCGGCGCCGGGCAGTCGTTCGCGGTGGCCCACCGGGTGTCGAGCGCTCCGCCGGACCTGTCCGGGCTGCCTCCCGGGCTGGCCGAGCTGATCGGGCGCTGCCTCGCGAAGGAGCCGGCCGCGCGGCCGCCGCTGGACTGGATCGTGCGCCAGGTCGGTTCGTTCGCCGACCGCGACGACTGGCTCCCGTCCGAGGTCGACAACGCGATCCGGTACCGGCCCGCGCCCACGAAACCGTTCGAGGGTGTCCCGCCGTCGTCGTCCGCGGATCCTGGGGCCGACGCTCCGCCGCTGGACTTCGTCGCGTACCTGGCCGACCGCTTCTCCCGTCGGGCGGGAGGCGCTCCGCTCGAGGTGGCATCGGCCCGCTCGGCCGAGTCGGGCCGCTCGATGGGGCAGGCCGTTGCGCCCGCGCAGAAGGCCGCTCCGGCGCTGGAGGGCCCGTCGCCGGCTCAGGTGGCCGTCGGCCGCCTGAAAGAGGGAGCCGCCCGCCTGCAGGGCGCCGCCGCGAAGATCCGGGCCGCGTCCCCACCGATCGGCGCGTCCCCACCGATCGGCGCGTCCCCACCGATCGGCGCATCTCCACCGATCGGGCCCGCGGTTCCGAACGGGGGGCCGCCTCCGCAGCGGGCGCCGTGGGCGCCGCCGGGAGCGCCGAGCCGGGATTACCGCGCGCCGGCGGTGAAGACGCGCCGGCGGGTGCCGTGGGAGCGGCTGCAGTGCCCGCCGATCAGGAGCCGCGGCGGCCGCCGGGCCTGGAGCACCTGGCTCCTCGGCCTCACACTGCTCGCGCTCGTCGACGCGATCGCCCAGACCCCGCGCATCCGCTCGCTGCTGGTCGGCGGCCCGCTGACCGCCCCACCCTGGCTGGGCGACGCCTTCGACCTGAGCTCGACGGTCGGCCGGCGCCTGAACTGGATGCCCGACCCGGTCACCACCTGGGTCACCGCGAACCACACCGCGGACGCCGCCACGGTCGCCGGACGGCTGGCCGCGATCCCGCTGCTGCTGCTGGCCTGCGTCGCGCTCGTCCGCCGAGGCGGCACCGCGTCCTGGGCGATGGCCGCCAAGACCGCGGCCGGCTGGGCCGGCACGCTGGTCGCCGTCCTGCTGGCGGTCCGCTATCTGGCGACCGGCTTCACGTCGATGGTCTGGGCCGTGGCCACCCTGGGTTGGTGGCTCGTCCCGCTGGTGCCGATCCTGGTGCTACTGACCAAACGGGCCGCCGGCCCGCCTCACTGACGCTCCAGCAGCCCGGCAGCTTCGGTGGCCCAGTACGTGAGCACGAAGTCGGCGCCGGCCCGACGGGCGCCGACGAGCGTCTCGAGCATGACCTGCTCGCGGTCGATCCACCCGTTCGCCGCCGCCGCCTCGACCATCGCGTACTCACCCGAGACCTGGTACGCCGCCACCGGCACGTCGACCGCGTCGGCGACCTGCCGCAGCACGTCGAGGTAGGGCAGCGCCGGCTTCACCATCACGATGTCCGCGCCCTCGGCGATGTCGAGCGCGACCTCACGCAGTGCCTCGGCGGCGTTCGGCGGGTCTTGCTGGTAGGTCTTCCGGTCGCCCTTGAGCTGCGACTCCACCGCGTCCCGGAACGGCCCGTAGAACCCGGACGCGTACTTCGCCGCGTAGGCCAGGATCACGGTGTTGGTGTGCCCGGCCGCGTCCAGGGCCGCCCGGACGACGCCGACCTGGCCGTCCATCATTCCGGACAGCCCGAGCACGTGCGCCCCGGCGTCGGCCTGGGCCACCGCCATCTCGGCGTACCGCAGCAGCGTGGCGTCGTTGTCGACCGAGCCGTCCGCGGCCAGGATCCCGCAGTGCCCGTGGTCGGTGAACTCGTCCAGACACAGGTCGCTCATCACGACCGTGTCGTCTCCGACCTCGGCGATCACGTCTTCGATCGCGGTGTTCAGCACCGCGTCGGTCGTGCCGCAGTGGTCACGCTCGGTCGGCACCCCGAACAGCATGATGCCGCCGGTGCCGGCCGCCACCGCTTCGGCGGCGGCACGCTTCAGAGAGTCCCGGGAGTGCTGGAAGACGCCCGGCAGCGACCGGATCGGCCGCGCCTCCGGGATCCCTTCCTTGACGAACAGCGGGAGAACCAGGTCGGCGGGGTGCACCCGGACCTCGGACACGAGCCGGCGCATGGCCGAGCTCTGCCGGAGACGCCGCGGCCGGACGGTCGGGAACCCGCCACCGCCGCCACCGCTGCCCGGCGACAGACCGGGGCAGAGCTTCTCCAGCGACGGGGCACCACCCGTGGCGCGCCGCAACGTCCCGCTCATCAGCTATCTCCCTCTCCCGGCCGCGCGGTACCACTGGGTACCCCGTGCACCTCTCCACTGTGCATCACGCGGCCATGAGTTTGCTGGTTCAGGTGACGTTCAGTGCGTCACCCGAACCGGTCGATTCAGCGGGCCAGCCGCCCCGCCGTCGGGCCCTGGGCCTTGGCCCCCCGGCGCGGCTTGGCCGGCAGCGAGGCCAGCTTCTCCCGCAGTTCGAGCGCGTACTCGGCCAGCGACTCGACCAGCGACGGCACGTTCGACGTCTCCGGCTGCACGTCGACGCGCAGCCCGAGCTCGCGGGCGGTGTCGGCGGTCTTCGGCCCGATGCAGGCCACGACCGTGCGGGCGTGCGGCTTCCCGGCGATGCCGACCAGGTTCCGGACCGTGGACGACGAGGTGAACAGCACCGCGTCGAACCCGCCCGACTTGATCGCGTCGCGGATCGGCGCGGGCGGCGGGGCGGCCCGGACGGTGCGGTACGCCGTGACGTCGTCGACCTCCCAGCCGCGCTCGATCAGGCCGGCGGCCAGCGTCTCGGTCGCGATGTCGGCCCGCGGCAGCAGGATGCGGTCGATCGGGTCGAGCACCTCGTCGTACGGCGGGAAGTCGGCCAGCAGACCGTCGCTGGACTGCTCACCGCTCGGCAGCAGCTCGGCCTTGACGCCGAACGCCTCCACGGCCGCCGCGGTGGCGTCGCCGACGCAGGCGATCTTGACGCCGGCGAACGCCCGGGCGTCGAGACCGAACTCGGCGAACTTCTCCCAGACCGCCTTGACCGCGTTGGTCGACGTGAAGATGACCCACTCGTACCGGCCGGTGACCAGGCCCTTGATCGCCCGCTCCATCTGGGCCGGCGTCCGGGGCGGCTCGACGGCGATCGTCGGCACCTCCTCCGGGATCGCGCCCCAGCCCCGGAGCTGGGCGCTCATCGCGCCAGCCTGCTCCTTGGTGCGGGGAACCAGGACCTTCCAGCCGTACAGCGGCCGCGACTCCCACCAGGAGATCTTGTCGCGCAGCCCGACCCCGGCCCCGATCGAGACCACCAGCGTGCCGTACAGGCCGATCGCCGCGTCCACGATGCCGTCGAGCGTCGCCACCGACGTCGACTGGGTGTCGGTGGTGCCGTCGCCGGTCACCAGGATCGTCGCCTGACCGCTCATCCCGGCGGCCAGCAGCCCGTCGCGGACCGCGGGCAGGTCACCGGCGTCCATCGTCAGCGTCAGCGAGCCGGGGACCGCGACCATCGCGTCGAAGTCGAGCGCGGTCACGTCGCGGACCTCGACCGTCGTGCGCAGGCCACCGGTCGGCGCACCGGCGTAGCCGGTGACACCCTCGGCGAGCGGCACGCCCGGTACGACCTCGAACGGCACCGACGTCCGGGCGACGGCCTGGACCTCGCGGACGATCGACTCGGAGGTGAGCGGGTCTCCGGCCACCAGGCGGGCGACCGTGCGGCCGGAGCGGGCGCCGGACAACAGCACCTTCGCGACGTCACCCGCAGCGCCTTCGGCGACACTGACCTCGACCTCGGCCGGCGCGGCGGTTACCACCGCGGCGAGCAGCGTGGGCGGCAGCGACCGGTCGTGCAGGATGTGGTCGGCGTCGGAGACGGCCTCGAGCGCGCGCCGGGTGAGCAACCCCGGGTCGCCGGGGCCTGCCCCGACGAACGTAATTCGGCCGGTCGTGGAGCGACGGGTCATGCGGTTCTCCCCATCAGGGTGTCGGCGCCTGCGGCGAGGAGGTCGGCAGCGAGCTGCTTCCCGACCGCTTCGGCGTCGGTGTGCAAACTGTCGTACGGGTGAGGGACGGTGATCGTCCGGGCTTCGGTGAGCACGGACGTACCGTCCAGGGCCGCGACCCGGGCCCGCAGGGTGAGCGTTTCGCCGTCGAGCGTGGCCCAGGCGGCGACCGGGGCACTGCACCCGGCCTCGAGCGCAGCCAGCAGCGACCGTTCGGCCGTGATCTCGGCGCGTGCGGCCGAGGCCTCGATCGCGCCGAGCAGCGTGACCATCTCGGTGTCGTCGGCACGGCACTCGACGGCCAGCGCGCCCTGTGCCGGTGCGGGCACCAGCACGTCCGGGTCGAGCGCTTCAGTGATCTCGGTGGCGCGCCCGAGGCGGGCCAGGCCCGCTACGGCCAGTACGACCGCATCCAGTTCACCGCTGTTGACTTTGTTCATCCTGGTGTCCACGTTCCCGCGAATCGGCACGCAGACCAAATCCGGACGGGCCGAGAGCACCTGCGCGATCCGGCGCGGCGCCCCGGTGCCGACGCGGGCACCGGCCGGCAGCTTCTCCAGTGTGAGGCCGTCGCGCGCGATCAGCGCGTCCCGGGGGTCGGCCCGGAACGGCACCGCGGCGATCGTCAGGCCGGGCGCGGCGGCGGTCGGCAGGTCTTTGTACGAGTGGACCGCGAAGTCGATCTCGTCCGCGAGCAGCGCGTCACGCAGTGCCGAGACGAAGACGCCGGTGCCGCCGATCTGGGTCAGCGGCGTCGCGCGGTCGCGGTCGCCCTCGGTGCTGATGTGCACCAGCTCGACCTCGCGGCCGGTGGCCGCCGTCACCGCGATGGCGACGTCGCCGGACTGTGCGAGCGCGAGTTTCGAGGCCCGCGTCCCCAGCCGCAGTGGCCCACTCATCAGCGCACCTCCCCCTCGCTCAGGACACTGTCGGCGACGATCCACGGGTTGACACCGTCCGGTTCGACGGTGACGGCGGCCGCCGGCCGCGCGTGCCCGTCGAGGAGGAACAATTCCCGGACCGCCGCAGCGTAGCGGTCTCCGCCAGGGGCCGTGGCCAGCTCTTTCATCCGGACCGTCGGCGTGTGCAGCAACGTCGAGACGACCCGCCGGACGGTCTTCTCCACCTCGCGGCGGGAGACCTCGTCGAGGTCGGGCAACCGGGAGTGCAGGCGCTCGAGCTCACCGGCCACGACCTGGTCGGCCCGGGCCCGCAGCGCGACCACGGTCGGCGCCACCTCGGTCGACCGCTGCCAGGCCGCGAACGCCTCGACCTCGGTTTCGACGATCGACCGCGCGTCCTCGACCGCCAGCGACGCCGGTTCGTTCGCCAGCGCGGCGGTCAGCGCCTCGATGTCGAGCACGACGACGCCGGGCAGCGCGTCGACCGCGCGCTCGGTGTCGCGCGGGACCGCGAGGTCGAGGATCGCCAGGTCGGGGGCTTCGGGGCCGCGTGCGGTGATCGCGGCGGAGACGTCCTGGTAGGTGAGCACGGCCTCGGTCGCGCCGGTGGCCGTGACCACGATGTCGGCCTCGGACAGCGCGGCCCGCAGCCCGGTGAGGTCGCCACCGCGGCCGCCGACGCCCGCGGCGACCCGGTGGGCGGTGCCGCCGGTGCGGTTGAGGACGGTGATCGGCCCGACGCCCTCGCGGCGGAGCGTGGCGGCGGTGAGGGCCCCGAGCGAGCCCGCGCCGACGATCAGCGCTCGGCGGCCGGTCAGCGAGCCCACCCGTTCCGCGCCCACGCGCAGGGCGGCGGTGACCACCGACTGCCCGGCGCGGTCGATGTCGGTGTCGGTGTGGACGCGCTTGCCGACCCGGAGGGCCTGCTGCATGACCTCGTGCAGGACCCGGCCCGGCGCGCCGTGCCCGTCGGCGGCGTTGTACGCGTCGCGCACCTGGCCGAGGATCTGCGGCTCGCCGACGACCAGCGAGTCGAGGCCGGACACGACCGAGAACACGTGCCGCACCGCGGCGTCCGAATAGTGGACGTAGAGGTGATCGGCGAGCTCGGCGATGTGGACGCCGGTGCGGGCCGACAGGACCTGACCGATCTCGTGCAGAGCGCCGTGGAACGTGTTGACCGCGGCGTAGACCTCGACGCGGTTGCAGGTCGAGAGGACGACCGCCTCGGCCACGTGCGCGCCGCTGATCAGCGCGGCGAGGACACCGGAGAGTTCGGAGGACGGCACGGACGCGCGCTCGAGCAGGCGTACCGGTGCGGTGCGGTGGTTGAGGCCGACGACGACAACACTCATACCTGGTGCACGCTCCGCTCGAGGGTCCCGGTTCGATACGCGCTCACTGCCCGACGACCTCCCGGGCGTCGACTCGCGGAGCCGGCAACGGGGTGACGCTGCCGTTGACGGCGATCTCGGCTCCGTTCACCGCAGCACGGCTCGACGCATTGTCGGCCTTGCGCTGCTCGTGGAAGGACAAGATCTGCAACTCCAGCGCGAGATCGACCTTGCGGACGTCGACCCCGTCGGGAACCTGCAGCACACAGGGTGCGAAGTTCAGGATGCTGGTGACGCCGGCCTCGACCAGCCGATCGGCCACCTCCTGGGCGGCCTCGGACGGCGTCGAGATCACGCCGATCGACACCTGCTCCTCGACGACGACCCGGTCGAGATCGTCGATGTGCCGGATGTCGATGCCCGCGATGGTTTGGCCGACCCGCTCGGCGTCCGCGTCGAAGAGCGCAGCGATCCGGAACCCGCGGGAGGCGAAACCGGCGTAGCCGGCCAGAGCGTGACCCAGGTTTCCGACCCCGACCAGCACGACGGCCCAGCGCTGGGTGAGACCCAGCGCACGGGAGATCTGGTCGACCAGCAGGGAGACCTCGTAGCCGACCCCGCGGGTGCCGTAGGAGCCCAGGTGCGACAGGTCCTTGCGCAGCTTGGCCGAGTTCACCCCGGCCGCGACCGCGAGCTCCTCGGAGGAGACCGTGTCGCAGCCGGTGTCGGCGAGCACGTGCAGCGCCCGCAGATACACCGGGAGCCGGGCGACCGTCGCGTCGGGCACGCCGCGGGTACGACCCGCTGTGCGGATGCGCGGACGATCGGACATCGGTCTCCTCGACTGTGTGGGACCGCTGTTTTGCACCAGTTACGGGAACAGCGTCTCGCTTCACGTTAGCCGCTTGTGAACGCCTGCACAAAGTCGACGACGCAGGCCAGAGACGTGGTGACGAGCACCACAGACACTTTCTGAAGCCCGCTCGCCACAGAACGTGAGTTCGAAAGGATTCAGCCCGCGAGGTCGCGGCGCAGCCGTTGCTCCTCGACCCGCCAGAAGCCGTGCTCGGCACCGTCGAGCAGGACCACCGGCACCCGGTCTCCGTACTCGTCGGCGAGGTCCGGATCGGCGTCGACGTCGACCTCGCGCCAGCCGACGCCGGTATCGGACGCGATCCGGGAGATCACGTCCTTCGCGTCGTCGCAGAGATGGCACCCGGCCCGGGTCAGCAGGGTCACGGTGTGGTCGGTCGCCGCCATGCCGCCCAACTTAGACCGGCGATGCGTCCGTCACTGAAGGGTGTTCCGGCAGCGACGGACGAGCCTCTTGTGACTTCAGGGGGCATTCCCTCCACTCCGGGCAGACCACTGACCCCAGTCCGGGGGCGTGGTCGAGTTTTTGCAACTCTCTGTGGCACTGCAGTGTCAGGATGTGCCGCAGTGCACGACTTGGGGGCCGGAATGGAAGAAATGTCGTGGTGTGTGCGTCCCCGGCGCGGCGGCAGCCTTGGGGAAAGTATGATCTCTCCGTTATCAGTCATGTACATGCTGTAGTTGGTCCACCCGGACACCCAGCCGTTCGGCCGAAGTCGTTGCTCGCGACTTCCCCGGCGGGCGCGGTGGGCCACATGGGGGGACGAGCATGATCGGCGGAATGGCGGGATACGGCGCGTTGCCTCGGGGCACCGGGCTGGAACTCGACCTTTCCGATCTCCGGTCGGCTCTCACCGACCTGCGCGACCGCACCGGTCTGCGTAGTGCCGGTCTGAGTGTCGGTTCCGGGCTGCGCTGCCTCACCGGCAGGCACTCGGGCCACGGCTTGCCGTGGTCCCGCAGTGCCGGCGGTGCGCACGCGGCCCCCGAGGTGCCGGCCCAGCCGAGCGGTGGCCCGCCGCTGCCCGGCGCGGGTGCCCGGCCCGGCTCCGGCTCCGGTGGCGGTCCCGGTCCCGGTCCCGGCGGAGCGGTGCCCGAACAGCCGGAACCCCATCCGGCCGATCCGCGCAGGCAGAGCCGGCCGTCCTCCCGTGCGCAGCGCAACCCCGCGCCGCGGCGCCCGGCCGACGACGCCGAGACGACCGGTAGCACCAGGGTCATCGGCGGGCCGGGGGCCCTCGGTGGGCCCGGGGTCGTCGGTGGGTCAGGGGTCGTCGGCGGGTCGGGGAGCAGCCCACCGGGTCACGTCCCGGCTCCGACCCGCGGGTCGAGACGCGGACCGCTCGGGTCCCGGGAACCCGACCGCGACCCGGACGGGGCCAGGGACGACGGCGACGACGTCTGGCGGCTGGTCCGGCTGGCCCAGGCCGGCGACACCGAGGCGTTCGCGCGGATCTACGACCGGTACTTCGACACGGTCTACCGGTACATCTCCTACCGGATCGGCTCCCGTTCGGTCGCCGAGGACCTGACCAGCGAGGTCTGGCTCCGCGCGCTCCGGCGCATCGGCAGCGTCACCTGGCAGGGCCGCGACCTCGGCGCCTGGCTGGTCACGATCGCCCGCAACCTGATCGCCGACCACTACAAATCCGCACGGGCCCGGCTCGAGGTCACGACCGCGGACATGCGGGACGCCGACGACGAGGACCACGGCCCCGAGGGACGTCCGGAAGCGGAGGTGCTGGCCCGGCTGGACAACGCGACGCTGCTGGACGCCGTCCGCCGGCTCAACCCCGAGCAGCAGGAATGCATCACGCTGCGGTTCCTGCAGGGCCTCTCGGTCTCCGAGACGGCCCAGATCATGGGCAAGAACGACGGCGCGATCAAGGCGCTCCAATACCGTGCGGTCCGGACGCTCGGACGACTCCTTCCAGAGGGATTCACTCTGTGACGGACCCGAACCGACTCCTCCTGGTACGACGCCGACCCGTAACCCACGGACGGCACGGCGCGTTATCCGAGATGCCGAGCAGACGGTCTGCTCGGCACCGGGACGCCGGTACCGAGGGGGCGGAGAGGAGGTGCCCACGGTGATGTTGAGTCCTGCCGAACGCCGACGAGCACGGGACTTCAACGCGCGGGTGGCTGGCCGTCGTGGCACCGAGCGCCGATATCCGGATCGGGCCGGTCACGTACCCCAGCACGCAGCGAGACAACACGTCTCCGGCGCCCATCGGGCGCCCGAAGACGGCACCGACGAGGTCACCGACCTGGTGCTCCTCACGGAGCGCCTCGGTCGAGCCGGTTCGCAGGTACGCGCCGACGACGAGTTCCGCGACCGGCTGCGACAGCGACTGATCGCGGTGGCCTCGGTGCACGGCATCAACGCCGAGCCGGGCTTCAACCCGCCTCCGGCCGAGCTCCCCGCGCGTCCCCGGGCCCTGCCCGACCTGCGCCGCCGGGTTCCCCGTCGGGTCACGGTGATCAGCGGCACGCTCGCCGGTCTGGTGGCTCTCTCCGGGGTCGGGTTCGCCTCCGGCGGCGCCAACCCCGGAGACGCGCTCTACGGCGTCAAGCGCAGCCGTGAGGCCGCTCAGCTGACGCTGGCCCGCTCGTCGGTCGCCCGCGGCCAGCTCCACCTCGATTTCGCTCGCAACCGGCTCGCCGAGGCCGCCGCCGCGACCACCGACCTGCGTCAGCTCACGCGGTTGTTCGACGACATGGACAGCGACACCCGGCTCGGCATGGCCGACCTGGGCACCGCCGCGGTGACCCAGCACCATCCGGCCCCGCTCGACCTCGTGAACGAGTTCACGCAGGCCCAGCGGCGTGAATTGGATCACCTGGCTCGGGTCACCCGTTCAACGCCCGCCGTGCGCCGGATCCGTGCCTCGGTGGCCCTGCTCGACCGGATCAGCGTGCGCTCCGCGACCCTTCGAGGAGTCGTGCGCTGCGCTCCGCCGGCCACCAGCGACGATCTGGGCCCGATCGCCGAGGAGTGTTCCCGGCCCCGGTCCGAGGAAACCTCGCTACCCTCGAGCGAGCCGGCGCCGCCGCCGCGCAACTGGCCCGCCCCGACCCGGCGGCAGAACTCGGGCCGTTCGTCCGGGTCGCCGTCCGCGTCCCCGACCGGCAGTGCCGCCGGTACCGGCCTCGGCTCCCCGGGAGCCGTCGGCCGGACGTCTCCGCCCGCCACCGACGACGAGTGGGACGCCAGCCCGTCGAGCAGCGCCGAGAGCATGGTCCCGCAATCCGGAACCGTCTTCCCGCCGCCGTTCACCACCGGAGCGTCGATCGGTTCGCTGGTCGGTTCCGGCGAGACCGGGTTCCCGAGCGACAGCCTCGACAGCGTCGTCAGGAGCGCCCTGGAGAGCGAGCGTCCGAAGGACTAACCGGTCCGCTCCGGACGTTCACACGCTGGGCGTGTACGCCTCACGTTCTGTTGCCCCGGGCGGCACAGAGCGCCCAAGGCAGCCGACTCTACACTTGCGTCGGCGCGTTTCTGCACGTCAGTGTGTTTCGGAGGTAGCAGCGTGATCACGCTCGTCAACCGACGCGGCCGGACCCGCGAAGACGCCCTGGCCGTCGTGGCCGGGGCCGCCAGCGCGGCCGCCGCCGACGTCGAGTCGCCCCCGCTCGTCGTGCCCGATACGACCGCGGCCGCCTTCTTCGACGTGGACAACACGATGATGATGGGTGCGTCGATCTTCCACTTCGCCCGCGGCCTGGCCGCACGGAAGTACTTCAGCGGCCGCGACCTGATGGGTTTCGCGGTGCAGCAGATGAAGTTCCGGATGTCCGGCCTCGAAGACGCCGCGGGGATGATGACGGCCCGCGAGGCCGCACTCGCGTTCGTCGCCGGCCGCGACGTCGGCGATCTCCTCGGCCACGCCGAGGAGATCTACGACGAGGTCATGGCCAAGCGGATCTGGTCCGGTACGCGGGCACTGGCCCAAATGCATCTGGACGCCGGGCAGCGGGTCTGGCTCGTCACCGCGACACCGGTCGAGCTGGCCAACATCATCGCCCACCGGCTGGGCCTGACCGGGGCGCTCGGCACGGTGTCGGAGATCGTCGACGGCAAGTACACCGGCCGGTTGGTCGGTGAGCCCTTGCACGGCCCGGCGAAGGCCGAAGCGGTGCTGTCGCTGGCTCGCCGGGAGGGGCTGGAACTGGGCCGGTGCACCGCGTACAGCGACTCGGTGAACGACGTCCCGATGCTCAGCACGGTCGGCACCGGGGTGGCGATCAACCCCGACACCGCGTTGCGCAAGGTCGCGCGCGAGCGCGGCTGGCAGGTGCGCGACTACCGCACGGCCCGCAAGGCCGCCAAGCTCGGCGGCCCCGCCGTAGCCGCCGCCGGCCTGGTCGCGACCGGCGTCGCCGGCACGCTGGCCGTGCGCAAACGCATCGCTTAGAGGTTCGTCGCGCTGCGGTCGTCGTCGGGCGTGGGGCGGTGGCCTTCGGCGGACTCACCCTCGGGCTCGTCGGCGCCGCGGTCCTGCCACACCTCGGCCAGCGCGTCGCCGCCGGTCGCGTCGTCGTTCTGGCCGTCGCCGGAGTAGGTCGCCATGGCCAGGCGGCGCTCTTCTTCGGTGACGCCGCCGGTCTCGTTGCTGTTCTCGGTCATGCCGGTCGGTTACCCCGAAACCGCCCGGCTATCCGAACACGCTCTTCCGGCGCATCAGCAGCTGGTAGAGCATCTGCTGGATCGTCTCCCGGACCTGGTCGGTCAGGTTGAACACCTGCATCGGGTCGTCGGCACCCGCGGCCAGGGCCGAGGTTTCGATCGGCTCACCGAACTCGATGTACCACTTCGACGGCAGCGGCACCGCGCCCAGCGGCCCGAGCCACGGGAACGTCGGCGTCAGCGGGAAGTACGGCAGCCCGAACATCCGGGCGATGATCTTGGCGTCGCCGATCTTCGGATAGATCTCTTCGGCGCCGACGATCGCGCACGGGATGATCGGGGCCTTCGTCGCGAGCGCGGCCGACACGAACCCGCCACGGCCGAAGCGTTGCAGCTTGTACCGCTCGCTGAACGGCTTGCCGACACCCTTGAAGCCTTCCGGGAACACCCCGACCAGCTCGCCGCCGGACAGCAGCCGCTCCGCGTCCGGCTGGCAGGCCAGCGTGCTGCCGGACTTGCGGGCCAGCTCGCCGACGAACGGCAACTGGAACACCAGGTCGGCAGCGAGCAGCCGAAGGTTGCGCGCCGCCGGGTGGTGGTCGAGAAGACCGAGCTGGAGCATCGCGGCGTCCAGCGGGACCGTGCCGGAGTGGTTCGCGACGACGAGCGCGCCGCCGGTGTCGCTGACGTGCTCCAGGCCGGACATCTCGACCCGGAACCACTTCTCGTAGACCGGGCGGAGCGCAGGGGCCAGCACCGACGTGGAGAACTCGGGGTCGAAGCCGAACTCGTCGGTCTCGTACTCGCCGGTGAGGCGACGCCGGGCGAACGCCAGCGCGTTCGCCACCCGCCGATCCCACACGTCCGGAGCCCGAGCCGGCTCCGCGCCGGAGCGGGAGGTCGCGGCAGCGGGAGCCGCGCCGCGGGCGGTGGGGCTGGGGCTTGCCGCTCGGTTCACCGGCGCCTTGGCCGCGACCTTCTTCACAGCGATCTTCTTCGCCGGGATCTTCTTCGCCGGGATCTTCTTCGCCGGGATCTTCCTGCCCGGCGCTTGAGCGCCAGACACGTTCCCGGCGGGCACCTTCTTCGGAGCGCCCCCGTCTACGGAAGGCGCGTCCGCAACGACGCTCTCCGCCCCTAGCGCGCCGGACCCAGCCCCGCCCGTTCCAGCCCCGGGCGTCCCTGCCCCGCGCGTCCCGGCCCCGGAAACCCCGGCCGCCGCGTCCTTCGCCGCCGGGGCCTTCGTCGCCCGAGCACTGGCCGCCGCGGGCGCCCCGGCCTTCGCCGCTGAGGCGCTCGCCCCCGGCGCCTTCGCCCCGGATGTCTGTCCTCCGGACGCTTTCGCCGCGGCAGCCGCCCCAGCCGCCTTCCTGGCCGAAGCCTTGGCCGCCGGAGCCTTAGCCGCCGGAGCCTTGGCCGGCGGAGCATTCCTCGCGGGCGCCGTCGCGGCCGGAGCGTTCGTGGCCGTCTCCGCGGCCGGAGCGTTCGCCGCCGTCGCCGCCGCCCTCGCCGGGGCCTCCACGGCCGTCGCCGGCACCTTCGTCGCAGGGGCCTCCGCAGCGGAAGCGTTCGCCGTCGTCGATTTCCTCGTGGGAGCCTCCGCCGTCGGAGCACTCGCCACCGGCGCGCTCGTCGCAGGAGCCTCCGCCACCGAAGCACTCGCCACCCGCGCGCTCGTCGCAGGGGCCTCCGCGGCCGGAGCGTTCGACTCCGAATCCGCGGCCGGAGCGTTCGACTCCGGCGCCTCCGGCGCAGAAACCGTCGCGGCCGGAGACCTCTCCCCCGGCGCCTTCCTCACGGGGGCCTTCACGGGCGGCACCGCCCTCGCGGGCGCCTTCGCGCTCGGCGCCTTTGCACCGGAAGCCTTCCCGGGCTGGGCCTCCGCCGCCGGGACCTCCGCTACGCGGGGATCCGCGGGGGCGGGGGGCGGGCCGTCTCCCTTCCTCGCGCGGCGCTGTGCACGGGCGGCGCCACCGTCGAAGGGAATGATCTGGGCGTCGGGCATGTGCGGCACTCCTTGCCAACCGGGGGTCTCGCCCTACCGGGGTCCTCGAACCGACTCGACCAGGCGTCTGGCTGCCGACCACCGCGCGGTCAGCGTCCGCTCGAGAACGCCGAGGTTCTCCGACGACAGCACGGACGCCAGATCGCTCCCGCGGACGAAATCGTCGAAGGCACCAGCGGTCGTGTACGCGGGCGTGACGCCGAACTCCTGCTGGAGACGGGTGATGTCGACGACCCGGCCGTACGTGAGCATCCGGGTCTGTTCGGCGGAAAAGTCGATGGCACCGGCCTGCCGCACGACCATCCCCAGATACGGGGTGGTGAACGACGGCACCGGCAGCGGAACCCGCCCGGCCCGCCGGATCGCCTGCGACAGCAGCAGCGAACCCGGCCCGGCGACGTTGTAGGTGCCGGGATGATCCTCGACCACGGCACGGCAGAGCACGTCGAGACCGTCCTCGGCGTGCAGGAACTGCAGCCGGGCGTCGAAGCCCAGCACGGTCGGGACGACCGGCAGCGCGAAGTACCGGGCCAGCGGGGTGTCGATACGCGGGCTGAGCATGTTCGCCAGCCGCAGCGTCGTCACGATCACGTCCGGACGCCGCCGGGCGAAGCCACGGACGTAGCTCTCGACCTCGGTGGCGTCCTTGGCGTAACCGCTCGGCGGGTTCGCCTTGGCCTGGATGGTCTCGGTGAACACCGCGGGATCGCGGGGCGAGGCCCCGTACACCGCCGTCGACGACCGGACGACGAGCTTGCGAACCGTGGGTGCCTTCTGGCACGCCGCGAGCAACTGCATCGTGCCGATGACGTTGAGCTCTTTCATCGACGCCCGGCCACCGAGCCCGGCCGGGGTCGCGAGAACGCTCATGTGCACGACGGTGTCGACGCCGGCGTCGGCGATGACCTTCGCGATCAGCGGGTTACGGATGTCGGCGCGCACGAATTCCGTGCGGCCGATCCGTTCGGCGGTTTCCGCGTCCGGGGCCACCGTGTCGACGCCGAGTACCCGTTCGATACTCGGGTCGGCGGCCAGCCGGGCGGCCAGGCGTCCACCGAAGTACCGGCTGACGCCGGTGACCAGGACGACCCGGGGCGCACCGGAGCGTGAATCATCTGCCGACATGTGCCCTCCCCGGACCCCGGAAGTGGCGCGACCGCCCTGCTTACTTCTTGTTGCGACGCTGGACGCGGGTCCGCTTCAGGAGCTTGCGGTGCTTCTTCTTCGCCATCCGCTTGCGGCGCTTCTTGATGACTGAACCCATACGACTTCCTCAGCGTTCATCGACCGGATCGAGCAGAGCAGACCCACAGCCTATCCCACCGGCCAGATCCCCCCGCGCGCCGAGCGCCCCCAGCGCCAAGCCCCCAAAGCACCCAGCCAAGCACCCACCCCGCAGGCCTCACAACCAGCGCCCACCCCACCCCACAAACAGCGCCCCAACCCAAGCGCCCCAACCCAAAGCCCACCCCACAACCCACGCCCTCAGAACCCACGCTTTGACCTGGAGCCCGTCCAGGGCGACGCTGGCAGTCGAGCGCGAGGCCGCCTCGTATACACAAATACTCAAGGCCTCGCGCTCGCCTGCCAGCGTCGTCCTGGACGGGCCGCCCACAAAACACAGAAAAGCCGTGGTCGTTGGCCGGCAGGGGGGCCGGTAACGAGCCACGGCTGTCCTGTTGGGTGGCAAGCCACCCGATCAGGTCAGGTTCCCCGACTCGGGGTGGAGAACGCAGCGGACTCCCCGGCCGCTACCTACTCGAACCCGAATCAGAGCCGTCTCTCTAGGCGGAGTCGGTGAACGCGTCGCGAAGATACTCGTGCACTGCACGTTCGGGCACACGGAACGAGCGCCCGACCCGTACGGCGTTCAGCTCTCCGGAATGGACGAGCCGGTACACGGTCATCTTCGAGACTCGCATCAACGTCGCCACCTCAGCGACGGTGAGGAACCTAACGTCGGACAGATTCGATGGTCCTACTACTGCCATACGACCCACCTCACCCGGGCACGTATCGGGTGCCGGCTTCCCCTCCGGCACGGTGGTCACGCACGTGCTCTTAGTAGAGTAACGGTGCAAGTGGGAGCGAGCGATACCCTCCGCAACTCTGTCCATGCTTATCGCGACGGACGCCACCCTTTCGCCCAGATTTGCCCCACTTTGGACGGGGTGGATTCATGTTTTGTCACGTCCCGGACAGCTCGCCCGTCCCACTATTTGCACGCGGAGCCCACCACGCGGCACGCCAGACACCCCACCGACCACAGTGGGCTCATCCGTCATCGACGCCAATTAGTACAGTTTGCCCAGTTCGACGGACCGGTCCCTGGCGGCCTCGATCGCATCGAGAAGCGCCGACCGAACCCCGTGCCGCTCCAGTTCGCGGATCGCCGCGATCGTCGTCCCGCCCGGGGACGTCACCGCCTCGCGCAACTGCACCGGATGCGTCCCGGTGTCGCGCAGCATCGTCGCGGCACCGAGTGCACTCTGGACGATCAGGTCGGCCGCGACCTCACGGGAGATCCCGAGCAGGATCCCGGCGTCGATCATCGCCTCGACGAGGAAGAAGAAGTACGCCGGCCCGGACCCGGACAGCGCCGTCACCGCGTCCTGTTGCGACTCCGGCAGGCGCCGGACCAGCCCGACCGGCGCCAGCAGAGCCTCGGCCGCGGCCAAGTGCTTCTCTTCCGCGTGCGCACCGGCCGAGATGACGCTCATCGCCTGGTCGACCAGCGCCGGAGTGTTCGGCATCACCCGGATCACCGGGACGCCGTCGGCCAGCCGCTGCTCGTAGTACTTCGTCGGGATCCCGGCCGCCACCGAGACGACCAGCTGGTCGGCGCTCACCAGCGGCGCCAGCGTGTCGAGCAGCACGCCGACGTCCTGCGGCTTCACCGCGGCGATCAGCGTCCGGGCGTGGGCGACCGCCTCCGCCGCGGGCACGCACCGCACCCCGTACTTCTCGCTCAAATACCCGGCCCGCTCGGGAGATCGCTCGACGACGACGATCTCCTCCGGCGTCCGCCCGGCCCGCCGGAGGCCGGAGAGCAACGCCTCGCCCAGCTTGCCGCCACCGAAGATCGCCAACGTGTCCACAGGAAAGCCTTCCGAGAACTCAGCGGCTCGACACCAGCGACCGGGCGAACAACGCCACGTACGCCGGGCGCTCGGCGAGCCGACGCATCAGGTAGGGGTACCAGTCTCGCCCGAACGGCAGGTAGATCCGGACGGTGTAGCCGTCCCGCGCCAGCCGCCGCTGTTCGTCCGGCCGCACCCCGTGCAACATCTGGAACTCGAACGAGTCGGGCGTGCGGTCGTACCAGCGGGCCCGCTCCTCGCCGATCGCGATCAGGCGGGGGTCGTGGGTGGCCAGCATCGGGTACCCGTCGCCGGCCATCAGCACGTTGAGGCAGCGGACGTACGACCGGTCGACGTCGAGTGCGGTCTCGAACCCGACCGACTCCGGCTCGGCGTAGGCACCCTTGCACAGCCGGACGCGGGAGCCGGAAACAGCCAGGTCCCGGCAGTCCGTCTCGGTGCGGCGCAGGTAGGCCTGCAGCACCGCGCCGGTGCTCGGGAAGTCGGCCCGCAGGACGGCCAGCGTGTCGAGCGTCAGGTCGGTGGTGGTGTGATCCTCCATGTCGAGGGTCACGGTCGTGCCCACCCCGGCCGCCGCCTGGCAGATCTTCCGCGCGTTCTCGGTCGCGAGCTTCGGGTCGAGCCGCTGGCCCACCGCCGACAGCTTCACGCTCACCTCGGCCGGTGGTGCGACCCCGGCCTCGGCCAGCGCGTCGAGCAGCGCGCAGTAGCCGTCGGTGGTCGACGCCGCGTCGGCCTCGTTGGCGGTGTCTTCACCGAGCCGGTCGAGGGTGACGGTCAGCCCGTCCGAAATCAACGAACGGCTGACGCGCACCGCGTCGTCGACCTCGTCGCCCGCGACGTAGCGCGAGACCAGGTTCCGGGCGACCGACGCCGTGGTGACCAGGCGCTCGACGGTCGGGTGGCCGGCCGCCGCGAGGATCGCCGTTCGAAGCATGAAGGGAGCCTAACGTGGGTTCCCGCCTACCTCCGTGAAGGCCCGGCGAACAGACGCAACGCCCCCGGGCCGGGTGGTGTCCCGATCCGGGGGCGCAGCACGGGCGCCTTGGTGGGGCGCCCTCCGAAAGAGTACGAGCGTCCTACGAAACATGCACGACATCGGGGTGCAGCTGTCGCACGATGTGAGATCAGACCGGCTGGGACGTCGCGGGAGCGGCCAGGTGGAGCCGCGCGAACGCCAGCGATTCGGCCAGGTCGGCCTCCCGCTGCTCGCGGTCCATCCCGCGGGTACCGACCTCGACGACGACCGATCCGCGGAACCCGCTCGACGCCAGCCGCTCGAGCACCGTGCCGCACGGCTGATCACCACGACCGGGCACCAGATGCTCGTCCTTGAACAGCCCGCTGCCGTCGGCGAGGTGCAGGTGCGCGAGCCGGCTGCCCATCCGGTCGAGCAGGGCGAGCGCGTCGGTCCGGGCGACGGCGGTGTGCGACGTGTCGAGCGTGAAGTGCCGGTACGAGCCGGACGTCGGGTCCCAGTGCGGCGCGTACGGAATGAACGCCCGCCCGCGGGCCCGCAGCGGGAACATGTTCTCCACCGCGAACTTCACCGCCGTTTCGGCGCCCAGCCGCTCGATGCCGTCTTCGAAGTTGCGCGCGTACTCGCGCTGCCAGCGGAACGGCGGGTGGACGACGACCGTGTCGGCGCCCAGCACCTCAGCGGCCTCCTTCGACCGCCGCAGCCGTTCCCACGGGTCGGGGCTCCAGACGCGCTGGGTGATGATGAGGCAGGGCGCGTGGATGGAGAGCACCGGCAGGCCGTACCGCTGCTGCAGATCGCGGAGCTGATCGACGTCCTGGCTGATCGGGTCGTTCCACACCATGACCTCGACGCCGTCATAGCCCAGCGCGGCAGCGAGCTCGAATGCCGCCGGGGCCGTCTCTGGGTACACCGACGCGGTGGAGAGCCCGACCTTGGCGGCCGGAACCCTAACCGTCTGCGGTGTGTCGCCTTCCCTGGTCACTCCATCCAGAGTAGCCCCCGGTGCTCGGCGCCAACCGTCCCGTGCCGCCTAGGCGTTGGCCGGTACCAGGTCGGCCGCGAGCCCGGGGAGCGACGGGTCTTGTATGCCGCTGTCGAGCCAGTCGAGCCGCTGCAGGATGACGCCCTCGCGCAGCGCCCACGGGCACAGCTCGACCTCGGTCAGGTCGAGCCGCCGCATCGTGGCCTCGGCGACGACGGCACCGGCCAGCAGCTGGTGCGCCCGGCCCGAGCTCACGCCCTCGATCTCGGCCAGGTCGGACGAGGAGATCCGGGAGATGAACTCGGTGATCTGCCGCAGCCCGTCGACGGTCAGCGTCCGCCGGACCCGCGCTCCGGCCGCGGACGGTGCCGCGCCCGCCAGCCGGGACAGCGTCCGGAACGTTTTCGACGTGACGACCGCGCGGTCGATCCGACCGGCCTGGGCGACGCTCTCGACGACCGGATCGAGCCTGCCGTCCACGTACTCGCGGAGCTCGGCGATCTCGCGCCGGGCCGGCGGGTCGTGCGTGATCCGCTCCCGGGTCAACCGGCCCGCGCCCAGCGGCACGGACAGCGCCAGATCCGGGCTCTCGTCGATTCCGACCGCGATCTCCAGCGAACCGCCGCCGATGTCGAGGCAGAGCAGCCGCCCGGCCGACCAGCCGAACCAGCGGCGCACCGCGAGGAACGTCAGCCGTGCTTCGTCCTCGCCGGACAGCACCGACAACGCGACGCCGGTCTCCTTCCGGACCTTCTCCAGCACCTTCTCGCCGTTGCGCGCTTCGCGGATCGCGGACGTGGCGAACGCGAGCAGGTGATCGACGTCCAGCCGGCGCGCGGCGTCCTTGGCCGACGCCACCGCGTCGAGCAGGGAGTGTGCGCCCTTCTCGGACAGGTTCCCCCGGTTGTTGACCGCTTCGGCCAGCCGCAGAACCGACTTCTCCGAATACGCCGGAAGCGGGTGCCCACCCCGCCGGGCATCAACCACCAGCAGGTGAACCGTGTTCGATCCGACGTCCAGAACCCCCAACCGCATTCCTCGACGGTACGCCCGGATTCGCAGCTCCCGGCGTCCCGTCACCCAGTGTTCACCCAGGCCGGAGCACACGTCGTACTGTGTGACCCGTGGCCCGTACGGTGCAACTTCCGATGCCCCGCCCCCGCGATGCCGAGGTCTCACTCGACTTCCCCCGCGAGTGGCTCGAGCTGATCGATCCGGCTGATCCGGAGCACGTGGTGAAGGCCGACCTCACCTGGTTGCTGTCTCGGTGGACCTGTATCTACGGTGTCGGCTGCCACGGTGTGGTCGAGGGCCGGGCCGAGACCGGCTGCTGCAGCCACGGTGCCTTCTTCACCGACGACGACGACGTCGAGCGCGTGGCGAAGTTCGTGAAGCGGCTCGGGCCGGCCGACTGGCAGTTCCATCGCAAGGGAAGTTCGAAGGCCTGGACCGAGCGTGACTCGGTCGGCGACGAGGAAGACCGGCTACGGACCGCGGTCGTCGACGGCGCCTGCCTGTTCCACAACCGGGAGGGCTTCGCGGGTGGAGCGGGCTGCGCGCTGCACGCGCTCGCGCTGCGCGAGGGTCTGCACCCGCTCGAGACCAAGCCCGACGTCTGCTGGCAGCTGCCGGTCCGGCGGGAGCAGGAGTGGGTGACCCGCACCGACGGCACGCAGATCCTCGTCGACACGCTCGGAGAGTTCGACCGCCGCGGCTGGGGCGAGGGCGGACACGACCTGCACTGGTGGTGCACCTCGGCCCCCGAGGCACACGTCGGCGCGGAGCCGCTGTACCTCTCCTACGGGCCGGAGCTGACCGCGCTCATCGGCGAGCCCGCCTACGCGGAGCTCAAGCGTCTCTGCGAGGCCCGCGAGGCCCGCGGCCTCATCGCACCCCACCCGGCCACGGTCGAGGCCTCCCGCGCCGCCGGCGCCTAGGCTGCGCCTTCTTCCTCAGCGCATTCGGACACCGGGAATTCGGACGCCGGGAATTCGGACGCCGGGAATTCGGACGCGGGGCACTCGGACGCCGAACGGAAGGCGCGTCGGTAGTCGCGCGGGGGGACGCCGCGCCGGCGGACGAACTGGTCGCGCAGCGCCGCCGCGGTGCCGAACCCGACCCGGCGGGCCACCTCCTCGACCGGGAGGTCGCCGCCCTCCAGCAGTTCTTCGGCCCGCTGCAGGCGCTGGACCAGCAGCCAGGCGCGCGGCGTCGTGCCGGTGGTGGCCCGGAAGTGCCGGGCGAAGCTGCGCGGGCTCATCAGCGCCTTCGCCGCGAGCGCGTCGACGGTCAACGCCTCGTGCAGGTTCGTCCGCATCCAGGCCAGCACGTCGACGAGCCGGTCGGAGTCGCCGACCTCGGGCAGCGGCGACACGATGTACTGCGCCTGCCCGCCATCGCGGTGCGGCGGCACGACCACCGACCGGGCCAGCGCGTTCGCGACCCGTGCGCCGTACTCCCGGCGGACCCAGTGCAGGCAGAGGTCGAGCCCGGCCGCACTGCCCGCACCGGTCAGCACCCGGCCCTCGTCGACGTAGAGCACGTCGGCGTCGATCGTCACGTCCGGGAACTGGTCGGCGATGTAGGCCGCGTTCTGCCAGTGGGTGGTGGCCTTGCGTCCGGTCAGCAGACCCGCCTTACCGAGCACGAACGTGCCCGAGCAGAAGCCCATCAGCGTGGCGCCGCGGTCATAGGCCCGGCGCAGCGCCTCGAGGTACGGCTCGGGCGGCGGGACGTGGAACGTCTCCCAGGGCAGGACGAGCACGAGGTCGGACTCGTCGATCCGGGTGACGTCACCGTCGAGGTGCATCGTCGCGCCGTAGAGCGTGCGGATCGGACCGCCCTGGGCCGGGACGATGCGGAAGTCGAACTCGGGGAGGCCGATCGCGGTGCGGTCGTAGCCGAAGACCTCGGTGACGATGCCGAAGCTCAGCGCGCCGATCGTGTTGGGGGTCACGCCGGTGACGATCATGCGGTCATCATGGCAGCTTTCTTGCGATCAGCGATACACAGACATTGGCAGTTTTCTTTCGGACGGGGTCGTTCCGGTCACTCACACCGTCACACGGTCCGGCGGGACGCTATCTGCATGTTCGCAATCGACTGCCCCCACCACGGGGCGCGCACCCTGGCCAGCACCGACGACATCCGCCGCTACGACAACACCGACCACGGCATCGTGATGGAGGTCGAATGCCACTGCGGCGGCCTGGTCACGATCACCACCGGCCGCAACGCTCCCGCGCGCGAACTCGCTTCGTGCGGCGCAGCCGCTTGAGCGCCGCCAGGCGCATCGCTCTGACGTGGAGCCCGCTGAGGACGTCGGTGACAGTCGAGCGGGCCGACGCCGAGACCTTGCCCCCAGCCCCTCAAGGGAACCCGATCGCTCTGACACGGAGCCCGCTGAGGACGTCGGTGACAGTCGAGCGGGCCGACGCCGAGACCTTGGCCTCGGTGTCTCAAGGAGGCCCGCTCGCCTGTCATCCGTCGTCCTCAGCGGGCCGCCCACTAAGCCTCGAATTTGTAGCCTAGGCCCCGCACCGTGACCAGGTACTGCGGGTTCGACGGCGACGGCTCGATCTTGGCGCGCAGACGCTTGACGTGGACGTCGAGCGTCTTCGTGTCGCCGACGTAGTCCGCGCCCCAGATCCGATCGATCAGCTGCCCCCGGGTGAGCACCCGACCGGCGTTCCGGAGCAGCATCTCCAGCAGCTCGAACTCCTTGAGCGGCAGCGAGATCCCGTCACCGTTGACCGTGACCGTGTGCCGGTCGACGTCCATCCGCACCGGGCCGGCCTCCAGCGTCGCCGGTGTCAGCTCCTCCGGCTCCGTCCGGCGGCGCAGCACGGCCCGGATCCGGGCGACGAGTTCCCGCGGCGAGTACGGCTTCGTCACGTAGTCGTCGGCGCCGATCTCGAGCCCGACGACCTTGTCGATCTCGCCGTCGCGGGCCGTCACCATGATGATCGGCACCGTCGAGCGCGCGCGGAGCGTCCGGCAGACCTCGGTGCCCGAGAGGCCGGGCAGCATGACGTCGAGCAGAACGATGTCAGCGCCGGCCCGATCGAACTCGGTCAGTGCATCCGGCCCGGTGGCGGCGAGCCCGACTTCGAAACCCTCCTTGCGGAGCATGTACGACAAGGCGTCCGAGAACGACTCCTCGTCTTCGACCACCAGAACTCGGGTCACGCGTCACCTCTCGTTACTGCTGTGGGGCGATCGTCTCGGGCCTCGATGCCCGGACTTTCCCCGGCGGAAGCCGGTTCCTCGTCGAGGTCTTCCAGTGCGTCGAAATCCTCGAACCCCGGCGAGTCGCAGCCGGGGTCCGGCAGCCGGATCGTGAACGTCGAGCCGGATCCCTCCACGCTCCAGACGTCCACGCTGCCGCCGTGGTTGGTCGCGATGTGTTTGACGATGGCCAGGCCCAGCCCGGTGCCACCGGTTGCGCGCGACCGGGCCGGGTCGGCCCGGTAGAAACGCTCGAAAATGCGGTCCAGGTCGCCCTCGGTGATGCCCATGCCCTGGTCGGAGACCGAAATCTCGATCAGGTGGCCGCGGCGGCGGGTCCCGATCGCGACCCGGGTGCGCTCCGGGCTGTAGGTCACGGCGTTCTCGACCAGGTTGACCAGCGCCGTGATCAGCTGGTTCTCGTTGCCCTCGACGACGAGACCGCGCTCACCGCCGGACACCACCGAGATCGACTTGCCTTCGGACACCGTCCTGGTGCGATCGACGACCTCGGAGACGATCTGGTCGACGGCGACCGCGACCGGCTCGGGCAGCGGGTCGGCGCCCTGCAGGCGGGACAACTCGATGAGCTCCTGGACCAGCCGGCCCAGGCGGCCGGACTCGTGGCGCATCCGGGAGGCGAACCGCTGGACCGCGGCCGGATCGTCGACCGCGTCGAGCATCGCCTCGGCCAGCAGCGAGAGCGCACCGACCGGCGTCTTGAGTTCGTGGCTGACGTTGGCGACGAAGTCACGGCGGACGTTGGCCAGCCGGTGCGCCTCGGTGACGTCTTCCACCTGCATCACGGCATGACCGCCGACGCCGAGCGGGGCGGCCCGGACCCGAACCCCCAACGGTTCCAGGCCGCGCCCGCGCGGCAGCTCAACCTCGGTCTCGCGCACCTCACCGATCTGCCGAACCTGCCGACTGAAGGCGCGAAGTACCGAATGTCCGATCCGACCGTCCCGGACAACCCCTAGCCTACGTGCCGCAGGGTTCGCGAGCACGACTTCGTCGCGGGGATCCAGAACAACTACGCCAATTCCCAGCCCGTCCAGGCTCCGGCGGACCAGATCGAGGTCCATCGCCGTGGTCGGTTCGGGGGTCGTCTCGACCCGCGGCCGACGCCGCGCGAACGCGTGCACCGCGAGCCCGGCCACGACTCCGAAGAGCAGGGCCGGGACGCCGATGAGCAGCGCCGATACGAGATCCACGACAATGATCGTATGAGGCGCTCGGAGCCCAGTGCCCCTAACGTGACCGCTTGACCGAAATTTGTGGCAGCTGTTCACCGGATAGCTGCTCAACTTTCAGGGGATCGACACCGAGGGAGAAAGGCCGGGCGCCCGGTCGACCACTAACGTCGAGAAAACTGCCGGGCAAACCGAGTTGAAGTCGGTCGAAAAGGGTCTATAGATGCGCGATTCGTTTCACGGCGAGCTCTCGAAGATCAACGAGATCCTCGTCCGGATGACCGACCTCGCCCAACTGGCGATGGATTCGGCGACGACCGCGCTCCTCACGTCCGACCTCACGCTGGCCGAGACCGTCATCTCCGGCGACGCCCAGATCGACGCACTGCACCGCGAGCTCGAAGAGCGCTCGATGGACCTGCTCGCCCGGCAGCAGCCGGTCGCGGTCGACCTGCGGACGATCATCGGTGGGTTGCGGATGGTCTCGTCGCTCGAGCGGATGGGCGACCTCGCCCGGCACGTCGCGACGATCGCCCGGATGCGCTATCCCGACTGCGCGGTGCCGGAGGAGCTGAGGCCGATCTTCGCCGAGGCGGCCGAGGTCGTCGACAAGATCATCGTGAAGACACGCGACGTGTTAGTAGAGCGAGACGTGTCACTCGCCAACGAGATCGCGAGGGACGACGACCGGATGGACGCGCTCCATCGGGAGTTGTTCGACCGGGTTTTGGACGACAACTGGGCCCACGGAATGGAGGCCGCGATCGACGTGACGCTGCTCGGGCGGTTTTACGAGCGTTACGCCGATCATGCGGTTTCGCTGGCCAGGCGGATGGTGCAACTGGTGACGGGTGTGCTCCCGGCCAGCGCCTGAGGAAGAATGCGGTCGTGATGGCCGCGCGAACGCACCTTGATCGTCTTGCCAACCCAGAGATCTGGTCGACGACGCTCGCCGGGATTCTCTTCGATCTCGACGGGACGTTGGTCGACTCCACCGCGGTCGTGGAGCGGCAGTGGGCCACGTTCCTCAGCTGGTACGGCTTGCCGCCCGAGGCACTCCCGGAGCAGCTGCACGGCAAGCGCGCCGAAGACCACATCCGCGGCATGCTTCCGGCCCACCAGGTCGCCGACGCCGCCGCACGCCTCGCCGCGCTGGAGGCCGACGACATCGCCGGCCTCACCGCGGTCGCCGGCGCCCACCAGCTCGTCGACGCGGTGGACGGCGTGGTGCCGTGGGGAATCGTCACCAGCGGCACGCTGGCGGTCGCCACGGCCCGGCTGGCGGCGGTCGGGCTGCCGACGCCGAGCGTGCTGGTGACCGCGGAGGACGTCCGGGCCGGCAAACCCGACCCGGAGCCCTACCTGATCGGGATGGAGCGGCTCGGAGCCGGTGGCGCGGTCGTCGTCTTCGAGGACGCGCCCGCCGGCATCCGGTCCGGCCGCGACGCCGGCTGTCCGGTCGTCGCGGTGACGACGTCACACCCCGCCGAAGACCTCGGCGACGCCGACGTCGTCGTGCCGGACCTCACCGCCATCAGCCTCAAAGCGCCCGCCAGAGACGACGCCGCCGTCCTCACCGCGGCAAGCTAAGCCCGCAGGCGCCTCGCGCCGTAAGCACGTCGTCCTGACCTGGAGCCCGCCCAGAGCGGCGCCGGCAGTCGAGCGCGAGGCCGCCGCGTATAGCTGATACTCAAGGCCTCGCGCTCGCCTGCCGGCGTCGTTCTGGGCGGGCCGCCCACCTAGCGACCTTGGTTGGCTACTGCTGCTACGGCGGTGGCGGCGGCTTCCGGGTCGAGGTACGTGCCGCCGGGGTTCAGCGGCTTCAGATCGGCGTCCAGGTCGTAGCGGAGCGGGATGCCGGTGGGGATGTTCAGGCCGGCGATCGCCTCGTCGCTGACGCCGTCGAGGTGCTTCACGACCGCGCGCAGCGAGTTGCCGTGTGCCGCGACCAGCACGGTCTTCCCGGCCTGCAGGTCGGGCACGATCGAGTCGTACCAGTACGGCAGCGCCCGCTCCAGGACGTCCTTGAGGCACTCGGTCTGCGGACGCAGCTCCGGCGGCAGGGCGGCGTACCGCGCATCGCCGAACTGCGACCACTCGGCGTCCCGGTCCAGCGGGGGCGGCGGCGTGTCGTACGAGCGACGCCAGAGCATGAACTGCTCCTCGCCGAACTCGTCCAGCGTCTGCTTCTTGTTCTTGCCCTGCAGGGCGCCGTAGTGCCGCTCGTTCAGCCGCCAGCTCCGGGTGACCGGGATCCACAGCCGGTCGAGCGCGTCCAGCGCGAGGACCGACGTCCGGATCGCGCGGCGCAGCACCGACGTGTGCAGCACGTCCGGCAGGAGGCCGGCATCCTTCAGCAGTTCGCCGCCGCGGCGCGCCTCGGCCTCGCCCTTGGCATTGAGGTCGACGTCGACCCACCCCGTGAACAGGTTCTTCGCGTTCCACTCGCTCTCGCCGTGGCGGAGCAAAACCAGGGTTCCGATCGCTTCACTCATGCCCGACAGCCTGCCAGACCTGGGTCAACGCTCTGCATGCACCACGGAGATGCTGTACGGGGGCAGCGTGACCTTGGGTGAGCGATGACTGGTCTTCTGCGGCGGGAGGCTCTTCCGCGGCTTACCGCCGCTCTCCTCGACCGGACCGGGCTCCCAGTCGTACTGCTCGCTCGAGTACTGGTACATCTGCACCGGCCCGTCCAGGTCACCGCCGGTGCCCTCGAGCTCGACCGTGACCTCCTTCTTCGGGTCCTTGTTGATCAGCATCACCGACACCTTGCCGTCGGGACGCTTCACGCCGTACGCGGTGACCTGCGGGTTCCCGTCCGGCAGCACGAGGTTGCTAGTGGTCTCGAGCATCTGGTGCTCGTCGTTGCCCGGCTCCACCCAATGCCGGGTGACCAGTTGCGCGGCGTAGTACCCGACCAGTGGCCGGATCTGGAAGTCGTCGTGGAACTGCAGCATCATCAGGTTGCCGTACGTGTTGCACGGCTTGCCTTCTTCTTCCTGGAACACCCAGTTCGGTTCGAGGCCGTAGAAGTAGCTGGTGTGGCCACCGCGAGCCAGGAACCGGGCCGCGGTCTCGGCGTTCACGATCGCGCCCGGGAACTCCAGTTCGACCTGGCCGGCGAACGACGAGTACCCGTACTCGGTGATCACCATCGGGACGTCCCGCGGCAGCCCGTGCTCGTACTGCTTCTCGATGAGCGCATCGAACATCGCCGGGTGCTGCGCGATCTGCTTCGCCTGATTCCCGCAGACGTCGTCGAACGGGTACCACTCGAACGAGAAGAAATCGAAGTCGTCCATCCGGTCGCGACCCTGGAGGTACTTCACGAACCGGCTGGTCCAGGACTTGTCGCCGGTCTCGTCGGCCCAGTGGATCCAGTCCGGCAGCACGGTCTGGTAGCCGGGCCCGCCCATCTCGACGTCGGGGGCGACCTTCTTGATCGCGTCGGCGACCTGGAGGTACAGCGCGCCGTAGTCCTCCGGCGTCGCCATCTGGCCGTCGGGCTCCTCGCCCATCTCGACCTGGGTGAACGGATACTTCTTCTTCTTGAGGTACGAGATCAGCGCGGCGGCGTCCTCGGGAATGCCGTACAGCACCGGCACCGGGATCATCATCGGCTCGTTGTTCGTCAGCCCGCTCGCGTACGTGCGCTCGAAGCTCGCGTGCTCGTAGTCCTTGTCGAGATCCGAGGCCCGGTGCCACGGGTCGGTCGACGAGACCCAGGTCGGCGACTGCTTCTGGTCCTTCCGATGGACGACGTGGTCGACGAACGACCCGTCCTTCGAGTAGCCGATCGAGAGCTCGCGTACCGCGTAGCCGAGCCGGTCGCGGACGTCGGTCGAGCCGGCCGGTCCGGTGTCGGAGTCGGCGGTGAGCACGATCCGGACGAACTGCGCGTTGACCGGGGAGTCGGCCACCGTGACGGTCTGCTTGCCACCGGTGCCCGCGAACTCGGCGTTCGGGAAGTCCTTCCAGTTCGCGGTCGGGTGCGACGGGTGGATCGCGTCGTTGCTGCCGGACCAGTACTGGACCTTGAACCGGGTCGCGTACGGCGTTCCCCAGTTGATCGTGACGTCCTGGACCGGTTTGGCGAAGCCGAGGCCGATCATGATCCACTGCGCGTGCTCGGCGTCGGGCTCGCCGGTGAACCGCGAGTCCAGGTACGGGTTGCTCTTCCAGAAACTGTTCGGGTCGCCGTCGGTGAGCTTCGCGAACGCGTCGTTGTTGGCCTGGTCGATCGTGTTGCCACGGCGGGGTAAGTGGTAGCCGTAGGAGACACCGGCGTCCTTGGTGATCGTGTCGCTGGAGGTCCAGTAACCCTCCTTCGCGGCCGCGTTCGACCAGGTACCGGTGGGGTTCCAGTGCCAGGCCTTGACGCCGAGCTCGGTGCGGAGCCGGTAGCTGATCGCGCCCCAGCCGGCGGACTTCATCGCGCCGATGTTCTTCTCGGTCCAGACCTTGGCGATCTCGCCGCCTTCCAGCCCGTCGACGCCGGCCCCGAGTTGCTTGTGCGGTCGGAACTCGTTGACGACCTTGTCCAACGCGACCGAGACCGTGCCGTCGGCCGCGCCGCTGAACAGGTGGAACGGGATGATCCGGAGCTTGCCGTCGGCGGCCATGAACGCCGTCGCGACGAACGCGGCGGCGAGCGAGAGCAGCTTCGGCCGCTGCCAGAGCGGACGCTGGTCGAGGACTTTGCGCGTGCCGTTGCGGGCCCGCCGGTGGGAGCCGCCGTACATCGGGCTGCCGCCCGGGCTCACGGGGGCGCCACTGACCGGGGCCGCCGTCGTGGCGTACGGCCCGGTCTGCGACGCGATGTCGGGCTGCGCCGTCCGGCCGGCCGGACCCGGCCCGGCCGACCAGCTCAACTGCGGCGGAGGCGCGGCGGGCGCAGGCGGGGCGGACGGAGTGGACGGCCGCTGGGGAGGAACGGACGCTGCCCCTGTGGCTCGCTGATGAGGCTCTCGAGGCTGACCGTTCACGTTGCTCCCCGCTTGACCGGCACGTCGAGCGCGATCGTAGGCAGCTCGTACCGCCCACAAATCCCGCTTCCGCCCCGCAAAAGGGGTAGAACGCGAGTGGGAGCTCCGAAGTTTTAGGCGCTGGCTAAGCAGCCGTTAAGAAAGTTCACAGATCCGCGGTTCGGTCGCCTAACTGAACTAGTTAAGACTGAATCATCCGCTTATGCGACCGAACCGCCCTACCGACTTCACCCCTTCGAAGACGCCGTCTCCGCCGGTTCCTCCGCAGCGCCGTCCGGCTCCCCCGGTGCCTCGTCAGCGACCCGCCGCCGAGGCAGAAACATGAACGCGACGATCGCTCCGAGCCAGGCCACGACCGCCGACCCCACCGCGGTCACGTGCATGGCGTCCACGAACGCGACCTTGGCCGACTCGACCAGCGCCATCGCGTCCCCGGCCGACCGGGAGGCCAGCTGACCGGCGGCCTCCAGCGCACCGCCGATCGACTCCCCCGCACCGTCGCGCGCTGCCGCGGGCAGCACGTTCACCGCGTCGCCGAGGTTCGTCCGGTAGGACGCCGACAGCAACGACCCCATGATCGCGACGCCGAGCGCGCCACCGACCATCCGCACGGTGTTGTTGACCGCGGAACCCGCACCGGCCTTGAAGCGCGGCACCGCCGACATGACCGCCTCGGTGGCGGGCGCCATCGCGTTCCCCATGCCGAAGCCGAGCGCGAAGACGATGATCTCGATGACCCAGACCGGCGTGTCCCGGCTGACGAACGAGTAGGCACCCAGCGCGAACCCGACCAGCGTCATGCCGAACGCGACCACGACCCGCGTCCCGAACCGGACCGCCATCTTCGCCGACCGCGGCGCCGCCAGCGCGATACCCACCGCGACCGGCACCACGAGCAGACCGGCCTCGAGCGGCGAGTAGTCCCGCACCGCCTGCCAGAAGTAGGCGAGGAAGAACGTGGCGCCCTGCATCGCGAAGAAGACCAGCCCGATGCTGACCGCGCCGGCCGAGAACGCCGGGTTCCGGAACAGCGTGACGTCCAGCGACGGATGGCTGCTGCGTGCCTCGACGATCACGAACAGTGCGACCAGTGCCACCCCGCCGAAGATCGGTGCGAGTACCGGGAGCGAGCCCCAGTCGTTGGTCTCGCCGCCGTGGATGATGCCGTAGACCAGCAGCGACAGGCCGGCGATCGACAGCAGCACGCCGAACGGGTCGATCCGGCCCGGTGACGGGTCCTTCGACTCCGGCACGAACAGCGCGATCGCGGCGACGCCCACCAGCACGAACGGCACGTTGACGAGGAAGACCGAGCCCCACCAGAAGTGCTCGAGCAGCAGACCGCCGGTCACCGGCCCGATCGCGATGCCGACGCCGGAGAAGCTCGCCCAGATGCCGATCGCCTTACCGCGCTCGGACGGGTCGAAGACGTTCGTGATGACCGAGAGCGTCTGCGGCTGGACCAGCGCTGCCCCGATGCCCATCAGTGCCCGGGTACCGATCAGCTGCGCCGGCGAGTCCGCGAACGCCGAGGCCACCGACGCCAGCCCGAAGACGATCATGCCGACGATGAGGAACAGTCGCCGTCCGTAGCGGTCGCCGAGTACACCGGCGCTGAACATCAGCCCGGCGAAGACCAGCGTGTAGGAGTTGATCGCCCATTCCATCTGGGACTGGGTCGCGCCCAGGTCCTGCTGGATCGTCTTCAGAGCGACGTTCAGAATCGTGTTGTCGAGGATGACGACGAGCAGGCACACCACCAGCACGCCGAGAATCAGCCAGCGACGCCGATGCACGGTCTCTTGGTCCACGTCCACCGACGCTATCCGCAGATCATTGACCGATGCAACTTTTGGTCACTACAACAAGTTGGGCACTCGGCCTTTTGTTCTGAGCCGGAGCCGGTCCAGGGCGGCCCTGGCGTCCGAGCGCGCCGACGTCGTGACATCAGCGAGGCGTCATGAGGAGGCGCGCTCGGCCGTCAGGGTCGTTCTGGACCGGCCGCCCACTCGGAGAACGCCTCGAGGTTGGCTAGCGACTCACCGCGCTTCACGCGCCAGGCCCACTCGCGCCGGATCGCGCTCGGGTACCCGATCTCGAGCATCGTGTTGAAGCTCTCGTCGGAGTACTCCAGCACCGACCCGAGCAGCCGGTCGAGTTCGTCCTCGTTCACCGAGGTCAGCGGGACCCGGCCGGTGAGAAAGACGTCACCGGCCTTGTCGATGCTGAAAGCCACCCCGTACATCCGGGCGTTCTTCGTGAGGAGATACGAGTACAGCTCTTCCCGGTTCTCGTCCGGGTGCCGCATGACGAACGCCTCGATGCGCATGGCGTGGTCGCCGATCACCAGGTTCGCCAGCGTCTTCTGCTTGCGCGTGCCGGGCAGCGTGACGACGAAGCCGCCCGCGGGTGTGCGGTCGTACTCGGCCTCCCGCTCCTTCAGGAACGCCTCGACCAGCGCGACCAGTTCGTCCTTCGGCACGCGACCTCCTCAGACCGGCGTCAGGTAGCGCGAACGCATGGCGGCACGGTACCCATCCAGCAGGCCGTCAGCCGTGCGCTGCCAGGAGAACATCGCTGCGTGCTGTACGCCTCCGTGCCCGAGCTTCGCCCGGTAGCGCTGCTCGGCGATCAGCCGGCGCAGCACGGTCGCGTAGTCGGCCGGGTCGTGCGACGGCACCAGCACACCCGACTGTCCGTCGGCGACCGCGGTCCGTAAACCGCCGACCGCGGCGGCCACCACCGGCGTACCGCAGGCCTGCGACTCGACCGCCACCAGCCCGAACGACTCGTTGTGGCTGGGGACGACCGTCACGTCCGCGGCCCGGTAGAGCTGACCCAGCTCGTCCGGCGGCAGCGGCTTCAGGAACCGGACGAGATCGGCCACGCCCAGGGAGGACGCGAGCCGCCGCAGCGCGGCCGGCTCCCCCATCCCGTTGCCGCTCGCGCCGCCGCACACGACGACGGTCAGCGACTGCCGCAGCGACGGGTCGGACGCCACCAGGTCGGCCGCCGCCCGCACCAGGATGTCGGGGGCTTTCAGCGGCTGGATCCGGCCGACGAACAGCAGCACGGTGCCGTCTTCCGGCAGGCCGAACCGGCGCCGGGCGACCCGCCGGTCTCCGGGCTGGAACCGCGCCAGGTCGACGCCGGGCGCCACCGTCGACACCCGTTCGGGGTCGGCGCCGTAGAGCTCGACGAGTTGCCCGGCTTCGGCCGGCGTGTTCGCGACCAGCAGGTCGGAGTCGGCCACCACCTGCTCCTCGCCGAGCACTCGGCCGGCCGGCTCCGGCTTGTCGCCGAGGGCCAGCGCCGCGTTCTTCACTTTCGCGAGCGTGTGCGCGGAGTGCACGAGCGGGACGCCCCACCGCATCCGGGCGAGGCTGCCGACCTGGCCGGAGAGCCAGTAGTGCGAGTGCACGAGGTCGTACCAGCCGGGTTCCTGGTGCGCCTCGGCCTCGAGCACCGCACCGGAGAACGCGCAGAGCTGGCCGGGCAGCTCGTCCCGGGGAAGACCCTCGTACGGACCGGCCGGCACGTGCCTGACCAGCACCCCGGGAGCCATCTCGACGACCGGCGGCAGGTCGGACGACGTCGCCCTGGTGAAGATCTCGATCTCGACGCCCGCCGCCGCGAGCCGCCGGGACACCTCGGCGACGTAGACGTTGAGCCCGCCCGCGTCGCCGGTTCCTGGTTGATCTAGCGGAGAGGTATGGAGGGTGATCGTCGCTACCCGACGAGGCAACCGCCCGCGATTGCGGGTCGACAACGACACCCGTACTCCCCTCCACGAGGTAGACCATGAGAAGAACGGCGTCGGTCATCCCCCGGCCTGAGCTTACGTAACACTCCCGACTTCAACTATCTTCCAGCGGACGCTCGTCGGTGACCGCACGTGGCATGCGGCACTATCGGGGTATGAGCAACCCCCGTCCGGTCGCCGTGGTCACCGGCGCCAGCAGTGGTATCGGAGCAGCGAGCGCCCGGCGGCTGGCCGCCGAGGGATTCCAGGTGGCGCTGGGTGCCAGGCGCAAGGACCGGCTCGACGAACTCGCCGCCGAGATCGACGGCGTCGCGATCCCCCTCGACGTCACCGACGAAGGCTCGGTGGCCGCGTTCGCCCGCGCTGTCGAAGCCCTGCCCGGGCCGGTGAAAGTGCTGCTCAACAACGCCGGCGGCGCCAAAGGGCAGGAGCCGATCGAGGTCACCGACCCGGCCGACTGGCAGTGGATGTACGAGGTCAACGTCATCGGCACGCTGCGGGTCACGAAGGCGCTGCTGCCGGCGCTGAAGGCCGCCGACGACGCGATCGTCGTGTTGATGTCGTCCACCGCCGGGCACGGCGTCTACGAAGGCGGCGGCGGGTACACCGGGGCCAAGCACGCGATCAACGCGTTCTCCGAGACGCTGCGGCTGGAGCTCAACGGGCTGCCGATCCGGGTGACCGAAATCGCACCCGGCATGGTGAAGACCGACGAGTTCTCGCTGAACCGCTTCGGCGGCGACGACGCCCGCGCCGACAAGGTGTACGAGGGCGTCGCCGAGCCGCTGACCGCCGACGACATCGCTGACATCGTCGGCTGGACCGTCACTCGGCCCAAGCACGTCGACATCGACCTCGTCGTCGTCCGCCCGGTCGCCCAGGCGTCCAACTACAAGGTCTCCCGGACCAGGTGAAACGTGCCCCGCGGCTGGCCGCGGGGCGCGCTCGCGCGCTGGGCCTGCCCACCCGAGGCACCACCAATCCGAACCGGCTGCGCCGGATGGACCGCTGGCTCGTCGAGGAAATGCGGGCCCGGCCCGCGCCGCTGGTCGTCGACCTCGGGTACGGCGCGTCCCCGGTCACGACCGTGGAGCTCTACACCCGGTTGCGGTCGGTGCATCCGGACGTCCGGGTGGTCGGCCTGGAGCTCGACGCCGACCGGGTGGCCGCCGCCGCCGACGCCGCCGAGCCGCCCGGGCTGACGTTCCGGCGGGGTGGGTTCGAGCTGGCCGGGCTGCGACCGGCCGTGATCCGGGCCGCCAACGTGCTGCGCCAGTACGACGAGCAGGCCGCCGCCGACGCCTGGACGACGTTGCGCGGAGGCCTCGCGCCCGACGGCCTGCTGATCGACGGAACCTGTGATGAGCTCGGCCGGATCGGGGGCTGGGTCGCCGTCGGTCCGGAGGGTCCCCGGACGCTGACGTTCTCGGTCCGGCTCGCGTCCCTCGACCGGCCGTCGACGCTCGCCGAGCGCCTGCCGAAGGCCCTCATCCACCGGAACGTGCCCGGCGAGCGCGTGCACGCGCTGTTCGACGCGTTCGACGCGGCCTGGGACGCCGCTGCCCCGATGGCGCCGTTCGGGCCGCGGCAGCGCTTCCTCGACGCGGTGGGTCGCCTGGCCGGCGAAGGCTGGCCGGTACGGGGGACCGCGAGGCGATGGCGGCTCGGCGAGGTGACGCTCCCCTGGGACGCGGTAGCTCCCCGCGCCTCGGACCCTGCGACGCCCTAGGCTTGTGCCGACCCCAAAAAGCCTCCCACCACGACAGGACGCGACTCATGAGCGAGAGCCGCCCGGACGCGGAATTCTGGCTGGACAACCTGCGGCGCGAAGGCGCGGGCTTCCGTGCGGCGCTCACCCCCGAGACACTGGCTTCGCCGGTTCCGTCCTGTCCGGGGTGGAACGTCGAGCGGCTGGTCGCCCACGTCGGGGCCGTCTACCGGTTCCACGGCGCGCACGTGGTCCGCGGCGTCACGACGCCGCCCGAAGACGGGGAGGCGCCCGAGGCCGCGCCGTCCGGTACGGACGTCATCGAGTGGTGGGACGAGTCGTTCCGGATCCTCCTGGCCGCGCTCGGGTCGACCGATCCGAGTACGCCGGCCTGGAACTGGTCCATTCAGGAGCCGGTCGCGCGGTTCTGGTTCCGCCGGATGGCGCACGAGACCGCGATCCACCGCTGGGACGCCCAGCTCGGCGCCGGTGCGGCCCTCACCGAACCGATCGACGCCCGGCTGGCCGTCGACGGCGTGGACGAGATGCTCGACACGTTCCTGCCGGCCAAGCACGACTGGGCCGACGACACTCCCCGCGGCGTGGTGACGCTGCGCGCGACGGACGTGGACGCCCACTGGGCCGTGCGGATGCGGGGCGTCGGTATCTCGCTACTGGACACCGGCACGGTCTTCGACGACCCGCCGCACGCCCAGTCGGCCGTGACCGGCACCGCGAGCGATCTGGAACTCGCGCTCTGGGGCCGGATCCCGCTGTCGGTGCTCACCGTCGAGGGCAACCCCGCGCTACCCGAGGCACTGTTCAACGCCTAGGAGTGGGCGGTACCGCTCAGGTTGACCAGCACGACCCCGACGACGATCAGCAGGATGCCTGCGATCGCGGTCATCCCGAGCTTGTCGCCGAACGCGACCCAGCCGATGATCGCGATCAGGCCGGTGCCGACACCGGCCCAGACCGCGTAGGCGGTGCCGATGCCCAGGCCGAGTTTCAGCGCCTGCGACAGCCCGAAGAACGACCAGCCGTACCCGAGCACGACCACGATGCTCGCCCAGAGCACCGTGAACCCGTGCGAGGCCTTCAGCGCGCTGGTCGCGGTCACCTCGGCCACGATCGCCGACGCCAGCCATACCCACACGCCCACGAACGACCTCTCCGTCATCAGAGGCGCACCCGCACCCGGCGGAACCCGCGCCCCTTGTTCTCGATCTTGGCCACCGTGATGCGGCCGATCTGTTTCGTAGACGCTACGTGGGTACCGCCGTCGGCCTGGGCGTCCAGTCCGACGATGTCCACCACGCGGACTTCGGTGAGCTCCCGCGGCACCAGGTTCGTCGCGGTCCGGACGATGTCGGGGATCGCGAACGCCTCGTCGCGCGGCAGCACCTTGACCTCGACCGGCCGGTCGGCGTCCACCTCGAGGTTGACCGCGTCCTCGATCGTCTGCTTGAAGCCGGCGGGCACCTCGGGGAGGTTGAAGTCCATCCGGGCCTCGCCCGGCTCCATGTTGCCGCCGGTGACCAGCGCGCCGAAGTCGCGGAACACGACCCCGCAGAGGACGTGCAGGCCGGAGTGCGTCCGCATGAGGAGCGTCCGGCGCTCGTCGTCGAGTGCGCCCCGGACGGCAGTGCCGACCGGCGGCACCGGGTCGCCTTCCTGCGGGATCAGGTACAGGTCGTCGCCCTTGCGGGTACCGGCGATGCGCGTCTGGGTGCCGCCCCAGAGCAGCGTCCCGTGGTCCGGCGGCTGGCCTCCGCCGCCCGGGTAGAACGCCGAGCGGTCGAGCACGATCCCCTGCTCCGGGTTTTCGGTGTCGACGTGCAGCACGGTGGCATCCCACTCGCGCAGCGTCGGGTCGAGCAGGTCGAGTCGGTGGGTGTGCGGCATGCCGTCACGGTAGCGGCGACACCACCGCGTTTCGCGTGTGCTGGTAGATCACCGAGGTGTTGAACCCGATCACCTCCCGGCGCACGGTGATCCGGTCCATCAGGAACGTGTGCATCGCGTCGACATGGGGCACCGCGACGTGCAGCAGGATGTCGTGCTGGCCGGTCACGACGTACACCGAGAGCACCTCGGGCAGCGCGGCCGTGTAGCTCTTGAAGCTCTGGATGACTTCGCGGCTGAGCGGCCGGACCTGCACCGAGATCAACGCCTGCACCCGGCGGTTCATCGCGGCCAGGTCGACCGCCGCGTGGAAGCCGGTGAGCACGCCCGCGGCCCGCAGCGCCCGGACGCGCTCCAGGCAGGTGGAAGGGGCGAGCCCGACCGCGGCGGCCAGCTCGCGGTTGGTCTGCCGTGCGTCGCGCTGGAGATGGGCCAGGATCGCCGAATCAATGTCGTCCATGACCGGCATTCTTGCGGACGGACCGAATTTCGTTCGGCCTGTCGGCTTTCACGCCGCAGATGGCTCTACGTTCTCGGCATGTTCACGCATGAGGAGCTTCACGTCACTGCGGGTCGCCGGTCCGGGGTTCCGATCGTCGTCGCGATCCACTCGACCGCACGGGGGCAGGCGCTGGGCGGCTGCCGGATCTGGAACTACGCCGACTGGCGCGACGGCGTCGAGGACGCGCTCCGGCTCTCGTCCTCGATGACCGCCAAGAACGCGCTGGCCGGACTCGCGAACGGAGGGGGCAAGACCGTGGTCGCACTGCCTCCGGGAGCGCGTCCGGACCGGCGGGAACTGCTGCTCGACGTCGGCGACGCGGTGGAGGCACTCGGCGGCCGGTACGGCACCGGGCCCGACGTGGGGACCTCGTCCGACGACATGGTCGTGATCGGCGAGCGCACCTCCCATGCCTTCTGCCGGCCGGTGTCGGCCGGCGGCAGCGGCAGCTCGTCCCCCGGCACGGCGGCCGGAGTCCTCGCAGCGCTCCGCGCCACGGTCGACCGCCTGCCGGATCCGGGCGGTGCGACGGCCTCCGCACGTTCGTGGCCGGCCGGCCGGACGTTCGCCGTCGTCGGGCTCGGCTCGGTAGGGGCGGACGTCGCCCGGCGGCTCGCCTCGGCCGGGGCCCGGTTGGTCGTTTCCGACGTCCGGGCCGACGCCGAAGCACTGGCCGACGAGCTCGGAGCGCGATGGGCGTCCCCCGAGTCGGCGCTCACCGCCGAGGTCGACGTGCTGGTGCCCGCCGCGCTCGGGGGCGTGCTGACGCCGGCCCTGGTACCGGAGCTGCGCTGCCGGGCGATCGTCGGCCCGGCGAACAACCAGCTCGCGTCCGCGGACGTCGCCGGGCTACTGCACGACCGCGGCATCCTCTGGGCCCCCGACTACGTGGTCAGCGCCGGCGGCATCGTCCACGCGGTCGCCACCGAGCTCTACCGCGAGCCCGAGGCCGCGGTGGCCGCCCGCATCGACGCGATCGGCGAGACGCTGACCCGGGTCTACCAGCTGGCCGAGGCCGAGGGACTCACTCCGGCCGCGGCCGCCGAACGGCTGGTCACCGAACGGCTCGTCACCGAACGGCTAGGAACGAACTGATCCGGCGGCGGAGGTCGGCCCGCTGGTTCCAGAGGACTCCGGGTTCGGGGTAGAGGTGCAGCTGCGCGCTCGGCAGAGCGTCCGCCAGCGCCTGAGCAACCCCGGCCGGGTGGAGCGGATCGCCGGCGCAGCCCAGCACGAGCGCGGGGGCAGTGACCGCGCGCAGCGCGTCCGCAGAAGGAAGAACGGTCAGTGTGGGCAGGCGGCGGAGTGCCTCGGCGATGCCCGGCGCGCGCAGCGCGGCGACCCGCTGCCGGACGTAGGCCCGGGCCGCGGTGCTCGACGCGTTCGGCTCCGGGACCTCCAGCGTGACCACGGCGGCCAGTCGCTCGGGATCGTCGTCCTCGAGCGCCGACACCATCGCGGCGAACCGGCTCCGGGCCTCCACCGGCCGGGGCCGGTCGAGCGCGGCGGGCAGGAAGAACACCAGACGTTCGAAACGGCCGGGTGCGTCGGCGACCAGGCGGGTCAGCGCACCGGCACCGAGGCTGGTGCCGACCGCCCTGGTCGCGCCGTACTCGTCGGCCACCTGGAGCAGGTCGTCGGCGAGGTCGCGGTAGGTCCAGCCGACCCGGAGCGGCTCCGAGGCACCGTGGCCGCGGAACGAGAGGAAGACCCGGGTGCCGCTCACGCCGGACCCGAGCGGACGCGTATCGGCGATGCTGCCGCCGAGACCGTGCGCGAACACCGTCACCGGCTCGCCGCCGCCGGTGACCAGCCGGTCTACCAGCTCCTACCGCCGTTGCTGATCTCGCGGATACGCGGGCGCACATCGAGCAGGTACACCAGCGCCGCGATCAGCGCGATCATCGCGAAGAGCATGCCGAAGGCGAAGAACAGCAGCGACGCGAGCATCGTGCCGCCGATCAGCGCCAGCCAGACGCCCTTCTGCAACGTCTCGACGGCCGGGAACGCTTCGGCCTTCTGCATCAAGGCGTGCACGAACGCCCACGCCTCGAGCGCGAGACTGACGACCAGGACCACCACGTTGATGGCCCCGATGACTTGGCCTACCCATCCACCCACGCTCCCAGCCTACGGGAGTGCGCTAGGTAAGGGGCGTTGACCCGGTAGCCACCGCCGCTTACTTGAGTGAGATCTGGACCTCGTCGTCGTAGTCGCCGTCCGGGTTCAGCTTCAGCGTGGCCGGGACCTGGTCGGACGGGATGTCGAACGCGATGATGCCGGTGACGGCCTTGCCCGGGTAGATGTTCTCGAACAGGTCGAGTTTGTCGTCCGGGTTCGCCTTGAACGAGAACAGATCCATCAGCGTCTCGCCGCCCTGCCCGTCGATCAGCTTGGTGCTGTACGAGCGAGGCTTCACCGCGGACTTGCCGACGTTCTCGAACTTCATGCTGATCAGGCACCACTGGCCCTTTTTGGGCTCGTACGTCGTGTAACCGCTGCCGATCGACTTCACGCCGCACTCGGGCTTCGCGAGCACGGTCATGATGATGTCGCCCTGCTGGACCGGCTTGCCGATCACGCCGCGGCCGCTCGTCGGGGCCGTCGAGTCGGTGGTCGGGTCTTCGGCCGCCGACGGCGCGCCCTGCGTCGTCGGCGCCGCGGTGGGGCCGTCGCTGGCCGCGATCGTCGGGTCGTCGTTCGAACCGCGGTTGTTGATGACGACCGCTGCGATCACGCCGCCGGCCACCATGATCAGCACCACGGCCGCCACGATCGCCCCGATGATCAGGCCGACCGGCCGGTTCGGAGGCGGGGGCGGCGGCGCGCCGTAGGCGGCGTTCGCCTGCGGCGCCCCGTAGGCGGACGGCCCGTATTCCGGGGTTCCGTAGCCGGACGACGGCGGGCCGTAGCCCGGGGCGGGCCCACCGGATGCCGGAGCACCGGACGCGGGCGGGCCGTAGCCCGGGGCTCCGTAGCCGGGGGCCGGCGCGCCTGGTCCGGGGGCTCCGGCAGCGGGAGGCCCGTAGCCGGGTGCTCCGTAGCCGGAGTAGGGACCAGGGGCCGCGGGGCCGGGCGCCTCGGGCTGTGCCATTCGAGAAACTCCATCATCAGGCGTTCACACGTGACCGCAGCATCCAATCACGGCCGCGCCGAAGTTGGCGGCGGCCTTGAGGCTTCGTTAACCCTGGCCGACGCCGTGCTCGCACTGAGTACCGGCCCGCTCGCGTACCGGTACGCGCCCGGCCCGCAGCCGACGCCGATCGAGGCTCGCCGGGGTGCGGAAACAGACGCCGAATCACGCCGACGCATCCGGTTTGCCTAGCATCATCGTGCAGTCCACCTTTTGGCCACCTCACTTTTCACAGGGGTTCACGTGCGTATCCGCCTCCGCCCCACCGAGACCGCCTTCTACGACTTCTTCAGCCAGGCCGCCAACAACCTGGTGACGGGCGCGGACATCCTCGGTGAGCTGAGCCTGGCCGATCCGGACTTCCAATCGATCTCCGACCGGCTCCAGGACATCGAACACGCCAACGACGACGTGACGCACGCGCTGCTCCGGAAGCTGAACTCGACGTTCGTCACGCCCTTCGACCGCGAGGACATCTACCGGCTCGGGTCGCTGCTGGACGACGTCATGGACCACATGGAGGGCGCCGGGAACCTCATCTACCTGTACGGGCTCTCGCAGCTGCCCGCGCTGCCCCGGGAGATGCACGAGCTGATCGAGACGCTGTCCCGCGCGGCGGTGCTGACCGCGGCCGCGATGCCGAGGCTCCAGTCGCTCAAGGACCTCGAGGCGTACTGGATCGAGGCCAACGAGATCGAGAACGAGGGCGACCACGCCTACCGGATGCTGCTGGTGCGGCTGTTCAGCGGCGAGTACGACACGTTGACCGTGATGAAGCTCAAAGAGGTCGCGGACGAGCTCGAGGCCGCCGCGGACGCGTTCGAGCACGTGGCCAATACGGTCGAGACGATCGCGGTCAAGGAGTCCTGACCGGTGGAGCTGCTGCCGGTACTGGCGATCATCGCGATCGCCCTGGCGTTCGACTACACGAACGGTTTCCACGACGCGGCGAACGCGATCGCGACGTCGGTCTCCACCCGCGCGCTGACGCCCCGGGCCGCGCTGATCATGGCCGCGGTCGCGAACCTGGCCGGTGCACTGCTGGGCACCGAGGTGGCGAAAACCGTCGGCGAGGGCATCGTTTCCGCCCCGTCCGGGGGCGAGGGGCTGCTGCTGGTGTTCTGCGCGCTGTTCGGCGGGATCGTCTGGAACTTGATCACCTGGTACTTCGGGCTGCCGTCGTCGTCCTCGCACGCGCTGATCGGCGGGCTGGTCGGGGCGGCCCTGTCGTCGGACGCGCTGGTGAAGTGGTCCGGCGTGATCGACAAGGTCGTGATCCCGATGGTGGTGTCACCCCTGGTGGGGTTCGGCCTGGGATACGCGCTGATGCTGGCGATCCTGTGGACGTTCCGGCGGGCGCACCCGGCCCGGATGAGCCGCGGGTTCCGGTACGCGCAGACCGTGTCGGCCGCCGCGATGGCGCTCGGGCACGGCCTGCAGGACGCCCAGAAGACGATGGGTGTCATCGTGCTGGCGCTGGTCGTCGGCGGTTACCAGACCGGCTTCGACGTGCCACTCTGGGTGATCGTCGCGGTGGCTCTGGCGCTGGCGGCCGGTACCTACTCCGGCGGATGGCGGATCATGCGGACGCTCGGGCGGCGGATCATCCACCTCGATCCGCCGCGCGGGTTCGCCGCCGAGACCGCGGCCGCCGCGGTGCTCTACACGACCGCGTACGTGTTCCACGTGCCGATCTCGACGACGCACACGATCACCGCGTCGGTGATGGGGGTCGGGGCGACGAAGCGGTTGTCGGCGGTGCGGTGGGGTGTGGCGACGAACATCGTCACGGCCTGGGTACTGACGATCCCCGCCGCCGCACTGGTCGCCGCCGCGCTGGAGACGATTCTCCACCCGCTGCTGTTCTGATCGGCACGTGGGGACGATTCAGCCCTTAGCCGAGGGACTCCTTGGGGAGTTCGCCGGTCACGAGGTAGACGACGCCGTCGGCGATCGACACCGCGTGGTCGGCGAACCGTTCGTAGTAGCGGCCGAGCAGGGCGACGTCGATCGCCGCCTCGACGCCGTACGGCCACTCGTCGAGCAGCGTCCGGAACAGCGTGCGGCGCAGGCCGTCCATCGCGTCGTCGTCGATCGCCAGCCGGCCGGCGTCGGCGGCGTCGTTGGACTGCAGCACCGCCTCGGCCCCGCGAGCCATCCGCACCGCCATCTCGCCCATCTGGCGGAACAGCGGGAACAGCTGGTCGGGCACCGCGTAGCCCGGGTGCCTGCGCACCGCGATCTTGCCGACGTGATTGGCCAGCGACCCCATCCGGTCGATGTCGCCACCGACCTTGATCGCCATCACCATCGTCCGCAGATCGCTGGCCACCGGCTGCTGGAGCGCCAGCACCTCGTACGTCTGGTCCTCGACGGCCCGTCGCGCGCCGTCGAGCTGGATCGCGAGCGCGGCCACGCCGTCGGCGACCTCCCGGTCGGCGCCGAGGAGCGCCACGGTCGCCCGCTCCATCGCGGTCGCCGCAGTGTGGGTCATGTCGGCCAGCGCACCCCGGATTGCGTCCAGCTGACCGCGAAAGCCCTCGCGCACGTGCCACCCCTGTCGTCGTGCCGGAACATACCCGAGCCCGGCCCGCTGAACGCGGGTCGGGCTCGGTATACAAAAGGGACGGTTACTCCGCCGCCACACCCGTGACCAGGTACACCACGGCGTCACCGATCGCGACCGCGTGATCGGCGAAGCGCTCGTAGTAGCGGCCGAGCAGAGCGGCGTCGGCAGCGGCCTCCGCGCCGTGTTCCCAGTTGCCGGCGATCTGGCGGAACAGCTCCAGCCGGAGCCGGTCGACCGTGTCGTCGTCGTCGGACAGGCGCCCGGCGTCGGTGGTGTCGCGGGAGCGCAGCACGGCACCGGCGTCGATCGCCATCTGCTGGGCCACCTCGCCCATCTGACGGAAGACCGGCACCAGCGGCTCGGGGATCCGCGAGCCCCGTTGCGCGGTCTCGGCGATGTGCGCCGCCAGCGAGCCCATTCGCTCGACGTCGGCACCCAGCTTGACCACCGTCACCACGACCCGGAGGTCGGACGCCACCGGGGCCTGCAGAGCCAGCAGGTCGTAGGCGGTGTTCTCCAGTTCGTTCACGCGCTCGTGCAGAACCTTGTTCTGCTCCTGCGCTCGCTGGGCAGCGGAAAGGTCCGCTTCGAGCAGAGCGACCGTGGCCTGCTCGATCGCCCCGGCAGCGGTGTCCGCCAGGTCGGCCAGGGTGCTCTCGGCCGACGTCAGGGCACTGCGGAATTCGGTACGCACGGGATGTCTCCTGTGTTGAGGGGGCCCGGATCAGCCGAAGCGGCCGGTGATGTAGTCCTCGGTGCGCTTGTCGGTGGGGTTGGTGAAGATCTTCTGGGTGTCGTCCATCTCCACGAGCTTGCCGGGCTTGCCGACGGCGGAGAGGTTGAAGAAGCCGGTCCGCTCGCTGACCCGCGCGGCCTGCTGCATGTTGTGGGTCACGATGACGATCGTGTATTCGGTCTTCAGCTGCTGGATCAGGTCCTCGATGGCCAGCGTCGAGATCGGGTCCAGCGCCGAGCAGGGCTCGTCCATCAGCAGGACGTCGGGCTCGACGGCGATCGCGCGGGCGATGCACAGGCGCTGCTGCTGGCCACCGGAGAGCCCGGCGCCCGGCTTCTTCAGACGGTCCTTGACCTCGTTCCACAGGTTCGCGCCCTGCAGCGACCGCTCGACGGTGTCGTCGAGCGTGCTCTTCTTCTGGCGGCCCTGGAGCTTCAGACCGGCGATCACGTTGTCGTAGATCGACATCGTCGGGAACGGGTTCGGACGCTGGAACACCATGCCGATCGTCCGGCGGACGTTCACCGGGTCGACGGAGTTCCCGTAGATGTCCTCGCCCTCGAGCAGCACCTCTCCCTCGACGCGCGCACCCGGGATGACCTCGTGCATCCGGTTGAGCGTGCGGAGCACTGTGGACTTACCGCAGCCGGACGGGCCGATGAACGCGGTGACCGAGCGCGCCTCGATCGACATCGACACGCCCTCGACCGCGAGGAAGCTGCCGTAGTAGACGTTCAGGTCTTTGACTTCGAGTCCCTTGGACATGTTCGGCGCCTTTCGAAGAGGGGTGTGCGGGACTCAGCCGCGGGCCCGGGTGAACCGTCCGATGAACCGGGCGGCCAGGTTGAAGATCATGATGATCGCGATGAGCGTCACGGCCGCACCCCAGGCGCGGGCGGTGCCCGGCGCGTCCGGGTTGCCGGCGGCTGCGCCGAGCTGCGAGTAGATGAACGTCGGCAGCGTCGCCATCGGGTTCGCGGAGTCCCCGTTCGAGAACGGGTCGAAGTTGATCTTGGCCTGCGTGCCGACGAGCAGCAGCAAAGGCGCGGTCTCACCCATCGCACGGGCGATGGCCAGCATCACGCCGGTGACGATGCCGCTGAACGCGGTCGGCAGGACGATCCGCACGATCGTCTTCCACTTCGGAACCCCGAGCGCGTACGACGCTTCGCGCAGCTCCATCGGCACCAGCCGCAGGATCTCCTCGGTGGACCGGACGATGACCGGCAGCATCAGGATGACCAGCGAGAGCGCACCGGCGAAACCGGACTTCTGGAAGCCCAGCGTGAGCAGCCAGAACGTGAAGATGAACAGACCCGCGACGATCGACGGGATACCCGTCATGACGTCGACGAAGAAACTGACGATCCGCGCGAACCGCTTCCCGTCGCCGTACTCGACCAGGTACACCGCGGTCAGGACACCGATCGGGATCGCGAACACCGCGGCGATGCCGGTGACGATCAGCGTGCCGATGATCGCGTGGTAGGCGCCACCGCCGAAGCTGTCCGGGCTGATCGTGAACATCGAGTGGGTGAGGAACCCACCGTCGATGACGCCGAGCCCCTTGGCCAGCGTGTAATAGATGATCGAGACCAGCGGCGCCATGGCCAGGACGAACGTCGAGTAGACGAACGTCGAGAAGAGCCGGTCGGTGGCCTGACGGCGGCCTTCGACGGCGAAGCTGGATCCGGTCAGCAGGACGACGAAGAGCAGCGCGGCCAGCACCGCGAACCGGGCCTTGTTGAAGCTGTCACCGGTCAGTCCGAACAACAGTCCGCTCAGGACGATCGCGCCGCCGGCGATCGCCCATGGTGCCCAGGAGGGCAGCTTCTGCCCGCGTAGATTGCTGCCGAGGTCGGGGGAAGCCTGGAGAGTAGCCATGATCAGGCCTCCTTCTTGCGACGCACGATCAGCTGGGAGAGCGAGTTGACGACGAGCGTGATGACGAACAGGCAGAGACCGGACGCGATGAGCGCGCTCGTCCCGATGTCACCGGCCTCGTCGTACTTGTTCGCGATGTTCGACGCGAACGTGACGCCGCCGTTCTCCAGGATGTGGAAGTTGATGTTGTAGGCGCTGGCCAGGATGATCGTCACCGCCAGCGTCTCGCCGAGCGCGCGGCCCAGGCCGAGGATCGCGGCCGACGTCATACCCGGGCGGCCGAACGGCAGCACCGAGAGCCGGATCATTTCCCAGCGGGTCGCCCCCAGCGCCAGCGCACCCTCCACGTGGGCCGGCGGCACCTGGCGGAAGACCTCGCGGGTGATCGCCGCGATGATCGGCAGGATCATCACCGCGAGCACGATGCCGACCGTGAAGTCCGACCGGTTACCGGGGATGCCGGTCGGCCGGTAGTCGAACAGCGGGATCCAGCCCAGATACTCGTCGAGGAAGTCCGACAGCCCGGTCATGTTCGGCACCAGGAAGAACAGACCCCAGAGGCCGTAGACGACCGAGGGCACCGCGGCCAGCAGGTCGACCAGGTAGCCGAGCGTCTGCGAGAGCCGGCGCGGGGCGTAGAACGTGATGAACAGCGCGATGCCGATCGCGACCGGCACCGCGATGAGCATCGCGATGATGCCGGTCATCAGGGTGTGGAACGTCAGGGCCGCGATACCGAACGACGACGCGCCGCCCGGCTCGCTCGGGTCCGGGTTCCACTCCTTGGTCGTGAAGAAGTTCGAGTCGTTGCCGGTGAAGGCGTCGACGGACTTGTAGAGCAGGAACACCGCGATCGCGGCCATGATGGCCAGCAGGATCGCACCGGCGCCGGTCGAGACGAACTTGAAGACCGCGTCACCACCGCGGGTCGACTTCTGACCGCCCAGTCCGCTCGGCTTTCCGGGGGCCTGCTGCCGCGGCGGGTTGGTGAGGGTGGCTGGTTGCGTGGAGGGGTCAGCCATGACGAACTTCCTCTGGGACGAAGGGGCAAGAAGACCCGGCGACAGGCCCGAGCCGGGCGAGGACACGTCGGTCCTCACCCGGCCCAGGAACAGGCGGGAATCAGGCGATGGCGGCGGCCGCGGCCTGAGCCTTGGTGAGGACCTCGCTCGGGAGCTTCGAGTAACCGGCGTCCGCGGCGGCGGTCTGACCGGCGTCGCTCAGCAGGTAGCCCAGGAAGCCCTTGGTGAGCTTGGTCTGGTCGGCCGAGAGCCCCTTCTCGCAGGTGATCTCGTAGGTGACCAGCACGGCCGGGTAGGCACCGGCGTCCTTCAGCCCGTAGTTCAGCTTGAGCTTCAGGTTGTTGCCCTGGAAGTCCTGCGTGGCCGCGGCGATGGCCTTGCCGACGGTGTCGTCGGAGATCTCGACCGCACCGTTACCGGTGTCGATCCCGGCGGCCTTCAGGTTGTTCTTCTTGGCGTCCGGCGCGTCGACATAGGCGATCGAGCCGTCCTTGCCGGTCAGCGCGGAGACGACGCCGGCCGAGTCGGGCGCACCGGTACCGGTCTTGCCCTTCCAGCCCTTGCCGGTGCCGAGCTTCCAGGTCTCCGGCGTCTGCGCGTCGAGGAACTTGGTGAAGTTGTCGGTGGTGCCCGAGTCCTTCGACCGGAAGACGACCGAGATCGCGGTCGCCGGGAGCTTGGCGCCCGAGTTCGTCTTGGCGATCGCCGGGTCGTTCCAGGTGGTGATCTGGCCCTGGAAGATCTTGGAGATCGTCGCCGGGTCCAGCGCCAGCTTGTCGACGCCGTTCACGTTGAAGACGATCGCGACGGCGGTCGCGATGCCCGGGATGTTGATGGCCTTGCCGGTCTTGCAGCGCGCGTCAGCGGCGGTCTGCTCTTCGTCCTTCAGCGAGGAGTCCGAGCCGGCGAACGCGACCTTGCCCGCGGTGAAGTCCTTGATGCCCGAACCGGAGCCGGTCGGGCTGTAGTTGATCTGCGCGCCACATTCCTTCGCGTAGGCCGTGGTCCACGCGTTCATGGCGGTTCCCTGCGCGGATGAGCCGGACGCCGCGAGCTGGCCCTCGGCACAGTTCGGGTTGGCGCTCGAGCTCGAGCCGGACGAGCTCGCGGTGTCGTCAGTGTTGTCCGAACCACAAGCCGAGATGGCGAGCAGGCTGGCAAGCGCAATCCCGGCGATGGCGCCAGTGCGGTGCAGCTTCACGTTGCTAGTCCCTCCAGGGGGGTTACTGCCCAGTCCTCTGGGGCCGGCTACTGAGCCGGTCGACTCGGAACGCTAGGTAGCGAAGGTGACGGCCTTCCCGGGGCCAAATGAACGGCGGGTGAACTCCGCTGGTGCCAGAATTAACTGTCTCTGCACAGCTCAGTGGCCATTGGGTGAACGAGATCACGCCCAGCGATCACGATCGTGCATCGACCGGGAAGATGTCACTCCCAGTAGTTTCCGACATACCGCCACTATCGCTGGCGGGTCGCCGCGTTTCGCCGCAGTTTAGCCCCCGAAAAGCACGAGGACGGTAACCGCCCCCAGGAGCATCGCCGGCCCGTGCGGGAGTTGATCCGAGCGCCCGACTTTGCCCCGTGCGAGAAGCACCACAGCCGCGATGCCGTAGACGAAGAAGCCCGCCGCGATGCCCAGCATCGTCACGGTGCCACCCCACCAGCCCAGCGCCAGGCCGAGAGACGCCGCGAGCTTGACGTCGCCCATGCCCATGCCGGCCGGAACCGCGAACGCGAGGACGAAGTAGCAGGCGCAGGCCGCGAGCCCGCAGACCACGGCCCAGCCCAGACGGCGCCAGTCGCCGGCCGCCGCCAGGAGTACGAGCACGCCCGCGGCCGCGGCACCGGTCACCCGGTTCGGCAGGCGTTGGACGGCCAGGTCGACGAAGACCAGCACGACGCCGAGCAGCACCAGCCAGCCGACCGCCAGCAACGGCCAGATCGCGCCACCGCTCAGAGCCCACGTCACCAGCGCGAGAAACCCGGCCGCCAAGGCCTCCACCGCCCCCGGACGCGGCCCCGGCACGTCGTACCGACGGATCTCCCGGCGCAGCAGCGGCGAGGCGAGCAGCCCCAGGACCGCGGCCGCGAGGACGTTCAAAACGTGCTGAACGTCTTCGCGATGTTCACCGCGGCCGGGCCCATGATCACCATGAACAGGGCCGGGAAGATGCAGAAGACGATCGGCATCAGGATCTTGACCGGCACTTTCTGGGCCGCCTCTTCGGCCCGCTGCCGGCGCTGGAGCCGCATCTCGTGCGCCTGTTCGCGCAACACACCGGCGATCGGGATACCGCGGTCGGAGGCCTGCACGACCGCACGCACGAACGTATGGATCTCGGTCACCGTGGTGCGGGAGGCCAGCGCGCGCAGCGCCTCCGATCGCGACCGTCCGAGCTGTAGCTCCTGCAGCACCCGGACGATCTCCCGGACGAACGGCCCGCTGCCGTTCTGGGCCACCTGCGCCAGCGCCGCGTCGAAGCCGAGACCGGCCTCGACGCTGATCACCAGCGTGTCGAGGACGTCGGTCAGCGTCCGCTGCAGGTTCTGCTGGTGTTTCTGACCGGCGTTGTAGACGAGGAGGTTGGGCAGCAGGAATCCGCCCGCCCCGCCGAGGATCAGGCCGAGCGCGGCCCCGCTGCCCCCGCCGAACGCGGCTCCGAAGTAGAGGCCGACGAACAACCCGGCGATCAGCGCGCCGCCCTTCGCGGCGACGACCCGCTCCAGCGGCCACTCCGGCGGGTTACCGGCGAACGAGAGTTGCCGGTTCAACCGGGCCTCCGAGTTCGGCATCATCAGCGTCTTGCCGACGACGCCGCACTGGCGCCGCGCGACGATCCGGCTGCGCTCGAACAGCGACCGCTGCCCGACCGGCACCGCACCGCGGCGGACCATCTCGAACGCCTCGAGCGAGCGCAGCAGCTTCTCACCCGGCCGCAGCGTGACGGTCAGCGACCAGGCCATCAGCATCACGGCGCCGAGAACGGCCAGCAGCGACAAGACCAGGACGAAGGCCATGGCTACACCTCCACCTTGACCAGTTTCCGGAGCCAGAGCGCGCCCAGGATCATGAACAACACGGCGCCGACCAGCAGCCCGATGCCGATCGTGGTCGTGTAGAGCGGCTTCACGTACTCGCGGCGGACCGCGAACATGAACCCGCCGACGCCGATCGGCAGCGCGAGCAGCACGTACGCCGACATCCGTCCCTCGGCCGAGAGCGCACGGACGTGCCGCTCCAACCGGCCGCGTTCGCGCATCGTCTCGACGGTCGTCTCGACCACCTCGGCCAGCGAACCACCGACGTCGCTCTGGATCCGCAGTGCCATCACCAGCCAGAGCACGTCCCGGCTGTTGTTGCGCTCGGCGACCCGCTCCAACGCCTCTTCGAGGTCGCCACCGAGCCGGATCTCGGCCAGCGCGCGCCGGAACTCGGTCGCGACCGGGCCGTCGCCCTCGCTGGCCACCGAGTCGATCGCCTGGTGCAGCGAGAACCCGGAGCGCAGCGAGCCGACGACGATACGCAGCGAGTCCGGCAGCTGGTGGGCGAACGCCTTGGCCCGGCGTCCGGCGCGGAAGCGGAGCCAGCCGCCGGTGCCGAGCGGGCCCGCCACCAGCCCCACGACCAGGCCGGGAAGGAATCCGAACGCCAGCATCGAGACCACGGTCAGTCCGAGCGTGAGCGCGACCCGCAGCGCGACCCACTGGTCGGGCGTCATCGCGCTGCCCGCGCGTTCCAGCGAGAGCTCGATCTTCGCCCGCCGGGCCGGGTTGCGGAGCAGGCGGCCGGCCGCCGTCGCGGCCTTCGCGGAGAGCGTGACCACCGAGAACCGCGAGCGCCGCTTCCCGCCCCGCGGGTGCTCCAGGATCCGCTGCAGCCGGGCCATCGCCCGCCTGCCCTCGCTGTCGGCGAACGCCGGGGTCAGCACCCGGACCGCGAACCAGACCAGCAGCGCGCTGACCGCGGCCAGGCCGATCAGCAGCGTCCAGGCGGTTCCGGCCCGCACCGGGGTCGCGACCGGCGCGGACGCGACCGCGTTCGGATCGACCGCGAGCGCCACCCGCTCGGTGGTGGTGAGGTCGCCGACGGCGGCCCGCAGGTCCGTCGTCCGGCCCGAGAATTCGTAGGGGACGCTCGCGCGCACGAGCGCCGCGGCGGCCAGCGCGCCGGCCTGGGCGTCCAGTGCGTCGTGCAGCCCGTTCGCCGAGCCGACCGTCCGGACCCGGCCGCCGCTGGCGGCGGCGAGGCGGCTGATCGCCGCGGCCGGTGCGCCGACGGTCACCGCGTCGAGCGTCCGGCCGCCCGCCGCCATCCGGGCGCCGATCGTCTGTGCGGTCGCGGTCGCGGAGGCGTCCTCCGACGAGACGACGAGGATGCGGCGGCTGCGGTACTGGTCCGACCCGGCGCCGCTGACCAGCATCGCGTCCGCCTGGGCGACGGCGCCGGACAGATCACCGGACCGGGCGACGCCCACCTGCTCGAGTGCGGCCAGGAAGTCGTTGCGGTCGGTCGTCGGCGCGAGGACGTTGACCGGGTGCTCGGCCAGCGCCACCAGCCCGAGCGCGACGCCGTCCGGCGCGGCGACCGCGTACCGGGCCACCGCGGCGTTCGCGGCGTCGAACCCGGCCGCGCCCAGGTGCAGGACGAGGACCACCGCGCGGTTCGGGTCGGAGGCGGATTCGGGGATCTCGCTGACCGTCGTCGCCAGCGCCGTGCCGTCCGCGTCGACCGTGACGCCGGTTCCCAGATCGGGCGTCGTCGAGAACCCGTCCGGGTGCAGGAAGAACTCGACCTGGCTCGGCAGCGTCGTCACGCCGCTGAGCTGGATCGTCGCACCGGCGGAGTTCGGCTCGAGCGGGTCGGGGGACGGAGCGGCCACGGCGGGTGCGGCCGTGAGGCAGATCAGCGCGGCGGCCGCCGCGAGGGCACCCGCTCGTCTCACCGGGGGCGCCCGGCCGGCGCTGCTCCGAAGACGTCCGGCGGGAGCGCCACGCCGTGCGCGGACAGCTCGTCCATGAACCCGGGTCGGAGGCCGGTCGGCTGCAGCGTGCCGAGGAACCGGCCGTTGCCGTCGGTACCCGCCCGGTAGTCGAACAGGAAGAGGTCCTGCATCGTCACGATTTCGCCCTCCATCCCCGCGACCTCGGTGATGTGCGTGACCTTGCGGCTGCCGTCCCGCAAGCGGCTGACCTGGATGATCAGGTGCACGGCCGAGACGACCTGGTCGCGGATCGCGCGCATCGGCAGGTCCATGCCGGCCATCAGCACCATCGTCTCGAGGCGGGCGATCGCGTCCCGGGGCGTGTTCGCGTGCAGGGTCGTCAGCGAGCCGTCGTGCCCGGTGTTCATCGCCTGCAGCATGTCCAGCGCGGCGCCGTCCCGGACCTCACCGACGATGATCCGGTCCGGCCGCATCCGCAGCGCATTCTTGACCAGGTCGCGGGCCGAGATCGTGCCCCGTCCCTCCACGTTGGCCGGCCGCGACTCCAGCCGCACCACGTGGTCCTGGTTGAGCTGGAGCTCGGCGGCGTCCTCGACCGTGACGATGCGCTCGTCGTGCGGCACGAAGCTCGACAGCACGTTCAGCATCGTCGTCTTGCCGGAGCCGGTACCGCCGCTGACCACGATGTTCAGCCGCCCACGGACGCAGGCCGAGAGCAGGTCGGCGGTAGCACGGGTGAGCGTCCCGAACCCGATCAGCGACTCGATCGTCAGCCGGTCGACCGCGAACTTCCGGATCGTGAGGCTCGACCCGTCCAGCGCGATCGGCGGCACGATCGCGTTCACCCGGCTGCCGTCGGGCAGACGGGCGTCGACCATCGGGCTGGACTCGTCGACCCGGCGCCCCACCCGCGAGACGATCCGGTCGATCACCCGGCGCAGGTGTGGCTCGTCGTTGAACTCGGCGTCGGTCATCTCCAGGCGTCCGCGGCGCTCGACGTACACGCGGTGCGGTCCGTTGACCATCACCTCGCTGACGCTCGGGTCACGCAGCAGCGGTTCGATCGGGCCGTGGCCCAGCACCTCGTCGGTGACCTCCCGGATGATCCGGGCCCGGTCGAGGCCGGTGAGCGGCGTCTCCTCGCGGGCCAGCAGATCGCTGACCGTGTCCCGGACCCGCAGGTCCAGGTCTTCGGCCCCCTGCTCGTAGAGCTTCGGGCCGAGCATCTCGGCGAGCGTCCGCTGGACCCGGTGGCGCACCTCGGTGATCGGGTCGGCGAGCTGCCGGCCTGCCTCCCGGTAGCGCGAGGCCGCGTCCTGCCGGCCCCCGTCGGCCGAGGTGGATCGTCGGCTCTTGGCCGCCAGCCGGCGGCTCTCGATCGGCAGGACGGCCGGTTCGGACCCGGCCGAAGCAACCGGCTCTACCTCGGCGTCCTCCAGTTCCGGATCGGCCTGCTTCTGCTTGGCCAGCAGCCGGTCGGCGAGCCCCACGTCATCTCCTCCGGCCGAAGATGGGCACCCGGCGCTTCGCCTCGACCGGCGTGGTGGACTCGTCCACGTCCGCGCAGCGGTTCGCCAGGTGCCGGATCGCCTGGCTCACCGGGTTGTTCGGGTCGTCCAGCGCGATCGGGACACCCTTGTTGATCGACACCGGCACGTCCCGCGAGGACGGCATGTGCACCGCCATCGGGGTGCCGACCGCTTCCTCCACGTCCGCGATCGTCAGGCCCACCTGGGAGTTCGCCCGGTTGAGGAGGGCCAGCCGCCGTTCGCGCGGGTACTCCAGTACGTCGAACATGTCCAACGTCAGGCGGACGCTCTTCAGCGTCGGCAGGTCCGGGGTGACCACCGGGACGTACAGGTCCGAGACGTCCAGCGCCGACAGCACCTGGTCGGAGAAGAACGGCGGGGTGTCGATCACCACGAAGTCGAACAGCGACTTCGCCATGTTGATCAGCTCGGTCACCAGGTCACGGGTGACGTGCTCGCCCTCGGCCGGCCCGGCCGGCGCCAGCGCCACGTCGACGCCGGGGCAGTACCGGGTGAGCAGCGAGCGCAGGCCCGGCTCGTCCAGGCGCCCGGCCATGCCGATCGCGTCCGCGATGCTGCGCACCGGCGTCAGCTGCAGCATGATCGCGACGTCGCCGAACTGCAGGTCGAGGTCGATCAAGCAGACCCGGCGGCTTCCGCCTGCGGCCAGCGCGACCGCGAGGTTCGTGGCGACCGTGCTCTTCCCGCAGCCGCCCTTGCCGGAGAAGATCGTGACGACCTTCCCCTCCGAGCTCGATTCCCGGTTGCTCTGCGCCGCGCTGCGCAGGGCCCGCGACACCTCGAGCGCCCGGGTGCACGCCGCCTTGATCGCGGCCGGGTCGTCCAGGTCGGCGACCTCACGGATGCCGGCCCGCATGGCGTCCGCCAGCATCTGCGGGGTCACCTGACGACGGAGCAGCACCACCCCCATGGCGGGGCTCTTGACCCGCTGGTAGGCGGCGAACTCGACGGCCGCACCGAACTCGACCCCGGCCCCGAGCACCACGAGGAGCGTTCCCGGGTGCCGCTCCAGGTGGGCGGTGAGCTTCTTCCAGGAGTTGACCAGCGTGAAACCGGCGGCAGCGATGTTCGCCGGTGTGTCGATGATGTTCTCCGCGGACGGTTCGAGGTAGATCACACCGGGCTCCTGTCGCCTACCGGAAGAGGGTGTCGGTGTCGACGCCGCTACCCGGCTCGACCGTCACCGCGTCGTTGAGGAGCCCGAGCGAGAGCGTTCCCGTCTGCGAGGCCTGCACCAGCCGTTCCGCGTCCGCCTGGGTGGTCGCCAGCGTGACCGCGATCGTCGCGGCGGCGGCGGTCTTGACGGTGCCCGCCTCGCCGATCGCCAGCACCTGCGCCCGGGGAAGCAGGACCCGGGTCGCGGTGGCCTTCTCGGCGTTGGTGACGCTGGAGCCGTCCGCGCTGTCCGCCGTCGGCTGGTAGGTGTAGAACACCGCGACCTCGGAACCGGGCCGGACGTAGCCGGCCACCCGGGACGCGGCCGTCATGTCGACGCTCACCGCCAGCTTCCCGGCCGGGATCGTCAGGCCGCCGGTGCTGGTCTGCTTGCGGCCGAGCGCGCCCCGCAGCAGTAGCTGGCTGGGCTGGACGTCCGCGGTCAGGGCCAGGTTGTCCAGACCGGCGGGGATCGTCCCGAGCGCGTCCGACGGCACCGACTCGGCCGGCATCAGGACGGTCTTCAGCTTGCCGCCGTTGCGCAGTTCGGCGCCGGTGGTGCCGGCCGGGAGCAACGCACCGGCCACGAGTACCTCGACCGGCTTCTTCCCCGCTACCGCGCGGTCGTCGGCTCCGCCGACGTAGGCGAGTATGCCCACGCAACCCAGCAGAGCCAGCACGAACGCAAGCGCCAGTGCCAGTAGACGACGTCTCATCCGGGATTAGCCATTCTCGCTGTATCGACCGTTTGGCTCCCCATCGGCTACCCGACCCGCGTCATGAGTGAGACGCCGTAGTCGGTGGTACCCAAGCTGCCCACGTAGACCGCCGGGGCCGGAACGATCGCCTGCGTGAAGTAACCGTCGAGGCAGTAGTCGACCAGGATCGTGCACTGGGGGCCGCCGGAGAGGTTCAACAGCGACCCGACCGCCTTCAGAGTGCCGTTGAGCAGGCCGATCTGGAACCCACGGACGACGAACGCCGCGAACCCCGCGATCCGGACCGTGTAGGCGCTGAGATTGACGACCGGGTTCCATTGGTAGTCGTAGATCGGGACGAGAACCGGCCGGCCGGTGTCCACCGCGTTCTGCAGCGGCGTCAGGCAGTTCACCGGCGCGAGCAACCCCAGGTCGGAGGCGGGCAGGACGTCACCCACAGTGACGGTTTGCACGCAGTTGGGGTCGTTGTACGCGCCGGCCAGGAAGCCGAAACCGTTTCCGCCGGTCCAGACCGTCGGCGAGACCGGCGTCGTCGGCGGGTTGGCGTTGCAGGCCGGGTTGGTCGTGGTCTTGGCCAGCGTGTCGTGGATGAAGATCAGGTCGCCGCCGGCCGCGGGCGGGTTCGCGCCGAGCAGGCCGCCGACGCTCGTCCCCAGGCCTCCGAGCAGGCCGGTGAGCAGTCCACCAACGCCGCTGACCAGGTAATACAGCAATCCGTTGTTCGTCATTTTCCAGAATTCGCAGCGGCCGATGCCGATCGCGAGCACGGTCGCGGTGTTCGGAATCCCCCACGACACCCGGGAGCAGGCGCCGAGCTTCTGCCCGGTGTTCGAGGCGTCCAGCAGGCCCGCGAACGTCGGCGGGAGTTTTGTCGACCCGTCGGTCTGTTTGGTCGACGTGCGGACCTCGACGTACTTCGCGGTCGCCGGAGCCGTGCCCAGGCAGTCGGACATCAGCGTGGTCTGGGCCGGGCACGCGGCCAGGCCGGTGCCGCGGCCGCAGATCAGGCTGACGTCGGACACGCCGTCCTTCGCGTTCGCGCCGGCCAGCGACGACGCGAGCAGCGACTGGCTGCCGCAGGTGGCCGCCGTGGACGCGGTCGCACAGACGCGGGCGAGCGCCCAGGACGCGGCATCGGCGCCGGACTGGAGCTGCTCGCGCTCGTTGTAGAGCTTGCCGACGTCGACCGTGAGCGTCCCCATGCCGAACAGCACGCCGCCGGCCAGAACCGCGGCCGCGATGATCGCCACCGCGCCCCGCTCGCCGGTCGGCCGGCGTCCGGCGAGCCGGTCCCACCAGGGCCGGGTCTTCGCCGGGGTCAGCCCAGGCACGCCATCACCCCGGTGGCGGTCAGGGTCTTCGTGGTGGTGGCGCTGCCGAGCAGGACCATCACCGGGGTGATGTACGTGAACGTCTGATTGAGCGTGACCGTCGCTGTCGACGAGGCGACCGCGCCGGTGGACGGGCAGGCGGTCGACGCCGTGACCGTGGTGCCCGTGGTGCCGGTCACTTTCTGGGCCCGGAGCGTGGCGTCCTGGTTGAACGCGAGCGCACGGGCGGCCTCCCGAGCCGCGTCGCTCAGCGTCGCCTGGGCACTGATCATCCGGCCGAAGTCGATGACGCCGAAGATCATCACCAGCATGATCGGCAGCACGATCGCCAGCTCGATCGCGGCCGCACCCCGATCGCGCCCCCACGACGACGAACGCCTGCCACCCCGGCGGGAGGCCGGGACGGCAGGCGTTGGTTCGAGGCGTTCTCTCATCGGCTGGCCCGTCAGGGCAGGAGGTCCGTGATCTTCTGGAAGGCGGTGTTGATCTTTCCACCGAGCGTGAGCACGGTCGCGACGATCACCGCCGCGATGAGCGCGGCGAGCAAGCCGTACTCGACGGCGGTCGCTCCCCGGTCGGAGCGGGCCTTCAGCGCGGCGGCGCGCTCGACGACCGCGGTGTAGGCGTACAGGAACATCGATCCTCGCTTAGAACGACCGGCCCGTCCGTGGACCGGTCAGCGGTGTCGCGGCCAGGCTTCGGTGTGCCCCCGGGCGGGGGCACACCGAATGACCTTTGATCAGGGAAGGTTCGAGCTGACCTTGTTGAACGCCGTGTTGATCTTGCCGCCGAGCGCGAGAACGGTGGCGACGATGACGGCGGCGATGAGCGCGGCGAGCAGGCCGTACTCGACTGCGGTGGCGCCACGCTCGGAGCGGGCCTTCAGCGCGTCCACACGGACGGCGGCGCGGGACACAACGGCGGTGTAGGCGTGCAGGAACATCGATCCTCGCTTCATGTCGGTCGGTCCATCCGTGGGCCGGCCAGCAGGACTGCTACCGGACAACCCCGTTATCGGCATCCGTGCCGACGCGGGTGAGGGAAATTCGGGTGTGTGTCGCGGCTCGCGGTCGCCGGATCAGGTGAGGTTGGCGTTGATCTTGCTGAACGCGGTGTTGATCTTGCCGCCGAGCGCCAGGACGGTCGTCACGATGACGGCGGCGATGAGCGCGGCGAGCAGGCCGTACTCGACTGCGGTGGCGCCACGCTCGGAGCGGGCCTTCAGCGCGTCCACACGGACGGCGGCGCGGGACACAACGGCGGTGTAGGCGTGCAGGAACATCTCGGACCCCCTGTTTCACCGGGGCTCCTTGCCCCTGTGCCCTTCTCATCGACGGCCGTACGAGGGGTTCGAGTGCCGTACCGGTGTACTCCGAGTGCAGGCCGGTTGCTGGATTCAGCGCACGACGGCGGCGGAACCGCCGCCTCGGCGTACGGGTTCCGCGGCGGCGAGGAGGCGGCCGTCGTGGAGGAACTCGATGCCGGTGGCGGCACCGATCTCCTTCACCGGAGTAAAGGTCCAGCCGAGCGCCGTGAGCGCACGGGTGTCGAACGAAGGTTCGGCCTCGACGGCCTTTCCGTTCCGGGCCGACGCCCGGGGGGCCGCGATCGCCTGGGGCAGGCTCAGACCGCGGTCGAGCCGCCCGAGCAGGATCTGGAGCACGGTCGTGATGATCGTGGCCCCGCCCGGCGACCCGAGCGCGAGCAGCGGCCGGCCGTGGCTCAGCACGATCGTCGGCGCCATCGAGCTGCGCGGGCGCTTGCCCGGCCCGGGCAGGTTCGGGTCCGGGACGCCCGGCGTCACCGGGGTGAAGTTGAAGTCGGTGAGCTCGTTGTTCAGCAGGAACCCCCGGCCCGGGACGGTGATCCCGGATCCGCCGGTCTGCTCGATCGTCAGCGTGTAGGCCACCACGTTCCCCCACCGGTCGGCGACCGTGAGGTGGGTGGTGGAGTTTCCCTCGTAGGGGGTCGGGGCCGGGCTACCGGCCGGCCGGGCGCAGTGGCCGCCGACGGTGCGCGGGTCGCCGGGCGGCTGCGGGGTGGTGAGCGCCCGGCCCGGGTCGATCAGGCACGACCGGGTGGCCGCGAACCTGTCCGACAACAGACCACTGACCGGTACGTCCTGGACGTCGGGATCTGCGACCCAGCGGTTGCGGTCGGCGAACGCGAGCGTCGACGACGCCAGGTACCGGTGCAGGTACCCGGTCGGGCCGAGGCCATTCAGACCGGCATGTTCGACGATGTTGAGCGCCTCACCGACCGTGGTACCGCCGGAGGAGGGCGGCGCCATGCTGTACACGTCGAGGCCCTCGTACCCGGTGCGGGTCGGCGCGCGGAACGGAGCGGTGTAGGCGGCCAGGTCGGCGGTGGTGAGCTGCCCTTTCCGTACGGCCTTGGTAGCAGGCGGGTGCTGCGCGGTGCGGACGATGTCGGCGCCGATCGGGCCGTGGTAGACGGCCTCGACGCCGGTTTTCGCCAACGTCTCGTAGGTGCGGGCCAGGTCCGGGTTGCGCAGCGTGGTGCCGACGGCGGGCAGTCGGCCACCGGGCAGGAACAGCGCTTTCGTGGCCGGGAACAGGGCGAACCGAGCCGCGTTGTCGGCCGTCTGGTCGTGGAACGTCCGGTCCACGACGAAGCCTTTCCGGGCCAGGTCGGTGGCCGGTGCCAATGATTGGGCGAGGTTCCGCGTGCCCCACGAGTCGAGTGCCCGGGCCCAGGTGAGCGGGGTACCGGGGACGCCGACGCTCAGACCGCTGGTGACCACGTCGTCGAACGGGATCGGCCGGCCGTTCTCGGTGAAGACGGCCGGGGTGAAGGTCTTCGGCGCGGTCTCCCGGCCGTCGATCGTGTAGACGCGCTTGCGCTCGGCGTCGTAGTAGACGAAGAAGCCGCCTCCGCCGACGCCGGACGAGTACGGCTCGGTGACGCCGAGGGCGGCGGCCGTCGCTACGGCGGCGTCCACGGCGTTGCCGCCCTTGCGGAGGACCTCGATGCCGATCGCGGTCGCGTCCGGGTCGACGGTCGAGACCGCGCCGCCGTAGCCGATCGCCGTGGCCGCGGGGCTGTTCGGCGGGGTGGCGGGGGCGTTTTCCGGGGCAGCGGGGCCGTCCGGAGGGGCGGCAGGAGCGTTCTCCGGGGCGGGGAGGCCGTCCCGCGGGGCGGCCGGGGCGTTCTCAGGGGCAGCGGGGCCGTCCGGAGGGGCGGCAGGAGCGTTCTCCGGGGCGGGGGCGTTCGTCTGGATGGCGGGGCCGGGGGGCGGGGCCGCGGTCGCCGGGGTGGCGACCAGGGCAAGAGCGGTGACCAGACCGCTGGACAGGACTCCGAGGAACCGATGCTTGTTCGCCACAGGGGCCTCCCCAGCGGTTGTCCGTTGGGGAGACGCTGTGCCCGCTGATCGGGGGGTTAATCGTCAGTGACCCCGGAGATGCAGGGCGTGATCGAGGTCGGGAGACCAATTGAGCCCGATCACCTGCGGATCGTGGGGCAGCGCGTGCTTGCCCAGACGGCGCAGCGGCGAGCGGGACGGACCCCGGCGGACGGCCTGGCGGGCGACGATGCCGGCGACCAGGAGCAGCGCGCCGATCACTCCGGCGGCGAGGTTGCCGGGTGAGGTCGAGGCCAGCGTCGTCCGCGGGAGGGCGGTCGTCGCGGAGACCTGGCGGGTCGCGTCGCTGTCGAGTGTGCCGGCGGTGCCGCCGTAGGTGTATTGGCTCGTGGCGACGCCGCTGTTGGTGATGACGTGCACGACGCTCGTGCCCGAGGTGCACTTCGGGGCGGTGAACGTCAGCGACGTGCCGGTGCTGTTGACCTGGACCGCGCCGGCCGCGACCCGGGCGCCGCAGATCACGATCGTGGTGTCTGCGCCACCGAGGTTGCTGCCGGCGATCGTGACCGCGGTGCCGCCCGCGGACGGCCCCCGGCCCGGGGTCAAGCTCGCGATCGCCGGGTCGGCGTTCGCGGTCGCGCGCGGAGCCAGCGCGGTGGCGGCGGTCAGCTGGGGCGGGCGGAGGCCGGTGGCGGGGGCTCGATCGAACGTCATCATCGGTGCGGCGAGCGCGGTCACGCCGGCGGGAAGCTTCGACACCGGCGCGCCGGCCGGAGCGATGAGCAGCGGGTTCGCCACTGCGGCCGTTTCGACGACGGGAGCGCTGGCCTTCTCCGCGGCCCGGATCGCGGCCGCCTTGGCGGCCGCGGTCGTCGGGCGTTGCGGCGAGGTGGATCGGTCCGTCGTGACGGGAGCCGAGTCGGTGGTGCCGGGAATGGCCGCGGGCGCGGCCTGACCGGACGAGGCTTGGCCGGGCGCGGCTTGGCCGGACGAGGCTTGACCGGGCGCGGCTTGACCGGACGAGGCTTGACCGGACGAGGCTTGACCGGACGCGGCTTGACCGGACGAGGCTTGACCGGACGAGGCTTGACCGGACGAGGCTTGACCGGACGAGGCTTGACCGGACGCGGCTTGACCGGACGAGGCTTGACCGGACGGGACCTGGCCGGACGGGACCTGGCCGGACGGGACCTGGCCGGACGCGGCCCACTCTGGGCTGGACTGGACGGGGCCGGACTGGGCCGGGCCGGACTGGGCCGGGCCGGACTGGGCCGGGCCGGACTGGGCCGGGCCGGACTGGGCCGGGCCGGACTGGGCCGGGCCGGACTGGGCCGGGCCGTAC
>NZ_JBITDV010000011.1:0-157492 GCF_044454545.1 Cryptosporangium sp. NPDC051539 | reverse complement strand
CCGGCTGGGGTGCCGGACTGGGCTACGCCGGCGCTCGGTGCGCCTGATTGAGCCAGGATCGTCGACACCGGCGCCACGGGGTCGTACACGGGCTGAGGCTCAGTGGGCTCCGGCCCGGCAGGCTGAGGCCCGGTGAGCTGCGGACCAGCGGGCTGAGGCCCGGCGGGCTGAGGGCCAACGAACAGGGGCTCCGTGAACTGGGGGTTGGCGGGCTGGGGGCCAACGAACACGGGCCCGGTGGGCCGAGGATTGGTGAGCTGAGGGTTGGCGGGCTGCGAGCCGGCGGACCGCGGGCCGACAGGCTGCGGGCCAACGAACACGGGCCCCGTGAACTGGGGGCTTGCGGGCTGGGGGCTTGCGGGCTGGGGGCCGGCAGGCTGGGGGCCGGCAGGCTGGGGGCCGGCAGGCTGGGGGCCGGCAGGCTGGGGGCCGGCAGGCTGGGGGCCGGCGGTCATCGGCTGGGTGGTGGTGGTGTTCGTGGCCGGAGTCGAGATCGGGCTGCCCGCCGACTTGGCCGGACCGTCGGTCGCCACCGGCTGACCGTCGGTGGCCGGCATGCCCAGCACCGATCCGCCCGGCTCAGGCGGAGCCGCCGGTCCGAACAGGAAACTGTCGAGCGAGCCAACCGTCATCGGGACGCCCGCCCACGAGCCACCGACCACCCGGCCGACCGCCATCGGCGCGCCCGCCTGCGGAGCACCCTTCGCGGTCGCCGCGACCGGAGCCCGCGTTGCGAAAGACACCGCCACCGGACCACCAGCCACGGGGCTACCCACCACCGGGCTGCCCAGCACGGGGACACCCGCCACCGGGCTGCCCACCACGGGGCTACCCACTACGGGGCGACCCGCCACGGGGCCACCCGCCATCGAGCCACCCGCCCTCGAGCCACCCAGCGTCGAGTCACCCAGCGTCGAGCCGGTCACCGCAGGGACGACCGCCTTCGAGGCATTCGCCATCGGACCGCCCAGCGTCCAGCCGGTCGCCGCAGGGACGACCGCCTTCGAGGCACCCGCCTGCGGAACACCTGTCGCTGTAGCCGTTACTGGAGCTCTCGCGGCGGAAGTCACCACTGTCGGGCCGCCCACCACCGGAACACCCACCATCGGGCCGCCCGTCGTCGGCACACCCGCCACCGGAACACCCGCCACCGGCGCACCCCCCGCCGGAACACCCGCCACCGGCGCACCGCCTGCAGGGACACTCGCGGCCGGGGCGCCCGCCGTTGGCGCGCCCTCCATCGGGGCGCCGGCCCTTGGGGCACGCTCGCTCGTCCGGGCCGTAGAAGCTGTCGGCGTTCCGGCTGCTGGGCTTCCCGCTGCGGGCGAGTCCGCCACACGCGAGGCCTTGGCCGGGGCAGCAGCAGCGGCAGCGGCAGGCGCGCAAGAGGCTTCGGCCAGGCGGATGGTGCCGAGGTCCACGGCGTCCTCGTCGGCACCCGTCGCCGACAGGGTGGCCTCGACCACGGCGCGCGCGCCTCTGGCGTCCGCCTGTTCGTGCTTCGAAACCGAGACCGCGACGGTCGCACCGCCCTCGACGGGGACCGACGCCGGGACGGCGCCGACATCAACCGGCGAGCCGCCGACGCGCAGACCCGTTACCGTGACGTCCGCGAGTGGGCGGGATCCACCGCTCCGCGGGCAGATGACCTCGGCGCGGACCTGGTCCAGCGCGAGGATCGCGGTGTCGAGCGCGGCGACCTCGAGGCTCCCGAGCACCGCGGTCGCCCGCGACTCGGTGGCGCCCCGGACCGCCTTGACGGTCGTCGCAGTGCCGTGCGCCGACAGCGTGCCGGAGTTCGCGCTGACCGCCACTCCGCCGCGGCTGCGCTCCCCCGGGCGTCCCGGCGCCTCCGCCGTCACGCCGCTGCGGGACAGCGCCGCGAACCGGACCGGCCGCGTGCTGTTCGTACGCCCGCTGTCCGACGAGTCGCTTCCGCCGCCTCCGGTCCCGCGCTTCGTGCGTGCCGACGTGGTGCCTTTCGAGGCGTGGCGGTCGGCGGCCTGGGTCGATTCGGTCCGCGACCGGGCGGTTCCTGCCCCCACCGTCGGCGGCACCAGTGCGTCCGACCGCGACACCTCGGGCGCCTCCGACCGCGAGGTCGTGCGGCCCGATCGGGAACCGGCCGGCTTCCCGGCGTCCACGGAGGACGCCCGCGAGCCAGGCCCAGCCGAGCGGCTCGCCGCCGCCGTCGACGCACCCGCCGCGTGCCCCGCGTTCGTACCCACCGCGTGGATCCCGTCCACCACGTCGATCCCGTCCACCGCGGCCGCCGCCGTATCCACCGCACCGGCGTCAGCCGCCGGGGCCGCCGACCCAGGTGCCTTCGCCGAATCCGGTGTCCCGGCCCGGATCTCCGCCGCACGGAAGTCCACCGCCAGTACCCGAGCCGTCGCGTCGCCCGCCGCGTGCACGGCCGGGTGCGCGAGCGCGCTCGACACCAGCGGCGTCCCGGTGACCGTGCTCGCACTCGCCGGCCGCTCCGCGACCGCCAGTACCAGCGCCATCGCACAGGGCACGGCGATCAGCACCGCTTTCAACCCCGCGGTCAGCCCACTGCTCATCCTCGCCCGCGGCGGCGCGTGCCGCCCCCGCGGATGGCGCGTGCGACGCATCCTCGCCCCTCTCGGGTAGCTCCTGCCCGCCCGGAACAGCGGGAACGTCAGCCCCCGCGCACCCCAGACACACCCGGCACCCAGCACCAGCAGGACAACGCCCCCCAGCGCCAAGCCATCGATACCGAACCCGGTGACGTCCGTCCCGGTCGTCGGCAGCCAGTTCGACCCACCGTTGTCGGCCCGGTGGTGGTACGGCCCGGCGCCCCCGCCCGACGGCTTCTCCCCGGAATCGCCGCCGCCGGTGTCCGGCTCCGCGGCCGCGGCCGCGAACATCACGTCCGCGTCGGTGCTGCCGTCCGGTGTGGTCAGCGTCGCGACCTGCTTGCCCGCCGGGCAGGCCGGTGCGACGAACGACGCCGTCGTTCCGTCCGCGGACACGGTCACCTCGGACGCCGGGACCGTGTGACCACAGATCACCACGGTGGTCTGGCCCGGAACGAAGTTCTGCCCGATGACCGTGACCTTCCCGCCGGGCGGAACCTTGGCCGGCCTGACCCCGGTGTCGACCGGCGGCTCGGGGGTCGGCTCGCCGCCGTCGTCCCCGTCGACGGTGTCGCCACCACCCGGTTTCCCGCCGCCGGTGCTCCCGCCGCCGGTGTTCCCCCCGCCGGTGTTCGTCGTGTAGTACGTGTACGTCAGCGGCTGCGCCGGCACGCCCCCGGTCGCGACGACCACGAAGACGTCACCGACGGCGTGCGCCGGTGCGTCCGCGGTCAGCGTCTGCGCGCTCGTGACCTTCACGTTCGTCGCCGCGACGCCGTCGAACGTCACCGTCGTGGTGGGGTCGAAGCCGGTACCGGTGATCGTGACGGTCGTCCCGCCGGTCGTCGGACCGGTCGTCGGCGTCATTCCGGTCGCCGATGGCCCGGACGCGTAGGTGACGTCGTTCGTGGACGCCGCGTCCTGACCGGGCAGGATCACCTGGAGGTCCGCGACGGTACCGGCCGGGTTGGGCGGCGCCTTCGCGACGACCTGCGAGTTCGGCGTCCCCGCAGCAGCCCGAACCGGGCCCGCGGCCCGGACCAGACCCGCGGCCCGCGTCAGACCCGCAGCCCCGGTCAGGCCCGCGGCCTTGGTCAGACCCGCGGCCCGCGTCGGACCCGCAGCCCCGGTCAGGCCTGCGGCCCGAACCAAACCCGCAGCCCGCACCGACGACGAACTCGTCATCGCCTTGGCCGAGACCAGCGTGCCGGCCTGGCCGTTGAACGTGACGCCGACCGCGCCCTGCAGGTTGACGCCGTTGATCGTCACCAGCGTGCCGCCGGTGATGTTCGCGTACGGCGGCACGACCGAGGTGATCGCTGGCGGCGTGTACTGGATCGTTCCGGCCTTCTTGGTGCTCCGGTCGGAGAAGACCAGCAGGACGTCCTTCGTGCCCTGCTCGTGCGGCGGGGACGTGACCGTCACCCTGGTCGCGGTCGCCGAGACGTCGGACCCGGCCAGGTTGTCGAACACCACGCCGGTGACGCCGGCCAGACCGGACCCGGTGATCGTCACCCGCGACCCGCCGTACGTCGGGATCTGCGCCGGGCTGAGCGAGGCCGGCGTCGCCGCGTCGGACGCCGGGGGAACAGTCGCCGCGACGTACGTGTAGCCGCCGGCCGATTTCGCGTCCCGGCCCGGCAGCGTCACGACGACGTCCACCGCGCCGGCCGAGTGGCTCGGCGTCGTCACGGTGACCGACGTGCCGTCGTTCGCCACGTTGATGTTCAGGCCCGCGATGCCGTCGAACCGCACCGCGGCGGCCATCCCGAGCCCGGTGCCGGTCACGGTGACGATCGAGCCGCCGTTGACCGTCCCGGAGTTCGGGTTGATCGCGGTGATCGTCGGGGCCACGTACGTGACCGTGCCGACCTTCTTGTTCCCGGCCGGGAACTCCAGCGTGACGTCCACGTCTCCGGCGTCCTCAGTGGCCGGAACGCTCGCGGTCAGCGACCTTCCCGCGCTGTTGACCTGGACGTTGGTCGCGGCGGCCCTTCCGACCAGGACGCGGGACACGTAGTTGAGGCCGGTGCCGAAGATCTCCAGCGTCGCGCCACCGGAGGTGGCCGACGTTTCGGCGGAGACCGTCGCCGTGGTCGAACTGCCGTCGGCGAGGTAGGTGAACTTCGCCGGAGCCGGCGACTGACCGGGCTCCTCGACCGTGATCACGGCGTCGCCGACCGTCCCCGGCGGCGTCAGGAACGCGATCCGGATGCCGTCCCCGCTCGCCGTGAACTGCACCGGCTGACCGTTGACCTTCACGCTGGTCGCCGCACCGAGACCGGTACCGGTCAGCACGACCGGCGTGCCGCCGGACTCGACGCCGGTCTGCGGCGACACCGAGGTGACCACCGGGGTGTCGTACTTCAGCGCCGGCGCCGAGATGCTGCCCCGCGGGAACAGCACGACGACGTCGGCCGTGCCGTCACTCGACGGCGGCGCGGTGACGACGAGCGTCTTCCCGTCCGGGGACGCGGACGTGATCGTCCCCGGAACACCGTCGAACGTCACCTGGGTGGCGTCGTCGAGACCGGCGCCGGTCAGCGTCACGGTCCCACCGGACGCCGGGACCGACGTCGGATCGAGCCCGGTCACCTCCGCACCGGTGCCGTCGGCGAGGTAGGTGAACGTCTCCTTCGGAGGCGACTCAGCGGCGTAGCGCAGGACGACGTCCGCGTCGCCCGGCGTTCCCGGCGGGGTCGTGAACGTCATCCGGGTGCCGGCCGGGTTGATCACCGGCGTCACTTCCTTGCCACCGACGAGGACGTTCTGCACCCCGCCGAGCGCGAACCCGTCGATCGTGATCTCGGTGCCACCGGCGGCCGGGCCGCTGGACGGCGACATGCTCGTGATCGTCGGGCCGCTGTAGTAGAAGCCGCGCGGCACCGTGCTCGACACCAGGCCGGCCGTGAGGACGACGTCGGCCGGCCCGGAGCCGGTCGCCGTGACGTCCGGGCTGAGCACCGTGAGCACGGACGCGGTACCGCCGGCCAGAATCGTCGCGGGCTGCCCGCGGAACGTCACCGAGGTGACGTCACCGAGGTTGGAGCCGGTGATGACGACGGCCGTGCCGCCGCCGACCGGGCCGAACGCCGGCAGGATCGTGTCGACGACCGGCGCGTCCGCCGCGCGGTAGGCGTAACTGGCCGCCAGCGTGGCGTCGCGGCCGGGCAGCTGGACCGTGATGCCGACGACCGCGGCGTTGTTGACGGCGGGCGTCCGCGCGCTCAGCGTGTTACCGGAGTCGCTGACCGCGACAGCGGTGGCCTCCTGGCCGCCGACCAGCACTTTCTCGGTACCGGTGAAGCCGATCCCGGTGATCGTGATCAGCGTGTTGCCGGCCAGCGGGCCCTGCTGGGGGAACACGCCGTAGATCGCGGGCGCGTAGTAGACGATCGTGCCGCCCGCGGCTGTTCCACCCGGGAACCAGATCGTCACCGGCACCTGGCCGGAGTCCTCCATCGGCGGCGCGGTGACCGTGATCTGAGTTCCGTTCGGGGAGACGACAAGGTCGGCGCCCTCGCCCGGCCCGACCTCGGGCCCGGAGACCGGCTTCGATCCGACGCCGAACGTCACCGCGGTCGCGCCGTCGAAGTTCGTGCCCTGCAGGGTCACGGTGCCGCCCGCCGTCGGGATGCGCCCCGGGCTGAGGCTGGTGACCGTGGTGTTGCTGCCGTCCGGGACGTACCGGTACGCGTCCTTGCGGACGGCGTCCAGGCCCGGCAGCGTCACCGTGACGTCGACCGGACCGGCGGCGTGGGCCGGTGCGGTCACCCGGACCGCGGAGCCCGCCGGGTCGGCGTCGGTGATCGTCGCGGCCTGGCCGCCGAGTGTGACCGCGGCGGCGTCGGCCAGGCCGCTACCGAGGACGACCACCGTGTTCGCGCCCGACACCGAGCCGGACGCCGGGCTCAGCGCGCGGATCACCGGTGCGACGTACTGCAGCTGCGCGGCCGAGACCGCGGAACCGTTCGGTGTCACGACCGCGACGTCGACCAGTCCGTCCACCTCGGACGCCGGGACGTTCGCGCGGACCTGGGTCGCGGTCGGCGTGCCCTCGATCGTCGCGGGCTTGCCGCCGATGGTCACCGAAGTGGCACCGTCGAGGTTGCTCCCGGTGATCGTGATCACCTCGCCACCGGCCGTCGGGCTGGACGCCGGCGACATCCCGGTGACGGTCGGCGGCGGGAGCGGCGAGTACGTGAACCCGCCGACGTAAGTGGCGTCCAGGCCCGGCAGCACCACGACGACGTCCACCGTGCCGGCGGCGTGCCTCGGCACGGTCGCGGTCACCGTGCCGTTCTGGTCCACGGCGAAGTCCGTGGTCGGCTGCCCGTCGATGGTGACCGCGGTCGCGGCGCCGAGGCTCTTGCCGGAGATCCGGATCTGGGTGCCGCCGTCCACGTAGCCGCGGTCCGGCGCCACCTGGGTGATCGTCGGTCCGACGTACACCGCGGTGCCGCCGGGGTGGGTGCCCTTCGGGAACTGGGTGACGACCGGCGCCGGGCCGGCCGACTCGCGGGCCGGCGCGGTCGCGGTCAGCGAGGTGCCCTCGGCGTTGACCGAGACGTTCGTCCCGGGGGTGCCGCCGAACGTGATCCCGGTGGCCCCGGTCAGGTTCGTGCCGGTGACCGTCACCTGGCCACCGGACGTGGCCACCGACGGCGCGATGTTCGTGACGGTCGCGTTCGAGCCGTCGGCGACGTACGTGTACGTGAGCGGGTCCGGGTCGGAACCGGCGACGGCGACCTCGACCTTCGCCGGGCCCGCCCTACCGGCCGGCGTCGTGAACGTCAGCGTCGTGTCGTCGACCTTCTGGAACGTCACCGGCGTGCCGCCGACTTCCACCGAGGTGGCGGTGCCCAGCAGCGTGCCCGTGAGCGTCACGCTGGTGCCGCCGGCGACCACGCCGTTGTCCGGGCTGACCGACGTCAGCTTCGGGCCCTCGTACGTGTATCCGTTCGGCAGGACGCCGGTGCCCGCGGCCGACGTGACCGCGATGTCGACCGGGCCGGTCTGCTCGGACGGCGGGGTCGTCACGGTCAGGTTCGTGTCCGAGTTGACGGTGTAGTTCGGCGCGGGCGTGCCGTCGAACGTCACCGCGGTCACGCCGGTGAAGTTCGCGCCGGTCAGCGTGATCGTCTCGCCACCGCCGGACGAACCGGTGCCGGGGATCACGGCGCTCACCCGCGGAGCCAGCGGCTCGACGTACCCGTACCCGCCGGTCGAGGTCGCGTCGGCGCCGGGTAGCTCGACCACGACGTCGACGACACCGCTGCCGTGCGCGGGCGAGGTCACCTTCAGGCCGGTCGCGGTGACCTCGAGAATCGTCGCCTCGATCCCGTCGAACGTCACGCGGGTCGCGGCGTTCAGCCCGGTGCCGGTGATCGTCACCGTGTCACCGCCTGCGGTCGGCCCCTGTCCGGGCTTGATCGAAGCGATCTTCGGAGCGGTGTACGTGATCGGATCGGCCGTCACCTTGCCGGCCGGGAACGAGAGGACGACGGGGGCGTCACCGGGCGTGGCGGTCGGCGGCGCGGTGAACGTGATCGTCGTGTCGTCGGCCGAGTACGTGGTGATCGGCGTGCCGTTCACCGTGATGCCGGTGACGTCACCCAGCCCGGTGCCGGTGATCGTCACCGGTCCGCCGCTGGTCGGCAGCGTGTCCGGGGCGACGTCGGTGATCGACGCGCCCGAACCGTCGTTCTGGTAGGTGTAGCCGCTGGTCGCCGTCGCGTCCGCACCCGGTAGCACGACGACGACGTCGACCGGGCCGGGTGCGTGGGCCGGGACCGTCGCCTGGATCCCGGTGCCGGCCGTGTTGACGCTGAATTCGGTCGCCGGCTTGCCGCCGAACGTGACGTCGGTGGCCCCGGTGAAGTTCGTGCCGGCGATCGAGACGACGGTGGTGCCGGCCGCGGGGCCGCTGACCGGGTTCACGCCGGTGATCGTCGGGAGCTGGTAGGTGATGTTTCCCGCCTGCGCGGTGCCGAACGGGTACTCGACGACGACCGGGACGTCACCGCCGGTCTCGCGGGTCGGCGCGGTGACCGTGATCAGGGTGCCGGCCGGGTTGACGGTCATGCCGGTGCCGGCGAAGCCGTGGAACAGCACGTCGGACGCGCCGGTCAGGTTCGTGCCGGAGATCGTCACCTTCTTGCCGGACGTCGCGATCGTGCTCGGGTCGACTCCGCTGACCCTCGCGGTCGAGCCGTCGTACAGGTACGTGTACGTGAGCGGCGCCGGATCCGCGCCGGCGACCTGAACCGTGACCGGGGCGTCGCCCGGCGTGCCGACCGGGACGTTGAAAACGAGGTGGGTGTCCGTGCGGCTGAGGATCGTGCCGTCGGTGTCACCGACCTTGACTCCGGTGGCCGTGGCCAGACCGGTGCCGACGAGTTCCACGTTCGGGCTACCGGACTGCGGCCCCGACGACGGGCTGATGGCCGTCAGCGTCGGGCCGACGTACGTGAAGCCCTGCGGGAGCGCCCCGGACAAGTGGTCCGACGTGGTCAGCGCGATGTCGACCGGCCCGGTCTTCTCGGAGACCGGCGTCCGCACGGTGATCGACGTGTCGGTCGGGCCGCTGACGATCGTCGCCGCCGAGCCACCGATCGTGGCCGCGTCGACGTTGGTGAAGTTCGTGCCGGTGAGCACCAGGTCGGTTCCGCCGACCGTCGACCCGCTCGTCGGCGACACCTGCGACGGCGACGGCGAGCTCGGTGCCTGGTACGAGTAGCCGCTGCTCAGCGTCGCGTCCAGGCCGGGCAGCGAGACGACGACGTCGACGACGCCCGGCGCGTGGGCGGGCGCAGTCGCGGTGATCGACGTCCCGTCGGCGCTGACCGTGACGTTCGTCGCCGGGGTGCCACCGAACGTGACGCCGTCGGCACCGGTCAGGCCTTTGCCGTTGATCGTCACCGCGGTGCCCGCGGTCTCCGGGCCCTGCGACGGCACGACGGCGTCGACGCTCGGCGCGAGGTAGGTGTAGTTGCCCGCGTTGACGGTGCCGGCCGGGAACACCACGGTCACCGGCGTCGCCCCGGCCTTCTCGGAGCGGGGGATCGTTCCGGTGATCCGGGTGCCGTCCGGGCTCACGACCACGTCGGTCGCGGTGGTGTCGCCGATCTTCAGGCCGGTGGCGGTGCTGAGCTTGGACCCCGTCAGCGTGAGTTTCGTGCTGCCGGACGTGTAACCGGACGGCGGAGACGGCGCGCTCACGGTCGCGTCCGACCCGTCGGCCAGCGCGGTGAACGTCAACGGCGGTGAACTTCCGCCGCCGGCGGAGGTGACGACGACGTCCTGCGGCCCGACGGTCATCTGCGGGGTGGTGAACGTGACCTGGGTGCCGTCGCCGGAGACGTTCGTGACGGTGGCCGGGAGGCCGCCGACGGTCACCGAGGTGGCGCCGGGCACGAAGCCGGAGCCCTTGACCGTGACCGAGGTGCCGCCCGACTGCTTGCCCGACGGAGGGTCGAGGCTGGTGGTGACCGTGGCCGGCACCGCGGGCTTCTGGCAGGTGGCGGTCGCGAGCGCGATCGAGCCGAGGCTCACGTCGATGCCGAGGTCGGCGGTCAACTTGAGCGAGATCGACAGCGCGGTGGCGTTCGCGGAACCGGCGGTCGTGTTCTCGACCCGGGAGACGGTCGCCGCGAGCTTGGCGTTGAGCAGCCCGGGCACCGAGACGCTCAGCCCCGGGATCACCTGCGGCGCGCCGACCGAGACGTTGACGGCCTTACCGAGCACGTTCACCCCGGCCAGCGAGGTCTTGACGGTCTGGGGGCCGCTGGCCGGGCAGACAGCCTCAGCGGAGATCACACCGTTGGGGCCGGTGTCGAGGATCGAGGTGTTTCCCAGCCCCGCGATGCTGATGCCGCTGATCTGCGACTTGGCCGACGAGCTCACGGTCGACCGGGTCGCGGTGATCGAGTCGACCTTGGCCCCGACCGTCACCGCCGAGCCCGCGTCCGTGCCCAGGTTCACGGTGGTGTCGGTGGCGGTGCCACCGGCGGCCGGCGCGTCCGCCTTGCCGAGCACGGTGTTGAGCGTCAGCAACTGGAGGCCGGCGACCTTGGCGCCGAGACCGACGACGATGCCGCGGGCCGCCGCGTCGCCCGCTGCGGCCTCGGCGCGCGTGCCCGGTACCTGTCCGAGGACACCGCCGATCAGAAGCGCAACGACGGCAAGGCCGAACCAGCGGAGGACCTGCTTCGGTGCCGCATTGCCGGACGCAGCGGTCTTCGAGTCCCGTCCCCACCGACGGGCCGAACTCCCCAGTTGCATAGTCGCAACTTACGTAAAAGGGCGATATCCCGGTAAGTGAGTAAACGGGTGCAATTCAGGTGCAGAAATAGCGTCAGTTTCGCGCGTACATCACATCGGTGGCGCACACTTCGAAACCGAGGTTGTCATACAAATTTACGGCCCGCGGATTTGATTCGTCGACATAAAGCGTGCCCTCGGTCGCGCCGGTGCGGGCCAGGTATTCCAGCCCGGCGATCGTCAGCGCCTTACCGAGCTTCAGGCCCTGCGCATCCGGGTCGACGCCGACCACGTAGACCTCGCCCTCCGGCCCCGGCGTCCCGTCCGCAGCGGGCTCGCGCTTGGTCCAGTGGAACCCGAGCAGCCGCTGCGGGTCGTCGGACGGTACCGCCAGCAGGAATCCCTCCGCGTCGAACCACGGTTCGCGCTGCCGCAGCTCGAGGTCGTGGTGCGTCCATTTTCCCTGCTCAGGGTGGGTGGCGAAGGCTCGTGCGTTCACGCGCAGCCAGGCCGCGTCGTCCGTCCCCACGACAAAAGACCTGAGGCGGACGCCATCCGGCAGAGCAACCGGGGGCAGCGATCCGGTCAACGGGCGGCACATCTTGAACAGGACCCGGGAGCGTTCGAGCCCCAGCGTGTGCGCCAGCGATTTCGCCGCCGGGTTGTCGCCGTGCGCCCAGATCGCCAGCGGAGTGCCGACCGCGTCGAGAACGGCGTCGAGGAGTTGTCGTCCGAGGCCTTTTCCGCGGAACGCGGGATGTATTACCACTTCCGCCGACGCATTCGTGGGTTCCGGAGTGATCTGCGCGTAGCCGACGATTCCGGTGTCCGAGCGCACGAAGAGATGTACGACGTCCGGGTAGTCGGCCGGATTGCGCAATGCCAATAGCGTCTGCTCGGAAAGCGGCCCGACCCCGTCGGTCGCCGCGGCGGCGTCAGCGAGCGCGAGTACCGCTTCGATGTCTTCCGGGGTGTGGTCCACGACTCAACCCTAAACACACGAAGGGCGCCCGACGGGCGCCCTTCGATGTGCGGTACCGCTCAGACGACGGTGAGTACCGGCTCGTGATCGGGGAGGGTGCGCGGCGGCGGCGTCACGAACTTGTAGCCGACCTGACGCACGGTGCCGATCAGCGCCTCGTGCTCGCTGCCGAGCTTCGCGCGCAGACGTCGTACGTGTACGTCGACGGTGCGGGTGCCGCCGAAGTAGTCGTAGCCCCACACCTCGCGCAGCAACTGGTCTCGGGTGAACACCCGGCCCGGGTGCTGGGCCAGGAAGCGGAGCAGCTCGAACTCCTTGTACGTGAGGTCGAGCGGGCGGCCCTTGATGCGGGCCGAGTAGGTCTGCGGGTCGATCACCAGCTCACCGGCGCGGACGACGCCCGGCTCGTCGTCGGCCGCGTCGTTGCCGTTCTTGCCGGTCGCGAGACGGAGGCGAGCCTCGACCTCGGCCGGACCGGCGGAGGTGAGCACGATGTCGTCGACGCCCCACTCGGCGTTGAGCGCGACCAGACCGCCCTCGGTGAGCACGGCGAACAGCGGAACGGTCAGCCCGGTCGTGCGCAGCAGGCGGCAGGTGGAGCGGGCACCGGCGAGGTCGCCGCGCGCATCCACCATGACCGCGTCGGGGGTCGGACCCCCGAGCAGCGCCTTGAGGTCTCGAGGTGCGGTGCGGACCGTGTGTCCCAGAAGATCCAGGGCAGGAAGAACGGTCGCGGCCTCGGCTTCGACGCCGGCCGTCATAAGGAGGATTTCCATGGGCCACCTCCGGGTGATTGATCCGGTCGGGCGGCGCTGCCCAGTTCAAACCCCGAGATGAGCGGCCCGGAGCGTTACGAGGAGGATAACAACAGTGAACAGCGGAGAACCGGTGCTCCTCCTCACAGAGGATAAAGTTCACCTGTTCGGTTCGTGGTGGGCAACCACATCGGCGGGCGATTCGACAACTTTGATCGTGTTGGTCCCGGGTTTCACCGGGCACGCGCGCATTGCCGCCGTGCGTCGTCTCGTCGTCCGGCTCCGACGCCGGGCCGACATCCTGGTCGTCGAACTGCGTGGGCACGGGCGCAGCGAGGGTCGCTCGACGATGGGCACGAACGAAGTTCTGGACGTGGCCGCGGCCGTCGAGTGGGGCCGGGCACGGGGATACGACCGGGTCGTCACGCTCGGGTTCTCGTTCGGCGCGGCCGTCGTGCTCTGCCACGCGGCGCTGCGCCAGGCCCCCGGCGAACGAGTGGACGCGGTCGCGGCAGTGAGCACGCCGTCGCGGTCGTTCGTCCGTGACACCCCGCCGATGCGGGCGGTGCACGTGCTGGTCGAGAGCGTGCCCGGACGGATCGTGGCCCGCACCGTGTTCAAGGTGCGGCTGGCACCACTGACGTCTGACATCCCACCGCAGCCGCTGGAACTGGTGCACCGGATCGCTCCCACCCCGATCCTGCTCGTGCACGGCCGGGCCGACCACTACTTCCCGATCGAGCACCCGCTGGCGCTGGCCGCCGCGGCCGGGGACAACGCCACCGTCTGGCTCGAAGACGGGTTCGCCCACGCGGAGAACCGCCTGCCGGTCGCGCTCGCCGACCGCCTCGGGTGGTGGCTGACGGAGGCGGACGTTCCAATGGCCCGGTGATCACCAGGAGTGCGAACCGGGTCTGGCACGATCGTCTTCGTGCAGCCGCGCCCCAACTCGGAACCGCTCGACTCGGAACGGCCTGACGTGGAAGACCACCCGGATGCGGAGCAGCCCCCGGCCGCGGGCCGGGCCTCCCGCGGCCCGAGTGCGGCCGCGGTCGCCGGGCTGACCGCGCTGATCGCCGGGGCGGTCCTCGCCGGGGCCGCGTTCGCCGGTCCGGTGCCGTACGCGGTCGCGATCCTGGTCGAGCAGCTCGCGCTGGTGGGTATCTGGTGCGTGGTCACGCGTCCGCCGGGGCTCGCAGGCACGGTCGCGGTCGGGATCCTGACCGCGATCGCCGCCGACGTCGTCGCGCTGACGACCGGCGAACGCGGCGCCGGCTCGCTGGTCGCGGTGCTCGCGTGCGCGTTCGGCGCGACCACGTTCACCCAGCTCGCCCGCGGTGCCGCGCGGCGCAACGTCACCGAATCGTTCGGCGGGACGCTGACCGTGGCCGTCGCCGCGATCGCGCTGGCCACCACCGTGACGCTGCGGCGCACCGAAGGCACAGACGGCCCGGACCTGGTCGCCCTGATTTTTCTTTCCGCCGCACTCGGCATGGTCGTCGCCCGGGTGACCGACCTGGTGCTGCCGCGGCCGGCCGCGCGCCCCGACGTACCGCGGGGGCTGACCGGCCTCGCGCTGGGCAGCGCGCTGGCGGCCGGCGGATCCGCGCTCGCGGCGGCCGACTGGCTGGACCTGTCGGTCGGGACGGCGACGCTGGTCGGCTGGCTGGTCGGCACCGCCGCGGTGCTGGCCGACCTGGCCGTCGACTTCGCCCGGGCCGGCCGGCTGGCGGCGGGTACCCGGGCGACCGGCGGCACCGCCGGAGCCGCGCTCGGCCCGCTGGTCGCCTTCAGCGTGGCCGCACCGATCGGATATCTCGTCGGCCTCTCGCTCTGAAATTTGCTCCGACGGGGTAATACGTCGTACCTACTGGCACTGCGACCTCGGAGGTAAACAGGTGGCCGACAGGCGACGGCGGGCAACCGGATGTCTGGCGATCCTGCTGGTCTTGGCCATCATCGTCTGCGGGGTGGGCTGGTTCGCCGACCATGCGCTGGCCAACGTCGTCGAGCGGCGGCTCAACACCGCGGTCGCCGACAACCTGCGGCAGAACGGCACCCCGGCCGCGACCACGGACGTGCAGGTCGTCGGCTTCCCGTTCGTGACCCAGCTGATCTCCGGCGACTTCGACGGCGCCGATGTTCACCTGACCGGCGTCAAGACCCCCGAGGGAGCGATCGACAAGGTCGACGTGAAGCTGCGGGACGTGGCGATCCCGCGGGACGTGCTGCGCGGCGCCCAGCCGCACGACATCACGGCGAAGACGGTCACCGGCACCGGACAGCTGTCCGTCGCCCAGATCGCCGACCGCTTCAACCTGAGCGGGCTGAAGCTGCAGAGCTCGGGCTCCGCGGTCCGGGCCACGCTCCCGGTCGAGGTGCCGGTCGTCGGGACGATCGACGTGAGCGCCGACGTCACGCCCAAACTCAGCGGCAACCAGCTCACGTTCGACGTCGCGAACGTGAGCGCGGCCGGCGTGAGCGTGCCGAACTCGGTGGTCCGGGAGCTGTCCGCGCAGTTCGCGAAGCCGGTCGAGCTCGCGCTGCCGTTCGCGGTGAAACTCGAGCGGGTCGCGGCCAGCAACGGCAACCTCATGGTGACCGGCACCGCGAGAAACGTCGCCCTGGTGAAATAGCGCGGGCGCCGGCCGGTGTTGGGTCGTCATGGACCTCTGGGTGCGGATCCTCATCCTGCTGGCGGTGCTGGTGGTCGCGACCGCCGGTGGCCTGATCTGGCGCGTCCGATCCGGCCGGGTCCGTCAGCGCGACGAGGGGGAACCGCAGGTGTGGGACGAACTGGGCATTCAGCCGGAGACCGCCGCCGTCACGCTGGTCCAGTTCTCCTCCGCGTTCTGCGCGCCCTGCCGCGCCACCCGGCGGATCCTGACCGACGTCGCCGGGCGCCTGCCGGACGTGCACCACGTCGAGATCGACGCCGAATCCCACTTGGACGCCGTACGCGCACTGGACGTGCAGAGCACCCCGACCACCCTGCTGGTGGACCGGAACGGACGCATCGCGGGCCGGGCCGTGGGTCAGCCGCGTCGTGACGAGGTTCTCGCGGCAATAGGTCCATTCCTGCCGAACGAGTAGGAATTGCACGCCACCGCACGAGTTGTCCCGCACATCAGGAGCATCATCCCGCATTTCGGGACGGCGAGCCGACGGGGTTTGCTACGCTGACCAGCATGAGCTCCCTGCTCACCAAGCGCCGCGCGGTGGACCTGTGCCGCGTCGGTAGCTGCCTGTGTCGCCCGGCCTGACGCCGGGCGATGCTCTCTGCGCTCTTCGAGTGACATCGCCCTGACCCCCCGTTTCACGTGGACGTCAGGTCTTTTTGATGTCAGGAGTGCCATGTCCCCACCTCCCCTCCGACCGGCTTCGGTCGATCCGCGCGGCCCCCGGTTCGCGGCCTGGATCACGACCGTCGTGCTCGCGGTCGTCCTGTTGACCGGCAACGGCTGGCTGCTGGCCGCACAAACGCTGGTGTTCGCGCTCGGTGCCTTCGTCGGGCTGGGCGCCGCCCCGTACGCGGTGCTCTACCGGACGCTGGTCGCGCCCAGGCTGGCGCCGCCCACCGAGCGTGAAGACTCGACCCCGGTGCAGTTCGCCCAGGGCGTCGGCTTCGCGTTCGCGCTGGCCGGCTCACTCGGCTACCTCCTCGGCGACCCACTCGTCGGCGTCGTGGCCACCGCAGCGGCTCTCCTCGCGGCGTTTCTCAACGCCGCGTTCGGGCTCTGCCTCGGTTGTCTCGCGTACCTTCGCGGTCGACTGTTGATCCACCGCTTCACGTCCTGACCCACCCACCTCTCGCCACACACGAAGGAGTGTCTGAATGAGCCGCGATTCCGCGCTCGTCTCGACCGACTGGGCCGAGAAGAACCTGAACGCCGAGAACACCGTCTTCGTCGAGGTCGACGAGGACACCACGGCGTACGACAACGGGCACATCCCCGGTGCGATCAAGCTCGACTGGAAGACCGACCTCCAGGACCCGGTACGCCGGGACTTCGTCAACAAGGAGCAGTTCGAGGCGCTGCTCTCCAGCCGGGGCATCGGCAACGACGACACCGTGGTGCTCTACGGCGGCAACAACAACTGGTTCGCCGCCTACGCGTACTGGTACTTCAAGCTCTACGGCCACGAGGCCGTGAAGCTGATCGACGGTGGCCGCAAGAAGTGGGAACTCGACGGGCGCGAGCTCGTCAAGGACGTGCCCTCGCGCGCGGCCGCCAGCTACACCGCCAAGGAGCAGGACAGCTCGATCCGGGCGTTCCGCGACGAGGTCGTGGCTTCGATCGGCGTCCAGAACCTGGTCGACGTGCGCTCGCCCGACGAGTTCTCCGGCAAGCTGCTGGCACCGGCGCACCTGCCGCAGGAGCAGTCGCAGCGGGGCGGCCACATCCCGACCGCGGTGAACGTGCCGTGGAGCAAGGCCGCGAACGAAGACGGGACTTTCCGGTCCGACGACGAACTTCGCAAGATCTACGCCGAGGCCGGGCTGGACGACAGCAAGGACACGATCGCGTACTGCCGCATCGGCGAGCGGTCGAGCCACACCTGGTTCGTGCTGCAGGAGCTGCTCGGCCACCAGAACGTCAAGAACTACGACGGTTCGTGGACCGAATACGGTTCGCTGATCGGCGTCCCGATCGAGAAGGATGTCTGAGTATGTGCGGAGCACCTGAGCAGGGCACGGATCTGAGCACCGAGGGCATCGACACCACGAAGGAGACCGTGATCCAGGGCGTCGTGACCGCCGGCGACGGTTCGCCGGTGCCGAGCGCGTTCGTCCGGCTCCTCGACTCGACCGGCGAGTTCACCGCCGAGGTGGTGTCGTCCGCGACCGGGCAGTTCCGCTTCTTCGCGGCGCCGGGCCAGTGGACGGTGCGGGCACTGCACGCCAGCGGCAACGGCCAGACGGACGTCGCCGCCGACAAGGGCGTCAACCAGGCCAGCCTCGTACTGGCCTGAGCTGATTCTCCCGAAGGCCCGTCCGGTCGGTGTACCGGACGGGCCTTCGTCTTTACCCTGAACGTATGACCGCTGGGCGCGACGACGCGCCCCGGGAGGAAGACCGCCACCACAGCCGAGCGCCCGCGTACTGGGACGACGAGGACGGGTCCGGCGCCGCTTCCGTCTCGGGCGCCGATGTGCTGGGCACGAGCGTCTGGGATACCGCTCCGCGGCGCCGCCGGACGGCGTCGGCACCGGAGCCGGACGAGGCTCCCGAGCCGGTCGGCGACACCGGCTCCGCCCCCGAATCGGACGCGGTTTCGACAGCGGTGGCCGAAGCCGGCGGCCCGGTGCGGCCCGAGCGGCCGCGGCCCGCAGCGGTGGCCAGGGTCGAAAACTGGGCCCGGGCCCGATCGGCGCGCCTGCTGTGGATCTCGGCGTTCGTCGTCGGCCTGCTCCTCGGCGGTGCCGCCATACACAGTTGGGACGCCGAGCGGGCTGCCGCCGCCCGCCGGGACACCGTGATCCTCGGCGCCCGGGTGGCCCAGGACGCGGCCAGCAGCGCGAACTGGACCGGCGCCCGCCAGCCCTGGACGCTCCGCATCGTCGTCACGAACCTCGGGCCGTCCGAGGTCCGGATCCAGGCCGCCCACCTGGACGACAAGCGGTACCGGTCGCAGCTGCGGTCGGTCAGCCAGGGCGTGAAGGTCCGCTCCGGGCAGGAGACCTGGATCTCGATGGACGTCATGCACTCGTGCTCGACCGGCGGCCCGGTGAACGCACCGCGCCAGGTCGTGCTGGCCGTGACGCTCAACGGGCGCCCGCAGCAGAACGTCCCGGTCCGCCTCGCCGACGACGGCACGCTGTTCGTGGACACCGCACGCCAGAAGTGCCAGGGCCCGGAGAACGAGTTCTGGACGAACGCCGAACTGGCCGGCACCCCGGCCGAACTGACCGACGAGATCGTGATCCCGCTGCGCATCCGCCAGGCGCCCAACAACGGCCTCGCGGTCCGCGAGATCCGCACCGCGACGCCCGGTCTCTCGGTGGTGGCGGCGCCGTTGCCGGCCGGCTTCGTCGAAGACGTGACCCCGCGGATCACCGTGCGCTGGTCGGTCGCCGACTGCTCGCTGGCCAGACACTTGAACTACGCCGAGGTCGCGATCAGCGCGACGATCCAGCTCGAGTCGAGCGGCGAATCGATCAAACCGACGGTCACGCTGGACGCGAATGCCGTGCTGGCGATCGTCCGCTTCGTCACCAGAAAGTGCGGGTGAGCGTCCTAATAGACCAGAGCCTGCACCTGGTCGGCGAGGATCTCCTCGACGAAGACGGCCGCGCCGGCGATCCGCACTCCGGGCAGCACGTCGGCCTCCTCGATCGACCGGCGGGCCGCGCACTGGGTGCAGAGGGTCACCCGGCCGGTCGTCAGAAGTCCGTCGAGCAGGTCGGCCAGCGGGGCGGAGTGCGGCAGGTCGAACTCGGCGGCCCGACCGGGCAGCGCGAACCACGACGACTCACCGGTGAGCCAGAGCGAGACCTCGGCGCCGGACGCCAGCGCGGTCGCGGCCACCGTGAACGCCTGCGCGCAGCGTTCGGGAGCGTCTGCCCCTGCTGTCACCTTGACCACCAGCGAGCGGCTCATGACCAGACCTTAGCTAGACTCCGACCGTGCTCGAGACCTTTTTCCTGGTGCTGCTGATCGCGGCGTTCCTGTTCATCGCATGGTTCGGTGGCTACGTCGTGTACCGCCTCTACCAGGGTCAGCGCTGACGATGAGCGATCCGGCCGGCTACCCGTACGAGGAGACGCACGACCTCCGTACCGGGCCGAACCTGCACGAGTCGCTCCTCGGGCTGCTCCCGTACATCGGGGTGTGGCGCGGCACCGGCAAGGGCGGGTACCCCGACATCGACGATTTCGACTACGCGCAGGAGGTGCGGTTCAGCCACGACGGCCGTCCGTTCCTCGCGTACGAGGCGCGGTCCTGGATCATCGACGCCGAGGGCAGGCCGATCCGCCCGGGGGCGCGCGAGGTCGGGTGGTGGCGGCAGCCCACGGAAGACACGGTCGAGGTGCTGCTCACCCACCCGACGGGGTTCGTCGAGGTGTACGTGGGAGAGATCGACGGTCTGAAGGTCGAACTGAGCACGGACGCAGTGGTGCGCACCGCGACGGCCAAGGAAGTCTCGGCGAACCACCGTCTCTACGGAATCGTCGAGGGCGATCTGCTCTACGCCGTGGACATGGCCGCCACCGGCCACGACCTGACCCCCCACCTGAGCGCCAGACTAAAACGCATCGCAGGCTGAACACGCCCAAGCGCCGCTGAACGCGCGTCAGCGCCGTTGCTCTGACCTGGAGCCCGTCCAGAACGACGCTGACATCCGCGCCACTCGACGCCGCGTATCATTCATACTCAAGTCGGGTGGCGCGGCTGTCAGCGTCGTTCTGGACGGGCCGTGCAACATAAAAAGCCCCTCGGGCCATGGCTCCGGTGCTAGAGCACCGGGTCGGTCGGACGAGTCCGACGGCCCGAGGGGTCGGTGGTTACCTTGGATTGCCGCACCGCCGTCTCACGTGCACAAGGCGACGGTCGGACCGAAGTCCGAGACGGCGGCTAGGAAGTAGCCACCTCACGAGTCCGATAGCTATTCAACGCTGGACCACCTCCCCTCTTGTGTAACCCAAACTTACGTCGAGTCCCGGCGGTCGGCAACGCTATTTAAACCGGGAACCCGAGAAGCCTCTGCACGCCCTCGGTGAGCCCCTTTTCGCCGATCGGCTTCCCGTCCAGCGACGTGATCCGGGCGGCCCCCCGGACGCTCGAGCAGAGCCAGGCCTCGTCCGCGGCGTAGAGGTCGTCCAGGCTGATCCGGGCGCGTTCGGCCCGCAGCCCGAGCTCGCCCGCCCGGTCGAGCAGGTAATTGACGGTGGTGCCGGCCAGGATCCCGGTGTCGACCGGGATCGTCCGCAGCGCGCCGTCCGCGGCCCAGACGACGTTGGCCGTCGGCGCCTCGAGCACGGTGCCTTCCACGGAGACCAGCAGCGCGTCGTCCGCACCGGCGGTCGCGGCGTAACGCAGCGCAGCCATGTTCACCGCGTACGAGAGCGTCTTCGCGCCGCCGAGCAGCCAGGGCGCCCCGGACCGGACGTCGGCGGGCACGCCGAGCGTCACCGAGACGACCGCGATGCCGTCGCGGCGGCCTTGTCGCTGTGCCGGGGCGACGTCGAACATCGTCGCGAACACGGTCGGGCGGTCCTGGCCCTCCGGCCCGCGGGTGCAGACGATCTTGACCGCGACCTCTTCGTCGGCCGCGGCGTCCACCAGGACCTCGTCGACCAGGGCGGCCAGTTCGGCGGCCGGCGGCAGGTCGATGCCGAGGATGCGGCCGGAGCCGGCCATCCGGGCCAGATGCTCGTCGAGCTGCCAGGGTTTGCCGTACCGGACGTGAATGGTTTCGAACACGCCGTCGCCGCGGGTCAGTCCGGCGTCGTCAGCACGAGCAATGGGAGTTTCGACCGGGAGAATCCCGCGGCCGAGGACAGCGAGCGCACGGTTAGCCATGCCCAGACCGTAGTGAAATTCGTGCGCGGCCGAGCGCCCTGTTGCTCGCCGTCACCGATCGGTGCGACCCGGCAGGCCGCTCGCCAAAACTTCAGTGAATACCATGGCCGTATGGCGCCCCCGTCCTTGACCGATGCGCTGCGGTCCCGTGGCCTCCGGATGACCGTCCAGCGGCAACTCGTCATGGAGGCCGTGGAGAAGCTCGGCCACGCCACGTCCGAGCAGGTCCACGCCGAGGTGACGAAGACCGCCACCGGGCTGAACCTGACGACGGTCTACCGGACGCTGGAACTGCTGGAAGAGATCGGGCTGGTCCGGCACACGCACCTGATGGACACCGCGACGACCTACCACCTGGCGGCCGACCAGCACATTCACCTCGTCTGCCGGAACTGCCGGACGGTCTCCGAGGCGCCGACCGCCCTGCTGACCGACCTGGCCACCCGGCTCACCGACGAACGCGGCTTCCACATGGACGTCGGCCACGTCGCTCTGTTCGGGATCTGCGGGAATTGCTGCGGTGTCGACGCTGCTGCACCTGATGGCCTGAGAAGTGGCCTGAAAACCCCGGAGGTGTCGTCGTGACCAGCCCGCTGAGCGTCCGTCCCGGTGCCGTATCGGCCGAGGGGCCCGACGCCGGAGTGGCGGCGCACTACGGCGATCCGTTCCGCGAGCAACGGCAGCTGACCGAAGACGTCGGCGTCGTCGACCGGAGCCACCGCGGGGTGATCGCCGTCCCTGGTACCGACCGGCTGAGCTGGCTGCACAGCCTCACCTCGCAGCACCTGACCGCGCTGCCGCCGTTCTCCGGCACCGAGACGCTGGTGCTCTCCCCGCACGGTCACGTCGAGCACCATCTGCAGGTGGCCGACGACGGCGGGACGACCTGGCTGGACGTCGAGCCCGGCACCGCCGACGACCTGACCACGTACCTGCAGAAAATGGTCTTCATGATGCGGGTCGAGCCGGCCGACGTGTCCGCCGACTGGGCGGTGCTGTCGGTGGTCGGCCCGAATACCCCTGGCGCGGTCGATCGGCTCGGTGCCGAACTGCCGGCCGAAACGCACCGGGTGGCTGCGCTGCCCGACGGTGGGCTGGTTCGCCGGACGCCGTGGGGCGCCGACCTGCTCGTGCCCCGGGCGGCGCTGGAGTCGACCGTCGACCGGCTGGCTGCCCCGCTGGCCGGGGTCTGGGCGTACGAGGCGCTGCGGGTCGCCGATCGGCGTCCGCGGCTGGGGTTCGAGACCGACCACCGGACGATCGTCCAGGAGCCGGAGTGGATCCCGGCCGCCGTGCACCTGGAAAAGGGCTGCTACCGGGGCCAGGAGACGGTGGCCCGGGTCCACAACCTCGGACGTCCGCCGCGCCGGATGGTGTTGCTGCACCTCGACGGCGTGAGCGAGGAACTGCCGGCGCAGGGGACGCCGATCACGCTCGGTCGCGAGGGCCGCGCGATCGGGTTCGTGGGCACCGCCGTACGGCACTTCGAGCTCGGGCACATCGCCCTGGGCCTGATCAAGCGCTCGACCCCCGACGACGCCGACCTCTGGACCGGCGGAACCCGCGCCGCGATCGACGTTCGCTGACCCGGCGACGGAGCCCGCTCCCCGGGGCGGGCTCCGTGTGCTGTCCCGAAAACGTGAGGGATTGTCTCAAACTTCGGTCGGCGCTTAGGAGTTTGTAGCCGGAATGTGACTGTTTCGGCATTGCAACCGTGCCATTTGCTGTGCCAATCGGCTCCGGATGACACGTCGTCGTGCCAGGATGCTCCCCAACGCGGTGGGCGATCCGCACACCGACTGGCCTGCGAAATCCGCGCCGTGCGAAGGAGCAGAGGCATGACGGATGTCGTACCAGGAGGGAAACGGCGACTCGACCGGGTGCTCGACCCCGGCTATCTGAACGGCCTGGCCGACCTCCGGACTTCGGTCGTGCGGCATCGCCGTGACGAGGCCCTCGCGGAACTCGACGAACTGAGCCGGCTGGGGCACCAGCTGGACTTGCGGATCGCCATGGTCACGGCGGAACAGCGCAGGCGGGCGGCGATCGCGTTCGACAACACGGTCGCGGCCGACACCGGCGGAGACGCCACGGCGGCTTCCTTCGGCCCCTCGGCCGAAGAGCGCGGGCGTCTCGCGCGGGTGTTCCGGCTCCGGGCCGACACCGACGGCCCACCCACCCACCGCCGGCGTAGACGGGTGGAGCGCCTGGTCGCCGACGTGGACCTGGCGGACGTCGGCCGACGGACCGACGACGAACTCTCCCGGGTGCTGCGCACGTTCCGGCACGAGCGGCGCCAGGTCACCGATGTCTCCGGCCGCGTCCGCGCCGTGGTCGACCGGTGCGGCGGCGAGCTGGGACGCCGGCGGGTCGCGCCGATGACTGCCCGCCAGGCAGACCCGAGGGGCGCCCGCCCGGCAGAGGAGCCCGAACCAGCCCCGGACAGCGCGCTCAGGGTACAACCCTGATCTGACCCTGAAGTGCTAGCTGAGCGCTTGCAGGTGCTAGCGCGACCGGCCTACCGTGGGATCACTGGACGTCGTCACTGAGAGGACCGACATGTCTACTCCCACGGGGCCTGAGACTCCCGAAGGCCCGGCCGCCCCCGAAAGCCCGGCAGCCGCAGAAGGCCCCGCCGCGATCGGCCCCGGCACCGGTACCCCGGCCGGCGACAAGCAGTGGCCCGAGGCGCTCTACGCGCTGGCCGGTGTCGGTGACGTCGTCGCCGAGCAGATCCGCAAGCTCGTGGACAACGCGCCCGAGCTGTCGGCGCAGTTCCAGCGGAACGCCGCGTCGCTCCCCGACGACCTGCGCAGCCTTCCCCGCGAGATCCGCACGTTCGCGTCCGACCTGCCCTCGTACGCGGCCGGCCTGCAGAGCAAGGCCCGCGACCTGGACGGTGACACCGTGAAGCGCAGTGCGGCAACCGCGCAGACCCGGGCCCAGGGCGTCTACCGGACGCTCGTCGAGCGCGGCGAGAACGCGGTCAACCAGCCCACCGAAAACAAGTAACCTTCCCCGATCCCGGCCCCGCGGTCACGTTCCGCGGGGCCGGGTCGTCTGTACCGGGGGAGGTACCGATGGACGACTTCACACCACACCGCGAGCACCTCGTCCGCGTCGCCTACCGCATGCTCGGCAGCGTCGCGGACGCCGAGGACGCGGTACAGGAGACCTGGTTGCGCTGGCAGCGGGCCGACCGCTCGGACATCGTCGAGCCGCGGGCCTGGCTGACCCGGGTGACCGGGCGGATCTGCCTCGACGTGCTGCGCTCTGCCCGGGTCACCCGCGAGGCCTACGTCGGGCCCTGGCTGCCGGAACCGCTGGTCGAGCGGTTGCCGTCCGGCCCGGATCCGGCCGAGCTGGCCGCACTCGACGACTCGGTCCGGATCGCTCTGCTGACGCTCCTGGAGCGGCTCACGCCCGAGCAGCGCGTCGCGTTCGTCCTGCACGACGTGTTCGGGATCCCGTTCGACGGGATCGCGACGACGCTCGGAACCCGGGTGGACACCGCCCGCCAACTCGCGTCCCGGGCCCGGCGGCTGCTGCACGACAGCCCTCCCCCGCCCTTGAAGCCGCTGCCGGAGCAGCAGGCGACGATCGAGGCGTTCTTCGCCGCCTGCCGGGGTGGCAACCTGTCGGAGCTGACCGCACTGCTGGCGCCGGACGTCCAGTTCATCTCGGACGGTGGGGGCGTGGTGCGGGCGGCGATCCGCCCGATCGTCGGTCCGGACAACGTCGGCCGGTTCCTGCTCGGAGTGTTGCGCAACCGCGGGCACTGGATCACGGTCGAGCCGGTGCTGGCCAACGGCCAGTACGGCCTCCTGATGTGGTTCAACCCGGAGGCGGGCATCGGCGATCCGGCGTTCGAGCAGTGGGCCGGCGGCCGCTCGGTGATGGGGGTCGTGGTGCCGGACATCGACTCCAACGGCCAGATTTCGCGGTTCTCGTACGTCGTGAACCCGGAGAAGCTGCGGCACCTGGAGCCTGTGGACGGGGGGCGAGACGTGTCGTAGCCGACGGGTACCGTTGCCGCCCGTGGCCCCTGTTACTGAAGCGACCGGAACCGAGGCCGATCTCCGGCACACCGACGAGCTCCTGGCCGCCGCCATCGGCGCCGTGCCCGACGGAATGGATCGTCCCGGTCAGCGCCAGATGGCCCACGCGGTCACCGAGGCCGTGCAGTCCGGCGAGCATCTGCTCATCCAGGCGGGCACCGGAACCGGCAAGTCGCTGGCCTATCTCGTCCCGGCGCTGGCCACCGGCAAGCGGGTCGTCGTCACGACCGCCACGCTCGCGCTGCAGGCCCAGCTCGTGAACCACGACCTGCCCCGGCTGGTCGAGGCAGTGGCCCCGGTGCTCGGGCGCACCCCGACGTACGCGCTGCTCAAGGGCCGCCACCACTACGCCTGCCTGGCCCGGCTCGAAGGCAGCACGGCCGAGGAGGACGACGGCCTCTTCGACACCGACACCCAGTGGCTCGGCGCCGCGGGCAAGCTCACCCAGCAGGTCACCCGGGTCCGCGAGTGGGCGTCCGAGAGCGACACCGGCGACCGCGCCGACCTCGATCCGGGCGTCGACGACACCGCCTGGCGTCAGGTGAGCATGCCTGCGCGGGAGTGCGTCGGGGCCGCGCGCTGCCCGTTCGGCGACGACTGCTTCGCCGAGGCCGCCCGGGCGAAGGCCCGCCAGGCCGACATCGTCGTCACGAACCACAGCCTGCTCGCCGTCGATCTGCTCTCGGGCCGGCACATCGTCCCCGAGCACGCGCTGCTCGTCGTCGACGAGGCGCACGAGCTCACCGACCGGGTCACCAGCGCCGCGCAGGCCGAGCTGACCGCCGAGGTCATCAGCCGGGCGGCCCGCCGGCTGCGGGCGTTCGTGGACGACAAACTCCGAGACGATCTCGAGGGCGCCGCCGACCTGCTCGAGCGGACGCTGGACGGGGCGCGGCCCGGCCGGCTGGAACGTTTGCCGGAGCCGCTCTACGACGCGCTCTTCCTGATCGACGAGAACGCCCGGAACGCGCTCGAGGCCCTCGGCGGCGAGGTCAAGCCCGACGAGGCCGACGCGGTTCGCCGCAACCAGGCCAAGCAGGTGCTGACGACGGTCGTCGACACCACCCAGCGCCTGCTGGCACAGGCGAGCCACGACGTCGCCTGGCTGGCCCAGGACGACCGTCGGCCGCCCGCTCTGTACGTCGCCCCGCTGTCGGTCTCGGCCGCGCTGGGCAGCGGGCTGTTCCGCGACCGGGTGGTGGTGGCCGCGTCCGCGACGCTGGCGCTCGGTGGCCGATTCGACATCGTGGCCCGGTCGCTCGGGCTCGATGTCGAGTTCGGACGCACTCCCGACACCGGCGACGTCCGCCCGGTCGAGCCGCCGGAGGCCGAGGACGACGACGAAGACCGCGCGCCGCCGCCACCGCGCTGGCGCGCCCTCGACGTCGGCTCGCCGTTCGACTATCCGAAGCAGGGCATCCTCTACGTCGCCTCACGGCTGCCGCGGCCGGGCATGTCCGGGCTCTCCGAGGGTGCCCAGCGCGAGCTCATCGAGCTGGTCGGCGCGGCCGGCGGCCGGACGCTCGGGCTGTTCTCGTCGCGGAAGGCCGCGACCGCCGCCGCCGATGCGCTCCGGGCCGCCACCGACCTGCCGGTACTGCTGCAGGGCGACGACTCGATCCACCTACTGGTCAAACGGTTTCGCGAAGAGCCCGAGACGTGCCTGCTCGGCGTCGCGTCGCTCTGGCAGGGCGTCGACGTCCCCGGCGACGCGTGCCGGCTCGTGGTGATCGACCGGCTGCCGTTCCCGCGGCCCGACGAGCCGCTGACCGCCGCACGGTCGAAGGCGGTGGACGATGCCGGCGGGTCCGGGTTCATGGCCGTGTCGGTGCCGGCCGCGGCGATCCGGCTCTCCCAGGGCGCCGGCCGGCTGATCCGCGCGGCCGGAGACCGCGGGGTCGTGGCCGTCCTCGACTCCCGCCTGCACAGCGCCCGGTACGGCGAGTTCATCCGCCGGACGCTGCCCCCGTTCTGGTACACCACGTCCCCCGACGTGGTCCGGGGAGCGTTGACCCGCCTCGGTGCCCCGGCCGGCACCTGACGCGTCTACGCCTTCGCGGGGGGCTCGGGAGTCGCGGCCGGTGCGACCGCCTGGGCGGGGACGCCACTCTGCACCGCGTCGGTGCGGGCCTCTTCCACCTCGGCCTGGTCGTCGTCCGTCGGTACGGTGCCGGGCGGGGCGTTCGGGCCGGCCGGCGCCGGTCCGCCGTCCGGACGCAGCACCAGGTAGCGCACGGCGGTATTCGTCACCGCCAGCAGCGGCACGGCCACCAGACCGCCGACGATTCCGGCCACCGTGATGCCGATCGCGATCGCCAGGATCACCGACAACGGGTGCAGCGCCACCGCGCGGCCCATGATGAGCGGCTGCAGCACGTGCCCCTCGAGCTGCTGCACCGCTATCACGACCGCGAGGATGATCAGCGCCGAGATCGGACCCTGCGTGACCAGCGCGACCGCCACCGCGACCGCGCCCGACAGCGTCGCACCGATGACCGGGATGAACGCGCCCAGGAACACCAGTGCGGCCAGCGGAAGCGTCAGCGGCACTTTCAGAACCGCCAGACCGATGCCGATGCCGAGCGCGTCCACGAAGGCCACGAACACCGTCGCCCGCACGTACGACGTCAGCGTGTGCCAGGAGTAGTGGCCGGCCTGCCGCACCGCGGGCCGCGCCGGGCGCGGCAGCAGCCGGGTCAGGAACCGCCAGATCTGGCTGCCGTCCTTCAGGAAGAAGAACGTCGAGAACAGCACCAGGAAGAACCCGGTGACGACCTCACCCAGCGTGGTGGCGGTCGACAGCGCGCCGGACGTCAGCGAGGACTGGTTCGACGACAGCCAATCCTGGGCCTTGTTGACGTACTGGTCGATCTGGTCCTGCGAGACGTGCAGCGGACCGGACAGCAGCCAGTCGCGACCCTCGTTGAGCGCCTGGCTGACCTGGTCGGTGAGGTCGGCCAGGCCGTTGATGAACGCCTGCACGACCAGCGCGAGCGTGCCGCCCACCAGCAGCAGGCCGAAGACCAGGATCGTGGCGGCCGCCAGTGCCCGCGGCGCACCGCGCTTGCGCAGCCAGCCCGCGGCCGGCTCGAGCAGCGCCGCGAGCAGCAGCGCCACCACGATCGGGATCACGACGACCCGCAGCAGCGAGATCATCCAGAACAGCCCGTAGAGCACGACCGCGACGATCACCAGTCGCCAGGCCCAAGCCGCGCCGACCCGGAGCGCCACCGGCACGCTCTCGTTCGCGGACTCGTCGGCCGGCAACACGACCACGTCCGGCGGCGGTGGTGCCACGGCCGTCGCCACCGGTACCGTTTCGGTCTCCCGCGCAGCGGTGAGCCTTCCCCGCGCCTCTTCGCGCACCCGCAACAGCCAGCTCACTCGTGCACCCCTTAACGCCTGTTGTATGCGCACCGTACCGGCGCCTGCTACCCACACCCGCGCGAGCCACACCCGCGGCGCTACCGTGTGATCTTGTGAGCACCGATCCCGACCTGGTCAACGGCCTGCCGATCCACTTGCTGCACGACCGGGTGCTGGTGAAACTCGAGGGGAAGCCGGGCGAGCGGAAGTCCGGCGGTGGCATCGTCATCCCGGCCACCGCGTCGATGGGCAGGCGTCTCGCCTGGGCCACCGCGGTCGCGGTCGGCCCGCACGTCCGGTCGATCGAGGTCGGCGACCGGGTGCTGTTCGATCCGGACGAGAAGTCCGAGGTCGAGCTGCAGGGCACCGACTACGTGCTGATGCGCGAGCGGGACGTGCACGCGGTCGCCGCGTCCCGGGTCGACTCCGAAGGAACCGGGCTCTACCTCTAGCCGAGCCGTCCCGACTAGTACTGCTGGTGGTGCGGCTGGTAGCCGGGGTGGTGGCCTCCGCCGTAGTAGCCGTACTGGTGGGCCTGCGGCGGCGTGCCCCACGGCATCGTCGAGCCCGGCCGGGCGTTCTGCAGGATGTACTGGCGCCGGGCGTCCACGGTGGCGAGCAGTTGCCGCTCCTCGTCCGGGAACTCGCGGTTCGTGATACCTCGGGCCAGTGAGTCTCGCGCGATCGCGAGTTTCGTGGCCGCGAACTGGTAGTCGGCCATCGCCTTGGCGCCGATGCTGCCGGCGATCTGTCTGGCCCACTGGCGTCCGGCCCGGCGGTTCTGAATGGTGGCCAGCGCCGCGATCTCCTGCGTCGTGAACCAGCCGGACTCGGCGTAGATCGGCAGCACCCGGCCGACGACCTTGGCTTCCCGGCCGCGCAAGAAGATCGCCAGCCCGACCATGAACGCGAGGATCGGCAGCATGATCAGCGTGTAACCGGCCAGGATCACGCCGAAGTTCTGGCTGGAGGCCAGCAGGTTCCACGTCCCGTGCAGCGTCACCGCGAGGGCGTAGCCGCCGATCGGGGCGACGATCTTCACCCAGGTGTGCCTGCTGCGGGCGGCCAGCCCGACCCCGAGGCCGGTCATCGACGTGAACAGCGGGTGGGCGAACGGCGAGAAGATGCCGCGCAGGACGAACGTCACGACCAGGGCGGTGATGCCGCCGGGCATGTTCTTGTCTTCGTCGCCGAGGTACGCCGAGCCGAAGTAGAGCACGTTCTCGGTGAACGCGAACCCCACCGCCGACATACCCGCGTAGACGATGCCGTCGACCACGCCGTTGATCTGCCGTCGCCCGGTGACGGCCAGGATCAGCAGGATGAAGAGCGGGACGGCCTTGAAGAACTCTTCGGTCGGCGGCGCGACCAGCACGGCGGTCGTCGACTCGGACCCACCGGCACCGGTGATCACCCGGCCGCCGAACGAGTTGATGATCAGCGCGGCGAACGTCGCCACGCACGCGCCCCAGCCGAACGCGAACGCCAGGTAGCGGCGCGGCTCGGGCTCGTACCGGTCGAGCCACCAGAAGAACGCCAGCAGGATCGGCACCGGCAGCACGGCCGTACCGATCGCCAGGATCAGCGTCAGCGGGCCGAGGTTGTAGCCGAGGATGCCGTAGATGCCGAGGCCGGCGAGCGCGATGACGCCGACGGCGGCGCCCGCGACCGCGATGCCGACCCAGCGCCGGCGGTGCCAGGGCACCATCGGGGCCGGCTGCGCCATACCCTCCGACGGGTGGGGAACGCCCGGCTGCGGCCCGGGGGGGTAGACCATGGAGAGCAGCCTAACCGGGACGGGACCCGGCCGCCTTGGCGTCCTGACGGAGCAAATGGTTCAGAGTTCCTATTCCGTCCGTGATCCGGTCGGCCGCTGTGGCGAACGTCGCCAGCCGAGCCTCCGGCGCGACCGACATCAGCTGATCGACGTCCTTGCGCAGCGCCGGCAGAGCCTTCGGACGCCTGCCGGTGCGCAGCGCACCGGCCACCGCCCCCAGCGCGGTGTCGACGTCGGCCGCGAACGCACGTGCTTCCGGGCGTACCAGCCCCTCGGGACGGAGATCCCGGGCCGCTTCCAGAGCCATCCCGCCCTGCACCAGCCGGCTCGCGTGCACGGTGACACCATTGGCCAGGTCGATCAGCCCGGACGGGGTGCCGGGCTCGTCCGCGAGCCGCTTGGCCGAGTCCCGCGCGTTGCTGAGCGCCACTCGCGCGACGGTCCGGGCCGCGTCCACGTCGGTGTCGGCGGCGTCCGGATCGGCGGCCGTGCGGAGGTAGCCGCGGGCGGACTCGATGCTGTCGGCGAGCGTGTCCCGCGCCGTCGACCGTTCCCAGGTGGGCCAGGCCAGGTAGGCGCCGAGCGCGATCACGCCGGCCGCCACGGTGTACGCGAGACGCTCCGGGATCAGCGAACCGGCCGACGCGCCGAGCAGGTCGGCGAGCAGTACCGCGTTCCCGGCCATCGCCGCGGCGCCGAGCGCGAAGTTCGCGGCGAGCACCGTCCGCAGCAAGAAGTAGAAGATCGGGACCAGCAGCATCTTCTCCCAGGTCTCCGACACCACCCACTGCAGCAGCGCGGAGACGACCAGCATGCCGAGCAGCGTCCCGGCCACCCGGTCGACGACCTGCTTGACCGTCGCCGAGAAGTCGGGCCGGATCGCCACCGCGACCGTGAGCAGCAGCCAGTACCCGCGGGGCAGGCCGAGCACGAGCAGCGCGGTCGCGACCGCGGCCAGCGTGAACGCCAGCCGCAGCGCGTGCCGGAACGCCGACGAGGAGGGCCGGAGGTTCGCTCGCAGAACGGTGAGCGGTTCGTCGGCGGGCATCAGGAAGACCCGGTTGCTGTCGTCGTAGGCGGCAGAGTTGGCAGTGTCGGTGGAGTCCAGGATCCGGCGGGCGGCCCGGAGCTGGCCGGCCAGTGCGGCGGCCCTGGTGGCGGCACCTCGGCGGGTGAGCGGCGCGGCTCCCTCCGTGTCGGCTCGGGCGCGCAGGGTCTTGACGGCACGGTCGAGCACGTCGTCCAGCGCGGTCGGGATCTGCGGGTGCAGCTCGTCCGGGCGACGGCCGAGGCGTTCGGCGATCGAGGCGCCGACCGCGGCCGCGGCGTCCAGCACGGCTCCGACCTCGGTCGCCGCGTCCTGCTCGCCCTTGTCTTCGAGCCGGGTACGCAGCACCGCCAGCGCTACCGCCTCGCCGCGGGCGCGCTCCACTTCGTCCAGAAGAATGCGGAGCGCGGCGACGGTGCGGTTGCGTTGGGGGTCGAGGCCGCGGAGCGCGGCGTGGGCCTCGAGGACGGCCGGGTAGGCCGGACCACCGCCGGACGGATCGACGTCGGCGAACTGGCGGTAGGCGTCCGCGACCGCGGCTCGCTCGGGCGCGTACCCGCGTACCGGCCAGGGCGCGATCGCCAGCAGCGTCTGCAGTGCCGCGCCGAGGAAGACGGCGGCAGCCGAGAACAGTGCCTGGCCGAGCGACTGCGGTTGCTCTCCCACCACGATCAGGACGATGAGGCCGGTGACGCCGACCCGGGTGCCGCTCGGGCCCAGCGCGGTCAACAGCCCGGCCACGAACCCCCAGATCGCCACGAGCACGACCGCGAGCACCGCGATCGGCTCGACCAGCGCGCCGAGCAGCACCGACGCCGCACCGCAGACCGCCAGCGCGAATCCGAGGCGCAGCCGGCGGCGGTACGGGCCGGAGAGATCGGCGAAGCCGGTGAAGTAGGCGCCGAGCGTGGCCGCGACGGCCGGGAGCACCTGGCCGGTCGCGGCGCCGACGAGCAGGGGAAACGCCACCGCGAGCGTGCCGCGGGCGGCGACCCGGGGGCTGAGTTTGGAGCGTGGGACCTCGACGAGCCCACCGAGGGCGGTGCGCAGCGTTCCCACGACTTGCGACCCTAGCCGGTGGAACGACGGGGACCCCGCGAGAAATCGCGGGGTCCCCGGAGAAGTTTGGACGGGCCCTGTTCTCTCCGCCGCGCTGCGACGTTGTCGAGAGGCGGGGCCCGCCAGGAATTTGTACCCCCACGCCGGGGCCAAGGCAAGACTTTCATGCTTTCGAATACAGAAGCGTGGCGTAACCCTGGGTTCACCGTCCGGTTAGGTGGCGGACCTTCGATCCGATGGCCCCGCGAACACCGGTCACGTCGTGCAACTGACATTCCGCCGTCCGAAAGCTGGCCCGGCTGGCACATTCTGGGGATACCGGCGAGGTCCCGCCTCCCTAGCGTGGATCTCGACAGCGAACACCAGCAGCGGAAGGACGCGAACCGATGAGCGACTACGAGACGAACGTCGACGTCGACGGCGACGGACACTACGACGACGTCAACTACTCGGAAAACGCCGACGGCAGCGTCACCATCACCGCCGACCAAAACAACGACGGCGTCATCGACTTCGTCGCCCACGACTACAACCACGACGGCATCGTCGACGACGCCACCTACGACGACGACTACGACGGCGACGCCGACACCTACTGGAAAGACACCACCGGCGACGGCATCCTCGACCGCGCCGCCGGCGACACCAACGACGACGACACCGTCGACTGGACCGGCACCGACACCAACCAAGACGGCACCATCGACCACGCCGTCGTCGACACCAACTACGACGGCAAAGCCGACACCTACATCGCCGACACCAACTACGACGGCCAAGTCGACTACGCCTCCACCGACACCGACGGAGACGGCTACACCGACACCGCCGTCGCCGACACCAACTACGACGGCGTCCCCGACACCGCCGCCACCACCCGCACCAGCTGAACTCTCCGCACCCGCACTGCAACTCTGGTTTAGCTGCGGAAACGTCGGTCCCCAACGATGACCCAGGTGTAACCGGAAGGCACGGACGCCTTCCGGGGCCATCGCACAGCAGGCGGCACGGATGCCGCCTTCGAACACGGGGACTGACATGGATGTCGAGCTTCCGGCCCGCTGGGCCGACGAGCCTGCACGGCTCGCCGCAGTCCGACTGATGCGCGGATTCAGCGCCTCGGTCGAGCCGGTGCTGACGAACATCGTCCGGATCGCGGCCGAAGCGGTACGCGCGCCGATGGCGATGCTGACGCTGGTCGAGGCCGAGCGGGTCCGCGCGGTCTCGCGCTACAACGTCAGCCTCACCCAGTTCCCGCGCGCCGCGGCACCCTGTGCCCGCGTCGTCGGCGACCGCGCCCCGCTGGAGATCCCCGACCTGCTCGAGGACCCGCGCTTCGCGGTCGGCCCGCTCACCGCGGGTGATCCCGGCGCACGCTCGTACGCCGGGGTCCCGCTGCTCGACCCGACCGGCAACGTCGTGGGCGCCCTGGCCGTGCTCGACCGCAAGCCGGGTGCGCTCGGCGCCGAGCGCACCCGGCTGCTCGGCCTGCTGGCCGACCAGGCCACCGCCGTCCTCTCGCTCGGAGCCACCGCCGAGCGTTCCGCCGCCGAAGCCGCCGCCCTCGGCAACTTCGGCAGCGAGTTCATCACGCTGATCACCCACGAGGTCCGGACGCCGGTCGCGGTCATCACCGGCAACCTCGAGCTGCTCGACGAGCTCGGCGACATCCCGGACGTCTCCCGCGAGCGGATGGTGTCGGCGATCCGTCGCAACGCCGACCGTCTCGTCCGGCTGATCGACCACCTGCTCGTCACCGCCCGCGCCGGCGACGCGCTGGCCGCCACCGTGACCCGGTCGCCGATCGATCTGTCCGGCCTGGTCACCGAGGCCGTCCGGACGAACCGGACGAAGGCCGAGCAGGCCGGCATCGCACTCGACCTGCAGGTGGACCACCCGATCGCGGTGCCCGGCGACTCCACGATGCTGCGCACGGCCGTCGACAACCTGCTCTCGAACGCGCTGCTGTTCACGCCGCCGGGCGGTCGTATCAACGTCCGGGTGACCACGGAGACGCCGCAGGCGGCGCTCGTGACGATCACCGACACCGGCGTGGGCATCCCGGCCGAGGAGCTGTCCCGGGTGTTCGAGCGGTTCTACCGCGGCGCGCACGCGCAGCGGGCGGAGACGCCGGGCGCCGGGCTGGGCCTGACCGTCACCGAGGCGATCGCGGCCGCTCACGACGGCCTCGTCCGGCTCGACAGCACGCCCGGGGTCGGCACGACCGTGCGGCTGGTGTTGCCGCTCTAGCTCCCCGGTTCCGGTCGGACCCCCACCGGAGCCGGGTGAATACTCCCGCCTGCCCGCCCCTCTGGGGAGGGATGGCCGGCGGGTTCCCACCCACGATGCGGCCCCTCGACGAGGGGCCGCATCGTGGTGCGTCCGTCACATCCCATCTGGTGGTACTCACGCGCTCATCTACTCCGAGTAGACGTATCCCGACGCCCTGTCATCGCAGCAGGTGGGCCGCCCACACCACCGGGTGGCACACGATCTCGATCCGTCCCGATTACAGAGATCCGCTGGCCAGCCGCCGTTTGATTAGGCACGCTGAGTGCGGGGTCGCGGGAGCCCCGACCGATCGACCACAGGTATTACGACGGAGTGCCGGCCGTCGCAGGAGGGGAAGCCGTGACGGTTTTTGACACTGGTAGACCGACGGCATCCACCGCGCCGAGCCCGGTGCCCCTGCGCCCCCGGGAGCAGGTCCAGCGCCGGCCAACCGGTGGCCCGCGGTGGGCACCCGCGGCGGCCGGAATCGTGGTCGGCGTCTCCCGTGGCGACGATCCGACCGGCGTGCTCACCTGGGCCGCCCGCGAGGCCAGGGCTCTGCACGCGCCGCTGGTCGTCTGCCACGCCGGCAACGACGAACGGGCCGACGCGGTGCTGGCCGAGGCCGGTGCGCTGGCCCGCCGCACGGTTCCGTCCGGCCACGTCCGCACGGTGCGGGGCGACGGTCGTCCGCTGTCGGTGCTCGCGAGCGCGGCCGACCAGTCCGGTCTGGTCGTGGTCGGCACCGCCGCCGGTGCCGGCTCCGGCACCCAGCTGGTGGGCACGATCGCGGTCCGGCTCGCCACCGAGGGCCGGTCGGCCGCGGTGGTCGCCCGGCCGCCGGCCAGCGTCGGACCCGCGCTGCAAGGCCCGTTCCCCGGGCACGTCGTGGTCGGCGTCGACGGTTCGCCCGCGTCGCAGGCCGCGCTCGAATACGCGTTCGCGCACGCCGCCGGCCACCGCCGCCCGCTGGTCGCGGTCCACGTCACGACCGGCTCGGCGGCCGACTACTGGCTCGACGACAGCCTGCTCGACACCGCCGTCACCGACGATCCGGGTGCGGCGGCCCTGCTCGACGACGAGGTCGGCCCGTTCGCCGACCGATACCGCGTCCGCGCGGGCACCGCGGTGCATCGGGGCCGGCCGCTGGCCGTGCTCAGCCGCCTCTCCCGCGGCGCCGACCTGCTGGTCGTCGGAGTCAACGGACGTCCGGCGGGCGCACGCTCGCGGCTGGGCTCGACCGCCCGGGGTGTGTTGCTCGACCCGCCGACGACGGTGGCCGCCGTCCGCGCGTGACGTGCGTCTCAGAGTTATCTGAACCGATCAACCTGGCGGCCACGCGGCCGAAATGAAGAGCATGCACGCTCTGAGCATGGACAGTCTCACCGAGCACTACGTCAGTCAGATCAACCGGGCGATCGCCAGCGGCCGAGAGGACCTGGTGGACGATCTGGTGACCCAGCACGAACTCGAAACGCAGCGTTCGACCCCGCTGCGGGCCCTGCTCAAGCGGGCCGAACGGCACCGCCGCTGAGCCCGCCTCCATTCTAGCTAGCGTCGATCGGCGATACATCGGCTCCCAGCACGACCCAGTGACACCGTCCGCTGTTTAGGCTTCAGGTTCTGCGCCGAACCATCCCCGAAGCCGGAGCACCGCGTTGACCGACCGTCCATCCGTCCTGACCACCGAGATCGCCGCCGAGCAGCGTCACGTCGACGCGGTGTACGCCCGGCTCGAGGAGGTGCGTTCCGGCACCAGTGCGGTCGAAGCCGAAGGGCATCTCCGCGCCCAGCTCGGCACCGAGGGCGCGCTCTACGAGCGGGACGTGCTGGTGCACAACGCGGCCCGGCGCCGGGCCGCACTCGACCGCGGCTACGACGGCCTGGTCTTCGGCCGGCTCGATCTGCGCACCGGCTCCGACGATCTGGAGGCCCGGCACGTCGGGCGCCTCGGCGTGCTCGACGCGCGGTACGAACCGCTGGTCGTCGACTGGCGGGCCCCGGCGGCGGCCCCGTTCTACCGCGCCACCGCCGAAGACCCGCTCGACGTCGTCCGGCGCCGGGTCATCCACTCCAGCGGCACCCGGGTCGTCGGGCTCTCCGACGACCTGCTCGACCCGGCGTCCGCGCCCGAGGGCATGCCGGTCGTCGGCGAGGGCGCGTTGATGGCGACGCTGGCCCGCGCCCGCGGCACGGCGATGCGCGACATCGTCGCGACGATCCAACGCGAGCAGGACGAGGCGATCCGGGCGCCCGCTGCCGGTACCACGATCATCGAGGGCGGCCCGGGCACCGGAAAGACCGCGGTGGCTCTGCACCGGGTCGCCTACCTGCTCTACTCCGACCGCAACCGGTACGCCGGCGACGGGGTGCTGGTCGTCGGCCCGTCCCCGACGTTCGTCCGCTACATCGACCAGGTGCTGCCCTCGCTCGGCGAGGAGGGCGTCGTCCTCCGCTCCCTGGGCACGATGCTGACCGGCGTCCAGGCCGCCCGGCGCGACGACGCCGCGCTCTCCGCGGTCAAGGGCGCGCTGCGGATCCGCCGCGTCCTGACCCGGCTGGTCTGGCAGCAGGCGCCGACGGCGCCGCAGCGGTTCCGCGCCGTCTACGGCGGTGAAGTGCTCGTTCTGGACGCCGCTGGGCTGGCCGCCGCCCGCAAGGCGGCACGGCGGCGGGGCAGCATGCCGAACGGCTCCCAGGGCCAGGCCCGGACGGCGCTGCTCGACGCGCTGTGGAACGTCTCGCGTAACTGGGCCGAGCCGCCCCAGCACTGGGAGCGGGCGGAGTTCGACGCCGAGATGCGCGACCGCACCGAGTTCCAGGACTTCGTCGCGGCCTGGTGGCCGATCGTCGAGGCCGAACAGGTGCTGGGCTGGGCCGCGGACCGGTCCCGGCTGGCCCGCAGCGCCGGCTCCGACCTCACCCAGGACGAGGTGAGGTCGCTGGCCGCCTCGTTCCGGAAGGACGGCTGGTCGGTCGCCGACATCGCGCTGCTGGACGAGATCAAGGCGCTGCTCGGCAAGCCGCCGCGTCCGCCGGCCCGGCGTCGGCGGGCGGAAGACTGGGAGATGCAGGAGATCCGGCTCTCCTCGGACCAGCCCGCCCGCGCCCCGGTGCCGGTCGACGAGGACGAGGAGTTCTCGCTGATCGTCGTCGACGAGGCCCAGGACCTCTCGCCGATGCAGTGGCGGATGCTCGGCCGGCGGGGCAAGTACGCGTCCTGGACGCTGGTCGGCGACCCGGCGCAGAGCGCCTGGGAGGACGCGGCCGAGGCGACCAGCGCGATGGACGCCGCGGTCGGCACCCGGCTGCGCCGCCGGTACCTGCTGACGACGAACTACCGGAACTCGGCCGAGATCTTCGAGCTGGCCGCGCGGGTGCTCCGCCGCTGGGAGCCGGGGCTGGACCTGCCGACCGCGGTGCGCCGGACCGGTGCCGAGCCGAGCGAGCGGGTAGTGGCGTCGGGCGCACTGCCCGACGCCACCCGGGACGCCGTACGCGAGCTCCTGGACGACGTGGAGGGCACCGTAGGCGTCGTGACCACCGCCGGCGGCCAGGACGAGGTGGCCGGCTGGCTGGCCGGCGTGGGCGAGGGACGGCTCCAGGTCGTCGACAGCATCGAGGCCAAGGGCCTGGAGTACGACGGGGTGGTCGTGGTCGAGCCGGCCGGCATCATCGCCGAGTCCAGCGCCGGGCACCGGGTGCTGTACGTGTCGCTCAGCCGGGCGACCCACCGCCTGGTCGTGCTCACCACCGACCCCGACTGGGCCGAGCCACCGGCCGGCCGTCCCCGCATGAGGGAGCCGCTCTCCCTGTTCTGACTGCCTAGGGTGGGCGCGTGCTACACCTGCGGCTGATCGTCCCGACCGACCGGGTCCGACCGGTGCTGGAACTGCTCGAAGGCGACGCGTCGGTGACGCACCTGGTCGTCCTGAGCGGCGCCGCCCGCGAGCCGGCCGGCGACGTCGTGCTCTGCGACGTCGCCCGGGAAGGCGCCAGCGCGGTGCTCTCCGCGTTGCGCGACCTGGGCATCCCCGAGGACGGGTCGATCGCCGTCGAGAACGTGGACATCGTGCTCTCGGCGGCCGGCGAGAAGGCCGAACGGGACGCTCCCGGCCTCGGCACCGACGCGGTGGTCTGGGAGGAGATCGAGCAGCGGGTCGGCGACGAGGTCGAGCTGTCGGCCACCTACCTCGTCTTCCTGACCGTCGCGACGATCATCGCGGCGATCGGCGTCCTGCTGGACCAGCCGATCCTGATCGTCGGTGCGATGGTCGTCGGGCCGGATTTCGGGCCGCTCGCCGCGGTCTGCGTCGGTGTCGTGCTGCGGAAGCGGGCGATGGCGCTGCGGGCGGCGGTCGCGCTCGTCGTCGGGTTCCCGCTCGCCGCGCTGCTGACGCTCGGCGCGGTGCGGCTGCTGGACGTCGTCGGCCTCGTCGAGAAGTCGATGCTGCTCGCCGAGCGTCCGCTGACCGATTTCATCTGGCGTCCGGACGCGCTGTCGTGGGTGATCGGCTTTCTCGCCGGGATCGCGGGCATCGTGTCGCTGACGTCGGCCAAGTCGGGCGCGCTGGTCGGCGTGCTGATCTCGGTCACCACGGTTCCGGCGGCGGCGAACGTGTCGGTCGCGGTGGCCTACGGCGTCTACGACGAAGCCTGGGGCTCCACCGTCCAGCTGGTCGTGAACCTCGTCGCGATCCTCCTCGGCGGGGTGCTGACCCTGCTCGTCCAGCGCACGTTCTGGCGGCAGCGGGCGCTCCGGCCGAAGCGGACCCGCCAGGCCCAGCTCGTGGCGGCACGCGCGCGCCGGGAAGCCCGCAACCGCGACCGGGGCTGAGCCCGCGGACGCCCGCCCCGGTGTTTCGGCCGGGGCGGGCGTCGCGGTACCTGAAAGGCGGAACGGGGCTACCGAGGGCCCGGACCCTCAGAGGTCAGTCGCAGCGCCAGTCGCAGTTGTTGTGGTGGTAGCGGTGCTTGAACGACGGGCAGTCCCAGCGGTGGTGGTACCGGCGACCGCCGTCCCACCAGAAGCCGTCCCGGAGGAACGGACCGCCACCGAAGAAGAAATCGTCATCGTCATCGTCGTCCACGACGATGACCGGGCGGACGATCGGGCGCAGGAGCGCCCCGCCGCCGACCGGGCCGACACCCGGGCTGCCGACCACGGCGCCGTTCGGGCCGAGGTTTCCGATCGGAGCACCGTTGCCGATCGGAGCACCGTTGCCCATCGGAGCACCGTTACCGACCGGAGCACCGTTACCCGTCGGCGCGCCGGCGGCCGGGGCCGCGTTCGTCGCCGGCACGGCGGCCGGGGCCGGCTGTGCGGCGGGGGCCGGCTGTGCGGCCGGGGCGGTGGTGTCGGTCGGCGTCGCGTCGGGCGTCTGAGCCGCCGGAGCGGCCGCTTCCTCGGACGCCGGCGCCTGAGCGCCGTACTTCTTCGAACCGACCGGAGTTCCGTCGGCAGTCGGCACCTGAGCGGCACCCGCGTTACCGCCGGACGGCTTCGATCCCACCGGAACTCCCGGGTCGGTGCCGTCCTTCACCACGCCGGCCGGGTGCCCGGCCTGGTTGACGATTCCCGCTTCCGACGCCTGCGCGGCGGCGGCACCGGCCAGGACGATGCCCGCCGAGACGGTACCGACCTGCAGCGAACGACGAATCCACTTGTTCATCGAATTGGAGACCTCTCCTGAGGTACGTGTGAACTGAGTTAGACACGAGCGGACCGGTCCGCAACGGATGGAAGCGGTGGCTTCGGCCAAACACCGCCGATAACGACACCCAATCGAGCGTCGGAGTGAGTTACCGACGAACTCGGGCAGCGACTTCCAACCCCACAATGGACTGTGGCCGAGCGGACGAAAGACCACGGGAACGGTGCGCGGCGATCGTCGTCAGAGCGAGCGGTTCGCTACTACCCCGCGGCGCGCACAACGCGCCGGTCCGGCAGTACACGAAGCAGACCCCACCCTCGTACGTGTCAACCCCGTAGCTCCACTACTGCCACGGCACCGTCGAGCGCTTGCGGCAGCACCGCTCGATGAGGGGAACTTTGGTGCCAGAACGGACTATTTGCAACCCCTCAACGGGGCGACCGGGTCAGTTCTCCAATTTCACAGATGTGCTCGCCGTTAGGTGAGAAGCGTGACGTCACCACTCTTGAATGATCGTCCGATCACGGCCAGTATTGGAGTGGTGGCGAGTATCACCCTGTTCGACTAGGTGACTCGATATCGACCCCACCGGGTACCGCCAGACCGATATCGTGCAATCAACAGCTGATCGAGCAGGCCGACCGGCCACATCTACACATTTGCTCCGCAGCGGAACTCGGCCGCCCACCGATTCGTTGTCGGACGGGTTATCCACCGTCTGCGGGAATCGCCCGGAACACACCAGGGTGGATGGAAGAAACGTTCCGCACGACTAGTAGGGTGTGGCCACCGATAGCACGACGAGGAGAACATCTGTGGCGCGGAAAGTACAGGTCATGTTGGTGGACGATCTCGATGGCGGCAACGCCGAAGAGACCGTTGCCTTCGCGATCGACGGAACCTCTTACGAGATCGACCTGTCGGGCGACAATGCTGCCGCACTGCGGGAAACGATCAGCAAGTACGTTCAGGCCGCACGGAAGGCCGGACGTGGCGGAACCCGCGCGAATCGTCGTCCGGCCGCCCCGACTCAGCGATCCGGTCGCGAGCAGAACCAGGCCATCCGGGAATGGGCCAAGAACAAGGGTCTCCAGGTAAGCGATCGCGGTCGTATCCCGCAGGAAGTCATTGATCAGTACAACTCCGAGCACTGAGCGTCACCACCGTTAACCCCACTGGGAAGGCGTCCGATTTGCTCGGTCCGTTTTCCCCGAACGGGCCCTGCGGCCCGGCGTGTCGCCCGGAAACCCTCAGCGCGACAGCCGGGTCAAGCGAGTAGTGCGTACTCCAGCGCCGCCCGGTGGTGCGGAAGAGCCAGCACCGCGTCGACGTCGACGCCGGCGAAGTCGCTCGGTTCGTAGATCGTCGAGATGATCAGACGACACGGACGCCCGGCGAGACCCGTGCGGATCCGCTCGACCAACGGCTGGCCGGTCGTGGCCGGTACCAGCGTGTCGATGATGATCGCGTCCGGGGGCCGGCTACTCGCGGCCTCGAGCACTTCGGCCTCGGTACAGACCTGATCGACGCTCCAGCCCAGCGCTTGGAGCTGGAGCGTGAAAAGCGCTGCGAGATCCGGCTGGTCTTCGAGGATGAGCACCCGTCGCGACCCGTCGGACCGCACCGGGAGATCTCCGATTGCGGCCATGTCCCCAGGATTCGCCCTCCGGGTGCGAAGACGGGTGCGGCCGGGGTGCGGCTCGGTTGCAGCGGCGTGCCCCCAATCTCTCGTCCAATCGGCCCACTACCGCTGAGTAACGTTTCCCTCATCGTTACAAGCTGGGACTATGCCGCCCGAAAGGAAACTGCGCCAAAGCGCACCGGTCAGCGCCGACCGCGCGCACCTCAATGCTCCGGGCGGCCTCTTCGGCCTGCAAACCGGAGCAGACGGTGAGGAGGTCGCCGAATGCTCGCGGGTGCCAGGTCTGGCCCAGACACCACGGCAGTGCCGGCGTTTCTCGCCGCTGCGAATTCCGTCCGGCCCGCGGCACCACCGGGTCCGGGCACTCCCCCACCGGGGTGCACCGACCCCGACCGGTGGATGGACGCCTACCTGATCTCCGAAGCCCACCGCGCCGAGAACGGCGTGTGCCGGTGCGGCCGCCCGCTCCCGTGCATCGCCGCGCAGCGGGCCGAAGAGATCATGGCCGAGACCACGGTGGCCGCCCGGGCCGCGGAGGAGGCCACTCGCGCGGCCGAGGCCGCCGCCGCGATCCAGCTGCAGAGGATGCGGGCGATCACCCAGGAGCTCCCGGTGATCCGGGTCGAGCCGGCGCCCGCACCCCCGCCGCCCCCGGTCGGCGCACGGTTCTACCGCGAGCGAAAACCGCCGAGACACCGCGGCTGAGCTGCTACCCCTCTGCCCAGCGAGTGTCCATACTTTCCTCAGCATCCCCTCAGCTCGCCGACGCACTGTTGAAGGCAGAAGAAAGCCACTGAGGAGGAACCTTGATCAGTTCTGGTGTCTCGAGTGCCCGCCGGGCCACCCGATGAGCGCCATCGGGGCCCTGCTCGGGCTCGTCCTCTTCCTGTTCTGGCTCGCGCTGATCGCCCGGATCATCCTGGACTGGTCGGTCGTGCTGGCCGGTCCGCCTGCCTGGGGTGGTTTCCGCGCCAAGGCCATCAACATCGTCACCCGGATCACCGAGCCGGTGCTCGCGCCGGTGCGGCGGGTCGTGCCACCGCTGCGCATCGGCGGGGTCGCGATCGACCTCGCGTTCATCCTGGTGTTCTTCGCGGTGATCATCCTGCGAAACCTGGTGTCGTACCTGTAAGACGTCGTTCGTCGGAACGGCCTCGCCCTCGGCGGGGCCGTTCCTCGTTCCGGGGGGGCGTCATGTCTCAGGCCGCTCCCAGAGGATTCCCGGCTGCGGTATCTCGGTGGACGCGACCATGTACGTGTGCCAGCGCGACGCCGTCGGGCGGAACGCCGCCCGCGTCGACAGCGCGACGAAGATGTCCGCGGTGCCGCCCCGGGTGAACGCGGCGACGTCGTCCCGGCCGTCGCCGTCGAAGTCACCGATCCCGGGGATCGCGTCCTCGGTGGCCCACGACCGCAACCACTCGGACGTGCGGCCGAAGGCCCGGCCGGTCGAGAGCGCCACCGTGACCGCGTGACCCGTTCCGCGGGCGAACGCCACCAGATCCGCTTTCCCGTCGCCGTCGACGTCACCCAGGCCCGGCAACGCGGTTCCGGGGGCGAACCAGCTCCACCGGGCCGCGGGGCCGAACGACGCGCCGGTGGAGAGCGCGACTTCCACCCGGGCGCTGCGACCCCGGCTGAACGACACGACGTCGTCCTTGCCGTCGCCGTCGACGTCCGCCACGGCGGGAACCGCGTCCGCCCCCGCGAACGAGGTGTGCCAGACGGTCGGGGGCGAGAACGAGCCCCCGGTGGAGAGCGCGACCGTGACCGTCGGCGCCGGTCCCCGGGCGAACGCGAGGACGTCGTCCCGGCCGTCGCCGTTCACGTCTCCCACCGCGGGAATCGCCGAGCCGGGTGCGAACGGGGTCAGCCACTCCTGCGCCGGGGCGAACGACCGGCCGGTGGACAACGCGACCGTGACGGACGGCTTGTCGCCCCGGGCGAACGCGGCGACGTCGCTCTTTCCGTCCCCGTCGAAGTCGCCGGCGAGCGGGATCTGGCTCCAGAACGCGAACGAGGACGACCAGAGGTCGCCGATGCCGGCGAACCGCGATCCCGTCGACCGGGCCACGTAGACGTCACCGGCCCGCCCGCGCGTGAACGAGGCGACGTCGTCCTGCCCGTTGCCGTCGTAGTCGCCGGCCGCGCCTACGAACCCCTCGGGTGCCGGCACCAGCGGTGGCTCGGGCGGCAGGTGTGGTCGAGCCGCGGCCCCGGGCCGGGCCGGCAGGGCGGCCGTTGCGATCACTAGAGCTACGATCAGGCATTTCATCGCATTTCGGTCCTTCACCGCACCTGAATAGCACCGGTTCCCCGCCGAGCCCGCGCACCTCGCCGACCGACGGCCGGTGGCCCTCGCAGTTCCCGCCGCCGCGTCGAGCGTCGGGGGCGTCGGAACGGCGGCCCGGGACGGCGATTCGGGGGCGCGGACGGGAAGGGGCCTTTCGGGAATCCCGCAAGATGGGCACCATGTGAAGGCATGGAGAGTGCGCACGGCCTCGCCGGTGGCGGCCGGGCCTCGGTCGAGCCCCGGGTCCTGGCCGCCTGGGACGCGTTCCTGCACTGCGCGGACGCCGCTGACCTGAATTGTGACAGCGGAGCACCCGGCCAGCGCGCCCACGATCTGTGCGTCCAACTCGGACTGTGGACGGAGCACCGGGCCGTCCACGACCTGGTGACCTCGGCCCGCGGGGGCGCGCGGGGCACGCCGCCGGACGTCCACCTGGTGCGGGACGCGGTCGTGGCGACGCACCGGAACGCGTCCCGGGCGGAGGTTCTCTCCGCGCTGCGCCGACGGCGGGACGCGGTCTCGATCTACTTCAAGAACTTCGACGAGGCGCTCGACCTGGCGCCGGCCGTCTCCGCGTTCGGCCGGATACCGCTGCTGTCGGTGCTGGTCGGCGAGGCGTATCTGCTCGCGGTCACGGCGCTCGACCTGGTGCCGTGCGGCTCGCCCCCACCGCCCGAGCCGCTTCAGCAGGCCGGCCTCGCCGCGCTCTGCGAGGTGCTCGGTGCGCTCGCGGTCGACGCCGGGCTCACCGGCAGCGCCGCGTTCCGGACGCCGTCGGGCGGGTGGGGCTTCGCCGCGTCCGAAGACGGCTGGACCGTCCGCGATCTCGGGTCGCAGCTTCCCGGCGGCACCGTGATCGAGGGCGACGAGGCCGACCTGCTCGGCCTCGCGGCCGGTCGGCTCGACGGGCCGAGGCTGCTGCGATCCCGGCGCATCCGGGCCCAGCAGCTCACCGGGTTACTCCGGTTCGCGCCGCTGGCCGACCTGCCCTGGACGCCCGGCGCGACCCTGCTCCGGCTCCCCTAGAACCGGCCGCCGCCCGCGCTCTCGCCGGACAACCGCTGGGCCAGGTAGATCGGCACCACCGACAGCACGATCAGCACCGCGGCCACCACGTTCACGACCGGCGCCTGGTTCGGCCGGAACAGGTTGTTCAGGATCCAGATCGGCAGCGTCGTCGTGCCGGCGCCCGCGGTGAACGTCGTCACGATGATCTCGTCGAACGAGAGCGCGAACGCGAGCAGGCCGCCCGCCAGCAGCGCGGAGCGCAGCATCGGGAACGTCACCAGCCGGAACGTGGTGAACAGGTCCGCGCCGAGATCCATCGACGCTTCCTCGAGGTTGCCCCCGAGCCGGCGCAGCCGGGCGATCACGTTGTTGAACACGATCACGACGCAGAACGTCGCGTGCGCGACGACCACCGTGACGAAACCGAGCTGGAGCCCCAGGACGGTCCGGAACGCGTTGTTCAACGCGATGCCGGTGACGATGCCGGGCAGCGCGATCGGCAGCACGATCAGCAGCGAGATCGAGTCCCGGCCGAAGAACCGGTGCCGCTGCAGCCCGAAGCTCGCCAGCGTCCCCAGCACCAGGGCGACGAGCGTCGCGACCAGGCCGACCTGGACGCTGGTCCAGAGCGCGTCGAGTGCGCCGGTGTTCTGTGCGGTGCGCCGCCACCACTCGAGCGTAAGTCCCGACGGCGGCCAGCCGAACGTCCGATCGGCGTTGAACGAGTTGACGACGACGACGAGCAGCGGAACGTAGACGATCCCCAGCGCGAGGATCGTGATCGTGCGCAGCACGATGCGGGAGGTGCGCGACAGGGTCATAGGTTCTCCAGCGCGCCGGTGCGCCGCACCGCGGCCAGGTAGACGAGCATGATCACGACCGGCACGGTCGCGACCGCCGCTGCGAACGGCAGGTTGTTCGCGGCGCCGATGTTGTCGTAGACGACGTTGCCGAGCAGTTGCTTCGTCCCGCCGACGATGCGCACCGCGATGTAGTCGCCGAGCGACAGCGAGAACGTGAAGATCGACCCGGCGACGACGGCCGGGAAGATCGTCGGGAGAACAACCGTGCGGAAGATCCGGAACGGGCGTGCGCCGAGGTCGCCGGCGGCGTCGAGCAGCGAGTCGGGCAGGCGCTCGAGGCCTGCGTAGACCGGCAGGATCATGTACGGCAGCCAGAGGTACGCGAGCGTCACGGTGGTGGCGGTGAGACCGTAGCCGGGGGTACCGCCGAGCCACGACAGGATTCCGTCACCGGAGAACATCAGCCGCCAAGCGTAGACCTTGACCAGGTAGCTCGCCCAGAGCGGGGTGAGGATCGCGACGACCAGCCACCGCTGTGCGCGGGGCGAGGCGACCTTGGCCATGTAGAACGCGACCGGCAGCGCGACCAGCGCGTCGATCACCGTGACGCCGACCGCGACGCCGACCGTGCGCAGCGAAATCGTGCGGTAGACCTCGCCGGTGAAGAGCTGGGTGAAGTTGTCCAGCGTCCAGGTGCGGACGATCTGCCCGGTGAAGTCGTTCACCGACCAGAATGCCGCCACGAACAGAGCCGCCAGCGAGCCGAGGTAGGCCAGCCCGAGCCACAACAACGGCACGGTGAGCAGCAGCACGAGCCGGGCCCGGGGCCGCCGGTAAAGCGCCGTCGAAGCCCGCCGCACCACTGACGTAGTCATCCACTCCCCGCTCCGCTTGTCGTTCTGGCCTGTCGTTCTGGCCTGTCGTTCTGGCTTGTCGTTCTGGCTTGTCGTTCTGGCTTGTCGTTCTGGCTTGTCGTTCTGACCTGGAGCCCGCTGAGGGCGACGCTGAGATCCGCGCGCGACGACGCCGCGTACAGCTCTCGTTGCGCGCGGCTGTCAGCGTCGCCCTCAGCGGGCCGCCCACTCAGCCTTTGATTTCGGTCCAGGCGGCGGTCCAGTCCGAATAGTCCTTGCACTTCACGTCGGTACGGCCGTCGAGGCACTGGGTGATCGGCGTCGACCAGTACCAAATCTGCTTCGCGTAAGCCTCGTCACCGGCGTGGTACGTCGCGCAGTGGTTCTTGTCCGCGGTGAAGTCACACGCCTTCGCGTTGCCCGGCGACTCGCCGAAATACTCCGCGACCTGAGCGTTCACCTTCGGGCTGATGATGTGGTCGAGCCACTTGTACGCGCACGTCTTGTGCTTGGACTTCGCCCCCACCATCCAGGTGTCGGACCAACCGGTCGAACCCTCCGACGGCAGGATCGCCTCCACCGGAGCCTTCTCCGACTTCGCCACGTTCGCGATGACCTGCCAAGTCGTCCCGATCACCGAGTCACCCGACTTGAACGCCGACACCTCCTTCAGGTAGTCGCTCCAGTACTCGTTGACGTTCGCCTTCTGCTTCTTCAACAGATCGACAGCCGCCCCGAACTGCTTGTCGTCCAACGCGTACGGATTCTTGATCCCCAGATCCGGCTGGTGCTTCATCAGATACAGCGCCGCGTCCGCGATGTAGATCGGCGAGTCGTACGACGTGACCTTGCCCTTCGTCGCCGCGTCAGCCTCGAACACCGCGCTCCAGGACGTCGGCGCCGGCTTCACCACATCAGTGCGATACATCAGCAAATTCGCACCCCAACCGTGCGGGATCCCGTACGAGACCCCGTCGACGCTGTTCCACTTCTGGTCCTTCAAGAACCCGAAGACGTCCTTGTAATTCGGCACCAGAGCCGTGTTCACCGGCTCCACGTCACCACCCGCGATCAACCGCAGCGACGCATCTCCCGACGCCGACACCACGTCGTACTGGCCGGTCTTCATGAGCGACACGGCCTCGTCCGACGTACCGAACACCTTCACGTCGACCTGACACCCGGTCGACTTCTCGAACGGACTCACCCAATCGACCTTCGGATCGTTCGAACCGTCCTCGGCGTACCCCGCCCACGCCAGCACGTTCAACGCACCCTCGGGCGTCCCGAGCTTGTCCAATGCCGACAGCTTCGGCGGAGTGAAACCCGAGTCGGTCTGCGAGGACCCGCTGCCGTCACTGGTTCCGCACGCAGCGGCCGCGAGGACCAGCGCCGCGACCGCCGCACCGGCAAACGATTTGCGTATTTTCACGGGGCCTGCTTTCTCAGGAGGTGGAGGAGAGAGCGTGCGTGCGGTGCCAGCGCAACCGGACCCGGTCGCCGCGATCGATGCCGCTCGGATCGCCTTCGTTCTGCCGTTGCGCCACCAGTTGGCCGCCGGCGTCGAGGTCCACCACGTACCGGGTGGAAGCGCCGAGGTAGATCGTTTCGAGGACGGTCCCGTCGGCGGTCGCCTCACCGGACTCCGCCGGATCGGACACCCGCCCGATCCGGATCTTCTCCGGCCGGATGCTGACCGTGTCGGCCGACCCGAGGATCGTCGACGCGACCTCACCGGACAGCAGGTTCGTCACTCCGACGAAGCCGGCGACGAAGTCCGTGCTCGGCCGCTCGTACAGCTCGGCCGGCCCGGCGATCTGCTCGATCTTTCCGGCCCGGACGACCGCGACCCGGTCGCTCATCGTCAGCGCCTCGTCCTGATCGTGCGTGACCAGCACGAACGTGATGCCGACGTCCCGCTGCAACTGCTTGAGCTCAACCTGCATCTCCAGCCGTAGCGCGCGGTCGAGCGCGCCGAGCGGCTCGTCGAGCAGCAGCACTTTCGGCCGGTTCACCAGTGCGCGGGCCAGCGCGACCCGCTGTCGCTGCCCGCCCGAGAGCTGCCCGGGGCGCCGGTCGCCGAAGCCGGTCAGCCGCACCGACTCCAGCGCCTGCCCGGCACGCTCACGGCGCTCCTTCTTGCCGACGCCCTTGACCTTCAAGCCGTATTCGACGTTCCCCAGCACGGACAGGTGCGGGAACAGCGCGTAGTCCTGGAACACCGTGTTGACGTCCCGGTCGTACGGCGGACGCCGGGTGACGTCCGCGCCGGAAAGCAGCACCTGGCCGCTCGTCGGCAGCTCGAACCCGGCGATCATCCGCAGCAGCGTCGTCTTGCCCGACCCGCTCGGCCCGAGCAGCGAGAAGAACTCGCCGTCGGGGACCTCGAGATCGACGCCGGCGACGGCCTCGACCTCGCCGAACGTCTTGCGCAGCCCGCGCAGTTCGATGGCGGGGGCCGACTCCTGATCGGGACGCAACGGAACTCCTGGGGAAAGGGCGACGTTCTTGTGAACGAGCCGAAACCTATGACGTCATAGTTCACAGCACAACATCGGCCCACCGGAATTTATCGTTGAGTAACAGAGTGCACAAAGGAGGGTCGGAGATGCGTCGGCTCCACCGAGGCCCGCGGTCCGCGGTGTTCGCGCCGCTGGAGAGCCTGAGCCGCACCGAGCTGGTCACCCACCGGCTCGCCGACGCGATCGTGCTCGGGCTGCTCACCCACGACGAGCAGCTACCGAGCGAGACCGACCTGGCCAACGGTTTCGGCGTCTCCACCGTCACCGTCCGCGAGGCGCTCACGACCTTGCGTCAGCGCGGCCTGATCGAGACGCGTCGAGGCCGCGGCGGTGGCAGCTTCGTCCGGTCGCCCGCCGACGACAGCTCCGACGCGCTGCACGACCGGCTCCGCGCGCTCAGCCCCGGAACGCTGCGCGACCTGGGCGACCACTACGCGGCGATCCGCGGCGCCGCCGCACAGCTCGCAGCCGGACGCGCCGACACCGACGACGTCGAACGGCTGTCGGCGGCGGTCGGGATCCTCGATGCGGCCGCTACCCCGGGTGACCGGCGAAGGGCTGACGGGCACTTCTGGATCGAGGTCGCCGCGGCCGCGCAATCGGCCAGGCTGACCCGCGCCGAGATCGCGCTGCAAACCGAGGCGGGCCCGCTGTTCTGGCTGGTACTGGAGCATTCCGACGCGCAGGCCGCGGCGGTGGCCCGCTGCCGGGCGGTCACCGCGGCGGTGGCTTCCGGCGACGGCACCGCGGCGAGGGCCGCGGCCGAGGACCGGGTCGTCGACGCCGTCGCCGACCTGACCGAACGTCACCTCGAATTGGTACGCCAGGCGGCGGATCACTAGGCCCGGGTTGCGGGATGATCCCGGAGTGGAACGCACGCATCCCGCCCGCCTGACGTCGCCGCCGTTGGGGCCCGCCCTCACCGGCGTGGTGACCAAGGTCCAGGAGGTCGTCGAAGAGGTCTTCGCCGAGGTCGCCGCGCTGCGGCAGGGCGCGGAAACGCTCTTCGAGCGGGCCCGGCGGTCCGGCACCGAGGTCGTCCGCGACGATCTCGCCGAGCTGTACCCCACGCTCACCACTCCGGTGCGGACGCCCGGCGGGCCGGCCAAGGGAGCCGGGTTCGTCGCGGCGCCCCATGCGCTCGCCGACGCACCGTGGTGGCTCGAATGGTGGATCCGCGAACCGAGCGGTGAGCCGAGCCGCCTGATCGTCGACGTCGACCCGGACGGCGAGCATTTCCACGACTACACGACGCTGCCCTGGTACCGGGATCCGCAGCGCACCGGCCTGCGTAACGTCACCGGGCCGTACGTCGACTACCTCTGCACCGACGAGTACACGCTGACGTTCACCGAGTCCGTGCGCGACGGCGGCCGGTTCCTCGGGGTCGTGGGCAGCGATGTGGACGTCTCCCGGTTCGAGGTGACCGTGCTGCCGTCGCTGCGCGCGGTGCCGGGGGCGGCGACGCTGATCAACGCCCACGGGCGGGTGATCGCGTCGAACTCCCCCCGGCGCACGGGCGGGTCTCTCGTCCGCGACCTGGACGTCGCCGCACTGTGGGCGTCCGACGACCCGCGACTGATCCCGTGCGGCGACTTCCCGATCGGTCTGCTTCTCGTTCCGTGAAGCGCTAGCTCCACAACGGACGGTTTGCTAGAGGCAGGGCGCGTCGGCCGGCCACCGCTCCGTCAGCACGAGGTGTACGTGTCCGGCCTCCCCGTGCTGCTCCAGACCGGCGTACTCGTGCGAGACCCGGACGAACCCCTCCGGAACCGCGATGGCCAGCACCTCACGGAGCTGACGGCGGGCGTCCTCGTCGGTGGCCGACGTCTCGGTGCCGTCGAGGACCGCGAACAGGTCAGCGGCAAGACCGAACGGCGACGGATCGATGCGGACGCGGTGGCCCGCGCACTCCACCCGGACACCGGCCGGTACACGCTCGCGGTAGTAGCGCGCGCAGGCGTCCAGCCGTCCGGTCTGCTCAGCGGTGGGCGCATCGGCGCCGTACAGCGGTGGTAACAGTTCGAACCGGAGTCCGTCCCAGACCACGCCGTGCCCTTCCAGCGGCACCTGGACGGTCTCGGCACCGACGTCGGAGCGGTGGCGGGCGGTGGCGCGGGCCGCGGCGAGATCCGGTGCCGGACCGAGCACCTCGCCCGAGGAGAGGATCGGTTCCCAGCCGTCGTCGGTGCGCCGGTACGTCACGTCCACGACGTCATCCTGCCGGATCCGGGCTCAGTGAGCGGGGCGGGTGAGCGCGGACAGGATCAGGATGCTGAGGCGGCGGGCCAGGTCGGGGGTGAAGCCGGCGTCCTCGGCCGCCTCCTCGACGATCTGGCCGACCGTGGCGGTGCCGATGCTGCTCAGGTGCGGGAGCGTCGTGGCGGCACCCTCGGTCAGCCGTCCGCGGGCGGCCTGCCGGTTGCGGTGCCAACGGGCGACGCCGTTGTGGTGACGGGTACCGACCTGCCCGAGCACGCCGGTCGCGGCGCAGGTGAGCATCGCCAGCGAGAGCGCGGTGACCAGGTCGGCGTCGTCCCCGCCGAGTTCGCGCGCGAGCGGATCCTGACGCTTGGGCCCGGACAGCGCCCAGTGGATGACTCGTCGGCGGAGCAGTTCGTCGGTGAAGAACCGTTCCCGGACGACCGGGAACCGGTTCAGCTCGGCCGGGGCCAGCTCCCGCACGATCGCCTCCGCCGCGCCGCCCACCGTGTGCGGTCCGAGCTCCTCCGGTTCGAAGTAGTCGAAATACTCGTCGTCGGGCTCGAACTCGTCGTCGAACTCGTCGTGGGAAACCTGGTCGTCCTGGTCCTCGTCCTCGTCCTGGTCCTCGTCCTCGTCCTCGTCCTCGTCCTCGTCCTCGTCCTCGGGATCGTTCCCGGGATCGGATCCGGGCGCGGGCTCGGGCGCGGGCTCGGGCGGGGGATCGGGCTCAGGCGCGGGCTCTGGCGCTTCGGGAACGGCTGCGGCCCGGGCGGCGGCACGGCCATCGGCGGCGCCGGCGAACACCGCGGCCGCCACCTCGGGCTCCGGGGGCCGCCAGGCGGGGACGACGTCCGCGCGCCAGAGGACTTCACCCTCGATGACGGCTCCGGTTCCGAACGGGTCGTGAGCCGGCCTGCGGGGCACCGTGTAGGCGTCGAAGAGCAAATGCGCCGTCGGCACGTCGTCCTCGGCGTACGAGTACCCGTTCACGACGAGGCGGGCCGTCGGCTCGTCGTCCTCGGGATACGCGTCCACGACGAGCCGCGCGGTCGGCGCGTCGTCGTCGTCCGGCCCGCGCGGAACACCGAACGGGTCGGTCACCGGCCGCCACCTCCGTGGAGAACTCGACGCCCTATCGGCTTCCGCCCGATCGAAATGAGCACATCAGGCCCGCCGATACACCCTCTGGCCAGTACGACTACCGTGTCCGCATGGACCCGGCCTCTGCGCAGACCACTTATCTTCTGGTCGACGGCGAGAACATCGACGCCACGCTGGGCAGCAACATCTTCGGCGGACGGCGGCCCAGCCCGCAGGAGCGCCCCCGCTGGGAGCGGGTCCGCGACTTCGCGAGCGAGACCTGGGACCGCCCGGTCAAGGCCCTGTTCTTCCTCAACGCCAGCTCGGGCCAGCTCCCGCTGCCGTTCATCCAGGCGCTGCTGGCGCTGGACTACCAGCCGATCCCGCTCTCCGGCAGCACCGGCGAGAAGGTCGTCGACATCGGTATCCAGCGCACGCTCGACGCGCTCGTCGACCGGCCCGGTGACGTGCTCCTGGCCAGCCACGACGGCGACTTCTTCGAGCAGATCGAGCGGCTGCTCGACGGCAATCGCCGGGTCGGTCTGCTCGGGTTCCGCGAGTTCGTCAACTCGCGCTTCACCGAGCTCACCGCCGAGGGGCTCGAGATCTACGACCTCGAAGACGACGTCCGGTGCTTCAACGCGCGCCTGCCGCGCGTCCGCATCATCAACATCGACCGCTTCGACCCGCTGCCGTACCTCTGACCCAGCGCCCGACGCCCGGCCGCCGGGCGTCAGGGCCACCGGACACTTCCCCTCCCCGGCTCGGTGACCGGTTTGGGCGGCTCGTGACTCTTGGGACGCGAGTTAAGTCGCACATGAGACGTCGCCCTACCCATCCTTGTAACGGAATGCCACCCTGCTCAGGAAGCAGAAGAGCGGTGGAGAGGAAGACCAGTCGGTGGGCAGTCTGATCGGCGCAGCCTTCGGATTCCCGGCGGTGCTCTTCACGTTCGCTCTGGTGGTGGTCGTCGGGTACTGGGTGCTCGTGATCGCCGGGGGGCTCGGCGTCGACGCGCTCGACTCCGACGGAGGTGGAGGTGCGGATGGCGGCGGCCTGCTCGGCGCGATCGGTCTCGGCGGTGTCCCGGCCAGCGTCTCGCTCTCGATTCTGATCGCCGTGGCCTGGTTCACGACCTTCACCGGCAGCGCGCTGCTCGGCAACGACGGGTTCCTCACCGATGTCGGGCTCCTCGTCGGAGCGATCGTCGCCGCCTGGTTAGCCACCAAGGCGCTGGCGCTTCCGCTGCGCCGATTCTTTCCGGACGAGAAACTGCCGTCCCGCTCCGATTTCCTCGGAGAGGTGTGCGTGATCCGGACCGGCCGGGTCGACGGCAAGTTCGGCCAGGCCGAAGTCACGGCCGAGGACGGGTCCTCAGCCCTTGTGCAGGTGCGTCAAACTGGAGAATACGACTTCAGCGCCGGGCAAACCGCGCTGATCTACGACTACGACGCGCAGTCCGAGTCCTTTTTCGTCACGCCATTCGAGGACTACTCGACCGGTCCTCACGCACGGCCCTGAGCTAGCCGGCTCGGTACGCCGACCAAATCTTCCCACTGATTTGAGGTTCGAAGTATGGCCGCTGTTGCCCTCGGCATCGGTGTCTTGATCGCCGTCGCCTTAATCGTCGTCATCGGGTTGACCGTGATGGTCAGCCGGCTCTTCAAAAAGGTCGAGCAGGGTAAGGCCCTGATCGTCTCGAAGGTCCGGAAGGTCGACGTGACCTTCACCGGCGCGACCGTCGTCCCGGTGCTGCACCGGGCCGAGGTCATGGACATCTCGGTGAAGACGATCGAGATCGCCCGGACCGGCCGCGAGGGCCTGATCTGCCGCGACAACATCCGCGCCGACATCCGGATCACGTTCTTCGTCCGGGTGAACAAGACGGTCGAGGACGTCATCAAGGTCGCCCAGGCGATCGGCACCGCACGGGCCAGCAACCAGGAAACGCTGCAGGAACTCTTCAGCGCCAAATTCTCCGAAGCGTTGAAGACGGTGGGTAAGCAACTCGACTTCGTCGATCTCTACACGAAGCGCAACGAGTTCCGCGACCAGATCATCGCGGTCATCGGCACCGACCTCAACGGGTACAGCCTCGAAGACGCCGCGATCGACTACCTCGAGCAGACGCCGCTCACCCAGCTCGATCCGGCCAACATTCTGGACGCGCAGGGTATTCGGAAGATCACCGAACTCACCGCGATCGAGCACGTGCGCACGAACGAATTCCAGCGCACCGAGGAAAAAGAGATCACCCGGCAGAACGTCGATGCCAAGGAAGCAATTCTCGAGCTCCAGCGCCGGCAGGCCGACGCCGAGATCAAGCAACGCCGTGACGTCGAGACCAACCGCGCCCGCGAAGAGGCCGAGATCTCGCGCGTCCAGGCCGAAGAGCGGCTCAAGGCCCAGAAAGCGCACCTGCAGACCGACGAGGCACTCGGCGTCCAGAACCAGAACAAGGACCGGGAGATCGCGGTCGCGGAGAAGAACCGCGAGCGGGTGCTGGCGATCGAGACCGAGCGGATCGAGAAGGACCGCCTGCTCGAAGTGATCGCGCGGGAGCGCGAGACCCAGCTCTCCACGATCTCGAAGGACAAAGAGGTCGAGACCGAGAAGCGGGCGATCGCCGACATCGTCCGCGAGCGCATCGCGGTCGAGCGGACCGTGGCCGAGCAGGAAGAGTCGATCAAGAAGCTGCGCGCGGTCGAGGAAGCCGAGCGGCTGCGTCAGACGCTGATCATCCAGGCCGAGGCCGAGGCCCAGGAGAGCCTGGTCAAGGACATCAAGGCCGCCGAGGCGGCCGAGCAGGCCGCCGCGCACAAGGCCCGCGAGGCGCTCACGCTGGCCGAGTCCCGGCAGCAGGCCGCCGAGCTGGACGCGACCGCCAAGATCCGCCTGGCCGAGGCCGCGAAGGCCGAGGCCGCCGCACCTGGCCTGGCCGCTGTGCAGGTCCGCGAAGCCGAGGCGGACGCGATCGAGAAGGGCGGCATCGCCCAGGCGGTCGCCGATCGCGAGAAGGGCCTGGCCGCGGCGCTCGTCGCCAAGGAGAAGGGCCTGGCCGAGGCGGCCATCGCGAAGGAGCGCGGCCTGGCCGACGCCGTCGCGGTGAAGGAGAAGGGCCTGGCCGAGGCCGAGAGCCTGCGCGAGCGGCTGAAGGGCGAGGCCGAGGGCCTCACCGACAAGGCCGCCGCGATGGCCGCGCTCGACGACGCCACCCGCCAGCACGAGGAGTACCGGCTGCGGCTGGAGGCGCAGAAGGAGGTCCAGCTGGCGAACATCGACGTCCAGCGTCAGATCGCCGAGGCGCAGGCCACGGTCATCGCGACCGGGCTGGAGAACGCCGACATCGACATCGTCGGCGGCGACACCGTCTTCTTCGACCGGCTGATGAGCTCGATCTCGTTCGGCAAGGGCATCGACAAGTTCGTCGAGCACTCCGACGTGGCCGGCAAGCTCGCCCAGCCGTGGCTGGACGGCTCGTCCAGTTTCACCGACGACCTGTCCCGCATCCTCGGATCGGTCGACAGCGCCGACATCCGCAACCTGACGATCTCGGCACTGCTGATGAAGATGATCAAGGGCGGCGGCCCGGATGCGGCGAAGCTCGGTGAGCTGCTCGGCTCGGCCCGTCAGCTCGGCATCGCCGACACCCCGCTCACCCACCTGACCGCCCTGAACGGCGCGACGAAGGCGTGACCGAGGTACTGACCGGTCCCGCACTCGACGTCGGGACTTACGAGGTACTGCGCAGCCGGCTCACCGCGCAAGCGGGTGAGCTGGCCACGCAGGCCGAAGCGCTCAACGCCCGGCGGCTCGAGGTGTTCGGCGGCACCGAGCTCCGGCTCACCGGCACCGCCCAGATCCGCACGACGCACAACTGCGTACCGCGCGACATCGCGGCCGTCGGTGACCGCCTGCTGTTCGGTTACAACGCCTACCTGGGCATGAAGCCCGAGACCGAGGTCGGCGACGTCTTCTCGGTCCACCGTCTCGTCCGGCAGGACGACCGGATCGAGTTCGCCGAGCTCCCCGACGACACGCTGATCAGCGACCCGCAGTTCGTCAAGGACGTCACCGAGCTGTACCGCTACTACCGGGAGAGCCGCCTGCTGCAGTTGCGGCGGCTCGACCCGCAGCTGCTCGCGGTGTTCCGCACCAGTGACCGCGCTGGCGACAACCGCGTGCTGCGCTGGCGCCTCGGCCTCGACGGCGCAGCGAGCTACGAAGACAACAAGGGCGAGCACGACCACGTCCTCCCGGCGAAGCACGACTTCACCTGGGTCGAGACGACCCGCAACGATCACGTCCTCGGCCGGCACCCGCACATCTCGATCCAGGGCGCGGTGTTCGTCGAGACGATCGGCGGCGACCTCACGATCAAGGTCGAGAACAACACCGAGTCCGGCGAGGGCATCTATACCGAGCCGGTCGACGAGCCGCTGCAGAGCCTCGCCGACGCCGACGTGAGCTACGCCAAGATCGGGTCACTGCTCCTCGTCAAGATCCGTCCGTACAAAGAGGATGCCTGGCGCTACCTGGTCTTCAACACGCTGACCCGGGACGTCCTGCGCCTGGACGGGATCGGCCAGGCCTGCCGCCGGCTCCCGGACGACCAGGGCATCATCGTGCCCGGCGGGTACTACCTCGACACCGGCGTCCACCGGGTGTTCGACGCCGACACCGACGGGCTGCAGTTCGAGCGGGAGATCCGCTCGACCAACGGCGAGGACGTGCTCTACGTCTTTCACGACCGCGAGGACGGCCGGTACCTGCTGCTGCCGTACAACGTCATCCGCAAGGAGATCGCGAACCCGATCCCCTGCCACGGGTACGCGTTCTACGACGACGGCACGATGGTCGTGCTGCGGCTCAGCGCGCCCGAGCCGACTCGCGTCCACCAGTTGCAGGTGTGGCAGACGCCGTACGTGTCCGACGCGTACGCGGCGGCGCAGCCGGTCGGCACCGGTCCACTGGAGCGGATCGGGAACGCCGACCTGGTGCGGGGCGTCTCCGACCTGCTGTCGGTCGCGCGGATGGCCGAGGAGACGACGCCGACCGCCGCGGTGTTCGAAGCGCTGATCGGCGCGTGCCGCCGGGTCTTCGACCACTACCACTGGCTGGGTGAGAACGGTCTCGATGCGCCGCTGACGCAGCTCCGGCGGACCGCGGAGCAGGTCCGCGAGGAGTTCGAGAAGGTCCAGACGCTGACCGCCCAGGCCGTCGACGCGCTCGCGTCGGCGCAGGGCGAGGTCGGGACCCTGATCCGGGACGTCCGGACCGGCAGCCCGGCCACCGCCGAGGAGTGGGCCACCCAGCTCGCCGCGCTGCGGCGCGCGCAGGGCCGTGTGGTCGGCCTGCGCGAGGTCCGCTACGTCGACCTGGCCGCGGTCGACGCGCTCGCCGCGGAACTGACCGACGAGCTCGCGAGCGCCGGTCGCCGGGCGGTCGACTTCCTCCGCGGCGACGGCGCCTTCGACAGCTACGAGCAACAAGCCCGACTGCTCACTGCGGACGCCGAGGCGATCGCATCCGTGGCCGAGGCGACGCCGCTGGCCGAGCGTCTGGACCAGCAGTCCGACGGGCTGGCCGTGGTCACCGAGGTGCTCACGTCCCTCCAGATCGACGACGCGACGGTGCGGACCGACCTGCTGACCCGGATCGGTACCGTGCTGGGCGCGATCAACCGGGCCCGGGCGACGCTGGAGGCACGGCGGCGCGAACTGCTGGCGGTGGAGGGCCGGGCCCAGTTCGCGGCCGAGTTCGCGCTGTTCGGGCAGGCCGTGACCGGTGCGCTGGCGATCGCCGACACCCCGGAAACGTGCGACGAGCAGCTCGCGAAGCTGATGGCGCAGGTCGAGTCGCTGGAATCGCGTTTCGGGCAGTTCGACGAGTTCCTGGGCTCGCTGGCGGAGAAGCGCGAGGACGTCTACGAGGCGTTCTCGGCCCGCAAGCAGGCGCTGCTCGACGACCGGCAGCGGCGGGCGAACCGGCTGGCGCAATCCGCCGACCGGATCCTCGGCAGCATCGGACGCCGGGTGCTGACGCTCGGGTCGCTGGAGGACGTCAACACGTACTTCGCGACCGATCCGATGGTCGGGACGCTACGCGGGCTGATCGGCGAGCTGCAGGCGCTGGGCGACCCGATCCGCGCCGAGGAGTTCGAGCGGCGGCTCTCGACCGCACGCCAGGAAGCCGGCCGGTCGTTGCGCGACCGGACCGACCTGTACGACGGCGACACGATCCGGCTCGGGCGGCACCGGTTCGCGGTGAACACCCAGCCGGCCGAACTGACGCTGGTGCCGTCCGAGGGCCGGCCGATGTTCGCGATCACCGGCACCGACTACCGGGCGCCGGTCACCGACCCGGCGTTCGCGTCGACGTCGGAGTTCTGGGACCAGCCCCTGCCGTCCGAGGACGGGACCCTCAGCCGGGTCGAGTACCTGGCCGGATCGCTGCTGCTCGACGGCGTACGGGAGCCGGACCGGGTGGCCGCGGCGGCGGCCGAACGGTACGAGGAGGGGTACGAGCGGGGCGTCCACGACCAGGACGCGGCGCTGATCCTGACCACGCTGGTCGAGCTCTACGAGGGCGCCGGCCTGCTGCGCTACCCGCCGAGCGCGCGGGCGGCCGCGCAGTACTTCTGGGCGTTCGGGGAGCGGGCGCAGTGGCAGGTCCGCGCGCGCTCGCTGACCAGGGCGCGCGAGTTGTTCGGCGCCACCGAAGGGTTGAACGCGCTGGTGGCGGAGCTGGCCGCCGCGATGACGGCCGACGACGGGCCCGACGCCGAGCCACCGACGCTGGCCGCCGAGTACCTGATCGCCGAGTTGGCCACCGAGCCGGTCGGCTTCGTCACCGGTCCGAAGGCCGCCGCGCTCGTCGCCGACTTCGGACGCGCGCCCGGCGCCGACACGCTGCTCGGCGACCTCGCCGCGCTGGGCGACGACCGGCCGGCGAAGCGTCAGCTGGCCGGCGCCTGGTTGCGTGCGTTCGCACCGGGGAGCGCCGACCTCGACGAGGCCGTCGCGCTGCTCCTGATCGGCGACGCGCTTCCCCGCCGGGAGTCGACCGCTTCGGTCGAGGCCGAGGTCAGCGGCCTGCTGTCGGCGCACCCGCGGATCCGGAACCGGACGCTCCCGGTCCGGCTCGACGACCTGCTGACGCGCGTCCGCCGTTTCCGGGACGTCCGGGTGCCGGCGTTCCGGGCGTACCAGAAACAGCGCAACGCGATGATCACCGACGAGCGTTCGCGCCTGCGGCTGAACGAGCTGACGCCGGGCGTGCTGAGCACGTTCGTCCGCAACCAGCTCGTCGACCAGGTCTACCTGCCGCTGATCGGCGACAACCTGGCCAAGCAGCTCGGCACGGTCGGCCCCGACTCGCGGACCGACCAGATGGGCCTGTTGCTGCTGCTCTCCCCGCCCGGCTACGGCAAGACGACGCTGATGGAGTACGTCGCGTCCCGGCTCGGGCTGGTCTTCGTCAAGGTCAACGGCCCGGCGCTGGGCCACGACGTGACGTCGCTGGACCCGGCCGAGGCGCCGAACGCGGCGGCCCGGCGCGAGGTCGAGAAGATCTCGTTCGCGCTGGAGCTGGGCAACAACACGCTGCTGTACCTGGACGACATCCAGCACACGTCTGCGGAGCTGCTGCAGAAGTTCATCTCGCTCTGTGACGCGACCCGCCGGATCGAGGGCGTCTGGAACGGCGAGCCGAAGACCTACGACCTGCGCGGGAAGCGGTTCGCGGTCTGCATGGCCGGCAACCCGTACACCGAATCCGGGCAGCGCTTCCAGGTGCCGGACATGCTCGCGAACCGGGCCGACGTCTGGAACCTCGGCGACGTGCTGACCGGGCGCGAGGAGCTGTTCGGGCTGAGCTTCCTGGAGAATTCGCTGACCTCGAACCCGGTGCTCGCACCGCTCTCGACCGGCGAGCCGTCCGACGTGGAGCTCCTCGTCCGGCTGGCCCGCGGTGACGCGACGGTGCGGCCCGACCAGCTGACGAAGGCGTACTCGTCGGTGGACCTCGAGCAGATCCTGGCGGTGCTCCGGCACCTGCTGCGGGTCCAGCGCGTGGTGCTGACGAACAACACCGCGTACATCGCGTCGGCGGCGCAGGCGGACGCGTCCCGGGTCGAGCCGCCGTACCGGCTGCAGGGCTCGTACCGGAACATGAACAAGATGGCCCAGCGCGTACTGCCTGTGATGAACGACGCCGAACTCGAGGCGGTCATCGACGACCACTACGCGGGCGAGGCGCAGACGCTCGCCGCGGACGCCGAGGCGAACCTGCTGAAGCTCGGCGAGCTGCGCGGGAACCTCACGGAGGCGCAGGCCCGGCGGTGGGCCACGGTCAAGGAGGGCTACCTGCGCGAACGGGCCCTCGGCGGCACCGATGACCCGCTGGGCCGAGCGGTCGGCGCGGTCGGCCTGCTCGCCGACCGGGTCCGCGACGTCGAGACCGCGATCACCCGGCTGCGCCCCTGAGCAGTGGTAGCACGGATGCCGGGGGTGAACGGCAGGCGGATCGTTCTCAGGCATGTCTCCTGAGAACGAACCCCCCACGTTCACCCCCCTCGACGGGCCCGGCGGCGCCGGGCCGGTCCCGATGGACCCCCGACTCCAGCGGCTGGTCGCCCTTCGTCAGGAAGGCGGGACCAAGCCGGCGACGGTTTCCACGAACACCAACGAAGTGGCCGTGATCGCCAAGGTGTCCGACAAGGCGGCGTTCGAGGCGATACCGGGCGTCCGGCCCGGAGTGCAGATCGGTGACCGGGCCGAGGACGGCACGGTCATCCTCACCGCGCGGATACCGATCGCCCAGCTCGACCACGCTCGCCGGCAGGACTTCGTCGTCTCGCTGAAAGCGGCTCAGCGGCTCAGCCCGCAGCTCGGCGCGACCACCGAGGAGATCGGCGCGCGGCCGGAGGCGCTGTCGGAGGGACAGTGGACCGGCGGAGAAGGTGTGATCGTCGGCATCGTCGACTCCGGCGGCGACTTCGTCCACCGGAACTTCCGGACGGCGGGCGGCACGACCCGGCTGCTCGCGCTCTGGGACCAGAACTTCCAGCGCTTCACCGTGGACGACGGCCACTCGTACGGCACCGTGCACGAGCAGGCCGAGATCGATGCCGCACTGGCGACCGACGACCCCTACCAGGCCCTGGGGTACGAACCCGCGGACTCCTCGCACGGCACTCACGTCATGGACATCGCCGCCGGGAACGGCCGCGGCACCGGGACGCCCGGTGTGGCGCCCGAGGCGGATCTGATCTTCGTCGACCTGGCCGGCACCGACTTCGCGGTACAGGGTGCCGACGTCGTCGGCAGCGCGTTCGGCGACTCCGTGCAGCTGCTCGAGGCGCTCGAGTTCATCTTCGGGCGAGCCGGAGAGACGCCCTGCGTCGTCAACATCAGCCTGGGGACGAACGGCGGTCCGCACGACGGTACGTCCCCGGTGGAGCAGGGCATCGACCGGCTGCTGACCCAGGCGCCGAACCGGGCCGTCTGCCTCGCGGCCTCGAACTCGTTCGAGGACGGCATCCACGCCGCCGGGACGGTACCGGCCACCGGCCATCTCGACGTGGGCTGGAACATCGCGTCCGGCGACCCGACCGAGAACGAATTCGAGCTCTGGTACCCCGGGTCGGCGGCGCTGCGGCTGGAGGTGCTCACGCCCGGCCCGCGGCCCCGGCTCCTGGGCCGGTTGGACCCGGGGCAGAGCGGCACCGCGGCGATCGACGGCGAACGGGTGGTGTTCGCGGCGAACCGGCAGCACGAACCGAACAACGGCGACAACACGATCGGCGTGTTCCTGGCCCAGGGTTTCACCGGGCGCTGGGTCTTACGGCTGACCAGCCTGACCGGTGCCGAGGTGCCGTTCCACGCCTGGCTCGAGCGGGACGACCGGGGTCAGTCCCGGTTCGACCAGCCGCTCGACTCCTCGCACACGATCGGGTCGATCTCGTGCGGGCACAAGTCGATCGTGGTCGGTTCCTACGATGCCCACGACCCGGCAACGCCGCTGTCGGAGTTCTCCAGCGCGGGTCCGACCCGGGACGGGCGGCAGAAGCCCGAGGTCTCCGCGCCCGGCCACAAGGTCGTCGCCGCGCACTCGCAGTCGGTCAGCGGCGTCACCAGGAAGTCCGGGACGAGCATGGCCGGCCCGGCGGTGACCGGTGCGGTCGCGAATCTGCTGGCCGAAGCCGCCCGCGAGAAGCGCTCGCTGACGATCGACGAGATCCGCGAGCTGGTGATCTCGGCCGCGCGCAGCGATCCGCCGGCCGGCGGGGCGTGGGATCCCCGGTACGGGTTCGGACGCATCTCGGTCCCGGGCCTGGTCAAGGCCGTCAGCGAGCTCCCTCCCGCGTGAGGTCCGCGGCGCTCCGACCGCGGCGGAGCGTCCGGACGAGCAGGATGACCAGAACGGCGGCGAGCAGGCCGACGACGATCAGACCGCCGGTGCTGAGGTACTTCTCGACGTGGCGCGCGGCCGAGCCGAGCGCGACGCCGAGGCCGATGTGGAGGGCCGACCAGCCGGCCGCACCGAGCACGACGGCGGGCAGGAAGCGGCGCAGTTCGAGTCCGGCGCTGCCGGCCGCGGCCGGGGTCAGGGCTCGGATCGCGGGGAGGAACCGCACGAAGAACACCGCCCAGGCACCGTGGCGTCGCAACCGGTCGGCGGAGCGGTCCCAGAGACCGGCGCCGTAGCGGCGGACCAGCTTCGTCTCCCGCAGCCGGGGGCCGTAGCGGCGGCCGATCGCGTAGCCGATCGAGTCGCCGAGGATCGCGGCAGCGGTCACGATTCCCCAGAGCGCGAGGAAGCGCGGGGCGTCGGAAACCGTGGTCGAGGCGACGAGCAGGCCGGATTCGCCCGGGACGATCAGTCCGAGACCGAGAGTGCACTCGCCGAGCACGAGCAGACCGGCCGCCAACAGGACAGCGGCCGGGGGCAGGGACTGGAGCCAGTCCAGGACGTCGCTCAGCACAGGTGCGCTCCTCGGTTCGGGGGGCCGACGCTAGAAGGAGCCTGGCAGCGAAAACACTGCCTTTCGTCAGGGATCTACCCGGACTTATCGGCGTGCGTGGTTGGCTGGGGACATGCTTCCCTGGGACGCCGAAATGGCCGGTCAGCTGCATCGGGAGACGATCGGGTCAACGCTGCTCCGGGGTAATCCCCTGGGTGATCCACACGAGCGGCCGATCTGGGTCTACACGCCGCCGGAGTACTCCGCGCGGCCCGGGACGCGGTGGCCGGCGGTGTACGTGATCCAGGGCTACACCGGTCATCTGTCGATGTGGGCCAACCGCTCGGCGTACAAGCAGCCGTTCCCGGAGACCGCCGACGCGGTGTTCGCGTCGGGCGAGGCACCCGGCTGCATCGTGGTCTACGTGGACGCGTGGACCGCGTACGGCGGCTCGCAGTTCGTCGACTCGCCCGGGACCGGGCCGTACCACTCGTACCTGGTGGACGAAGTCGTGCCGTGGGTCGACGCGCGGTACCGGACGCTGGCGCAGCCGGCGTCGCGGGCGATCAGTGGGAAGTCGTCGGGCGGGTTCGGGGCGATGATCACCCCGATGCTGCGGCCCGACGTGTTCGGGGCGCTGGCGACGCACGCGGGCGACGCGCTCTACGAGTACGCGTACGTGCCCGAGTTCGCGAAGGCTGTGCGGTACCTGCGGGCCTACGACGGAGACATCTTCCGCTGGTGGGAGGACTTCCGGTCACGTCCGGCGTTCAGCGCCGAGGGCGACGGCACGCTGCTGATCCTGCTCGGGTGCGCGGCCTGCTTCTCGGCCGATCCGGACGGGACCGTGCGGCTGCCGTTCGACCCGGTGACCGGCGAGCTGGTGCCCGAGCGGTGGCAGCGCTGGCTCGACTGGGATCCGGTGCGGATGGTCGACCGGTACGCGGACGCGCTGCGGTCGCAGCGGGCGATCTGGATCGACGCCGGGACGAGGGACGAGTGGTACCTGGACGTCGGCGCGACCGCGTTCCGCGCGGGCCTGACCCGGATCGGTGTTCCCGACGATCGGGTGCACTTCGAGCTCTTCAACTCCGGCCACGCGGGCATCGACTACCGGTACCCGCAAGCCCTGACCTGGCTCGCCCACCGCCTGGAGCGATAGAGCACGCCCTTGCCCTCGCGCGGTGGACGGCCCCGCGGCTAGTCGGGGGGCTCGAGGCGGTAGATCGTGACGTCGGCCCGGCGGTAGTAGGTGGACCACCGGGCCGAGTCGTCCAAGGCCGAGCGCAGCGCCGCGACCGAACCGGACGGGAGATAGCCGAAGTATTCCGCGGTCTTCGCCATCTGACCGGTGACCACCAGGAACGTCTCGGTGCCGCCGAACGACGCCGCCCACTCCTCGATCGCGGGCAACTCGCCCGCGTCCAGGACGAGGTGGTGGAACGTCGGCTCGTCGGTGATCGACGGGTCGACGCTGCGGCCCGGGTTGAGCTGGTCGTAGTTCGCGGTCAGCCGGGCCGGGAACGCCGGGGCGACCAGTGCCATCGTCGAGCCGGCCGGGGCGTTCGCCTCCAGGTACCTGGCCGCGCGGACGTCCGCGGGCGGGACGACGTGCAGTGCGAACTGCCCCTGCAGTCCCTGCAGGCCGGCCAGCGCCAGCACGGTGAAGGCCAAGCCGGAAACGAGACCGCGGGAGGTCCGGGCCCACCACGACGCCATCAACATCACGCACCACGGCAGGGAGAACAAGAACACCCGGTAGATCGCCTCTCCGCCGTAGTTCTGCAGCAACAGCACCAGGAACGGCGTGAACCCGAGCACCAGCGGGATGAGCACCCGGCCGAGCCGGCGGCGGAACAGCACCCCCACGGCCAGCGCCGACGCCCACACCACGAGCGCCAGCACCCGGGCCACCAGCGCCGAGAACCGTTGCGCGGAGCTGCCCCAGCCCTCGGCGTTGCCGGACGCGTTCTTGAACAGGTCGAAGCCGTCGAACAGGTGGTACTGACTGCTCACGCCGCCCAGGCGAGGCAGGAGGTATCCACCGGCCACCACCGCCAGCAACACGAACAGCCAGTGCGGCCGGATCAGCCCGAGGACGGTCAGCACCCCGACGCCGAACAGCAGCAGGTACGGCGTCAGCTGGTGGGCGGCGGTGATCGCGGCGAACACCACCACGACGACGACCAGCAGTGGCCACCGCGGCCGGTCGCGCACCGCCGGCGCGTCCCGTACCAGCCACGCCCGCATCCGGTTCACCCGACCGGCCGCACGCAGCGCGGGCAATCCCCGGCATCCGTGCATCACCAGCGCGAAGAACCCGAGGCTCAGCGCGTAGGCGAAAGCCTGCGGCGAGAAGTAGTTCTGGTCGACCCAGAGGCAGCACTCGAACAGCAGCACGGCGAGGAACGCGGTCCGCGGGTTCCGGGTCAGCCCGCGGACGACGGCGGCGACCAGCACCGCGTCCAGCAGGCCGAAGTAGAGCGTCGACCACGACGCGAACCGGATCGCGGGCACCCCGGCCACCGTCGACAACTGCGCGGCGGCGGCGAAGAACCCCGGCCACTGCTGGTAGATGTCGTCGGAGTCGAGCACCGTGCCGCGCTGCTGGATGAACTCGACCACGCCGAGGTGCTTGTACGTCCAGGCGTACTCGGGCACGGGGAGCAGCAGCGGGGCGGTGCCCCACATGATCAGCGCCAACGCCCCGACACCGGCCAGGAGCACCAGCACCCGCGCCCGTCCGAACAGCTCGACCCCGCACGCCACGCCCACCAGCAGCAGCGCGAATACGAACGGGACGCCGAGCCCCCTGGTCAATCCGTACGGCCCGATCTGCCCGGCGTCCGCCCGCAGAACGGTGACCAGCCAGAGCGTGACGGCCACCGTGAGCAGGGCCGGGGTCAGCGCCGGGTGCCCCCGGCCGGAAGCCGGGGCGGCGGGGACGGAGACCGGCAGCCGGACCTCGATGCCGTCCGCACGACGGAGGCCGACGAGCGCGACGACGGCGACGAGGGCGATCAGCCCGGCCGTGGCCGACGTCGGGTGCCAGCGCCCGGTCCAGACCATCACGGTCGCGACCAGCGAGGACAGCGACGCGCTGAACGTGACGGTCAACGCGGCCGCGAGGACGCGGTCGCCGATCCGGAGGTGGCTGACGATGGCCGCGCCCGGGCCGGCGGTGGTGAACGCCAGCAGCAGCATCAGCCGCGCCGGGCCGGCCGGGATCAGCATGGCCGCGGCCCCGGCGACCGCCAGGAGCAGGGCGACGAGGGCCAGCCGCGGGTCGGCGGGCCGGGCGTCGCCCTCGGTCCGCTCGGTCGACCTGGACGGCAGCAGGACCATACGTCCCATTTTGCCGGATACTTAGAACAAACAGTTCACCAGGTCGCACTCCGGGCCGAGTCGAACCTTGAACGCGCGCTCGACACCCTCACGGATGTGCGCGGCGAACTCCATGACCTCCGACGTGGTGGCGCCGCCCCGGTTCGTCACCGCGAGCGCGTGCCGAGTGGAGAGCCCCACGTTCCCGCGCCGATAACCCGGTGCGAAGCCGGCGTTGTGCACGAGCCATCCGGCCGCCAGCTTGGTGCCCTTGACGTCAGGGAATTGCGGGCATTCCTTGGCCTCGTCGGGCACCTGCGTCAGAACCGGATTGATGAAGAACGAGCCGACACTCCAGGTGTCGTGATCGGCGGCATCAAGCACCATTCCGCGCTGACGGCGAATCGCGATCACCGATTCGCGGACGTCAGAGGTGTCTGCGGTGCCCCCGATTTCCAGATCCAACGCGGACGCCAGACCCGCATAGCGGATCGGATCGGATTGTTTGCCCGGCCGCAGCCGGTACGTGACGTCAACAACGGCCCAGCGGTCGCTGTGTTTGAAAACGGACTGGCGGTGGCTGCCGAAACCGAGGCGCTCGGTGGGCCAGTTCTCCAGGGCGCCGGTTTCCCGGTCGAACACGGTGACGCTCTCGAGGACCTCGGACGTGAGCGCCCCGTACGCGCCGACGTTCTGGATCGGGGTGCCGCCGACCAGGCCCGGGATGCCGGACAGACACTCCAGGCCGGCCAGGCCTTCGTTGATCGTGAGCTCGACCAGGCGGTCCCACTCCACGCCCGCCGCTGCGGTGACCAGGCCGCCGTTGACCGTGATTTCGCCCGAAGCGATCTTGATGACCGGACCGGGCCAGCCCTCGTCGCCGACGATGAGGTTCGAGCCGCCGCCGATGATCAGCGCCTCGCGGCCGGCATCACGGACGGTTCCGACGAACTCGTCGGTGGATGTGGGGACGTGCAACTCTCCGACCGGGCCGCCCACACGCATGGTAGTGAGGTCGGAAAACGTTACGGACAAAGCGATCCAACCTCGGGGTGGTATGAGACCGTGTCACCTTACCTCGCGGCGTTGCGCGCGCTCGTGGTGGCGCCTTACACAATTGCTCTCAGCGAGTGGAATTGAAACAGGAGTTGCATCCGCTCACTCGTCAGTGCGAGCCGATGCCGGTTATCGTCTCCGCCGCTTCGACCAATAGGCGACGGGCCGATCGGATGCCGGAGAGCGTCTCTTGGAGGAGGTACTCCGCTGTCTGGGGGCGGTCGCCCCACTCCGTACCGAACCCCACCACGTCCAGATCCACCCCGTACGGCAGGTACAGGAGTCTCAGCCCGTCGAACGCCTGGAACGGGACGAACACCTTCGTCGTCACGATCAGCAGCCGGTCGCCGGCTCGCGGGTCGGCCCAGCGGGCCCAGAGGTCGAACGTGTCGGACGTCTGCGGGCGGTGCGGCGGACGGCCGGTGCGGGCCGAGAACGCGCGCGCCCGTACGGCTCCGGAGGCGTCGAGCAGGTCGACGCGACGCTCGTGCGTGAACGCGGGTGGGGTGTCTTCGGTGCTACGCCCGCGGGGACACCGCTCGGCGTCGGACACGCAGCCGCAGAGGAAAACGACCGCGTCGGGGTGCAGGCCGAACTCGGATTGCGCGGCGCCCACCATCAGGTCGAACTCGTCGGTGGCACCGGGCGCGTAGGTGTCCGCGGCCGGCTGCTCCGGCGGATCCGCCGTCATGAACCGAGGGCTCCCGAGGAAGCTCAGCTCCCCCAGTTCGACACCGTCGTGCGCGAGTTGCGCCGCGAACCGGGCTCGCAACAGCGGTGACCTGTACCCGCCGCCGAGCACCAGGGTCCGGTCGTACTCCCGGTTCCGCGGCCGGCCGGTGCCGACCAGGCCCAGCCTGGTGGCGAGCGCCAGCACCCGTTCCCGCACCTCGGGGCTGAAATCCGCGGCGCGGGCCTGCGAACGCTCCCTGTACACGCCGCCGGGATCACCCCGGAAGTTGAAGTCGTCGGCAACGCTCCGCTCGATCGCCAGCGTCCGGCGGACCAGCTCGAGCTGCCCGGACGAAAGGCCTGGCACTGAGGGCGCCGCCACCCAGGCGGGCAACTCCTCGTCGAGATGCAGCCACGAGTCCTCGGCCGGCGCTGAGCCGCCGAACAACTCGATCAACTCCGTCATCGCGTCGCTGAGCAGCCACGCCTCCGCGATCGAGAACACCTCCGCGGCCCGTTCGGATGCCACTTCGTATGGTCGGGCTGCCAGAAGCGTGCTCACCTCACGAGGATAGCCTCCGCAACCTCGCACGAAGGCTCGGCAGCAGCGCGAGCGCCGCCAGCGCCTGGGCACCGGCGTACGCCCAGCCCACGCCGGGCAGGCCCAGTTCCGGCAGCAGGACGACCGCGGCGACCAGGAACAACACCGCGGAACAGGCCTGCACCAGCACCACCGGCCAGAGCCGACCCTCCAGCATGGCCAGCCCGGAGTAGACGATCACCACCGCCGTGAACGGGAAGCTGACCGCGGCCACCCGCAGCAGCGTCCCGCCGCCGTCGGCGAACGCGCCGCCCTGCACGAGCAGCAGGAACGGCCCCAGCAGGACCAGCCCGCCAGTGCCCGCTCCCGCCACCGCCGCCACCAGCCCCACGGTCCGGCGCAGGTGGTGTGCGACCCCCGACGGGTCGTGCCCGGCCTGCGACAGGAACGACATCACGATGTTCCAGACCAGCGTCTGCAGCGTCACGACGATCAGCCACGGCACCGCGAAGTACGCGTTCGCCACCGACCCGGACAGGTGCAGCACGAGCACCGGCGGAACCAGCGTCACGACGTTCCCGACCAGGTTGTTGACGTACTCGGCAGCCACGAAATTGCCCAGCACCCGGGGCCCCGGCAGCCGAGACTCACCGGCCGCGCGAGGGGCGAGCCGCGCGAAGATCACGAACGTCACGACCACCACCGCGACCGCCGCCGGGAGGCACCAGGCCGCCGCGATGCCCAGCCGCGAGCCGGTCGCGACCAGCCCGAGCAGCAGCACGAGCTTCGCGCCCGACGTCGCGACGTGCTTCACCACGACCCCACCGGCGCGCTGGAACGTCGTCAGGATCCCGTCCTGCACGTAGAAGAGCGCGTAGACCGCGACCGCCAGGACGAATCCGAGCGCGTCCCAGCGTCCCAGGCCGAATCCGGACCCGAGGCCCAGCAGCAGGTAGCCGGCGCCGAAGACCACCGACGCGGTCAGGATTCCGGCGTAGCCGGAGGCCAGGAACCGAGTGGTCCGGTGTCCGGCCCGGGGGAGGAACCGCACGAAGACCGAGAGCAGGTTGAGCTGGGCGATCCCGCTCACCAGGGCGATGGCCGAGACCGTCGCGTTGCCGTGCCCGACCGCCTCGGTCGGGTACAGCCGGGCGGCGGCCACCCAGAACATCATGTTCAGCGCCGACGCCAGCACCGTCGAAGACATCAATGCGGACGCCTGCCGCAGCACCGCCGACGACTTCCATCCGGACGCGGGACGTACGCGCTTCGCGGCATGACGCCCGCCCGCCGATCGAGCCGGCGCAGCCGTAGCCGGCACAGCCGTAGCGGGCGCGCCCGCGGCGCGGGCGACAGCGGCGGGGGTGAGCGTCATCGGAGGCTGACCGGGGCACGGGCCGGCGCCTTCACTTCCGGCCGGGACCGACGCCCACGGAAGTAGCGCCAAGGCCCGGCCAGCAAGCCCCGGCGGTTGGCCGCGAACAGCTCCCGTGGGAAGTCGCTCTTCACCGTGCCGACCCGGATGCTGCCGGCGCTCGTGAGGTCCTTGATCGCCCGGGGAACGAGCCGGATCAGCTCGGCCAGGACGCGCGGCTCGGCCCGCACCAGCGCGGCGTAGAACGCGGTCAAGCCGGCGCCGTAACCGGCCAGCTGCGTGCGCAGTCCGTCGAGATCGGCCCGGTGCACGTGCCGGACCAGCGCCGACGGCCGGTACAGCGTCGTCGCGCCGCCGTGCAGCAGACGGCTGAACACCAGCGTGTCTTCTCCACCCTGGGCTGGGCTACCGGCGCCGAGCGCCTCGTCGAAGCCGCCGAGCTTGCGCAGCGCGGCGAGCCGGAACGCCATGTTCGCGCCGACGCCGAACGCCGGCAGCGGGTACAGCGGACTCTGCCGGCTCAGCGGCCCGAACTCGTCGGCGACGAACCCGCGGCCCTTGCTGTGGCCGCCGAACTGCTCGAACCAGACTTGGGCGTCGGTGCGGAGCTCGGCCGGGACGACCGCGCCGGACACCGCCGCGGCGGCCGGGTTCTCGACGAACGCGCGGACGATCTCGGAGATCCAGTGCGGGTCGGCCCGGACGTCGTCGTCGGTCCAGGCGACGATCCGCTCACCGGGCTCGTGCGACAGCGCGGCGATCGCGGCGTTCCGCGCGCGCGAGAGGCCGGGCCGCGGCTCGACGACGTACCGGATCGCCAGCCGGGGCGCGAACTCGTCGACGGTGTGCCGGGTCCGGGCACTGGTCGGCGCGTTGTCGACGACCAGCACGTCGAAGCGGTCGACGTCCTGGTCGGTGAGGCTGACCAGGCAGTCGCGCAGGGCGTCCGGGTGCTCGCGGGTGCAGATCACGACGGTGACCGGCGGCGCGAGTTCCAGTGCGCGGGCCCGGCCGGCCAGGAACGGCGGCGTCCGGATGAGGGCGGTGAGCGCGAGGCCGTCGGGGGTCAGGTCGGCAATCGTGAGCCCGACCAGCGCGAGCCGGGCCCCGATCGCGTCCCGGGCGCCGGCGACGATCCCGGCGAGCAGCGCCTCCGGAGCCAGGTCGTCGTCCGGAAGGTCGAGCGTCACCATCGCGACCGGCTCCGTGAACAGCCGGGCGATCACCCAGACCGAATCCCGCCGGTGCCCGAGCGTGTCGAAGGTGTGCACGGCGGGCAGCGGCGCGGACAACTCGACGTCCAGCACGACGCCGGGGATGCGGGACATCTGCTGCCTCTCAGGTGAGCTGGTGGCCCAGGCGGGCGGCGACGAGTCGTGCGCCCCGCCAGGCCGGTCGCAGGGCTCGCTTGGCTACCGGGGTCAGGCCCGGCTCGCCGGTGGCGACCAGCGATCGGACGTCGGCACCCGGCGTGGGCTGCAGGCGGGGCAGCGCGAAGCGGTCGTCGCCGGGGCGGGCCAGGCGACGCCCGATCACACAGGCGTTGGCGTAGCCGGCGTCCGCGACCGCCCGGCGCACCCGCCGTGACGTGTAGCCGTGCGGGTAGCAGAACGAGCGCACCGGCACGCCGAGGCGGCCGACCAGCTCGGCCCGGCTGCCGGCCAGCTCGGTCGCCAGCACGTCGGGGGCCAGCACGTCCATCGGCCGGTGCGAGCGCGAGTGGCTGCCGATCTCGAGGCCGGCCGCGGCCAGCCCGGCGACCTGGTCCCAGCCGAGGTATCCGACCGTGCCGACCGTGCCGGTCGGGACGTAGAGCGTGGCCCGGGCCCCGAACTCGGCCAGCACCGAGGCCGCGGTGAGGAAGTCGGTGTACCCGTCGTCGAACGTCAGCGCGACGACCGGGCGATCCGGATCGGCGGCCTTCGCGGACAGCGCCTCGGTGAGCCCGAGCAGCTCCCAGCCGTCGGCGGTCAGCGCGCCGACCTGGTCCCGGAAGTCGTCTACCGGCACCGCCAGCGGGTCGGGTCCCGACGTGATCCCGTGGTACATGAGGATCGGGAGCGGGCTCACCGGGCCAGCCCCACCCGGGCCAGTTGCAGCGCGAATCCGAGCCCGGTGGAAGCCACCCCGGCCACCACCATGCCCGCTCTGGCCAGCCCCCGAGCGTCGCCCTGACGCAGGTAGGCGCGCAGGCCGCGGGGCAGCACCCGGCGCAGGTAGCTGCTCTCCTCGGAGAGCGCGGCCGCGCGGTCGGACGAGTTCCGGCCGAGCGCGGCGAGGCCCGCCTTGCCGCGGCCCTCCAGCCAGCAACGGCGCAGGAAGAACCCGACGCTCGACCGCTCGGCCGGGACGTGGTGGCGGATCACCGCGGCCGGGACGTGCAGCCAGTACGCGCCGGGAGCCGTCCGGGCCATCCGGAGGCAGAGCTCGGTGTCCTCGGGCTCGGAGACGTCGCCGACCTTGCCGAAGTCGGGGTTGAAGCCGCCGACCGCCACGAACACCTCGCGGCGGACGATCATGCTGGCGGCCCAGACGTTGCGGGCCGGCCGCGGGTCCGCGCCGGTCTCCGGCAACGTGGCACCGATCACCCAGCCGAACTCGCCCGGGAACCAGCGGGGCTCGGCCCGGTGCCAGACCGGCAGGATCCGGCCACCGGCACCGACGACTTCGGCCGGCCCGCACATCGCGGAGACCAGCGCGGCCAGCCAGCCCGGCTCGGCGTACGTGTCGTCGTCCAGAAACGCGATCAGCGGCGTGGTCGCGGCCAGGCCGATCGTGTTGCGCGACCCGGAGGCCCCGCGCTGGAATCGGTTCTCGACGACCTCGATCTCGTCGCCGTAGTGGTTGCGCAGGCGCTCGAAGAGCGGGCGGTTGTGGTCGACCGAGACCACGATCCGGTGCGGGTGGTCCTGCGACCGCACGGACGCGATCGTCTCGATCAGCAGGTTCCAGCGCGCCTCGGAGTAGCAGGCGACGCCGACCGTGACCGGCGCGTTCATCACACCGCGGGTTCGAAGAGGGGGTTCACGACCGGAGCATCGGCGGCCGGCGTGGAGACCTGAGCCGGGCCGAACCGCTCACGCAGGATCGTCACCAGGACGCGCCAGCCGTCGCGGAACGTGCGGAGGTTGCTCTCGCCGTGCAGGCGGTCGGACTCGAAGCTGGGCACCTCGGTGATGACCAGATCGGCGCGGGCGACCCGGATATTGATCAGGGTTTCGACCTCGAAGCCGTCACCCCAGCGGGGTTCGGCCGCGTGGGCCGGCGGAAGTCCGAAGGCCGGGATCGCGGACCGGCGGAACGCGTTGTAGCCGTAGCAGAGGTCGGAGTAGCGGGTCCAGAACAGGAGGTTGGTCAGCGCGTTCAGGCCCCGGTTGCCGGCCCGGCGCAGCGGGCTGATGTCGTCGCTGCCGCCGCCGGCCACGAACCGGCTGCCTTTGACGTAGTCGGCGCCCTGGTCGAGCTCGGCCAGATAGCGCTCGATCTCGGCCGGATCCATCGAGCCGTCGGCGTCGATCATGACCACGTAGTCGCCGGTGGCAGCCTCGAAGCCGGTCGCGAGCGCGTTGCCCTTGCCGCGGCGGGTCTGACCGATCACCCGGGCGTCGGGGCGCACGGCTAACGCGGCCTCGACGGTGCCGTCGACCGAGCCGGCGTCGACCAGGACGACCTCGGTGACGAAGTACGGCAAGGCAGCGAGAACGACCGGGACGTTACGAGCCTCGTTCATCGTCGGGATGACGACCGTGACCGTGCGATGCGTCTGGAACATCCTCGCCCTCCCGGCGTCGTGGTGTCACGAAGGGAGAGCGGGTCAGGGTTGTCCCTGATACTTCGGGCATTTGTGGCGGCGGACACATTGCTCCCGTGAGGAACACTTGGGATATGAGCGCCATACGCCTTCTGCTCAACATCATCTGGCTGGTCTTCGCCGGCTTCTGGCTGGCGATCGGCTACGTCGTCGCAGGCCTGATCTGCTGCCTGCTGATCGTCACGATCCCGTTCGGCGTCGCCTCGTTCCGGATCGCGGGGTACGTCCTCTGGCCGTTCGGCCGCGAGATGATCCGGAAGCCGAGTGCCGGCGTCGGCGCCGGATTCCTGAACGTCATCTGGTTCGTCGTGGCGGGCTGGTGGCTCGCGCTGGGGCACCTGTTCACCGCAGCCGCGCTGGCCGTGACGATCATCGGGGCCCCGATGGCCTGGGCCAACCTCAAGCTGATCCCGATCTCACTGGTGCCGTTCGGCCGAGAGATCGTCGACAGCGACCGTCTGGTGGCGGCGCCGGTCCACCGGACGCCTGCGCGGCAGCACTGAGTTGACGGTTCGGGCCGCGACCGTGAGCCACAACGCGGCGAGCAGCCCGAACAGCAGCACCGCGGCGGCCGTCAGCGTGGGGGAACCCGTGCGGACGGCCAGCCCGGTGGTGCCGGTCACGACAGTTCCCAGCGGGAACGTGAAGCTCCACCAGGGCAGGCCGAACGGAATGCGCTCCCGGACCGTCAGCGCCGCCACGAGCGCGAGCCAGAGCATCGCGAAACCCCAGACCGGCAGGCCGTAGGCGACGCCGCCGTCGTTCATCAACAGGTGCGCGGCGGTGATCGACTGGCCGAGCGGGCCGAGCACGATCCAGAGCGTCGGGACCAGCCGGGCCGGGGTGGGCGGCTGGGTGAGCAGGCGCCCCCACAAGTGCGCGATCGTGAGCAGGGCCGCGACGAGGCCGGCGCCGAAGAGCGCGACGCAGAAACGCTTCAGGTCCTCGCTGTGCAAATGCTCGGCCAGCAGCGCGCCGTTGGCCGCCGACACCATCGGCGGGACCACCGGCATCAGCCAGCCGCCGAAGGCCGGGGCCTGCTGTTGCCGGGTGATCATCAGGTACGGGATCGCGACAGCGGTGACGAGGCCGCCGACCGTGCCGAGCGTCCAGAGGGCCAGGTCGACGGCGACGGCCGCGTGGATTCCGATCCAGTCGGACCCGAGCAGCAGGGTCCCGCCGCCGACCGTCATCAGCGCCATCGGTGGCGCGCCGTAAAACTGCATCATGACCGGGTCCGCCAGGTGGGTGGCCGACCTCCTCCACTGCCATCCGGACGCCACACAGAACGCGAGGAGCAGAAGGGCGGCGGACGCCCAGATCAGCCGCGCGAGGCCCCGGAGCCCGGGAACGTCGACGGGCAGACCGGCCGCCGAGATCGCGACGATGCCCGTGCCCATGACCGCGGCGAACCAGTTGGGAGTGACGCCGGTGCGAGTCGGTACCAGCGGGCGGACGGCGGGACGGTCGAGCACGGTCATGGTTCTCAGCGTCCGGCGTACCGGGGCAGCCCGGTAGACGGCGATCGTCGCTGAACTCATAGGCTGCGCTTATGCCTCTCGCCCCGCTCTTCGCCGACCTCGGCAGCTTCGACCTGCTGCTCTCGGTCGCGCGGCTGGGTAGCGTCGGCCAGGCCGCGCGCGAGCACGGCGTGTCTCAGCCCGCGGCGTCGGCCCGCCTGCGTCAGCTGGAACGGCGCCTCGGCATCGCGCTGCTCAACCGGACTCCGCGCGGTTCGACGCTCACCGGCGAGGGTGCACTCGTCGCCGACTGGGCCCGCACCGCGATCGAGGCGGCCGAGGCGCTGGCGGCCGGCGCCGGCGCTTTGCGGGAGGTGCACGACGGCACGCTGCGGGTTGCCGCCAGCCAGACCGTGGCCGAGTACCTGCTGCCGGGCTGGCTGGTCGCGGTCCGTGCCGCCCATCCCGCGATCGGCGTCACGCTCGATGCGATGAACTCGGCCGACGTGGCCCGGCGGGTGCTCGCGGGCGAGGCCGACCTGGGTTTCGTCGAGGGGCCGGACGTGCCGGCCGGCCTGCACGCGGAACGCGTCCACTCCGACCGGCTCACGGTGATCGTCGCTCCGGGACACCCGTGGAGCCGCCGCCGTGGCGTCACCGCCGCAGAGCTCGCCGCGACGTCGCTGGTGTCGCGGGAGGCGAGCTCGGGCACCCGGCGTGCGTTGGAGAGCGCGCTGCTCGCCGCCGGCGTCTCCGAGATCGCGCCGCCGTTGCTGGAGCTCTCGTCCACGACCGCGATCAAGCACGCGGTGGCCGCGGGCAGCGGGCCGGCGGTGCTCAGTTCGCTGGCGATCGCCGGCGAACTCGGCAACGGGACCCTGGTCGAGGTGGCCGTGCGTCCGGAGCCGGGGGAACCGCCGCTCGCGTTGCGACGGCAGCTCCGCGCGGTGTGGCCGACCGGACGGCAACTCTCCGGTCCCGCCCGGGATCTCTATGCGATCGCCCGGTTGCCTCGGCCGGGTGGAACGACAAGGATGTAACTCGTGTGGGAACTCGGTCTCTCGACAGCCGTCGCCGCCGTCGCGATCGTTCTCACGCTTGCCCTGGTCACCACGTTCTTACCGGTCGGCGCCGGTCTCGGCGGCGTCGCGGTCACGTTTCTCGGCCTCTCGGGCGCGCTCTCCGGGTACTCGGCCTGGCGCTGGGTGCGGTGGGTCCGTTCCCGGGCCGAGCGCATGCACTGGTCGGTGACGGCAGCGCTGGGCGCCGGGGTGGCGGCCGCGGAGCTGTACGCGATGAGCCGCCTGGCCACCGACCCACTCGTCGGAACGCTGCAGCAGCTCTCCGGGCTGGGTGGTTTCAGCCTCCTCACGGCGCTGACCGTAGCGGTCACCGGCGTCACCAGCCTCGGGCTGTACCACCGCTCGGTGACCGACCGCGCGATCGACGGCTGGGCCGCGCAGCGCCTCGCTGCCTTCGCGTAGACAACCGCCCCGGGCGGGGAGTCCCCGGGGCGGCCACCTCTTTCGTTTCAGTGTCCTCAGCAGGGGACGGAACCGCTGCCCCTCCCCCAACTGCACGCGTCGATCTGCTTGCCGGCCGCGTTGCGCAGGTACGCGGCATCACCGGTGTTGTTCCAGATGTAGTTGCCGGAGTTCCAGTACCGGTGGCTCGCGGTGTTCTTCCCGTGCCCGGTGTGCAGCCAGAGCGTCGCGCCCGGCTTCAGCGTCACGGTGCCGGTGAACGTGTAGACGTGGTTGGCCTTGTCGCGCACGGTCCAGCGCGAGAGGTTCACGGCCGCCTTCGACGTGTTCTTCAACGTCACGTACTCGGCGTTCAGGCTGGCGTTGGTGCGGGTGTCCGAGCCCGGCGAGTCGTAGAAGGCCCGGGTGAACGACACCACCGGAGCCGCGGACGCCGGTGCGGCCGGTAGCAGAACCACGGCGGCCACCGCCGCCGTGACCGATGCCAGAAGTAAGCGCAGCATTCTGAGTGCCCCTCATCGTCGAAGTGCAGCGCGGCCGAATCCTCGGCCAGGGGCGCCGACTGTACAAACGCCGATTGCGACCGCACAAATCCACAGAGTGATTTCGGAATCTTCTGTTCCTGTGGACGACGCGAATTCGGCCGGACGGCTTTCTAGCGTCAACCGCGAACCCGATGGCCGTTCGTACGGAGTGGAGGGTCGCGAGAAATGCCGAATCAGCCGGGCCGCCGAAAGCGGCAGCAAGCCAAGCGCAGAGCCCGCGCGCACCGCACCCATCGGCGTCAGCCGAGCCGGGCGGTGGCAATTCCGATTACGCCCGATTCGGGGGTCCTTATTGCCGACAACAAGGAAAATCCGATGGAATACGACGAATTCGAGGGGGCGCCGCTCGACTTCGAGCCCGCGGCCCAGCAGGTGCTCCTGACGGCCCTCGGCGCGATTCTCTCCGGCCGATCCGCACGCCCGGCGTACGACGTCGATTCCCGCCTGCTCGAGCGCGAACGCTCGTCGGTGTTCGACCTCTGCCCCGGAGACTCGGTGCTCGTCGGTGAGGCCGTCGCACTCGGCATGGCGCTCGAGTTCCGGCAGAGCCCGGCCCCGCCCGACCCGGTCGCCGCCGTGCGGTGGGTGCGCGATGCCCTGGGCGCCGAACACGGACGCCGGGCGCTGCGGGTCGCGCGGCTGATCGGCCATCCGGAAGCGCCGGTGTGGCCGCAAGGCTCGGGGCCGGAACCGCTGCTACCCGGGCTGGTGCTGCTGCTCGCGGGCGTCGCCGCCACCGGTGCCGAGCCGTCGGGATGAATCGGTGAAGTCCGCGACCGGTCTACGCGCTCACGCCAGGAACGCCTTGGCGAAGTCGTACTTGGTGTCGCTGGAGCCCGCGCAGGAGTCGGACGTGGCGTTCGCCTCGTTCCCGTCGTCGCACGGCTGGTCACGGGCGATCTGCCACATCGACACCCAGGCCGCCCCCACCGACCGCGCGAACGAGGTCAGCTGCCGGGCGTCCGACTCGGTGAAGACCTCGGTGGAGGGCTCGTTGACCCCGATCAGCGTGGTGACCGCCACCCGCGACCACGCCTCCGACGACGACAGCCCGAACGCGCTCTTGACCTGCGACTGCGTGCCCTTCATCGACTGGATGGCGTAGTACCCCATTTTGCCGTCCGGGTCGGGCGCGGCCGACTCGCCGAAGTCCATCGCCATCACGTTGACCGCGTGGATCGTGGCGCCGTTGCTCGCCGCACTGTTCAGCAGGCTCACGCCCCCCGACGTGAGGCCGTTCGGGTTGACCGGAAGCGTGACCGAGACGTCCAGCGTCTTGCCTGCCGACGAGGCGGTCCGCTGCAAGATCGCGATCGCCCGGGAACGGCGGTCGTTCGCCTCGGTGTCGGAGAGCGCACCGCCCTCGACGTCGAAGTCCAGCTTGGAGACCGAGAACGCGTCGATCACGCTCTGGTACGCGGACGCGAGCTCGTCGGCCGAGGAGCAGGCCGACGCGAGCTCGGTGCCCGATTCGCCACCGAACGAGATGCGCACCGATCCACCGGCCGCGCGGTAGGCCGCGACCCGGCTCTTGATCGACGCGTTGGTGAGCGACGTCGAACCGCCCCAGGACGGTGTGCAGTCGTCACCCGCGACGATGAACGCGAGGTTGAGGTGCTTGATCCCGGCCGACCGCACGGCGAGCAGGTCGACGGCCGGGTACTGCAGCAGGTCGACGTAGGGCGCGAACTCGGTGCCGTTGGACCCGACGGTGTTCTTCGGCGTCGGCGACTTGCCCACGCCCGCGGGCGGGTGCGACTGGCGGAGGTGCCGCCTCGGGCTCTCGGCCGACGGCGCCGGTTCGGTGGAAGGCTCATGCCGGCCGCAGGAGTCCGATCGGCACGCCGCGGCGAGTTCGTGCTCGCCGCCGCCGTCGAACGGCGACCCGACGGCGGCGTACGCGCCCGCGGTCGTCAGGACGAACGCGAGGACGAGTCCGACGGGAATGGCCACGCGTCTACTCGATCGGGCGACGCGGTGACGGTGGCTGCCCTTGCTCGCTCTATGCGAGCCCGCGGTGACCTGGGCCTTCGAACGGCCCGGCAGAGGGGATCGCACGGGGTGATGACTCCTGGTGTGGCGGTCTATTCGAGGTGACCTTATCGGTCCAGTGCCACCGCGAACGTCCCCCGGAAACGGAACATCGGATTGCCTTAAGGCGCCATTAGGCTGGTATCCAGGATTCGCACGGCCCTGTCATAGCCCAAAAACTGACAGAACCGGATCAGGCCCCCGACCAGCGTCCCGAGTGGACGGCGGGGGATGTAACCCTCGTTACACCGCGCGCCATGGGTTCGGAGAACGTCGAGATCGACACCTCAGTGGTGCACTCCGCGCGACGATACGATTACTGGCTCGGGGGCAAGGACAATTTCGCGGCCGACCGCGAATCCGGTGACGCGATCGCGAGCCGCTTCCCCTCGGTTCCGCTGGCCGCCCGGGAGAACCGCAAATTCCTCCGCCGGGCCGTGACCTATCTGACCAGAGAGGCCGGCATCCGCCAGTTCCTCGACGTCGGCACCGGCATTCCGTCCGCGAACAACACCCACGAGATCGCCCAGTCGATCGCGCCGGAATCGCGCGTCGTTTACGTCGACAACGACCGGAGGTTCTCGGGTAGTGTGCATGGATGACGGGTTTACCGAAGCAGGGTCGGGTGTCGGCGCTGGGCTTGGCGTTGGTGCGGGTCAGTACGGGTAGCCAAGACCTGTTGTCGCAGAGGAAGTCTATCGAGGCGGCGGCTGCCGAACGTGGGATCCAGATTGTGGACTGGATCGAGTTGCAGGGCTATTCGGCCAGCGGCGGGGCGCAGGAACCGGCGGTGCGGGAGGCCATTGGCAGGATCTCGCGCGGGGACGCGTCGATGTTGATCGTGACGGACTCCTCGCGGTTGGATCGTCGCGAAGATCTGGACGCGCAAGCGGAGATTCTATTGGCGATCCGGGCGGCGGGCGGGGACGTGTTGTCGCTGAGCGAGCCGCAGTTCGGCAAGACTGATTTCGCGGGCCGGGTGGTGACGCTGGTTCTTCAGCAGGCGAATGCGGAGAAGTCGCGGGTGGTGAAGGACACGACGTATCGCGGGATGTCGGTGGTGCGGGAGAACGGCGCGCATACCGGGCCGCTGCCTGCATTCTGGGGAACCGAGGGAAAGCGTTATAACAAACAAGCGGTGTGCACGGATCCGGCGGCGGTTGTCGATATTTATGAGCGGGTGGCGAATGGTGAGTCCCTCGCGTCGATCGGCCGGTCGTACCACATGTGGCCGAACAGTGTAAAGACGCTGGTCGTGTTCGCGCCGAATCACACGGGTGTGGAGGAGTGTTCTCACACGTATCAGGGTGAGACGGAGACGTGGACACACACGGTTTCTGCGGTGGTTGATTCGGCGCTGTGGTGGCGGGCCAACCGTATCCTTGCCGCGAACGCGACGGACGCGCGGGGGAATAAGGGTGGTCGGCCGATCGCGTTGCCCTCGAACTGGATTTCCGGAATTCTCGATTGTCCGGCTTGCGCGGGGAAGTTGTTCGTTAATACGGGTTTGACTCCGGCCGGGAATCCTCGGACTCCGAAACTGCGATGCGGCGGGCATGCGAGGACCCGCTTAGCGTGTGGCGTGTTCACGGGAATCGACGCGCGGCCGATCATTGAGACGATCAGCCAGTTTTTCGATTCGGATGATTCGCCGATTCTGGCGTTCCAGCGGGTAGCGGGTAACGCCCACGAATTGGATGCCATGCAGGCGGAACTGCGGAAGGTACAGGCCCGGCTGTCAGCGACCGAAGACGATGACGCACTGGACGCGCTGGTAGCGGAACGCAAGGCGATCAAGGCGCGAATCGAGGGTTTCGCGGTGGTGCCCGACCGGTACGACTATGCGCCCACCGGGCAGACCGTGGCGCAGATGTGGGGCGGCGCGGATGACACCGTGCGGCGCGGCACGGTCCGCGCGGTCCGCACGTCCTGGGGTTTGAGTCTGGCCAGCCAGGACGGGGAATGGGGTGTCGTATTCGGCGCGGCCGACGATGCGGACGCGACTGCCACCGGAACAGACAGGGACGGGGCGCACGGGATTGTGGACCTGGGGAATGGCGTCTGTTTTCGTGTCCGGGAGTAGACGCCCCGCGCAGGACGAAGAGGCTCACCCGGTGTGTCCGGGTGAGCCTCTTCGTTGTCAGGATCGGCCGGTGTCAGGAGTCGGTTACGGGGTCGGGCGGGGGATCGGGTTGAGTCGCGGGTAGCAGTAGGACAATCTTTCCGGCGCGGATGTGCCGGTGGATATCGGGGAGTCTTACGGGGTCACCGGGCCGGATAATCACGACGGGTTTCCCGAAGGATTCCGGCCGAAAGGCATTCACCTCTTCTTCTTCGGATTGGTCATCGGAATGGTGTGGCGTGTGGCATCTTCTCCTTTCCGGTGACTTCCGTGTAGTGACGGTGGGTGACTGTGCCACTGTCTCAGCGCCAAAGTGTTCCTGCGGCCCCCTACGCGCAGACGCGCGAGGAACCCCTGAGACACTGCGACAGTGACACAGCCAGGCCGTCACTCCGAGTCGTCATCCTGGGTCGTCATCCTGGGTCGGTGGCCTTCCAGTGCCCGTACTGCGGCTGGGTGGCCATACCTGCCTCTTCCAGGCGGCGCAGATATCGGTGGAGCGTGGCGCGGTTGAGTTCGGTGGTCTCTTGCAATTGTTTGGTGGTGGCGCCGTCGCGACCCGCTTTGATTAGCGCCCACAGGAGGAGATTCATTGCTTCGCTGGGCTTTCCTGATAGCCCGTCGATGAACGCTCGGGCCTTATCCGCGTCGGTCTCCTCTTTCGGGCTCGTCTCCTTGGCCGGTCCGGTGTCGCTGTTCCTCGCGCTGGTCTCGCGAGGATCAGAACTGCGGGACGCGGGATTCTGTGGCTCCCGGTAGGGCGGCGGTGGTGCCGGAATGGTGTCGACGCGTTCGGGTATTCCGCGTGGCCGGTAGCGGATGTGTTCGCGGACGAGTGCGGTTACGGCGTCGTCGGGTATCCAGTAGGCGCGAGCCATGCGCATTGTTTGATGTTCGGGGTCGGAGAGAAATAGTTTCCCGGGTGCGTCCAATGCGTCCAGACGCCATCCGGCGGAGTAGTGGCCTTGCCCCAGAATGAGATCGGTGTCGCGGGGTTCGCGGACCCGCAGGCCGATCCGGACGTCCATTTGGGACCGAACGGCGTCGCCTTGCATCGCTTTTTGGGTCGGTCGTTGGGTGGCAGCAAGGAGGTTGACGCAGACCGACCGGCCGCGCCGGGCGATCGAGTCGACCAGGGGCGCGGCGGCGGGCGGGAGTTCGGCCCACTCGTCGACCACGATCAGCAGCGCCGGGTGCTCGGGACTGGGTGCCCAGAGCCGTTGCCCGCGTGCGGTCATCCATGCCGTACGCCGGTCGAGTTCGACTAGGGCATCGGTGAGCATCTTCATGACCTGATGCGGTTCGACGGCGAGCCACTGCAGACAGCGCATCCACGGCATGAGTTCCATGCCGCCCTTGAGGTCGATGCCCCACAGCACCACATCGGGGCACGCTGTGAGACCTCCGAGGAGCACGTTGAGGACCCCGGATTTACCCGACCCGGTGACGCCACCGACCAGGACGTTTCGGCCCCGCAGAAGGACACTGAGCGGGTCGCCGTCCTCGGTCACGCCGAGCGGGATCGGGCGGCGGATCGACAGCGCCCCGGGCAGGGGGTAGCGGATCGGGTGCGCGAGTGGATCGTTCTCGACTACCCGCACCACGACCCGGTCGGCCCGGTACGGGTCGGCCTCGACCCGCACCGACCCCGGGCGGGCGCCCAGCCCGGACGCGATGCCCTCGGTCGCGGCCATCGCCTGCCGGGCGGTCTGGCCCCGGGCCAGGCGAAGCCGCAGACGCAGCCCGCTGGCGTTCACGTTGGCGGATTGGACGTCTGAGCCGTCCAGGCCGAGGCGTTCGGCGATCCGGGGCCACGCCGAGAGCATCCGTTCGACGTGGATCCGGGCGCGGCGCCGGTGGTGCGCCCACCACGGAATCGAGGTGACGAGGGTGAACAACACCCCGAGGCCGGGCAGGGGTCCGGCGCCGGGTCCGGCCATGAGCGCGGCTGAGAGCCACGACCCGCCCAGTGCCACGCACAGCGCCGTGTAGAGGCGCTCGATCCGGCGCGGTAGCCACCGCCGTACCGGCATCCACCGGGAGGGCAGCAGCGACAGAACCAGAGCGACGGTCCAGGTCACGCCCGCGATCCACACGGCCCAGCCGGGATGGGTGTAGTGCAGGTACCAGCCGCAGCCGGCAAAAAGGCCGGCTACGCCGATCGGGGCCAGTTCCGACCGGTAGCGCCACACCAGACGGCGCGCCCACCCGGTCAGCTTGACCAGCGCGTACAGCAGGAATCCGAGGAGGAGAGCGACTAGGGAGATGGGCGGGAATCCGAACCCGAGACCGAGTCCGTACCCGTACCCGGGCCGGTCGCGGTAGTCACGATGGCGGCCGGTCATCGGTACTCACCCCCGTCCCAGTCCGCTACGGAATCCGGGGCCGAGCGGGGGTCTGGGTCTGGGTCCGTACCCGGGTACGGGTCTGGGTCCGGTGCGGGGTGGAGGGGGTGTCCGACCGGGGCCGGGGGAAGCTGGTCCCGGACATACCAGAGCGGGTCTGCCTCGCCCTCGTTCTGGGCCAGCAGAGCCGCGCGCGCGGCGGCCACCAGGTTCGCGTACTCACGCGCCAGCTCGGCCAGGCGAGCCTCTAGACGCGCGGTCTCCTCCTCGATGCGGACCACGGCGTAGTCCAGACGCTCCCGGGCCTTCGCGTCGGTCTCGGGCTCGTTCCGTCCCGTTTCCGGGGCGGTACCGGCTGGGGCAGGGGTTCCGGCTGGGGTAGGGGGGTCAGGGATGTGGGGGAAGCAGTGAGTGTGTCGTCGGGTGCCTCCATCGGGGGCCGGGGCGGGAGTGTTCTGGTCGTAGGTCAGCGGGGGCCTCCAATCCTCGGGGGGTCGCTCCGGCGAGCGCCGGTCGCGCGAGTCGTTCGGGTCGTGTGGGTTGGTGCGGTCATGCGGGTCATGCGCGTGCCCTCTCGTGAGCAGGTGAGTGGAACGGGATTGAGGGTCCGCCTCCCGGCAGGGACGGGATCACCACGCGGGCGGACATCGGCGGGACGTCTTGCCGACCGGCGAGACGTCCCGGGACGTCCGGCCCGCCCGCGTGGCTCATCGGTTGGTGGGTCGGTGGGTGGCTCATCGGTGGCCGGTGCGGCGCTGCCACCGGATGCGCGCCCGGCACTTGCGGCACATCCCGACCCGGTCGGCCGCTGCGCCGCACGGGCACAGCGGTTCCAGGTACGGGAATTCGGGGTCTCGGATCTCGGGACGGACGATCGGTCGTCGGGTCATTTGGTCTCCTCTCTGTTCGGTACGTTCCACGTCAACGTTGTACGTTGACGTCCTACAGCAAAGGTACTACGTTGCGGCTAGCGAATTGGTTCCGAGAGACCTGCAGGGACTAGGGGCGGACTAGTGATCCGTCGTCCGGAAACCGGGTCGGAACCACACACGAGGGCAGCCCAGAGGGCATACCGACCGCAGGAGATGTGACCCATGCCACAACCCGAGGAAACAGCCGCCCCCGCGCGTCCGACGATCACGGCACCGGTTCCCCGCTGGAAACAGGTCGCGGACTACCTGCGGGAAGGCATCGTGACGGGGCAGTTCCCGGCTGGTCAGCCGCTCCCGTCGGAGGAGATTCTGGCCGGGGAGTTCGGGGTGTCCCGGCCGGTGATCCGCCAAGCCGTCGCGACGCTCACGGGCGAGGGTCTGGTGAGTGTGCGGCGCCCGTTCGGCGCGATCGTGCGCGACCCGCACGCCCGTCCCGAGCACACCGAGGAGCGCACCCTGTCCGCCAGCTACACCGCTCCCGGTGCCGACACGTGGGCCACGCTCGGCGAGCCCGTGTATCTGCGCACGGACGCCACCACGGCGCACGCTGAGCTACTCACCGGAACCTACGTCGGTACGCCGATGCTCACCCGGGAGGCCCTTGAGGAAACCGGGGCCGACGCCCGGGGACGCAACGGCGTCCGCCGGTCAGTGTGGATCGCCATGCCCTTCCCGGTCGCCGCCGAACTAGAGACCCCGTGGGCGTCCAGCGCGCACCTCCCGGCCCCCGAGGAGGTCTACGCGTGGCTAGCCGAGCAGGGCCACACAATCGCGTTCCGCGACCACGTGCGCGCCCGGATGCCCTACGGCGACGAGACCGAATCGCTGCGCGCCAAGCCCGGCACGCCGCTTCTCATCGTGACCCGGGTGGTCAGTGTGGACGGCCGACCGGCCGTCCTGGACGAGACCCGCGCATCGGCCGATCAGACCGAGTTCGCCTACCCCGTAACCGTGCCCACCCGCCGCAAACGCCGCTAGCCTCGACGTCGCCCGGCCCCACCGAACGGACGCACCCCCGGCCGATCCCCTTCCCGCCGGGTGTGCGTCCGTTCGCCATTCCTGGGGACTCTCAGCGGGCCGGAGATGCGGCGGCGGGGCCTCCCCCGCGAAGGGAAGACCCCGCCTGTCCTCTCGCCCGCCTGGCCTGGCTCAGGCGAGAGGAATCCTGTTGCGCTAGTGGTCCGCGTTCAACAGCGGTTTATCCACGGTGATGCCGCACACCTGCCACACCGGATACGACCACGTCCGGCGTAGATGGATAGTCCATTGGTGTTTCTCCCCGACCTGCCCCGCATGACCGACCACCGCACCGGTTGCCCGGTCGGTGACCGTGACGTTGTAGACCGTCGCGCGGACCGTGGCCGGGACATCGGCCGTCGCGGTGACCGGCCCGGAACGGTGCACCGTGGCATCCCCAGGGATGACGCTCAGGTGCCAGCCGCCTTGCGCGTCCGAGTCCTCGGCGGCCCTGTGCATCTGGTCGTACAGGGTGCGGGCGGAGGGCTGCGAGTCGGCGCACTCCTCCGCCCGGGCATCCGCTAGCCCCTGGTCCGGTGAGCCGATCGCGGTCGACGCGAGCTTGGAGCCCCAGTCGAACGTCACCGTTGACGGGTCACGGCCGACCTGCCCAAGCCACCGCCGGGCCCCGAGACCGAAGTACAGATACGGCGCGCTGTAGACCGGGATAACGACCGCGATCAGCAGCACCGTCAACCGCCGTCGGCGCCGGTCACGCGCAGAGCGCGGACCGGGCGCCGGGGCGCGGTTAGGCGGCGGCACGGCCGCCTCCGGTGCCTCGTGACTCGGCCTGCCGGGCGACGGCCAGCAGCCGGGCGAGTGCGCGTGCGGTCGCCGGAGTGATCCGGCCTAACTCCACCACACCGACCCCGGCCACGGTCACCTCCGCCCGCAGGCCACCGAACCTCTCATCCAAGCCACACGCCGTCAGCTCGTCCCGCAACGCGGCCACGGCCCCGGCCGCTTCCATCCAGCCCTGCACATACGGCACCCCCTCCTCCAGCACCGCGCACGGCTCTTCGGGTGGTCCCTCGTCACATGCTGTCTCAGCGTCTACCACGTTTCACTCTCCCGCTCAGGAACACCGACTTGTTCCCGGGGAAAGCGCACCTCTGACCACAAAGGCCAAAGCAGCCCCTACGCACCCCGGTATCATCTGACACCGGGGTTCACACCCCGCCGGACCACCCGGTCCCTTCCAAAGTCTGGGTGGTCCGGCCTGCCTCTTTCTTTCAGCCCTCCGTCGCGGAGGCGCGGAGGGAGTCCGGCGAGTCCGGACACGGGAACGGCTTCCCGCACCACTCGCACTTTTCCTCGTCCCACTCCGCCGGACGATGCACCCCCGCCACCGAGCGCCACGCCGCGCGCCGCTCCTCCGCTAGTGGCTCCGGGGACACGACCTCCTCGGGATCGACGGGCATCAAGACCGGCCAGACGAACGCCTCATCCGTGCTGCACCCCCTCAACCCCCTTTATCGGCCGAATCGTCGTGACCGGAATGGGCAGGCTCTAACGGCGCGCGTTCCCCGAAGGGGCCGGGAGCGGGGTGATTCCCGGCCCCCCGTATCACGCCGCGCGAGCTACCGCCCATCCCGGCCGTCTCAGGACCGCCACTGCGGGCGGCAGCGGGCCGATTCCTCGGCAACCGGCCGTGGTGATCGAATACCGCTAACCCACGCTTTCGCGGTCTGCACGGACTAGTTTGCCCGCAGGAAACACACTTCATATCCGGGATCCGGCCGAAATGCTCATCGATCAAGAATTGTGCAGACTCTAACCGCGCCGAAACCGAACGGCCCGGCACGTCCAGAACCGCCAATGCGGTCTCCGTCTCCGTCTCCGTCGCAATATCGGTGACCCCCGCGCTCATCGGACACCATTCAATCGAAACCGTTCCGACTGAGCGGCGCGTTGATCGGCGGCAACCTGATGCGCCTGTGATGCCGCCCCGAAAGCCCACGACGGAATACTCGACTGGTCCGCCACATACAGCAATGCATTCGCATCCCGTGCCACCGTCAGCAATTCGCTGCCGAGATCCTCATCCGGGGCAAGATGCGCCCACGTCGGAAACAAGACACCCCGCACTCCTCTATCGCGGACTGATTCGATGCACCGCGCGAATGCAGGAGCCGCCATATCCCTCACATCCGGCGATTCGACAAGAACGTCAACGACCACTAAACCAGCGCGCCGACCGTAATCATCCAACGCGGTCCACAGCAATTCGACCACATCCGGATCGCCTGCCCGGACATAACCGAGAACCGGGGTGCGCGGAATATGCGAACCAGCCTTCGGTAGTCCCATCACACGCCCTCCTCATCCGATACACCGGCACTTCGCTTCCACTGAGCCCATTTCGCCGTCTTGCACGGCCATCTCACGGTGCAATAACGGCACTCACGAACACTCGTGAGCATCTGATGCTCTGTGGTGGCCTCCAACTGCCGCGTGCGCTGGACATGAATTTGAAGAATGTCCTGGGCCAAGGCGAGTTCAACGGTACGAATTTCTGTTGGCGATGGAATCTCTACATGCGAAGACGTATTCATGTCCGCTGCGACCCTTCAGATCAACGATTGGAATATCGGCTATCTACAATTCGTCGACTACCATTGCTACGCCGCCGTAAATATCCCGGGCGTAGTCCTCACTAGGATCGAACAGGTCCGGATTCCACTCCGAGACGCGCACCACCCCAGGAGGCAACAATTGCAGTCCGCCGAATAGTGCCGATATCTCCGTGCGACTTCTGGGCGTCACAGTTGTTGCCGTGCGCGCGTAGATCGACTGTGCCAGGAAATTTTCATCCGCAGACGCAAATTCGCCCGTCAGATGAGAAATAGCTACACAGCTTCCGGGTACAAGACTCGAAACGTACTGAGACATGACGGACAACAAAAGATCTGTGTGATCAATGAAATGTAGAACTGAAGCAGCAAGAATCGCTACCGGCCTGTCAAAGTCAATCACTCGCCGAAGTTCCGTCGCTTGCAGTACCTGATCCGGTTTTCGAAGATCGGCTTGCACAATGGAAACGTTGCGATTGCCGCAAAGCAGCGACCGGCTATGCTCAACGACGACCGGATCGTTATCTACATACACGACGACCGATGACGGGGATATCGATTCCGCGATTTGATGAACATTTCCGACGGTCGGTAAACCCGAGCCCAAATCAATAAACTGCCGGATTTCACGCGAGGCTAGATACCGCACCACGCGGTTGAGGAAAAGCCGATTCGCGATAGCATTCTTGGTTGCGTGGGGTATCGCTCGTAGTAGCTGTTGCCCGGCCATCCGATCAGCCGCGAAGTTGCTGGATCCGCCGAGTAGCCAGTCGTAAATACGCGCAGCGTTCGCCTGATCGGGCGGCATGAGAGCGGCGCTGCACGTGTTGGTCAGTTCTGCGGCACGATCCAACTCTTGGCCTGCCTCGTTCTCCACGTCTGCCTCGCCTCCCCTCGCATCCGCGCGGACTCGCTGCGCCTGGTCGTCCGTGCCATGAACGAAGGGTGGCTGAACGAGGGGGGTTGTGACCATGCACCGGCTCTATAGTTCGGTTGCATAGGTCGCTCCACCAGCGCGTACGAAAGCGCCGCAGCCGGCTGTTGCGCTGGCCCGCGCGGGTTGGCACTTTTGCGTATGCTCGTGTTTGCAGCCTTGCTTCGCTCGACCGATGACAAGGGAGACCGTCCCCAATGATCGCGCCGACGGACGCCGTAATATCCGTGCCTGATAGCTTTTGGGTGCGACGCGAGGTTCAGGACTCGTTGTCCGCCCGCGATGTGGGTCGACTGGTCAAACTTTTTATGAACTATTCCGGGCTTAGCCAAACGCGCATCGGGGCCCGAACAGGTCTAGAACAAGGCAGCGTCAGCAATCTAGTGAACGGCAAGCGTGCAGTCATATCAATCGATCTGCTAGAGCGGTTGGCAGTGGGCCTCGGAATGCCCGACGAAGGCCGAATCTTGATGGGGCTTGCGCCGGTACGACGAACATCAAGGACGGCTTTCCTCGTCAGCGAGCGCGAGATATTTGACGCCACCGCCGACCGTGCTGCGACCTTTGGCGCGTGGGCGGAGTCGAGCAATGTCGGACCAGAAGGAATAGAAGAAATACATCAGACGGTCAGTTACCTCGCAACTGATTATCTGTCCGAATCGCCAGTCGAGGTTGTGCAGCGTGCCACCAATCTGGCAGGACGGATTTTCGAGCTACTACAGGGTCACCAATGGCCCGCTCAGACGCGCGAGTTGTATCTAGCTGCGGGCCGAGTCAATATCCTTCTGGCGTGGATATCAGGAGACCTCGGTTACCCTAGAACTGCCGAAACTCATGGCAAAACCGCTTGGCTGTGCGCGAATATGGCAGATAGCGACGAGCTAAGGGCATGGTCCCTTTCTGTGCAAAGCAAGACCTCGTTCTGGGCTGGCGACTATGTGGAAGCGGCAGCTCTAGCCAAGCGCGGGCGCAAGTACGCTCACAACCTAGGCACCGCGCCGGTTCTCCTAGCCTGCCAAGAAGCGGACGCTTGGGCCGAGGCAGGCGCACACGAATACGCCGCTCATGCCCTCGGGAGCGCTACCGCTGCGCATGAGGATGTTAAGACGACCGATAGTGTTGGGGGCCTTCTGAGCTGCGACTCTACCCGTTTTCAGAACTACGCAGGAGCGGTTCTGCTGCGAATAGGGCGGAGTGCAGAGGCAGTGGAGATGGCATCAGAAGTACTGGAGTCGTCGAGTGTCGTAACCGGACGACTCGGTTATGGAACCGTCGCTCAGGTCAGGATCTGGGCCGCGCGAGCGCATATTCAATCTGGTGAGGTCGACGGGGCGGTAGAAGTGCTCACACCCGTGCTTTCCTTGCCAGGCGGAAAACGCCTCGAAACCGTTGCTTCTCGGCTGCGGCAGGTACGCGCTGAACTGTCTACGCGACCCGAGCTGATTAGGAGTAAGGCCGCCGGGGAACTAGTGTCGACTATAGGCGAATACTAGAATCTGCGGTTGTAGCAAAGAAACAAGGAGCGTAGATGCATCCCGACAGTGCCCACGAGGTTCGCGATCACTGGTACTGGCGTCCAGGTTGGCAAATCGGACGCCGGTTCTATACCTGGCACATCACCTTTGCTGACCAGTCTGATGTCGTAGACCTTGCCGCCCGGTATGAGCCTTTGATTAGTCGCCTAGACGGCGTCGATCCCGTTCCGGCAGAGTGGTTGCATCTCACAATGCAAGGTATCGGCTTCATCGACGAGGTCGAGAAGGACGACGTAGACCGGATCGTGCAGGCAGCCCGCTCCTATTGTAAAGAGATTGGTCCGCTGGCACTTCATATCGGCCCGGCCCATGTGGACCCTGAGGCTGTGATGATGAGCGTTAGTCCGGCGGACGAAGTGCGTCGCCTGCGCCTCGCGATTCGGCGGTCAATCGCGGCAGTATGGGGCGAGCACAATGTCCCCGAGGCCGAGTCTCCTTTTACGCCTCACGTAAGCCTGGCATACACGAATGCGGCGGGCTCGGCCAAGCCAATTTTGGACGCATTGGACTCTTTTCCTCCTGCAAGTGCCGACACTTCAATTCGATCTTGCCAACTCATCGTCTTGAATCGTGACAATAAGATGTACGAGTGGGACGTCTACGCGGACGTACCGTTGAGCTGAACTCCGTCGCTGCGGACTGAGGATCGCCCGGGTGCGTCCCCGGTTGCAGCCACTGGTGGCGTGTGCACAACCCGGGTTGCACTGACCCGATCGTGCTCGTGCACGCGCGCGCCCTGCTCTCCAGCAGCCCGGAGGGCGCCACCGCGTACCTGGACGCCGACTTCCACGAGCCGGAAGCGATCCTCCGCGACCCCGACCTGCAGCGGGTGCTGGACCTGTCGCAACCGGTCGGGCTGATGCTGATCGCGATCCTGCACTTCATGAAGGACGCGGACCACCCGTACGAGAACGTCGCCAGGCTGGTCGACGCGCTTCCGGCCGGCAGCCACCTGACCGTGACCAACGCCACGCTCGACTTCGCCCCGCCGCAGGACGCCGCCGACGCCAGGGCCATGCTCGGCCACGAGATGGAGTGGCGCACCACCGCCGACGTGGAGCGGTTCTACGACGGGATGACGCTGGTCGAGCCGGGCGTGGTGCCGGTCAGCGAGTGGCGGCCCGAGGAGACCGAGCGGCCGGAACCGGCACAGGTGTCGTCGTACGGAGCGATGGGGTTCGAATAAGCCTTCGTCCACTGTGGCGCTGTACGACCTGGGAGCTTTCACAGAGTTGCTAAGGTCGCGAGCGCGATGCGGTTGGAGGAGGTACGGCCGGTGGACGACGGGGACGCCGGTCCGGCGCTTCGTTCCGCCCTCCTCGGTCCGCTCCGGACCTGGCGGGGTGCCGACGAGGTCGACCTGGGGCCGGGCAAGCAGCGCGCCGTGCTGGCCGTGTTGCTGCTCAACGCGAACCGGGCCGTACCGGCGCGTCAGATCGTGGACGCGGTGTGGGAAGACGAGCCGCCGGAGAACGGCGCGAACGTCGTCCAGAAGTACGTGGCCGGGCTGCGGCGGGTGCTGGAGCCCGACCGGTCGCCGCGGTCGCCGTCCCGGGTGCTCGCCCTCGACGACGCGGGGTACCGGCTCGACGTCGCCGAGCTCGACATGCGGACGTTCGAGCGGCTGGTCCGGAGCGCGGACGACTCGCGCCGGGGCGGGTCGCTCGACGAAGCCGCGGCCCAGCTGCGCCAGGCGGTCGTCCTCTGGCGGGGTGAGCCGCTGGCCGGCTTCTCCGGCCGCTGGTTCGACGCCGCCCGTCAACGGTTGGCGGACGCGTTCGCGGCGGCGTGGGAGACGCTGGCCGAGATCGAGCTCGAGCGGGGGCGGCATGCCGCGCTGGCACTGGAGTTGCCGACACTCGTCGGTGAGTTCCCGGGGCGGGAGGGGCTGTCGGCCGCGCTGATCCTGGCGCTGTACCGATCGGGGCGGCAGGTCGAGGCGCTCGCGGCGTACCGCTCCGCCCAGGAGCACTTGCGCGACGAGTACGGCGTCGACCCCGGACCTCGGCTCCGAGCTCTGCACCAGCAGATCCTCACGTCCGACCCCGCGCTCGACCCGCCGTTGACCGGCCCGCCGGAGGCGCCGGCGGCCTCCCGGCCCCGCCCCGCCCTGGTACCGCCGCTCGTCACCGAGGCCCCGCCGAGCCCGCCGGGACCCGCCCCGCCGCTCGGGGAGGCGGGGCCGCTCGGGGCAGCGGGGCCGCTCGGGGCAGCGGGGCCGCTCGGGGCAGCGGGGCCGCTCGGGGCAGCGGGGCCGCTCGGGGCAGCGGGGCCGCTCGGGATGCCTCCGCTGGGCGGGCCCTCGCTGTTTCTCGGGGTGCCCCCGGCGCACACGCCGGCCCCGCGCCCGCACCGCACCGCGCAGACCTGGCTGATCGCGGCCCTGCTCGCCGCGATCCCGCTCTGCACGTTCGGCCTCGCCACCTGGGCCGTGATCGCCTACCTCGCGATCCGGCGCCGCAGCACGCTGAACCTCGTCGCCGCGCTGGTCTACCTCGTGCTGACGCTCTTCGTCCTCGTCGACCTCAAGGAGATCGTCGCCGACGACGACCCCGAACTCCCGTGGACGATCTGGGACACGCTCGCGCTCCCCGGACTCGTGTTCCCGCCGTTCTTCGGCGCCGCCCACACCGCTGCCCTCGCGCTCACCGAGCCCCCGCGCGAGATCGGCCAATCCCTCGGAGAAGCCGCCGAGATCACCGGCCACCTCGACCGCGAACGCGCACTCCAGATCCTCACCCATCACCCGCGAATGGCGTTGGAACTGCGGATCGGACGCCCCGATCTGCCCCGCTGGTTCGCCGACGGCGGCCTGATCGACGTGAACGCGGCGCCCGAGTACGTGCTCGCCCGCGTCCCCCGGATCACGTACGAGCAGATCAACCGGATCATCCGCGATCGGGAGCTGAGCGGTCCCTACGCCTCGGTGTACGACCTGGTCAGCCGCCATCCCGACCTGCGCGCCAACACCGAGGCGCTCAGCCGCCTGGTCGTCATCCGGGCCTCCTGACGTCCTAAGCGGACCCGCGCGAACTTTAGCCGCATTTAAAGAATGGCCAGCAACCTTTTTTCAATTTCCCGCCATCCGCGTACTTGCCGGTTGACGTGCACTTTTAGCTGGCTAATATTCGGAATTGCTTCGCAAGCAACCCCTAAAAAGCTTGACGCTGACTACGCACCCGGCAGCGTCGAGAGGAGGTGGAAGGCGTGCCCGTTCTTCGGCCCCGCGAGCATGCCTTCCACCTATTTTTCGAGACCCATCACGTGGAGCTGGCCCGAATGGCGTCGCTGATCACCGGCGATCAGAGCATCGCGGACGACCTCGCCGCCGACGCTCTCGCCGAGATCTGGCGCTACTGGGACCGGGTCAACGCGGCCGACGACCCGCTCGCCTACGCCCGCGGCGTCCTGGTCAACGTGGCCCGGAACTGGAACCGCAAGAACGGCCTCGAGCAACGCGGTGCGCGCTTGACGAGCCTGTTCCGCCGGGAGAGTCAGATCACCGAGGCCGACGTCCCGTTCGCGCTGGACGTCCGGGCCGCGCTCCGGCGGCTGCCGTACCGGCGCCGGGCGTGCGTCGTCCTGAGATACGCGTTCGATCTGTCCGAGCGCGAAGTCGCCGACGTCCTCGGGATCTCGGTCGGCACCGTGAAGAGCCAGACCTCCCGCGGCGCCGCGCAACTGGCCGCGCTGATCACCGACTCCGAGGCCCACGCAGCCGAGCCCGACCTCCGCCCCGTGCTCGCCCCGAGCGGCCCGAGGCGATACCCCGAGCTTCCGGAGGCCGGCCGATGATGCCCGACTACGACTCCGACTACACGTACGACGAGCTGCGCCTGCGGCTCCGGGCCGCCGCCGACGCCCACGAGCCCGACCGCGCCGCGATGCTCGAACGGCTGGCGCGCCGCCGGGCGTCGGCACCGGTCCGTTCGGGCGGACGGCCGTTCGCCCGCGCGGCCGGTCTGGGCCCCGCCCGCTCCGGCCCGCGTGCCGCCTGGGCGGCGGCCGCCCTGGTGGGCGTCGTCGCGCTCAGCATGGGCGGCACCTGGTTCGCGGTCGACCTGGTCGGAGGCACGGCCGAGCGCCAGGTCGCCGAGGCCCCGCCCGGGCCGGTGGCGCCGCTGACGACGTCACCGTCGGCGCAGACACCGTCCGCACCGGCCGCGACCGGCTCGTCCCCGCAGTCCAGCCCGCCCCCGAAATCCGCGAGCCCTCGCGCGTCCAAGTCGCAGCGGACCAGCGACGCGCCGTCACCGGTGCAGACCGTGCCCGGCGGCAGCAGCCCGGTCCGCGACTACCTCTGGTCGGACGGCTCGATCGACCCGAACTCGAACGACAACTGGGGACAGAGCAACGTCACGGTCAAGAACCAACAGACGATCAGCTCTCTCGACGTCACGATCAAGGTCGCGGTGACGAAAGGCGTGAAGACGGCCGGCCTCTGGACCAGCGTCCCGAACGACAAGGTCACCAAGAGCGTCCGCGAGCAGTCCGGCTGGCTCTACTACCGTTTCACGCTGGACGACGGGGCCACGCTCGCGCCCGGCAGCTACGTCTTCGCCGGCCAGTACGCCCACTCCGGCACCCGCGACGCCGACGACGACGCTTACTCGGCCACCGCGTCGGCCGGGAAGGACGACGTCTCGGTCCACGGCACGTTCGCCTGATTTCCCGTTCGATCCTGAGCCGCCACGCTCATCCGCGCCCCGGGCCCGCCGGGTACAACCCCGGGCCCGGGGTCCGCAGAAGCACCGGCGGCCCGGCCGATCGACGCGTACACGCCGGGACGCACGGCCCGCAGGATCAGTGCCGCCACCACCCCGAACACGAACGCCAGCCCGATCAACGCGCCCAGCAGCCACGACGGACGCCCACCGGCGGGCGGGAACACCGACGTCAGGTTCAGCAGGCCGAACCCGAACACGAACCCGGTCACGACCGTGGCGAGAGCACCCGCGACCACGCGGATCTCCCACCCACCGACGCCGGACTCGTTCTCACCGGTGCGCAGGAACCAGAACACCGCGCCGATCGACGTCAGCGTGAGCGCCCCGGTGATGCCGAGCCCGCTGGCCAGGCCGAGCCAGAGCGCGTAGATGCGGTCACCGGTGGCGACGACGGCCAGCGTGCCGAGCGCGGCCACCCCCGGAACGATCAGCCGCACCGGCCCGCCCGCGCCGAGCCCGAACGACGGCGGCAGGACGCCGTCGCCGGCCAGACCGGCTAGCTGCCGGTTGACCGCCTTGTGCAGCACGACGGCGGTGCCGACGGTCGCCAGCAGCAGCGTCCACATGATCAGCCGCCCGACGCCGGGAGCGCCCTCCGGCCCGACGATCCGGCCGATCAGCGTGAACAGCGACTGACCGGTCGTGCCGGCGCTCGCGGCGACGTCGTCCGGGGCCACCGCGGCCCGGGCCTGACCGCTGGTCGCCGCACCGACCGCCCACGCGCTGAACGCGGACGCCAGCGTCATCAGCGCCCCGGCCAGGTAGGCCGCGAACGGCACCGCCCGCCGGGGGTGACGCACGTCCCGGACGAAGTTCAAGCTGGTGTCGAGCCCGATGAACGCGGTCACCGCGAAGCACAGCGCGATGCCGAACGACCCGCTGAACAGCCACCCGGGGTGCAGCGGCGCGATGAAGTCCTCGTGTTCCATCGGGAGCTGCAGCGCCCGGACGTCGAACCAGATCAAGACCACGAGTTGCGCGGTGAGCAGGCCGCCCAGCAGCCAGATCACCCGGCGCAACGGCACCAGACCGAGCAGCGAGATGACGGCCGCGCCGACGATCGCCGCCGCCTCCACCGGCACGTGCATCCCCAGCGCGTCGGACATCAGCGCGGAGAACGTCAGCGCGAAGACCGCGTACAACGAGACGAGCGAGCCCAGGTACGAGATCAGCACCACGGCCGCGACGCCCAGCCCGGCCGCGGGCCCGAGCCCGTGGGAGACCAAGGCGTACAGCCCACCCGGGTGCCGGACGCGGCGGGCCATGCTGGTGAACGTCAGCGCCGCGCACAGCAGCGTCAGGCCGCCGAGCACGTACACCAGCGGCATCGCCACCAGATGTCCGAACTGGAACGCACCCGGGATCGCCACCCAGGCCACGATCAGCGGTGCGTGGCTCATCGTCGCCACGATCGCCAGTTGCCATCCGGCCAGCGGGCCGGCGTCGGTCTCGGACAGGTGTCTGGCCATGCTTAACCTCGACGTCTTATGCGAACAACGTTCGCGTAACGTAAGGGCCGGGTCCCCGATGCGTCAAGATGGGGCCGTGGAGACGACATCCCGGCCGGGCAGCGCACGGTGGTGGCAAAACCGTCGGGCCGCGGCGAGCCGGCGGCGGAACCGGCCCGGCGGCCTGACGATGGACCAGATCACGAAGACCGCGCTGGCCATCGTCGACGACGAGGGGCTGAGCACGCTCACGATGCGGCGGCTCGCCGACGGGCTCGGCACCGGAGCCGCTTCGCTCTACCGGCACGTCGCCAACCGGGAGGAACTGCTGGTCGAGGTCGTCGACCAGGTGCTCGGTGACGTCGAGTTCGCCGAGCTCAAACCCACCTGGCGGGAGGACTTCAGCACGGTGGCGCACAATCTGCGTGACGCATTGCTGCGGCATCCGCACCTGCTGCCGGTCGTCCTGCGGACGCCGTTGCTGGGCCCGAACGCACTCCGCGGACGCGAGGCCAGCCTCCGCCGCATCCTCGACTTCGGGTTCTCCCCCGCCGACACGCAGCCGATCTACACCGTCCTGGTCAGCACGGTTCTCGGGCAGGCGGTGTTCGCTGCCCAGCCGTCGACCGGCGAGTCCGACCGCCCGGAACCACTGCGTCCGGAGGTGTACCGGAACCAGCCCAGGGACGACTACCCGACGGTCGCCGCGCTCGCCGACCAGACCGCCCCGAAGACGTCGACGGAGCTGTTCTCCCTGATGATCGACATCATGCTCGACGGCATCGACACCAGATATCCCCGGGAGAACGTGTGCTGACCGATCTACCGCTCGACCAACTGCTCGCCTACCGCAGCGAGCAGGTCCGGCCCGACGACTTCGCCGCGTTCTGGGACGGGACGCTCGCCGATGCGGCCCGCCACGACATCGACGTGCGCGCGGCCGAGGTGCCGACCGGCCTGACCACGCTCACCACCCACGACGTCACGTTCCGCGGCTTCGGCGGCGAGGAGATCCGCGCCTGGCTCCGCGTCCCGGCCGGAGCCACCGGCCCGCTGCCCACCGTCGTGCAGTACATCGGCTACGGCGGCGGCCGGGGCCACGAGCTCGAGAACCTGCTCTGGGCCTCGGCCGGCTTCGCGCACCTCGCGATGGACACCCGCGGCCAGGGCTCCAAGTGGAGCCTCGGCGGCACCGCCGACTCCGGCCCGGCCGGACCGCAGATCCCCGGCATGATGACCCGCGGCATCGAAGACCCCTCGACGTACTACTACCGACGCCTGACCACGGACGCCGTCCGTGCGGTCGACGCCGCCAGGGCCCTGCCCCAGGTCGACCCGGCCCGGATCGCGGTTCTCGGCGGAAGCCAGGGCGGCGGGCTCGCGCTGGCCGTCGCCGGTCTGCGCGACGACCTCGCCGCGGTCGTCGCGTACGTCCCGTTCCTGTGCGACTTCCCGCGGTCGACCCGGATCACCGACGCGTACCCGTACCGGGAGATCGCCGACTACCTGGCCATCCACCGCGACAGCCGGGACCGGGTGCACCACACGCTCTCGTACTTCGACGGGGTCAACCACGCCGCCGGCGCCACCGCACCGGCGCTGATCTCGGTCGCGCTGATGGACCCGGTCTGCCCGCCGTCGTCGGTGTACGGGGCGGCCAACGCGTACGCCGGTCCGCACGAGGTCGTGACCTGGGACTACAACGCCCACGAGGGCGGCGGCCCGTTCGACGACGCCCGCGCGCTGGCGTTCCTCCGCGACCGCCTCGCCTAGGTGCGGGCCGGGATCGTCGAGCGGTACAGGTAGAAGCCGACGTCGACGGCGATGCGCTCGAGGTGGGCCGCGAGCGCGTCGACGTCGGCCGGCTCCTCGTCCGGCACGAGCTCCAGCACGCCGAGCCCGGTGTTCGCGCCCCGCAGCACGGTCGCGAGCCCGGTGACCGGAGTGCCTCCACCCACCTGGACCGGGTCGGTGGTGACCGGATCGCCGGACGCCCAGGCCGCGCCGGCCAGCCCCTCGCCGTAGGGCAGCCGCTCCGCCGGGGCCGCCGCGGACGCGGAGTCGGCCACCAGCCGCAGGTGGGTCGACCACCTCTCGCCGTCCGCCGGGGGCTCGACGACCCAGAGCCGGACGCGGGACCGCAGCGGGGCGGCGGCCAGCGTGTCGACGATTCGCTGCGCGGTCGTCTCCGAGTACCCGTCGTGCAGCAACAGTCGCGCGACCGCGAGCTCGTCGCGGCGGAGATGCTGCTCCTGCTTGGTCCCGGTGACGTCCCGCAGGGCGACCACCACCCCGGTGGCCTCGTCGCCGGACATGATCCGTTCCGCGTTCGCCCGGAAATACCGGGTCGGGCGGCCCGGGAGCACCAGCGCGAGTCCGGCGTCCCGGACGGTCTCGCCGGCCAGCGCCCGCGCGCTCGGGCGTTCGGCCGGCGCCATCTCGTCGCCGCTCCAGGTCCGCACGTGGGCGCGGAGCAGCGTGATCGTCTCGGCGAACGGCCGGTCCCGGGTTCCCAGCAGGCGGAGCAGCGCCGGGTTGCCGAACAGCGGGCGGCCGGTCTGGTCACAGGCGTAGACCGCCGTGTCCAGACTGTTCAGCACGGCCTGGAGCAGCCCGTCGCGGCGGTCGGCGTCCGCCTCGGCGTCGAACCGGCCGGAGGCATCCAGCATGGACACGCAGAGCCGGGAGCCCTCCGCGCTCGGAACCGCGCGGATCGACGCGTCCACCGGGAGCCGCAGTCCGTCCCGCGTCGTCGCCCAGACCGTATGTCGCCTGGCCTTCCCACGCTCCGCCGGCGGCAGCGTGGCCAGCGTCGCCAGTACGGCCCGGATCGTGACCGCGTCACGGTCGGGGAAGAGCAGGGAGTGCAGCGAATAGCCCAGCGTCTGCTGCCGCGTCCAGCCGAACGTCGCGGTGGCGGCCGCGTTCCACGCCAGGATCGCACCGTCTCCGTCGACCACGACGAACGCTTCGGCCAGTGCGTCCAGCAAGGGAACGAGGTCGAGCAGGTTGACGGTGAGCTCGGACGCGACCCCGGCCACCCCGGGCAGGAGGCCGGTCGTGGCCGCGACGCCTTCCAGCGCGGCGCGCTGGGCCGCGGTCCACTCCCGCGGGACCGTGTCGAGCGCGCACACGCTTCCGACGACGGCGCCGTCGGCGCCGAGCAGCGGGACACCGGCGAACGCACCGATGCCCAGATAGGACACCACGGCCGCACCGGCGGCACGCTGGTCGTCGGCCGCATCCGAGATCCACACCGGACGTCCGGACGAGACGACCGAGCGGCACAGCGAATCGGCGACCGCGATCCGGCGGGTGAGCGCGAAGACGCCGCCGATGCCGTGCAGACCGACCAGCCGGTCCCACTCACCATCCACCAGGGACACCACGCCGATCGGCGCGTTCGCGATGCCCGCGGCCGCGCCGGCGATCGCGTCCATCGAAAGGGGGACGCCATTGAGGACTGCGGTCGCGCGGCCGACGGCGGCGATCCGCCGTGCGTCGTAGAGGTCGCCGTCTTCGCTCATTCAGAGATGCCGTTCGAGCGGCCGCCTCAGCGGCAAGGTCGTGAAATCGATGTCACGATAGCAGCTTTTACACCGTTTACGTCCGCATGACCCTTTTAGGTGACTCGGCGGGCTCGGCGGGCTCGACGTCCGTCTCGTCGTCTTGCGGTGGAGGTGGCGCCTCCCAGGGGCCGAGACGTTCGAACAGCCCGGCCAGCATCCCCATCACGGCCAGCAGGATCAGCGGGAACACCGGGCCGAACTGCCGTGCGCCGGCCGGCACGCCGGTGGTCACCTCGAACAGGATCGCCGCGACGATTCCCCCGAGCGCCAATGCCGCCAGCGAGTGCTTCGCGGCCCGCCACGGCGTCGTGACGATCGCCAGCACCAGCACCGCGCACAACACCGAATCCCCGGCCAGCGCCGTGAGATCGGCGGCGAGAACGCTTCCGAACCGGGGGTGCCCGCTGTACCGGGCGTCGAGGAACGGCACGACCCGCCCGAGCGCGACGACCGCCGCCGACAGCCCGGCCGAGACCAGGAGGTACGGCAGCCAGGGGTTCCGCCACGAGCGATCGGACCGCCACGCGAACAGCCACGCGACCCCGACCGCCCCGACGATCGCTACGGCCGGGGCCCGCGACGCCAGCATCAGCCCGACGAGCACGCCGAACCCGGCCAGCCGGCCGCGGCGACCATCCAGCGGCAGCGTGAACAGACACCCGCAGCAGAGCGCGATCGTGAGCATGTCGGCCGACCCGGCCAGCGCCGACACCGCGATCCGGTCGCAGATCACGAACGCCACCGCGGTCGCGGTGCCGGCCAGCGCGCCCCACCGTTGCGCCGCGAAGCGTGCCAGCAGGACGATCGTCACCAGGAACGCGAGCACCGGGACGACGAGCAGGCCGGGAGCCCCGAACATCGCGACGAACAGCGCCGAGAGCAGCGGATAGACCAGGTTCGGATCGGCCGAGGCGGCGTGCTGGAACAGGTCGGCCTGCCAGCAGGCGCCCTCGGTGCACCCCCCGGCGAAGAACGGCTGGGACGACAGCTGGTCGTACGTGCGCGCGGTGGCCTCGGCCGGCGACAGTCCGAGGAACCGGTACGACCAGGCCAGGTGGAACAGGCTCGTCCGACCGTAGAAAGAGGACCGGCTCGCGAACACCGCCAGGCAGGTCACCGTCACCACGCCGATCGTCGCCCATGCGTGGGCGGGAAGGCCGGCCACCCACCGGACCCCGACGCGGCCCGGCCGCCACCACTCGGCCAGCATCGCGACGACGGCGAGCACCAGGATCGGGACGATCGGCGCGTGGTAGCGGAACCCGGCCGGCCAGAACTCGTAGATGTTGATCGCGCTGACGGTGAGGAACGCGCCCGCGGCCAGCGCCGATAACTCGCTGCGGTACCGCAGCACGACCGAGATAGTGGCGCCGACCAGCAGCATCGTCAGCGGCAGGTCGTACTTCACTCGGTCCAGATCGGAGACGATCACGAACCGGGTGACGTCGGCGACCGCCGTCACGCCCCGGGCGCCGAACATGTCCTCGGCGAGGTCGCCGAACCGCGCGGACAGCGCGAGGTCGTCGCCGCCGAACAGCAACGGAGTCACCAGCATCTGTGCGGCCAGGACGACGAGCGCGACCGCGTTGCCCCAGAACGCGAACGGCAGCCAGGGGTTGCGCAGCGCCCGATCGCGGATCGCCACCAGCAGCCAGGTGGCTCCGACCGCGGCCGGCAGCGCGACCGCGAACTGCCGGTTGAGCAGCCCGACGACGACCAGCACGACGTACCAGACGACGTGCTTCCGGGTCGTTCGCCGGGCCAGTGGCAGGAACAGCAGCGGCACCGCGACCAGCGCGAACGCCGGCCCCTCGGTCTGCCCGACGACACTCCATCTCGACACGTAGATCGGCAGCAGCAACAACGCTCCGGCGACCAGCGCCCAGCGCTGCCCCCAGAGCCGGGACGCGAGCACCACGGTCGCGAGCACGGCCAGTGCGTACCCCACGAGCGGGACGACGAGCAGGCCGCTCGGGCCGAGCAGCCACACGAACGGCGCCGAGAGCACCGGCAGCAGCAGCCGCGGCCCGACGACGATCGCGTACTGGCCGGTGAAGAAGCTGGTGCGGAAGTCCGGCCGCCAGCACGTCCAGCAGTTGTGCAGGCCCGGGTCGTTGTGCAGGTAGTCGTACGAGAGCTGCGCGGCGTCCGCCGGGGAGTGCCCCAGGTACCAGTACGTCCAGGCCAGGTAGATCCGCGAGTCGGGCCCGTACTGCGGGTTCGTGGCCAGCGCCAGCGTCACCGCGAGGGCACACAGCGCGCCCAGCAGCAGCCAGCCGCGAAGGGTCAGTGCGGTACGCAAGCTCGTCATCGGTTCCGAACGCTAGGTGCGGCCCCGCCGATCGCCGACTCGGAACGGCCGAGTTCGCAAAATGTACCGGAACGGTTCCCCCGGCGGTCGCGCAGCCCTCTCGAGCAAATGTAAATAATCCTTGACACCGTGTCGGGTCTGCACGACATTAAGGGTGTCAAGAATGCTTTACATCGGAGGTTGCCGTGACCCTCACGGAGAAACGGGTCTGGATACGGCTGGTCGTCGCCGTCGTCGCCTACGGGGTCTACATCGGATTGGTCCTCCGCCGGGCCGACGGACGGCCGCTGCCAGACGTGCCGTACGCGGGTCTCCTGCTGGTGACGACCGGGGCCTCGATCGTGGCGTCGATCGTCGTCGAGATCGGACTGGCGATCGTTCTGCCCGGCGGCTCCCGTGCCATCGACGTCCGCGACCGGGAGATCACCCGGCTCGGCGAGTACGTCGGCCAGTCGTTCGTCGTCATCGGCGGCGTCGCCGCGATGCTCATGGCGATCGCCGACTGGGACCGGTTCTGGATCGCCAACGTCGTCTACCTGTGCTTCGTCCTCTCGGCCGTGCTCGGAGGCGTGACCAAGGTGATCGTCTACCGCACGCCTTTCCAGCCGTGAAGCCGGGCCCGCAGTGGTGAAGCCGACGCTGGTGACCAACTCGATCCGCGCCCTCCGGTTCGCCCGGGACGAGATGACCCAGGCCGACCTGGCCGAACGCATCGGGGTCACCCGGCAGACCGTCATCGCCATCGAGCAGGGCCGGTACTCGCCCTCGCTGGACATGGCCTTCCGTATCGCCCGCGTTTTCCACGTCCCGCTCGACGACGTTTTCCACTATCCGGAGGAATGACATGAAGGCGTGCGTGCGTGACACCTACGGCTCGGCCGACGTGCTCGAAGTCCGCGAAGTCGCCACTCCCACGCCGGCCGGCCGCGAGGTTCTCGTCCAGGTGCTGGCCAGCAGCAACGACCGCGGGGTCTGGCACCTGATGACCGGCCGTCCCTACCTGATGCGCCCGTTCACCGGGATGCGCGCTCCGAAGATCCACGTCGTGGGCCGCGCGTTCGCCGGCACGGTGACCGCGGTCGGGCCGGACGTCACCCGCTTCCGGCCCGGCGACCAGGTGTTCGGCACCAGCGGCAAGGGAGCCTGGGCCGAGTACGCGGTCGCTCCGGAGAAGCAGGTGGCCCCGATGCCCGCGAACGTCACGGCCGCGCAGGCCGCTTCGGCCCCGTGCTCGGGCGTCACCGCGTTACAGGCCGTCCGCGACAGCGGCCGGGTACGCGCCGGCCAGCGTGTGCTGGTGATCGGCGCGGCCGGTGGGGTCGGGTCGTTCGCGGTGCTGATCGCGAAGGCGTTCGGCGCGACGGTCACCGGCCTCTGCGGCCCGTCGAAGCTCGATCTGGTGCGTTCCCTGGGCGCCGACGACGTCATCGACTACACCCAGGAGGAGGTCGACGCCCGCGGCGCGCGGTACGACGTCGTGATCGACACCGCGGGCAACCGTCCACTGTCGCTGCTGCGCCGCGCGCTGACGCCGGAGGGCACGCTCGTCCTCGTCGGCGGCGAAGACGCGCCCGGCCTGCTGCTGCACGGCTACCAGCGCCAGTGGTTCGCCCCGCTGACCTCGCTGTTCGGCCGGCAGAAGATGCGCAACGTCATCGGCCGGGAGAACGCGGCCGACCTGACGGAGCTCGGCGAGATGATGTCGTCGGGCGCGGTGACCCCGGCGATCGTCCACACCTACCCGCTCGCCGACGCACCCGAGGCGATGCGCTACCTCGCCGCGGGGCACCCCGCGGGCAAGGTCGTCATCACGGTCTGATCAGCGCGTGGTGTAGCCGATCGCCGCACCGATCGCGACGCTGATCACCGCGATGAGGGCAACGACCGCCACCAGGACGATCAGCATCCGGCGCGAGATCCCCTCCTCCTCGGCCCCGGCCTCCGTGGCCCCGACTCCCCGAACCCCGACGCCCTGGGCACCGGCTTCCGGGGGCTCGGGCTGGCGATGCCGCCTGGCCGCCCGCCCGGCCGGCGCCGGGTGGTCCTGGGACGCGTGCCGCGCACCACCGCTCACCGCGAACGGGTCGGCCGGGCTCTCCGGCCGCCACGAACCGGCAGCCCCGGAATCCGCGCCGGGCTCGGCCGCATGCCGCCCGGAGCGGCTCCGCGGCACGACCGGCACGCTTCCCGTGGTCTCCGGAGGTGCGCCGTGGCCGTAGGAGGTTCCGACGTCCCGGTTCGGCAGCGGTGTCCTCGGGTCGGGAGTGGCGACCGACGGAGGAAGGCCGCTGGACGGGTCCTCCAAGAACGAGGTCGGCGTCGCCGGGGGCCGGACCCCGTGGCCGAACGAGTTCGGCGTGAAACCCCAGCCCGGGGTGGTGGCTGCCGCCGGCGGCACCCCGTGGCCGTAAGACGGGTTCACCGGGGGCTCGGCGTAGCCGGGGATGGCCAGGTGACCCGGGGGCGGCGTCTGCAACTGCACCGGGGTGTCTCCCGACCGCGGCCGCCGCGCCGGTGACGGCGTGATTCCCGGCGAGCCCGGCCGGACCGCCGCCGCGGCCAGGCGCGCCTGCCCGGCTCCACCGGTCAGCGTGACCGCGGCCCGGATGTCGTCGTCCACCCGCAGCGGGATCTCCGCCCGCGCGGACCATCCCGGCCCGAACTCGGCCGCCGCCGCGTCGGCGAGCGCCAGGGCAAACTCCTTGGCGGACGCCGGACGATCGGCCGATTCCTTCTCCAGCGCCTGCCCGACGACCTCGGCGATGCGCGGGGGCATGCCGGCCGGCAACTCGGGCCGCGTGTTCAAGTGGTGGTGCAGCATCGCCGAGAACGGCAGCGCCAGAGAGAACGGCGTCCGCCCCGCGAGCATGTGGTAGATCAGCCCGCCCACCGCGTACACGTCGGTCTGCGGGCCGATCCGCTGGCCGAGGATCTGCTCCGGGGCGGCGTACGCCGGTGTGCCGACCAGCGTGCCGGTGGTGATCGTCGAGCCCTCGAACAGCTTCGCGATGCCGAAGTCGGTGACCTTGACCGCGCCGTCCGCGGCGAACAGGACGTTGTCGGGCTTGATGTCGCGGTGGACGATGCCGCGCTCGTGGGCGGCGTGCAACGCGTCGGAGATCGCGAGCCCGATCGCGATCGCGGTCTCGGGCCGTAAGCCCTCCGCGATCCGGGACGTGAGCGTGCCGCCCGGAAGATGTTCCATGACGATCAGACAGAGACCATCGCTTTCCGCATAGTCGTGCACACGGACGACATGCGGGTGGTCGAATACGGCCATCACTTGCGCTTCGGCGAGGAATCGCCGTTCCACATCCGGACCGGAAATCGTCAGAATTTTGATTGCCACAGGTCGCCCGAGTCGCCGGTGGCGACCTTCGATGACCAACCCGAAACCTCCGCGGCCCAGCTCAGCACCCACTTCGTACTGGGGGAGCGCGGCCGTGAGCTGGGCTCGGTCGAAAAGCATCCGATGGTTCCCATCACGTCGAAATGGTCAATGCAGCCAGTTAGCAACTTGATCAAACACCAAGTTGGAAGCGCTTACCGCGAGAATCGAGTTTCAGTCAGTGCCGTAGGACACGTCGGCACACAATTATTGTGCTACGCGTCAGTACTATTACTTACGGTGATTGAGCATTACGGACTAACGATGTCAGGTGCGAACGTGCGTGCCTGGTTGCCGGTGCCCGGTCCCGTCGCATGTTTTCTCGGCCGCTGCGACCCTTCCAGGCTGACACCGGTGCCAGACGCTCCTGGCCGCGACGATCACCGCGGCCGTATCCGCGCTCGCCGGGCGCCGGGCCCCGGCGTCGCTCGCTGAGCGGTGCGGGGCAGTCACGATGCCGGCGGCAGGCAGCGACCCCACATTGACCGGGGGCTCACGCGGCCGAAGCAGCGCCCCGCCGGTGGCGGAGGCCGATCCCGCGATGAGACGCCTGCACGCAGGCCGATGCAGCCGACCACCCTCCTGCCGGCCTCCTGCCGGCCTCCTGCCGGCCTCCTGCCGGCCTCCTGCCGGCCTCGTGCCGGCCTCGTGCCGGCCTCGTGCCGGCCGAGACCCCACGCGGGTCGGCGCAGCGCTGCGGCCGGCGGAGCCCGAACCCGTCTGCAGGTCGCCCTGGCCGCTGACGCAGGACGGCGCTACGACGACCGAGCCCCAGCTGTGCCCGGACTGCCACAACCCGAGGTCGAACCCGCGACGACCGAGTCCCGACGAAGGTCTACCAGCGTGCCGCCGCGGGCTGCGCGGTCGTCACGTCCGACACCCCGCCGCAGCGCGAGATGGTCGGCGACGCCGCGCTGTACGCCTGTTCGCAGGTGAGCCCAGCGGATCACGCTGCTGCTAGCGAACCCGCGCCCCCAAGCCCCCCGCGAGCCGCGCAGCGGACCACCCTGCTGCCATCAGGGGCCGAGCCCACGACGACCGGGCGCCCACGCGGGTCGGCGCAGCGGCCCACGCTGCTGCCATGGGGGGCCGAGCCGACGACGACTGAGCCCGTCTGCAGGTCAGCGCAGCGGACCACGCCGCTGGCACAGGACCGCGCCGCGGTGACCGGGCCCGCACGCCGGCCGAAGCAGCCGACCGCACCGCTGGCATGGGCGCAGGGCTGCTGCCGTAGGCGCACCACGCCGCTGGCGTACGCGCACCACGCCGCTGGCGTAGAACGACGCTGCGGCGATCATGGCCGGCTTCCAGGAAGAGCTGGGCGCCGACCTGGCAACCGAGATCGGCGAGAGCGCCAGCCACGTGTCCTACGTCCACCTCGACACGACCGACGACGGCCGACCGAGCAGGCCCGACCGAGTCAGGCGGGCCGACCGCGCGGGAAGGCCGGACCGAGCACGCCGAGCCGAGCACGCCGGACCGCGAAGACCGGACCGCGAAGGCCGAACCGAGCGGCCCGGACCGCGACGGCCGAACCGAGCAGGCCGGACCGAGCAGGCCGAGCACGCCGGACCGACCGAGACTGGCTAGGCCCGAGCTGACCAAGACCGCTGAACTCGGCCGACCACCGACCACCGACCACCGACCACCGACCACCGACCACCGACCGGAGCGGACCGGCTGGACCGAAGCGACCAGGCCGAACTGACCGGGCCGACCCGACCGGCCCACACCGACCCAGCCCAACCGACCGGGCCACGCCGACCGGGCCACGCCGACCGGGCCACGGGACCGGGGGTGGCTGGGGGTGGCTGGGGGCGTTCGGGGTGGGCCGCGGGCGCTTCGGCGGGCTGGACGCTCTGGCCAAGAACGCCCGCGCCAGCGACCGGACCCGCGATCGCGAACATCTCGGCGGGCGGGCGAGGCCGCAGTGCCGATCACCGGCCACGACACAAAGCCCGAGCCTCTGTGGACGGCAGCTCCGTTGACCCGGTGCCCCCTCGCCGCGGATAGCCGACAGACACGTGCAGGGGGCAACCAAGGGCGATTGAATGCGAGCATGACCGGTTCCGCCTTGAATCGCCGATCGTTCCTCGCGCTCGGCGCACTCGCCGGCGTCGCCGCGTGCAGCCGCCCCGCGACGGCCCCGACCTCGGCGTCGTCAGGCCCGGCGTCCGGCCCGTCGTCGACCCCGGCATCGGCCGCGGCGCCGGTCAAGGCCTCCACCACCCCGGCCGGCCTCGACCTCCCCGGGCTGCGGCGGGCCCTGCAGGGAAACCTGCTCCTCCCCGGCGACAACGGCTACCCGACCGCCGCGACGCCGTTCAACACCGCGCTCGGCACCCGGAAACCGGCCGCGATCGCCCAGGTCGCCGACGCGGACGACGTGCGGGCCTGCATCACGCGGGCCGGTGGCCACGGTGTACCGCTCGCCGCCCGCTCCGGCGGCCACAGCTACCCCGGCTACTCGACGCCGAACGGCGGCGTGGTCGTGGACGTCCGCGCGCTGAAGAGCATCGTGGTCCGGACGGACCACACCGCGGTCGTCGGCTCCGGAGCCCGGCTGATCGACGTCTACACCGCGCTCGCCGCGCACGGGCGCGCGATCCCGGCCGGGTCGTGCCCGACGGTCGGCGTCGCCGGCCTTACGCTCGGCGGCGGCTTCGGGGTGGTCGTCCGTAACTACGGCCTGACGTCCGACCACCTCAAGTCGGCCACGATCGTCACCGCCGACGGCGAGATCCGCACCACCGACGCCAACCACGACGCCGACCTGTTCTGGTCGCTGCGCGGCGGCGGTGGCGGCCACAGCGGCATCGTCACGCAGTTCACGTTCGACACCGTGCCCGCGCCGACCGTCACGATCTTCACGCTCCGCTTCCCGGCCGCGGCGTCGGCGAAGGTCCTCGCGGCCTGGTCCGCCTGGATGCGCGCGGCGCCGAATCGGCTGACGTCGCTCTGCGCGATCACCGCGGCCGCCGCACCGACCAACCGCGTCACCGGCACCTGGACCGGCTCACCCGACGGGCTCGACGCCCAGCTCTCGGCGTTGATCTCCGCGGCCGGTGCCGCCCCGACGTCCCGGACGAAGCACACCTACTCCTATCTGGACGCGATGCGCTCGTTCGCCGGGTGCCTGAGCAAGACGGCGGCCGAGTGCGGCACGTACCGGCCGGAAGCGTTCCGGGCCGCGTCCCGGCTGGTCGACGGCTCGATCAACGCCTCGACGGCCGCGGAGGTCGTCGACGTGGCCCGCCGCCGGAACGGCATGGTGCTGCTGTTCGACGCGCTCGGCGGCGCCGTCGGGTCGCTCGCGGCCGGCGACACCGCGTTCGTGCACCGCAAGGCGACCGCGTCGGTGCAGATCTACAGCGGCCGGGCGAGCAGCGGGCCGGCGGTGAACGCGGTCTCCACCGCGCTGCGTCCGCTGGTGGGCAGCGGCGCGTACGTCAACTACCTGAACGCCGACCAGACCGACTGGGCCACCGCCTACTACGGCGCGAACCTGCCGCGCCTGAAGACGGTCGTGAAGCATTTCGACCCGGACGGCGTGTTCACTTTCCCGCAGTCGCTGCTGCGGGCGTAACGGCCGGCACCGGCGGACGCGGCAGGAACCGACCGCGCGAGAGCGCCACCACCGTGCGCGCCGCGATCGCGACGATCAGGACCGAGATCGCGGCGACGACGACGTACTCCCAGCCCAGGAACAGCGCGACCGGGTCGACGCCGTGCCCCTGCAGCTGGAACCACGCGAGGCTCGCCACCGGCGCCGGTGCCACCTCGATCGCCAGCGTCGGCACCAGCGGCGTCGGCAGCATCGGCCGGACCAGCAGCCGGGCCAGCACGATCGAGCCGAGCACCAGCCAGCAGATCGTCCCCAGACCGAACAGGACCCAGCCGAGCGAACGCTGGCCGACCGCGGCCGCGCTGAACGCGGCCAGCAGGCCGCCGGCGACCGTTGGCAGGAAGTATCCGGGGTGCACCTGGTCGATCGCGACCGGCCCGTAGATCCACTGGCCGGTCAGCCACCCGCCGAGCAGCACCACCAGCACGAGCACGACGTCGACCAGCACCCGGCCGAGCGTCTCCGCGTGCGGGAACACCGCCTGGGCAGCGAGCAGCATCGGCGTGATCACCGCGAGCGAAGACACTCGGCGGAACCCGCACCATGGCGACAGGCTATTCCCCCACGGCGACCAGGCCGCTCTCGTAGGCGGCGATCACGAGTTGGGCCCGATCGCGGGCGGGCAGCTTGTCGAAGAGTCGCCCGATGTGGGTCTTCACGGTCGCCTCGCTGAGGTGCAGCCGGGCGGCGATCTCGGAGTTCGAGAGGCCGCGGGCGATCAGCACCAGCACCTCGCGTTCGCGCGGGGTGACCCCGTCCAGCTGGGGTACGGGCCGCGGCTGCTCGGCGGCCGCGAACCGCTCGATCAGCCGGCGGGTCACCGACGGCGCCAGCAGGGCGTCACCCCCCGCGACGACCCGGATCGCGGCCAGCAGGTCGGCCGGTGGGGCGTCCTTGAGCAGGAAGCCCGCGGCTCCGGCCCGCAGCGCCCCGTAGACGTACTCGTCGAGGTCGAACGTCGTGAGGATGAGCACGTGCACGCCCGGCACCTCGGCGCAGATCCGCCGGGTGGCGGCCACTCCGTCGAGCTCCGGCATCCGCACGTCCATCAGCACCACGTCCGGCCGGAGCTCGGCGGCCAGCCGGACCGCCTCACGGCCGTCGCCGGCCTCGCCCACGACGGTCAGCCCCGCCGCGGTGTCGACCAGCAGCCGGAAGCTGCCCCGCACGAGCGCCTGATCGTCCACTACCAGCACCCGGACGCTCACCCGCGCACCTCGGTGGCGTCCGGATGAGCTACCGGAAGTGTCGCCACCAGGCGGAACCCTCCCTCGGGCCGGGGAAGCGCAACCAGCGAACCGCCGTAGAGCGCGACCCGCTCGCGGAGTCCGATCAGGCCGTGACCGCCCTCGGGCGGGTCCGGCCGCGCGGCGGGCGGGCCGGTGTCTTCGACCTCCACCCTCAGCTCGCCGCCGGTCTCCGCCAGCAAGACCCGGCCCGACGTCGGCGCCGAATGCTTCACCACGTTGGTCAACGCCTCTTGCACGACCCGGTAGAGGACGAGCTGGACGGCGTCCGAGTGCTGCCGCGGATCGATCCGGCCGGTCAGCTCGATCCGGGCGCCACCGGCCCGGGCCCGTTCGACCAGCGCCGGGATCGCGTCCAGGCCGGGCGCCGGCGCGAACTCGGCCTCGGGTGTCCGCAGCACGCCGAGCATCCGGCGGATGTCGGTCAGCGCGGCCCGGCTGGTGTTCTCGATGACCCGCAGGGCGTCGCGGGCGGCCTCCGGGCGTTCCTCGACGACGTGGTTGGCGACGCCGGCCTGCACCGCGATCAGGCCCATGCTGTGCGCGACGACGTCGTGCAGCTCACGGGCGATCTGCAGGCGCTCGTCGGTCAGCGTGCGCTCCGCGTCCCGGCGACGACGCTCCTCGGCCGCGGCCCGGCGCTCGCGGACGATCGCACCGGCGACCCACGACCCGCCGGAGATCAGCGACACGTACGCGATCAGCCCGATGGTGTCGGCCGCCCGGCCGTCCCGGCCGGCCAGCGCCGCGATCGTCAGCGAGCCCGCGCACGCGGCCAGCGTGCCGCCGATCGCGGCCAGTGCCCGCGGCCACGCGGACTGCAACCCGACCGAGAACAGGATGATCGCGGCCGGGAGCCAGGGCTCCAGCGTCAGGTGCACGATCGTGGCCGCGGTCAGCGCGGCGCAGGACACCGCCCAGGCGGCCGTCGGCCACCGGCGCCGGACCGCGATCGGCGCGCCGACCGCCAGCGCGATCAGCCAACCGGCCCAGGCCGGTCCCTCGTAGTACTGCTGTCCGGACGCCGGTGGATCCGCGCCGAGCCCGACGAAGAGCACGTAGATCCCGACGAACACGGCCGCGGCGACGACGTCCGCGGCGTGCAGCACGGCGCTGTCCAGCCGGGGTGAGCGCACCAGGCGGCGCACGGAGCCGATCGTCGTCACCCGGCGACGGTAACCGGGCCGGGGGCGGGAGGGCATCAGCCCGCGGCAGGTCATCCCGGGGTCGGACGTCACCACCGGGAACGCGACCGCGGGCCGATCCGGCCGGGCCGCCGGAAGTCCACGGTGGAGTGCATGATCGAAGTCCGCGACCTCACGAAACGCTACGGCCGCACGCTCGCGGTCGACCGGCTGAGTTTCACGGTGCCGGCCGGGCACGTCACCGGTTTCCTGGGCGCCAACGGCGCCGGAAAGTCCACCACGCTGCGCGCGATCCTCGGCCTCGACCGGCCGAACAGCGGGACCGCGCTCGTGCACGGACGTCCCTACGCCGCCTACGAACGGCCGCTGACCGTGGTCGGCGCGGTGCTGGACGCCGCCGCGGTGCACGGCGGCCTGCGCGCCCGGACGCAACTGCGCGTGCTGGCCCGCAGCAACGGCCTCGCGTCGTCACGCGCCGACGAGGTGCTCGACGAAGTGGGCCTGAGCGCGGCGGCCGACCGTCGGATCAAGGGCCTCTCGCTCGGCATGCGGCAGCGTCTCGCGATCGGCGGCGCTCTGCTCGGCGACCCGGCCACGCTGATCTTCGACGAGCCGCTCAACGGCCTCGACCCGTCCGGCATCGGCTGGTTCCGGACGCTGGCCCGCCGGCTGGCCGACGACGGACGGGCGGTGCTGATCTCCAGCCACCTGATGTCGGAGATGGCGCTGACCGCGGATCGGGTCGTGATCATCGGTTCCGGACGCCTGCTGGCCGAGGAGACGCTGGACGGGCTCGGCTCGTCGCTGGAGGACGCCTACCTGCGGCTGGTGGAGCATGCGTGACGCCGTCGCGGCCGAGTGGCTCAAGCTGAGGTCGGTACGCTCGACGTACTGGCTGCTCGGGTCGCTGATCCCGCTGTTCGCCCTGACCACGGTCGTCGGCCACGCGATGGTCGCGGCCTGGGACGCCGCCCCGCCGGCGGACCGGGCGCACTTCGAGAGCGCCGACATGTCGGTGATCACCGGGCCCCTCTCCCAGCTGATCCTGGCGATCCTGGCCGCGCTCGCGATCACCGCCGAGTACCGCACCGGCGCGATCACGACGACGCTGACCGCGGTGCCGAATCGGGCGCGGCTGTTCGGTGCGAAAGTGATCGTCGTACTCGGGCTGACCGGCGTGGTCGCGGTCCTGACCGCCGCCGCCTCGGCGCTGATGAGCCTCTGGCTGGCCGGCGACCGCCCGCCGCCGATGGAGCCCTTCACGTCCGTTCCGGACGCGCTGGGCACCGCCGCGGCCAACACGGCGACGAGCCTCGTCGCGGCGCTGATCGGGGTGGGGCTCGGAGCGGTGTTCCGCTCGTCGGCGGGGGCGGTGGGCGCGATCGCCGTACTGCTTTTCGTCGGGCCGGCCTTCGCCGTGTACCTGCCGGATCCCTGGGACGAACGGGTCTTCGGGGCACTGCTGCCGTCGCTGGCCGGTCAGCTCACCGGGGCGACATCATTCCCGCTCGGCCCGGCCGGAGCCGCGGTGGCCCTGGTCGTCTATCCGCTGCTGGCACTCGGTTTCGGCATCCTCGTGTTGCTCCAGCGAAATGCGTGAAGTCCTATCAGGATAAACACTGAAATGCTAGGTTATCTGCATGTCTGATACCGACGCTGACACCGTCCTGATGACGCCGGTGACCAAGGCCGGTCGGCACCGGCGCGGTGGTCAGCCCGCCGGGCAGGAGATCTTCCTCGACCAGAGCGGGCGCCGGAAGCGCTGGCTCAAGGTCGGGCTCGGTCTCGCGGTCGGCACCGCGCTCACGTACACCGCGCTACTCGGCGTCAGCATGCTCGGCGGCGGCCACGGCATCTCGGCGCTGCCGCTGCCGGGCGAGGCCAGCTCCGCGGCCCCGTCGGCGACCTCGGCCGCCCCGCGCCGGTCGGCCACCGCACCGGCGCCGGCGACGCAGCCCCGTCAAGCCGCGTCGCCGGCGCCGACCCCCACACGTCCGGTCGGCTCCGCACCGTCGAAGAAAGCCCCGTCCCACGCAACTGGGCCCTCCTCGTCGGTGTCTCCCTCGGAGCCGCCGGACTCCCCGGAAACGTTCTGGTCGCGCCTGTTCCCCTCCCCCACCGGCTGAGCCGGCGGGGAGGTCAACCCTTGATCGTGGTCCAGGCCTGGGCCCAGTCCTCGTAGTCCTTGCAGCGCACGCCGGTGCGACCGTCCAGGCAGGACGACAGCGGCGTGCTCCAGTACCAGATCCGCTTCGCGTAGGACGCGTCGTTGGCGTGGTAGGTGTCGCAGTGCGTCTTGTCTTCGGTGAAGGCGCACGCCTCGGGATTGCTCGGCGCCTCCCCGAAGTACTCGGCGACCTGCGCGTTCACCCGCGGGCTGACGATGTGGTCGAACCACTTGTAGGCACAGGTCTTGTGCGGGGACTTCGCGCTGAGCATCCAGGTGTCCGACCACCCGGTGGAGCCCTCCGACGGCAGGATCGCCTCGACGTTCGCGCCTTCGGACTTCGCGACGTTCTCGATCACCTGCCAGCTGGTTCCGACGATCGAGTCGGCCGACTTGAACGCCGACACCGCCTCCGAATAGTCGCTCCAGTACTCACTGACGCTGGCCTTCTGCTGCTCGAGCACCGCGATCGCGGCCGCGAACTGCTTGTCGTCCAGCGCGTACGGGTTAGTGATGCCGAGGTCGGGCTGGTGCTTCATGAGCCACAGTGCGGCGTCCGCGATGTAGATCGGCGAGTCGTACGCGGTCACTTTGCCGACGACCGAGAGGCTCGGCGCGAACACCGCGCTCCACGACGTCGGCGCCGGTTTCACCGCGTCCTTGCGGTACATCAGCAGGTTCGCGCCCCAACCGTGCGGGATCCCGTAGGAGACGTCGTTGACGCTGTTCCACCGCTGGTTCTTGAGGAAGCCGTAGAGGTTCGCGTAGTTCGGCACCAGGCCGGTGTTCACCGGCTCGACCGTGCCGTCGGCGATCAGCCGCAGCGACGCGTCGCCGGACGCCGAGACCACGTCGTACTTTCCGGTCTTCATCAACGTCACGGCCTCGTCGGACGTGTTGAAGACCTTGACGCTGACCTGGCAGCCGGTCGCCTGCTCGAACGGCGTCACCCAGTCGATCGCCGGGTCGTTCGAGCCGTCCTCCGCGTATCCGGCCCAGGACAGGACGCTCAGCGCGCCCTCCGGCGTCCCGAGTTCGGCCAGCGGCGCGAGCTTCGGGGGCGTGAACCCGCCGGTCCCGGTGCTCTCGCTCTCGGTCTTGGCGTTGCACCCGGCGACGGCCAGCAGCAGCGCCAGCGACCCGGCCAGGATCGTCCGCGTGTTCACGTCTGCGGCACCGCGGTACGACTCGTCAGGCCGCCCGCGCCGCGCATCCGCAGCACGTACTCGACCAGCGCGATCAGCAGGTTCTTGGTCGACTCCCGCCGCCGGGCGTCGCACGCCAGGATCGGCACGTCCGGCCGGATCGACAACGCCTCCCGGATCTCCCGGACGGTGTTGGACTGCATCCCGTCGAAACAGTTCATGCCGACGACGTACGGAACGTCGTGCTGCTCGAAGAAGTCGACGGCCGAGAAGCAGTCGGCCAGCCGCCGGGGGTCGACCAGCACGACCGCGCCGATCGCGCCCCGGACCAGTTCGTCCCACATGAACCAGAACCGCGTCTGGCCGGGCGTCCCGAAGAGGTAGAGGATCAGGTCCTCGTCGATCGTGATCCGGCCGAAGTCCATCGCCACCGTCGTGGTGGTCTTCCCGCTGACCTTGGAGACGTCGTCGACGTCGACCGACGCCGCGGTCATGATCGCTTCGGTCGTCAGCGGCGTGATCTCGGAGACGGACCCGACCAGGGTCGTCTTCCCGACGCCGAATCCTCCCGCCACCACGATCTTCGCGGACGTGGCCTCGGTGGCCGACCGACGCGGTTTGTCGAGCGTGCTAGTGCTTCCGAAGTTCACCGGACACCCCTCTCAGAGCGACAGAGCGCCGTGTAGTTCCGACCGGAGCGCCGGGGTGAGTACCTGACCGACCCGTTCGACGAGCAGCGCCATCTCGTAGCCGACCTGACCGATGTCGCACGACCGGGACGCCAGCACGGCCAGCGACGAGCCGTCGCTGATCGACATGACCAGCAGGAAGCCGGTGTCCATCTCGACCACGGTCTGGCTGACGTTGCCGCCCTCGAAGCAGAGCGCGGCGCCGTGGGTGAGGCTCACCAGACCCGAGGCGATCGCGGAGAGCTGGTCGGCACGGTCGCGCGGGAGCCCGTCGGAGACCGCCAGCAGCAGTCCGTCGGCGGACACGGCCGCCGCGTGGGCGATGCCGGGCACCCGGTTGGCGAAGTTGCCCACCAGCCAGTTCAGGTTCTGGGCGTCGTAGCTGAGGCTCTGGGCCGCGTTCACTTCTCCTCCTTGGTGATCTGGAGGCGGCCCTGCTCGAGACCGCTGCGGTAGCTGGACAGGACACCGCGGATCGCTTCCGGCGATCGCTGCGTGGGCGCGAGCTTCGGTGCCCGCTCGACGCGTCCGGGCACGTAGTGCGCCATCGGCACGCGCTTGGGAAGGCCGGAATCGGTCAGGTCGCTGGGGCCGGACTCGGCCGCCGCCCGCGCGGCCTTCCAGCCGCTGTCGGCCGGCGACTCCCACGACACCGTTGGTGCGGGAGCCGGGATGGCCGGCCCCGCCATCGGCGTCGGGGCCGATGGAGGGACCGGAGTGCGGGACTCACCGAAGCGGGGGGCACCGGTGCGGGCCGCAGCGGACATCGCCAGGGACGGCACCGAGACCGGCGGGAGCGCCGAGGCCGGCCGGCGGACGGCCGGTGGCCGAGGGCCCGGCATCGGTGCCGGCGGCTGCATCGGCCGGGTGGCCGGTGCGGGCGGGAACGGTGGAGCCGGCGCCGATGCAGGGGCGGAGTCCGACATCGGCGCCGGGTCTGGGCCGGACACGTGGGTGCCCGAGGTCCGGCCGGCCCCGGGTGCGTCGGGCACCGGGGGCAGCGTGGCCGGACGGGAACGGAACCAGTCGGACTCCGTCGCCTCGAAGATCGGCAACGGCATCTCGACCGTGGGTTCCGGGTACACCGCGAGCGGCTGCGTCGGCTGCGACCAGCTGGGCTCGGGCGCGGTGATGCGGACCGTCGGGGGTTCGAAGGCGGACCAGTTGCCGAAGCCGGAGGTCGGCGCGTACGTGGTCCCGGGGGTGGCGAACCCATTGAACGACGTCCCGTCGAACGACGATCCGTTCACCGCCGAGCCGCCGGACGGCTCGCGCTTCGGCAGGTCGAGGCGTTCCGACGCGATCCGCTCGATCGGCCGGTTCCCGAGATCGACGGCGCCCACCGGCGCAGCGTCCACCGACGGCGCAGTGACGTGCAGGACCCCGGACGGGAGCGTGATCATCACGAGCACCCCGCCGCCGGAGCCGTCGCGGAGCATCACTTTGACGCCGTGCCGGGAGGCCAGCCGGCCGACCACGAACAGACCCATCATGCGCGAGACCGCGATGTCGAACACCGGCGGCTTCGCGAGCCGCTCGTTGAACTCCGCGAGCTGCTGCCGGGACATCCCGATGCCCTGGTCGATCACCTCGATGACGACCTGGCCACCCTCGCGCCGCGCGTCGACGGTCACGTCCGTGCGGGGCGAGGAGAACGACGTCGCGTTCTCCAGGATCTCGGCGACCAGGTGGACGGTGTCGTTCACCGCACCGGCGGCGATCTCGACCCCCTCGTCGATCGAGCCGAGCTTGACCCGGGTGTACTGCTCGACCTCGGCCGTGGCCGCCCGGAGGACGTCGAGCAGCGGGGCGGGCTTGGCCCAGCTGCGCCCGGACTCCGCGCCCCCGAGCACGAGGAGGTTCTCGTCGTTCCGGCGCATCCGGGTCGCGAGGTGGTCGAGCTTGAACAGCTCCGACAGCCGGTCGGGGTCGTGCTCGCCCTGCTCCAGGCCGTCGATCAGGCGGATCAGCCGGTCGACCAGGAGCTGGGAGCGCCGGGAGAGGTTCACGAACATCGACGAGACGCTCTGCCGCAGCTGGGCCTGCTCGGACGCGACCCGCACCGCTTCCAGGTGGACCGCGTTGAACGCCTGCGCCACCTGGCCGATCTCGTCACTGGACTGGACGTCGACGGTCCGCGCCTGCAGTTCCGCCGAGGCCGCCGCGACCGTCTGCTGGTCCGCGTCCTGCAGTTTGCGGACGACTTCCGGCAGCGATTGGTAGGCGACCTCGAGTGCGCTCGATCGCAGCCGCACCAGCGGGCGGATCATCGACCGGGCGACCGCCAGCGAGACCATCAACGCGACGACCAGGGCGGCGAGCGCCACCGTGATGACGATGATCGCCTGCTGCATGGCGTCGGCCCGGAACGAGCCGGCGTCCCGCACGGTGGCGGAGTTGAGCTGCTGCTCGACGCCGCGGAGCAGCGTGTTCTCGCGGTCGCTGGTCTCCAGCCAGGTGGCCAGGCTGAACGACAGCGGGTTGCCGAGCCCGGCGTTCTGGGCTCGCGTCCGCAGCTGCTGGTAGGTCAGCTCCTCGGTCAGCGTGGTGTTGCGGATCCGCTGCTGACGGTCGGTCCCCGAGAGCAGGAACTGGCTGCGGAACGCGCTCTCGTCCGAGACCGCGGCGCGGAAGGCGCCGAACGTGTCGTTCGTGAATCGCTTGTTGCCGTCTTCCAGCGCGGTACGGACGACGATCTGTTCCTGCCAGATCGCCTCCTTGTACTTCGCGAAGGCCGACACCGCGGTCAGCTGGGCCGAGAGGGCCTCGTCACCGGCCGCGGCACCGGCGAGGCGCTCCTTCACCTGCAGCAGGCTGGTGATCAGCTGCTCGTAGATGGTGACCGCCGCACCGACCCGGACGCCGCCCTTGCGGGCCTGGTCGATCACCGCGTCACGGTTGCGCGTCATCACCGCGTAGCCGCGCTTCACCTGCTCGAACTCCGAGCTGATCGGCGCCGAGATGTCCGGGTCGAGGCTCTCGTACTCGTCGAGGAACCGGCGGAAACCCGCGTCGGTGTTCCGGCCCTGCTCGACGAAATGCTTGAGCGTCGGATGACCGGGCGTCTTTCCGGGGTCGGTGACGTACGCCGCCGCCGATGACCGCTCGATCTGCAGGACGTCGACCAGCGACGACGACTGGTTACCGAGCCGGGCGAAATCCTGGATCTTGCTCGCCGTCTGTGCCTCGTCCAGCACCGAGTGGGCCACGATTCCCGAGAACAGGAACATCGCGATCAGCGGTACCAGCGTGATCCAGATGACCTTCAGCCGGATCGAGGTATTGCCGAACAGGCGGGTCCCGACGCCTGTCCGGTAATCCGTGTCGAGCTCGGACGATGGGTGCTTTTCGGCCGGTCGGCCGGTGCTGTCCACCCGCTCCGCGTTATCTTCCGGTGGCCGTACGGGGCTCCGGTCCAGAAGGGACGTTGGCACGACTCCTCCGTCCATGCGATCAGTAGGTGAACATGCGCCGCAGCCGGTGCGCACGTGCGTCCACCGGTCCCGCTCGAATTGCATTTCACCACAATGGAAACGAACTAGGAAAGGCAGTCCGTCAATTCGATCGAACGAGTTGTGCATATCGACTCAACCTCATTAATTCCTCATGAGCGGCTCGATCATGAGGAATTCATGAAGACCGTTACCGGGCCCGGTTCGAACAATGGCACGATGTGCGGCATGCGGGTACTCGTAGTGGATGACGAGGCGGAACTGGGCTATGCGGTCTCCGCGGCACTGCGCGGTGCGGGGATGGCGGTCGACCTGGTCGACGACATCCCGCCCGCCCACGACGCGATCACCACGCACCCGTACGGGTGCGTCGTGTTCGACCGGATCCTGCCCAGCGGCGACAGCATCACGTACGTCGAAGGCAGACGCCGGGCCGGCTGGTCGACGCCGGTGCTGTTCCTCACCGCCCGCGACACCGTGGCCGACCGGGTCGCGGGCTTCACCTCGGGCGGCGACGACTACCTGGTGAAGCCGTTCGCCACCGCCGAACTCGTGGCCCGGGTCCGCAGCCTGTGCCGTCGCTCGGCCAACAGTGGCGGCCCCGCCACGACGATCCTGCAGGTCGGCGACGTGGACATCGACGTACGGCGTCGGCAGGTCCGGCGCGGCGGGGTCTTGCTGACGCTGACCGCGAAGGAGTTCGCGGTGCTGGAGATCCTCGCCTCGGCGCCGGGCGACATCATCAGCCGGAGCCAGCTGATCGAGCACTGCTGGGACTCGCGAACCGAGCCGATGTCGAACGTGGTCGACGTCGTCGTGGCGCAGCTACGGCGGAAGCTCGGCTACCCGACGCTCATCCACACGGTTCGGGGAGCCGGGTACGTGGTGGAGATTCGCCAGGCCGAGCCGGCGTGACCAGCCACAATAGAACTACGTATCAGGGGAATCATCAGCACAACTAGGCATAACTGGACACAAGGCTTAACATGCTAACCATGGCTCGAGTGCCGATAGCGCTGGTCGACGACACCGAACAGGAGTCGTTACCGGAAGCGCTGGAGAGATCGACCGAGGCCGAACTTCCTCCCGTCGCGGCGCCCGACCCCGGGCGTCACCGGTACCGCAGACGTCGGCAGCGCGACCTCGAAGAGGGACCGGCGTTCGCGCCGTCCACCGTCTCGCGCACCGTGCGGTTCGCGTTGTGCGTGGCCAGCCTCATCGGGCTGGCGTACGCCACGGTCGTGGTGCTCGGGCTGCTCAGCCCGGGTGAATCCGAAGCATTGGGGCTGCCCAGCCGGCATCCGACCGAGAGCAACGAGCCGCTCGGGGCACCGGGCCGGCCGATCTCGGTGGAGACCGAGAACGACGCCAGGGAGACGACCGCCGACCCGTCCCCGTCGGCGTCCGCGTCCGCGAACCCGAGTGCCACGGCCACGGCTCCGGAGAGCGCCGCACCGTCCGAGCCGCCTGCCGACGAGGCCGCACCCACCGAGTCCTCCCCGGCCGACCCCCCGGCCGACGACGAGAAGGGCGCGGACGAGGACGAAGGCGGCAAGCTCATCGACGTCGACCTCCTCGGCATCCGGATCTCGATCTAGCTGTCGTAGTGCACGGCCCGCCCGGGACGGAACGTCGGCCGGGCGGGCCGAGCCGGTCCTACCCCTTGATCTCGGTCCAGGCCGCGGTCCAGTTCGAATAGTCCTTGCACTTCACGTCGGTACGGCCGTCGAGGCACTGGGTGATCGGCGTCGACCAGTACCAAATCTGCTTCGCGTAGGCCTCGTCACCGGCGTGGTAGGTGTCGCAGTGGTTCTTGTCGGCGGTGAACGCACACGCCTTCGGATTCGCCGGCGACTCGCCGAAGTACTCCGCGACCTGGGCGTTCACGGTCGGCGACACGATGTGGTCGAGCCACTTGTACGCACACGTCTTGTGCTTGGACTTCGCCCCCACCATCCAGGTGTCGGACCAACCGGTCGAACCCTCCGACGGCAGGATCGCCTCCACCGGAGCCTTCTCCGACTTCGCCACGTTCGCGATGACCTGCCAAGTCGTCCCGATCACCGAGTCACCCGACTTGAACGCCGACACCTCCTTGAGGTAGTCCGACCAGTACTCCCCCACGTTCGCCTTCTGCTTCTTCAACAGGTCGACGGCTGCGGCGAACTGCCTGTCGTCCAGCGCGTAGGGGTTCTTGATCTTGAGGTCGGGCTTGGACTTCATCAGGTACAGCGCCGCGTCCGCGATGTAGATCGGCGAGTCGTACGACGTGACCTTGCCCTTCGTCGCCGCGTCAGCCTCGAACACCGCGCTCCAGGACGTCGGCGCCGGCTTCACCACATCAGTGCGATACATCAGCAAATTCGCACCCCAGCCGTGCGGGATCCCGTACGAGACCCCCTTCACGCTGTTCCACTTCTGGTCTTTCAGGAACCCGAAGAGGTCGGCGTAGTTCGGCACCAGCCCCGTGTTCACCGGCTCCACGTCACCACCCGCGATGAGCCGCAGTGAGGCGTCACCGGAGGCGGAGACGGTGTCGTACTGGCCGGTCTTCATGAGCGACACGGCCTCGTCCGACGTACCGAACACCTTCACGTTGACCTGACACCCGGTCGACTTCTCGAACGGACTCACCCAATCGACCTTCGGATCGTTCGAACCGTCCTCGGCGTACCCCGCCCACGCCAGTACGTTCAGCGCGCCTTCCGACTTTCCCAACTTGTCCAACGCCGACAACTTCGGCGGCGTGAACGCACCGCCCGACTCCGAACTGCCGTTCTCCTCGCTGGTGCCGCACGCGGCAGCGAGACTGACCAGCGCCGCGACCATCGCACCGGTAAAAACCCTGCGTAAGCTCATCGACCAGCTTTCTTCCACGGATTCGGCAGCGACGGGCCGAATTCCACCACAGTGGAACGGGGATCCGAAAGCGGTGTTCGCAAATATCTCGGCTATTTTTCGAGAATCGACTCGCCTTCATGAGGAATTCATGAATGCAATGACCTGGTTCGTTCGAGTACCACGACCGGGATCTCCCGGCTCGTCTTCTTCTGGTATTCGGCGTAGTCCGGCCACGCGTCGACCATCGTCGCCCACATCTCCGGCTTCTCCTCCGGCGTCGCCACCCGGGCCCGGGCCGGGAACCGGTCGCCCTTGACCTGAACCTCGACCGCCGAGTCGGCCTCGAGGTTCAGGAACCAGGCCGGGGGCGCGTCGTTGCCACCTTTCGACGCGACGACCAGGTAGGCGTCCTCCCCCCACGGACGGAAGATCAGCGCGTGCGTCCGCTGCTCACCGGACTTACGCCCCTGGGTGAACAGCAGCAGGATCGTCGTCCCGTTCCGCCAGTGGTACCCGTCCTCGCCGTTGGTCTCCAGGTACCGCTCGACGTGAGGCGTTCCGTGCAGTTCCAGTGCAGATGTCATACCTCAGTGCTTACCCCGGGTTCGAGCCAATGCACCTGCGGGTCGTGCAGGAGTGTGCGGGCCTCGGATTCGGGCTGGTGGAAGTGACTCCAACCCTCGTAGTGCACCGGCACCACCAACCTCGGTTTCGCGAGTCCGATCAGCTCCAGGCCCTCCCGGGCGTTCATCGTGTAGCGCACCGGGCCGGTCAGCCCGAACTGCACACTGCCCAGGTGCAACAGCATCGTGTCGACGTCGATCCGATCCGGGACCTGGCGCACGGCGTCGTACAGCACGGTGTCGCCGGTCATCCAGAGTGGGCCGGGTCCGCCTTCCCAGGAGAGCACGAACCCCACCACGTCCCCGACGATCGGGTGCGACAACAGCGGGCCGTGGCGGCACGGCGTCGCGGTGATCGTGAGGTCGGGTTTTCCCGGCGACGACAGCACGGTCGACTCCCACGGCGCCAGCCCGCGGACGTCCGCGGGCCCTGACCGCCCCGCGCCGCCCGACTGCCCCGCGCCGCCCAATCGCCTGGCGCCGCTCGTCGTCGTGATCACGGTGCCGGCCGACGGCAGAAGCGCGCGACCGGCGTCGTCCAAATTGTCGGCGTGGTGGTCGTGGCTGAGCAGCACCACGTCGATCGGTCCCACGCCGGAGGCCGGAACGGCCGGGCCGGTGACCTTCCGGGACGCCGTCCCGAAACCGAAGCTGTACCGGCGGCCGGGAGGATCGAACGTCGGGTCGGTCAGGATCCGGCGGCCCGCGGTCTCGAAGAGAACGGTCGGGCCGCCGATGTGGGTGATCCCCATCCGCCGGGCCTTTCAGTCGCCGTGGAAACGCCGGAGTGCCGACGTGGTCGCGGCCGGGTTCTCCTCCGGGAGGAAGTGGCCGCTGTTGAGGGGTTCGCCGGTCAGATCGGATGCCCAGTCCCGCCAGACCGCGAGCGGGTCGTACCACTTGCCGATCACGCCCTTCGCGCCCCAGAGCACCTGGACGGGGCAGCCGATCCGCCGCCCGGCCGCGCGGTCGGCGGCGTCGAGCGCGCGGTCGTAGGTCGCGCCGGCCCGGTAGTCCTCGCAGATCGCGCGCACGACCTCGGGATCGTTGACGTACCGCGAGTACTCGGCCAGCGCCGGGAACGATCGCATGATGCCGCCGAACTGGGCGTCGAAGAAGAACCAATCGGGGTCACGGCCGATCAGGGTCTCGGGCACCGGCGACGGCTGCGCGAGGAACGGCCAGTGCCAGTACCCGAGCGCGAACCGGTCGTCGGCCCGGGCCCAGACCTCGCCGGTCGGCACGATGTCGAGCACGGACAGACGCCGGACGGCGTCCGGATGATCGAGGGCGAGCCGGTAGCCCACCCGTCCACCCCGATCGTGACCGGCGACGTCGAAGACGTCGAACCCGAGGTGGTGCATCAGGTTCCGCACGTCTCCCGCCATCGCGCGTTTCGAGTACGTGGAGTGGTCGTCGGCCGAGGGCGGCTTGCCACTCTCGCCGTAGCCCCGCAGGTCGGGCAGCACGACCGTGAACTCGGAGGCGAGCGCCTCGGCGATCGGGGCCCAGAGGTGGTGCGACTCGGGATAGCCGTGCAGCAGCACCAGCGGCCGGCCGGAGCCGCCGTACCGGACGAAGATCTCGACGTCCCCGACGTCGACACGCGCGGTGGTGAACTCGTCGGGGACGTCGTGGATCCCGGGCGGATCGTTCGTCAAAGGCATAGGCCCCGCTCGATCGCCTCGATGATCTTCGGCCGGAGCTCGGACGCGCTGATGATCTCGTCCACCGACCCGACGTCCACCGCGCGCTGGATGCTGTGCACCCGGTCGAACTCCGCCGCGACCTCGCCGAGCCGCTCGGCCCGCACCGCGGTCCGCACGTCGGCCAGGCGCGCGGTCAGCGCCGCCCGCTCCGCGCCGCTCACGGTCGGGAGCTGCGCCTGCAGCTCGGTCACCCGCGGGTCGGTCGCGGTGCGGTTGTTCACCTCGCTGGAGAACACGACGGCCGCGGCCGGAGCACCGCCGAGGACGGACGCGAACGAACCTTCCAGCGCGAGCACGGTCATGTTCGGGTTGAGCGCCTTCGAGAACACCACGAACGCTCCGCCGTGGTAGCGGGAGATCACGCAGAACACGATCGGGCCGCGGAAGTTCACGATCGCCCGGCCGATCTCGGCGCCGTACTCCAGCTGGAGCTTGCGCATCGACTCCGGCGACCCGTCGAACCCGGACAGGTTCGCGAGCACGACCAGCGGCCGGTTCCCCGAGGCCGAGTTGATCGCCCGCGCGGTCTTCTTCGACGACCGCGGGAACAGCGTCCCGGCCGTGTAGGTGTCGGGCCCGTCGGTGGGCGGGAAGCCGCGTCGCGGCACCGACCGCGACTCGATCCCGATCAGGCAGACCGGCCGACCGCCGATGTGCACGTCCTGCACCGCCGAGGTCTCGGCGTCGGCCATGCCTGCCCACCGCTCCAGCACCGGATGGTCCTGGTCGGACAGCGCGCGCATGACGGTGCGGATGTCGAACGGCTTCTTCCGGTCCGGGTTGTGCTCGGCCGAGAAGATCTCCCCGACCGTCCGGAAGTCGCTTTCGACGATCGCGTGCGGGAAGTCGGACACGTCCCGGTCGGCCGGATCGACGGTCGGGGCCCGCCGGGGCGAGGTCTCACCCGGCGCCACGTAGGTGTGGTCGTAGTGCTTCATGAGGACGTCCCGCGCCGCGGGCAGATTCGGGGCCCAGTACTGCGCCTGGCCGTTCGGGCCCATCACCCGGTCGTAGCCGCCGATGCCGTAGTTGTCTTCGGCCGAGACCCCGCCGGAGAAGTCGAGCGACTGCTTGCCGGTGAGCACCATCGCGGAGTCCGGCGTCATCACCAGGATGCCCTTGGTGTGCATGAGCATCGTCGCTTCGGCGTTCCAGTACGGCTGGGCGCCGACATTGATGCCCGCGACGACGATGTTGATCTCGCCGCCGTCCTGGGTGAACGTCACGATCCGCTTGAGCGCCGCCGCGATCCAGTCCATGTTCTCGGTACCGGACGACATCGAGATCCGTGCGCCCGCCGACAGCGAGAACCACTCCAGCGGAACGCGCAACCGCTCGGCCAGGTCGAGTGCGGCGATCACCCGCGTGCACTCCGGCTCCGAGAGCGCACCGAGGGCCTTGGTCGGGTCACCGAGCAGGAGGACCCGGGTGACGCCCTCGGGGTGCCGCCGGCTCGGCGTCGTCACGACCCCGGCCACGATCGCGGCCTTGTTCTCGCCCTTGGGCCGGTCGACCGGTACCAGGTTCCCGGTCTCGTCCAGGTCGTGCTCGACGAACGTGCCCTCGGCCCCGGCGATCAGCCCGATCAGCTCGTACGGGTAGACGGTTCCGCGCCGGGCGGCCCGCAGCACCTTCTGGCGGTAGTCGTCCAGCGGCTGGAACGGCTCGTCGGACGTCTCGCCGACGTCCAGGCGCACGCCCCGCCCCGGGTCGAAGCCGATCCGCACCGACACCTCGGCCAGGTCGCCGGTGGGCGTGGGCGCGCGGCCGATGAACTGGACCTCTTCCAGGCCGGCACCGGCCGTGGCCGGCAGCACGCGCTGGACGAGCGCTTCGATCTCGTCGTTGGTCAGCTCGGTCGGCGGCCAGACGTACATCATGATCCGGTTCGTATCGAACCGCCGGTTCTGCGGACGCTGGGCCTGGATGCCGCGGATCGCGTCCAGACCGGTGGTGATCGCGTCTTCCAGTGCGGGCAGCGCGACCAGGCGCCCGTCCGTCTCGCGCAGCGGAGTCAGGTCGCGGACCTGGCCGAACGCGATCAGCCGCTCGTCCGACGGGTTGCTGCGCGCGACCGCCTTGAACAGGTAGATCTCTTCGTCCGACGAGGGCAGCCGGGTGAGGTCGAACGCGCGCCAGCGCTGCAATTGCAGACGCCGGGCGATCTGCGGGTGCAGCCCGCGGATCAGCCGGTCCTCCTCGAATCCGTCCTCGGACGGCCGGAACGTGAAGTGGTGGTGCATCACCGCGCCGGGCGCGCCGGCCACCGTGATCGTGATCCGCCGGACGCCGGCCGACTGCGGGTCGCCGCACAGCAACTCGCCCAGCCGCACCGCCATCGCGTCGGCGTCCGGCTGGTCGTCCCAGGTGACGTAGAGGTCGGCGACGAGGCCCCGCGCCGGGACGTCGGCGGCGAGCGCGTGCACGGCGCCGACCGCGCTCGGCAGCGCCTCGAAGTCGACCGCGGTGCTCACCAGGCGGGTCACCCGGTCCGGCGCGGTGTGCTGCGCGGTGACGAACCGGCAGCCGCCGACCTCCAGCACGGTGATCCCGGACAGCGCCCGGTTGCCGTAGTAGCGGCGGCAGAACACCTCGAGCAGCGGCACCGGGTCCCGTCCCGGACGACCGATCCGCTGCCCGATCAGCCGGACGAGCGGTTCGGCGCTGGCCACCAGCGCCTGGATGCGATCCGCGCGGTCCGGGGCGTCCGGATGGTGGTCGAGATAGCGGAGATCCTCGCGGACGGCCGCATAGACCTGGGCCCGGTTGCGGCGCAGCAGCGGTTGCGCGAACCAGCGGAAGACGACACCGCGGGCCAGGTCGGAGACGGTGGGGAAACGGACCTGGGTGGCCTGGACGAGGTGCTCGAGGACGAGCCCGGCCGGCTCACGCATCGCACCCACCGGCGGCGGACCGGCCAGCCACTGCCGCAGCAGCTCGGACACCACCGCGACGTCCGCGCTCATCCGCTGCTGGGCCAGCGTGATCCGGAAGACCGCGGCCTCCAGTTCCGGCGTCCGGTCGAGGTCGGTGACGCCGTAGTGAGCGAGCAGCGTGGTGAGCTTGGCCTGGAACCGCTCGGGCAGACCGGCCCGCTCGACGTCGAGGCTCTGCAGGTAGCTGTGCAGATATTCGCGGGGGCTGTGCACGGGGCTTCCCGGCTCGACGTCCAGCTCGCCGCTCGGCTGATTGCGGCTCAGCTCGGAGAGGTCGGCGAAGACCGTGAGCAGGTCGAGCTCGCCCTGGACCGGGCGCTCGCCCAGCTCGGCGCGTGCCGCCAGGTAGTCGGCCAGCACGCGCTTGGAGTCGTCCGGGTCAGCGTCGAAACCGAGCAGGAGGCTCTGCAGGTCTTGCAGGCCGCGGGTCAGGCGCTCGGCCGCGGTGGGCTCGCCGTGGCCGTTGGGAAGCTCGATCTCGACCGCGGCCTCGGCCGCCGCCTCTTCCGCCGCGCCTTCCTCCGGCAACGGCTCCAGGCGCAGCAGCGGTGCTCCGGTCTCGACCTGGCTGCCGACCGACACCGCGCACTCGCGGACCCGGGCGCGGAACGGCGCGCGCAGCACGGTCTCCATCTTCATGCTCTCGAGGACGAGAATCGGCGCACCGGATTCGACCTCGTCACCGACGCCGAGCGGGGTAGCCACCACCAGCGCGGGCGCCGGCGAACGGACGACGCCGCCCTCGTCCCGGCTGATCCGGTGCGCGACGCCGTCGACCTCGACCAGGTGGATCGGGCCGTGCGTCGCCGACACCAGCCGGAACCGGTGCCCGTTGACGACGATCTGGCCGGTGTGCTCGTCGAACCGGTCGACCTCGACGTCGGCCGTGGCCGCACCGATGCCGGGGAACGCGACGCGGAAGCGGTGCGGGCCGGTGCGGGTGACCGCGACCCGGTAGCCGACGCCGCGGAGCTTCAGGTCGAGCGGACGCCCGGGCTCGTGCTGCACCTGCGGACGCCCACCGTGCGCGGTCGCGAGCAGCCGGCCGCGGCTGACCAGTTCCTCGTCCTGATAGGCCTCGATCGCGGCGGCGGCCAGCGCCACCGCCGAGTGCCGGTGGTTGACCAGGCGGCCCTCGGCCCGGACCCGGTCGATCCAGCCGGTGTCGGCGCTGGCGTCGACGACCTCGGGCTGGTCGAGCAGATCGAGGACGAAGCTCTTGTTGGTGGCACCGCCCTCGATGAGGACGATCGTCTCGGCCATCGCCCGCCGCAGCCGGCCGAGCGCCTGCTCGCGGTCGCGGCCGTAAGCGATGATCTTCGCGATCATCGAGTCGAAGTCGGCCGGGATCGTGTCGCCCTCGCTGACCCCGGTGTCGACCCGGATGCCCGGGCCGGCGGGCAGGGCGAGACGCGCGATGCGGCCGGGTGACGGTGCGAAATCGCGGTCGGGGTCTTCGGCGTTCAGCCGGGCCTCGACCGCGTGGCCGAGTTCGGCCGGCTGCGGGCCTTCCAGCCGGCCCCCGCCGGCCACGTGCAGCTGCAGCTGGACGAGGTCCGTCCCGGTGGTGATCTCGGTGATCGGGTGCTCTACCTGGAGGCGGGTGTTGACCTCGAGGAACGCGAACAGCTTCTCACCCGGGTGGTACAGGAACTCGACCGTGCAGGCGCCCCGGTAGCCGACCTGGATCGCCAGCCGCTCGGCGGATGATTTGAGCTCCTTGACCTGACTTTCGTCGAGGACCGCGGAGGCCGACTCCTCGATGATCTTCTGGTTCCGCCGTTGCACCGAGCAGTCGCGGACGCCGAGCGCCCACGCGGTGCCCTGGCCGTCGGCGATGACCTGCACTTCGACGTGGCGGGCGCCGGTGACCAGGCGCTCCAGGAAGACGACGCCGGAGCCGAACGCCCGGAGCGCTTCCTGGCTGGTGCGCTCGTAGGCGTCGGCCAGATCGTCGGCGTCGTCGACGCGACGGATGCCGCGACCGCCACCACCGGCGGTGGCCTTGAGCATCAACGGGTAGCCGATCGCCGCGCCGGCACGCAGTGCCTCGTCGAGGGTGGCGACCTCGCCCCGGCTCCACGGGGCGACCGGAACACCGACCTCCTCGGCGATCAGCTTCGCGCCGATCTTGTCGCCGAGCCGGCGCATCGCCTCGGCGCTCGGCCCGATGAACGTGACGCCGATCCGCTCGCAGAGCTCGGCGAACGCGGGGTCTTCTGCGACGAAGCCCCAGCCGACCCAGGCCGCGTCGGCCTTCGTCTCGACCAGCGCCCGCTCGAGCACCGCGTGGTCGAGGTAGGGGCGCTTGGACGCCGGGCCCAGCGAATACGTCACGTCGGCTTCGCGGACGAACGTGGCGGACCGGTCGGCATCGGTGTAGAGGGCGACGGTCTCGATCTTTGCGCCGGTCTCCGCCGAGAGATCCCGGACGGCGTGGATGAGCCGCATGGCGGCCTCTCCGCGGTTGACGATGGCGACACGACTGAACACCCGACCGAGCCTCCTTTGAATAGCCTCGGCCTCTACCTTGCTCGATTCCGGGGAACCCTCCAATGGATCGCATCGCGCACGGTGGAGCGCTGGTGTTGTAGGAAACCTCCAAAAAACGCGAACGGCGCGCTCAGTGCGTCACGTCCATGCGCTGGGTTCCGATCACCGACAGGAGCCGGAGCGCTTCTTCGGAGGGTGATCCCGGTTCGGCGGTGTAGATGACGAGCTGCTGATCGGAGTCCGCGATGTCCAGTGCGTCGCAATTGACAGTGATCGGGCCGACGAGCGGGTGGTTGAACGTCTTGCGCAGCGTCGGCTCGCGGTCGACGTCGTGGGAGGCCCACAGCTCGGCGAACGTCGCGCTTCCGGCAAGCAGGTCCTCCACCAGGGCTTTCACGTCCGGATCGGCCGGGTAGCGACCGGCGGCGCGGCGGAGTCGCTGAGTGGACGAGCGGGCGAACGCCTCGGTGTCCGAGACTCCGTAGAGCGTACCGAAGAAGGCCCGGCGCATGAGGTTTCGTTCCCGCGGAGGTACGGCCGAGAAATCCTCCATCAGCGCGGCCGCGAGATCGTTCCAGGCCAGCACGTCGAGCGTCGCGCTCGTGACGAACGCCGCCGACAGCGGCAACCGCTCGATCAGGTCGTAGATGCTCCGGCGGACGTCTCGGGGTGGGCCGGGCGGCAGCGCGGGCGGCGCGCCCGCGAGTTCGTGGAGGTGGTCCCGCTCGGCGTCGCTGAGGCGCAGCGCGCGGGCCAGCCCGGCCAGCACTTCGCGGGACGGATGAGGGCCGCGGGCCTGTTCCAGGCGGGTGTAGTACTCGGTCGAAATGAACGCGAGGTGGGCGACCTCTTCGCGGCGCAGGCCCGGCGTCCGGCGCCGCCGCCCGGCGGGCAGGCCGACGTCGGCGGGGGTGATCCGCTCGCGCCGGGTGCGCAGGAAGTCGGCGAGTTCGTTCCGGTCCACGGTGACGAGTGTGCGCCCCGTCCCGGCCCGCAGCCAGGTACCGGCGGTGCCTGGCTGACGGCACCGGCCCGGACGACCGTGGTGGGCATGTTGCTGGAGAACAAAGTTGCATTCATCACCGGTGCCGGGCGCGGTATCGGAGCGGCGGCGGCCCGCTTGTTCGCCCGCGAGGGTGCGCGGGTGCTGCTCGCCGCGCGGACGTCCGCCGAACTGGAGGCCGTCACCGCCGAGGTGCGGGCGTCCGGAGGCGTGGCCGAGTACGTGGTGTGCGATCTCGCCGACGAGGCGAGCGTGCGTTCCGCGGTCGCCCGCGCGGTGTCGCTGTACGGGCGGCTGGACGTGGCCTTCAACAACGGGGCGGTGAACGCCGGGCCCGCCCCCGTGGACGCCGTGGGAGTGGAGGACTTCGATCGGCTGTACCAGGTGAACCTGCGCGGGCAGTGGCTGGCGATGGTCGCCGAGGTCGCCGCGATCCGCTCGACGGCGGGCACCGGGGCGATCGTCAACAACTCGAGTGTCGGCAGCTGGCGGGCGAACCCGGTGCTCCCGGCGTACGGGGCGATGAAACGGGCGCTGAACAGCCTGACCGAGTCGGCTGCGGTGAACTGGGGTCCGGAGGGCATCCGGGTCAACGGCGTCGCGCCGGGCAACACGCTGACCGAGATGATCCGGGCCTGGGAGGCCGACGAGCCCGGCCTGCAGGACCGGCTCGTGGCGGCCACCCCGCTGCGGCGCGGTGCCCAGCCGTCGGAGATCGCCGAGGCCGTCGCCTGGCTGCTGAGCGACCGGGCGTCGTTCGTCACCGGGACCGTCCTTCGGGTCGACGGGGGCGCCGGCGCCTGACTGTCGTCACCCGCACAGTCTCGGCGTCGGGCCGCGAACCAACTGCTCAGCCCGGAGATCGGACCCTTGTGGACGTTGACACGTCACTCTCCAAGGGGGTCCCTGTGCACGCCTTACCGGTACCGGTGCGGCCACCGGCAGCCGTTCTCGTCACGCTTCTGGCCGGCGTCTACGCGGGGTATTTCGGATACCTCGTCACGGCCGGATTTCTCCACCACGACCTGCTGGTGATCGGCCCGGTCCTCGAGCTCGGCGTGTGGGGCCTGCTGCTGACCGGGCTCTGGAACGGCAACAACCTCGCATACGTCCTGGTCACGGTCGCCGCCACGCTCACCGTCGCCGGCGCGTTCCCGGCGCTGTCGGACCTGGACGACTGGCACGACGCCGTCTGGCCGGTGGCGCGCACGGTGTTCGGTCTGGCGGTGCTCGTCGCGCTGCTGTACCCCCGGAGCGTCCGCGCCTACTACGCCCGACGCCGATGAGCACGATGATCTCCGACGCGTCCGTACGGCCGCCGGCGCCGACCATCGTCGCGATCGTGCTGCTGGCGATCCTGCCGGTCCGGCTGGCGTTCGTCACCGTCGGGGAGGTCGTCGGCCTCGACCCCTGGGTCGCGGTGCCGATCGTCTTCCTGGGGCTGTGGACGCTGCTGATCGTCCGGCTCTGGCGGGGCGGGCGGATCGCCTATGCGTTCGCGGTCGTCGCCACGGCGTTCACCATCATGTCCGCGCTCACCACCGCGCTGGCCCCGTTGGTGCCCGAGCTCGACGACACCGGCGAGATCCACGGGTTCGTGGACACCGTCCCGTCGATCACCGGGCTCGCGCTCGCCCTCGCGGTGCTGGCGCTCCTGGTGGGATCCCGCCAAAGCCGTCTGTTCTTCGCCGCCGGTGCTGGGAGGCACAAGTGAACGTCACGACGCCGACGCGGCCGCCGGCCGCCGCACTGGGAGCGATCGTGCTGCTCGCGCTGGTGCCACTGAACCTCGTCTACTCCGGTGTGTCGGACCTGGTGCACGGGGACCTGTGGGGGATCGCTCCCCTGGTCTTCGTCGTGCTGTGGGTGCTGGTCCTGAGGGGACTCTGGCAGGGCGGCCACCGCGCGTACACGATCGCCATCGTCGTCGCGGCGCTGCAGATACTGGCGGCGTTCGTCGCCGGGGTCGGCGTCGTCGTGCCCGGTGTCGATTTCGCGGTGACCAGCGATCGGCTGGAGCACGGGGTGCTGTCGCTGACCCAGCTCGGGCTCGGCGTCCTCGTGCTGGTGTTGTTGCTGGGCTCGCGGAGCCGCGCGTTCTACGCGCGCCGGTGAGCCGGGGAACCCAGGGGCGGGCCGCTGTGCGGCCCGCCCCTTCGCGCTCAGCGGAGCCGCATTAGCGGACGCGATGCCACGGGCCGGTGATCGCCAGGACGTAACCGGGCGTCTGGATGTTCGCGAACAGGATCGAGCCGTCGGCGCTGAAGTTCGGGCCGGTGAACTCGCTGCCGTTGAAGTCGTTGCGGGCCAGCGGGTACGACGCGCCCCGGTCCGTGACGCCGACCAGGTGCTGCACGCCTTCGCCGTCCTCGGCCACGATCACGCCGCCGTAGGGCGAGACCGTGATGTTGTCGGGCCCGTCGAACGGGCCGTCGACGTCCGGGGTCGGGTTGACGCCGAAGATCGTCTCGAGCGTGATCGTGCTCGACCGCGGGTCGTAGAACCAGACCTGGCCGTCGTGCTCGGCGACGCTGCCGTCGGTCTTCCGCGCGTAGCTGGCGACGAAGTACGCGCCGTGGTGCCCCCACCAGGCCCCTTCGAGCTTGCGGCTGTTCGTCACCTGGTCGGCGGTGAACTGCTTGCGCACCGAGGTCTCCGAGGCCAGCCGGTCGGGCACGTCGACCCACTTGACCCGGTAGCGGGTGCCGGGCTTGGTCGCCTGCGAGAGGTCGGTGATGTGGGTCTTGCCGTCGAAGGCGCTCAGCGCCTGGAGCGTGCCGGCCGTGTCGCTCTTCGCCGCGAGCCGCTTGAGCGCGCCCTTGCCGCCGTGGAAGCCGTGCGGCGGGGTCCACCGGTAGAACAGGCCGTGCGGCGTGTTGGCGTCCTCGGTCAGGTAGATCACGTGGGTGTTCGGGTCGACCGCGACCGCCTCGTGCGCGTAGCGGCCGAGGAACTTCAACGCGACCGGGTTCGTGTTCGCGTTCCGGTCGAACGGGTCGACCTCGAAGACGAAGCCGTGGTCCTTCGTGAACGGGGCGACCGCCTTCTGCTCGGTCTCCTCGCAGGTCAGCCATGTGCCCCAGGGCGTCTTGCCGCCGGCGCAGTTGTTGTGCGTACCGGCCAGGCTGACGTACTCGCGGATCCGCTTGCCGTGGCGGTCGACGTCGATGTTCGTCGTGCCGCCGCCGGCTCCCGGGTCGTAGACCAGGCCCTCGATCGCCGGGACCGGATACGGCTCGGTGCCGTCGATCTCGTGGTTGTTCACCAGCGTGAGGCCGCGGTGGCTCGGGTAACCGGCCGTGCCGTCGGCGTCGCTCGGCGTCGGCTGGCCGGACTCGAGCGTGGTCTTGCCCGCCTCGGCGACGATCGAGTACGTGAAGCCCTTGGGCAGTGCCAGCAGGCCTTTCGGGTCCTTGACCAGGGCGCCGTAGCCGGTGCTCTTCGCCACCGGGGCGGCGGTGGCACCGGTGCCCGCGATCGCCTCGAAACTGCCGGCGAACGTGATGCCGAGGGCACCGGCGGTACCGAGGCGGAGAGCGTTACGTCGGGAGAGTGCGTCGGTCATGAGGGGAGCTCCTTCGCGACTGCGTCTGGATCGACGCAAACCTTTCGGCACGGGCCGGAACGGAGCTCGTAGTCCTCAGTGAACAGGAGGAAAACTGTCTAGTAGTTGCCGTTGTTCTGGAAGTTGGCCCAGGCATCGCAAGGGGTGCCGTATTTGTTCTTGATGTACCCGAGGCCCCACCGGATCTGGGTCGCGGGGTTCGTCCTCCAGTCGTCGGCGACCGAGGCCATCTTGTTGCCGGGCAGCGACTGCGGAATGCCGTACGCCCCGGAGCCCGGGTTCTCGGCGTCGACCCGCCAGCCGCTCTCCTTCGTCCAGAGCTGTTCCAGGCAGGTCATCTGCGTGGTCTCGAAGCCGAACTCCGACAGCAGCGCGCATCCGGTGTTCTTGGCGCCGGAGTACGTGTTGCAGTCGACCGGAGCGCTCGGGACCGGCGCACCGCTGGTCCCGTTCTCTTCGGCCTCCTCGGCGCGCTTGCCGCGCGCCTTCTCCGCGCGCTCCGCGGTCTCCACCGCGCTCTTCTGGGCGGCCGAGGCCTTGTCGGCCGCGCGCGACTGCGCGGTGTCGAGCTTCTGCTTCTGTTCCGCGAGCTGCTCCGCTGCGGTCGGGCCCTCCGACTGGGTGCCGGTGTTCCCGTCCGGCGTCCGCTGGTCCCCGGGAGCGTCCGCCTGCAGGTCGTCTTCTACTTGGACGCGATCGGGGTCGCCGTCGCGCAGGACGGTGACCGCGACGCCGATCGCCGCGCACAACACGAGCGCGACGACGGCCGACAGCCGGACGAGGACGTGCTTCCGCTGCCAGAACGGGCCCTGGGGAGCCGGCGGCTCGGTCGGAACCTCGGCGTCGGCCCCCGAAGGGCCGCCCCGCCGGGGCGGGGCGCCGGGAGCGTCAGCGGACCATCCGAGCGACGCGGTCTGGGCGGGGCCGGCGCCGGGGCCGGCGCTGGGGCCGGGACCGGGGCCGTGCGGGGCGTTGGGGGCGTGCGGGGCGTTGGGGGCGTGCGGGGCGTTGGCGCCGGACGCGGCCGGGAGCGCCTCGGTCGGCGTGGAATTCTGTCCGCGGGAGGCGGACCATCCGACGGAGGCGGTGTCGACGGTCGGCGCCGTGTCGATCTCCGCCGGGCGCTGCGGCTGGTGGGGTGGCTGGCGGAGTGAGGTCAGCTGGGCGGTGGGGTCGTCGGTCGCGCCGACCGGCCGGAGCTGCTCGGTCTCGTCGACCGCGACGTCCCTCGAGTGCCGCCCACGCCGTAACCCACTAGCGGGAAGCTCCGGATAGGACGCCAGATCCGGGTCCGGGTTGGGGCGCCGGGCCGGCTCACTGGCCCGGTAGGCGTCCCAGTTCCGGTACGGATCCCGGGCGCCCGGCGAGGCCCAGTCGCCCTCGGCGCCGTCAGCCGGAGCGTCGGGGTGGGCCGCACCGACCCCGGACCGCTCGCCGGCCGCCTGCCGGTCCCACTCCCGAGCCGCCTCGAGCGCCGAGGAGGACTGCTCACCGCGGTACCCGCCGTCACGGCGATCGTCCGTCGTCCGTAAGGAGTCATGCTCCCGCAGCGAACCCGCCGCCCGGTATCCGTAGCCGTCGTCGCCCTGGCCGTCGCGCTCGCCGTAGCTGTCGCGCTCGCCGTAGCCCTGGGCCGCAGACGGACCTGACGCACCGTAGGCATCGAGTCCGCGGGCGCCGTCCGGCGCACGGACCGAATCGCGGTCGCCGTAGCCACCCGGCGCAGCAGAGTGCGGGGCACCAGAGTGCGGGGCAGCAGAGTCCCGCGCGCCGTACGCATCCCGCGCGCGAGCGCCATCCGCGTCACGACCTGCGCCGCGGTAGCTATCCGCGCCGCGATACTCCGCAGCCGCCCGGCCCGGTCCGTCAGGGTGGAACTCGTCAGCGCGGTACGTCTCGGCCTCGCGGGCCGCCGCCGACCAGTGGTCGGCCTCGGCCTCTCGGCTGCCGCCGGGTGCCCACCCTCCACGGTCCGGCGCCGGCGGGCGGTACGGCTCGATCTCCGCGCCACCCCCGGGAGCGCGGTAAGACTCGGTACTCGTGCGCGGCTCCTGCACCGCATACGGGTCGGCCTCACGGCGAGGCGCCGGCGCCCGATAGGCCTCAATGGACCGTCCCGGCTCGCCGCTCCCGCGCCCTTCAGTACCCGCGTCCCAGGTGTCGCGCCCCGGCCGGCCCTCACCCTCCCAGCGCGACTCCGGCGCACGGTACTCCGAAGCATCTCGGCTCGCATAGGCGTCGATGCGCGGCTCCGGCGCACGGTATGAAGCCGCCTCGTGGCCCGAGTCCACGTAGGCCTGGTCCTCGCGACGCGACTCCGCCGCCCGGTGGACGTCCACCCGCGTCTCCCGGCGCGCGTCAGAACGCGGCTCTACCTCACGGCGCGCGTCAGCACGCGGCTCCGGCGACCGGTACCCCTCAGAACGCGGGTCGGGCGACCGATACGCGTCGGAACGCGGCTCCACCTCACGACCCACGTCAGACTGCGGCTCCAGCGGCCGGTACCCGTCAGAACGCGCATCCGCCTCACGGCGCGCGTCAGACAGCGGGTCGGGTGACCGGTACGCGTCAGAACGCGCATCCACCTCACGGCGCCCGTCAGAGCGCGCCTCCAGCTCCCGCCGCGCGTCAGAACGCGGGTCGCGTGACCGGTACGCGTCAGAACGCGGCTCTGCCTCTCGGCGCGCGTCAGGACGCAGGTCGGGCGACCGGTACGCATCAGGGCGCGGCTCGGCCTCACGCCGCGCGTCAAGGCGCGGGTCTGGGGACCGGTACGCGTTCGCCTCGCGGCGGGGGGCAGGCGGGCGGGAAACGTCCCGGCGCGGGGCCGGGGTCCGATAGGAGTCGACGCTCGGGCGGCGCTCCGACGGCGGACCGCCGTCGGCGCCTCCCCACCAGTTCACCGGCGTCTCGGCGTCCGGCAGCTCCGGCGGAACGAACTCCGGCTGACCCGGGTCCTCGGACCGAACCGAACCCTCGCCCGGCTCCTCACGCAGTCGATAATTCACCGGTGCTGGTCCGTCCCGAGCGCTGGACTTCCGGCCGCCCGTAAGCTCCTGACCGGTAGTGCTGCGTTCATGAATACCTCTCGCGTCGGATCACGCACCGGCGCGGGTCCCCTCCTACCGCGCGCGCACCTCGAGGCAAGGTACCGAACTCTCCGGCGCCTGGCCCCCGGGAGTACCCAGATCAATACATCCGTTACCGGTAGCCCCGGACGAACGGCGGATGTTTCCTCCCCCTCAGGTGTCGAATCCCGCCGTCGTGCCGGATCACGCCGACCCGCCAGATCGTCGACCCGGCTGCTCGTCGCACCGTCCACGATGGCCCGACCGCGGCGCTGGTGCCCTCACCGGTCGTCGCGCTGAACCACGCCGGGGCGGCCGCGATGACCGACGGCCCGGCCGCGGCGCTCCCGCTGGTCGATCGGCTCCGACGACCTAAACCGCTTCTACCTGCCGGCCACCCGGGCCGACCTCCTGCGCCCCCTCGGCCGCGGCGCCGGCCCGTGCCGCCGCCATCGCCGCCATCGCCCCCGCCGCCATCGCCACCTCCACCGTCACCACCGCCACCGCCACTGCCGCCATCGCCACCACCGCCACCGCTGTCGTCGCCAGCGCCGTCGCCGTCACCGTCGTCGCCACCACCGCTGTCGTCGCCGTCGTCGTCACCGTCACCGCCACCACCGCTGTCCTCGCCAGCGCCGCCACCGTCGCCCCGTCGCCCGCCACCACGGCAGCCGCCATCGCCGCCGCCCCCGCCGACATCGGCGACGAGGACGACCGCGCTCGCGGCCTGGGCCCGGCCGGCGTCGGGCGTCGGGCTCGGCCACCGTCGTCGAACTGTCGAGAAGATCCGCGCCGCCGACCGTCGCGCCCGCACCGCGGACATCCCCTTGACCCCACCCCTAAAGTGGAGGTTACCTCTTTTTAAAAGCAACCCCCGAAAAGAGGACGCCGCTATGAAAAACTGGTGGACGCTAGCCGCCGTAGGCCTCGGCGTGCTGGCGGTGGGGCTCGACGGCACGGTGCTGTCGGTCGCACTCCCGACGCTGGCGAGCGGACTCGACGCGTCCCAGTCCGACCTGACCTGGTTCTCCTCCGGCTACCTGCTGGTGCTGGCAGCCGCCACCCTCCCGGCCGGCGTGCTCGGAGACCGCTTCGGCCGCAAGAAGGTGCTGCTGGCGTCGCTGGTCGCGTTCGGCGCCGGCTCGGTCGTCTGCGCCTGCGCCGGAACCCCCGCGGTCTTCCTCGCCGGGCGCGCACTCCAAGGCGTCGCGGGCGCCGGTGTCACGGTGATGGCGCTCTCCGCCCTCGTCGTCCTGTTCCCGGACGAACAGCGACCGAAGGCGGTGGGCGTCTACCAGGCCGCGAACTTCCTCGCGCTGCCGCTCGGCCCGCTGCTCGGCGGGTGGATGCTCACGCACGTCTGGTGGGGCTGGGTATTCCTGATCAACGTTCCGGTCGTGCTCCTCGCGCTGGGTGCCACCGTCGCGCTCGTCCCCGAGTCCCGGGCCGCCGAGCGACCCGGGCTCGACCCGGTCGGCACCGCGGCTTCCACGCTCGGCCTGGTCCTGACGATCGGCGGCCTCATCCGGGCCGGCGAGAAGTCCTGGACCGACCCCGGGGCGCTGACGCTCCTCCTCACCGGCACCGCCGCTATTGCCGGCTTCGCCGTCTGGGAGCGTTTCGGCGCCAGTCGTCCGCTGGTCGACCCGGCGTTGTTCCGGTCGCGGTCGTTCCTGTGGGGTTCCGCGCTCGCCGCCGTCGCGGGGGTGGCGATGATCGGCGTGCTGTTCGTGCTCCCCCAGTTCTTCCAGGACGTCCAGGGAGCCGACACGTTCTCGTCCGGACTCCGGCTGCTCCCGCTGATCGCCGGCATGGTGCTCGGTGCCGCGCTGGCCGCCCCGCTCGGCCGCGCGGCCGGCACGAGGGCCGCGACCGCGATCGGTTTCGGGATCCTCGCCGCCGGTCTCCTCCTCGGCGCCGCCGGTGACGCCGGTTCCGGCCTGCTCGCCACCAGCACCTGGATCGCCCTCGTCGGCGCCGGTACCGGCACGACGCTGGCCACGGCGACGTCCGCCGCGTTGTCCGGGCTCGACGCCGAACGCAGCGGCGTCGGCTCGGCCGTCGTCCAGGCGTTCCAGAAGACCGCCGGACCGTTCGGGACCGCGATCTTCGGCAGCGTCCTCGTCGCCGTCTACCAGCACCGAGCGCCGGCGGGGGCCGTCCGCGGGTTGTCCGAAAGCGTGCCTCCGACGCTCCGGGAGGCGGCGATTCTGGCCTTCGTGGCAGGATTTCGGGTGTCCCTGCTGGTCTCCGCGGCGGTAGCCGTGGTGGGTGCGGTCGCTGCGATGGCGCTGCTGCCGAGCAGGCACGCGACCCAGGATCCACCGTCGCGGAGGGAACAACCGGATGCCGTCCACCGCTGAGCGCCCGACGCTGGGCCTCCGTGAGCGCAAGAAGGCGCGTACCCGCGCCACGATCCAGGCCCACGCCCTGCGGTTGTTCCGCGATCAGGGCTACCAGGCCACGACCGTCGAACAGATCATCACCGCGGCCGAGGTGTCGGAGACGACGTTCTTCCGATACTTCCCCACCAAGGAGGACGTCGTCCTGCACGACGACTTCGACCCCGGGATCGCCGACTCGCTGCTCCGGCAACCGGCCGACCTGTCTCCGGTGGCCGCGGTCCGCCGGGCCCTGCAGGCCCACTTCGACCGCCGCTCACCCGCCGAGGTGGACGATATGCGCCAGCGCCTGACGCTGGTGGTCGCCGAACCCGCGCTGCGGGCCGCGATGCTCGACCAGTACACGCAGGCGCTGCGGCTGATCGCCGGCGTGCTGGCCGACCGCGCGGGCCGGCCCGGCACCGACCTCGCGGTGCGGACGGTCGCCGGCGCGGTCGTCGGCACGCTGATGGCGTCGCTCGAAGCCTGGGCCGACGACCAGTCCGCCGACCTGGCCGCCGTCGTCGACGAAGCCCTCGATCACCTCGAACGCGGGCTGCAACTCTGACCCACCAGCGCTCTGACCTGCCAGAGCTCTAACCCACCAGCGCTCGGAGCCGCTCCGCGGTCTGAGCGTCGGCGGGGAAAAACGACTCGATCACGAGCTCGTCCACCGTCACGTCGGCGGCGGTCTCGACGGTCGCGGCGATAGCGAAGAACGACAGCTCACCGTCCTCGTGCCGCAGCCGGAGCGGCAGCACGACGTCGGTGGGCGCCATCCCCGGCGCGGTCCCGCCCGGGTAGCCCGACAACTCGGTGTGGAGCGCGGCCAGTTTGGCGTCGCCGGTCAGCTCGGCGCGCCGTCGGACCTGTCCGAGCAGGTGGGAACGCCACTGGCCGAGGTTCGCGATCCGCGACGCCAGGCCGCCCGGGTGCAGCGACAGCCGCAGGATGTTCACCGGCGGCTCCAGCAGCTCCGGTTCGACGTCGGCTAGGAAGATCATGATCGCGTCGTTCGCCTCCAACATCTCCCACCAGCGGTTGATCAGCACGGCAGGGTGCGGTTCGTGGCCCTTGAGCACCGCGCGCAGCGCGGCCTGGACGCTGGCCAGCTCGGGTGCGTCGAGCCGGTGCTGGGGGTAGCGCGGCGCGTAACCGCCGGCCAGCAGGATCTGGTTGCGCTCGCGCAGCGGCACGTCCAGATGCTCGGTGATCTTCATGAGCATCTCCGGAGTGGGGCGCGAGCGGCCGGTCTCGACGAAGCTCAGGTGCCGGGTCGAGATCTCCGCCTGGGACGAGAGCTCCAGCTGGCTCAGACGCCGCCGCTCACGCCATTCGCGGAGCAACTGGCCGACCGGCCGGTCCATCTGTGCGCTGGTCACGTTCAGGACGGTAGCCAGCCGACGTCACCCGCGCGATTACCTCGGAGGGAATCGACCCGCGGCGGTCGGCCCGGCGAACATCGGCGACGTTCCCAGTAGGTCCGCGGAAAGGATCACCGCCATGTCCGACCTGATCGAGCGTTACCTGTCCGTCTGGAACGAAGACGACCCGGCGGCCCGCCGGACGAAACTGGCCGAGCACTGGGCCGAGGACGTCACGCTCGTCGACCCGCTCGTGCAGGTGAAGGGCCGCGACGCCATCGAGGCGACGATCGCCGGGGTCCGCGAGCAGTTCCCCGGTCTGGTGTTCACCCCGGTCGGCACCGTGGACGCCCACCACGACGTGGCCCGGTTCCGCTGGGGCCTCGGTCCGGCCGACGCCGAGCCGCTCGCGATCGGCTTCGACGTCGTCACGCTCGACGCCGAGGGCCGCATCGCGTCCGTGGTCGGCTTCTTCGACAAGCTCCCCGTCTGAGCCAGGGGGTCCGGGGCGGCCCAGGGCGGCCCGGGGCCAGGACCGAGGCAGCGGCCCGGGCCCTCGCGAGGGCCCGGGCCGCTCGGGTTCGCGCTCGCTGAAAAGAATTGGGGAAATCTGGGAAGAGGGTGGGAGATCGATCGGGTTCGGTCAGCGAGGCGAATGTCGTGGCAGTCTTCTCGTAGCAGCCTCTCGGCGACAGAAGACATTCTCACGATCAGGCCCGCGATCGCCCATTCTCCGTCACCGCGATTCGTCGAGAGGACTCCGATGGCCGAGGCCCGTTTACTGGTCGTCGACGACGAGCCGAACATCGTCGAATTGCTCGAGACCAGCCTCTGCTACGCCGGTTTCGAGGTGCAGACCGCGTCGACCGGGCGGGAAGCGGTCGCGGCGATCAGCGAGCGCAGCCCCGACCTGGTCCTGCTCGACGTCATGCTGCCCGACATCGAGGGGCTCGAGGTGTTGCGGCTCCTCCGCACGACCGGCAGCCGGGTCCCGGTGTTGCTGCTCACCGCACGCGACGGCACCGACGACAAGATCGCCGCGCTGACCCTCGGCGCCGACGACTACGTCACGAAGCCGTTCAGCCTCGGCGAAGTGCTGGCCCGGATCCGGGCGCTGCTGCGCCGGGCCGCCGGGCCGGACGCGATGGCGCCCGGGCAGGCGTCCGCCCGGGAGGCTTGCGGCGACCTCGAAATCGACCGGGAGACGCACGAGGTCTGGAAGGCCGGAAAACCGGTGGCGCTGTCGCCGACCGAATTCCGGCTGCTGGTCTATTTTCTCGACAATGCCGGGAAGCCGGTCGCCAAGTCCACAATTCTCGAGCAGGTCTGGGCCTACGACTTCGGGCACGATTCCAACCTCGTCGAGTCGTACGTCTCCTATCTCCGGAAGAAGGTCGACACGACCGAACCTCGACTCATCCACACGGTCCGAGGCCTCGGCTACTTGATACGAGCGCCCCGGGCGATGTGAACCACCCCTCAGCCCGCCGCCGAGCGTCGAGGCGCACCAGCAGCCGCCGCGGCCAGTTTCGCTGCCAGCTCCCCGGCCCGATCCCGCAGGTCCGGCGGCTCGAGGATCTCGAAGTCGTGGCCGAGCAGCAGCACGTGGGCGAGCACCGCGTCGAGGTTCGCGCCGCCGCTGATCAGCTCGCAGGCTCCGCTCGCGTGTGGGCGGACGAGCGCCGCGGACGCCGGCACCTGCGCCCGGACGGTCTCGACCGGCGCGTGCACGAGGAACCGCGCCTGCCGCGGATAGACCCGGCTGGCCACCCCTTCCTGGACGAACGTGGCCGCGTCGGGCGCGTCCGTCCGGGGCCGGTAGTGCCAGGTCCGGGCCGCGACGTCGGTCATCCGGTCGACGCGGAAGCTGCGCCAGTCGTCCCGATCGACGTCGTAGGCGAGCAGGTACCACCGCCGGTCGGAAGCGACGAGCCGGTACGGCTCCACCCGGCGCCGCCGGACCTCGCCTCCGGACGGGTAACCGAAGCCGGCTTCGACCTCGTCCCGGCAGGCACGGGCCAGCGTCATCAGCACGTCGGGATCGATCGGCGTGCGGCCGCCGCCGAACGACTCCACGGACTCCGCCAGCGCACGCACCTCGTGCCGCAGCCGGGCCGGCAGCACCCGGTCGAGTTTGGTCAGCGCCCGCAGCGCGGCGTCACCGGCGCTGGCGACGCCGCCGCCCGCACCGGCGAGCAGCGAGACCGCGGTCGCGATCGCCTCGGCGTCGTCGAGAAGCAGCGGCGGCAGGTCCTGTCCGGGGCCGAGTTGGTAGCCGCCGCCGGTGCCCTGGCTCGCGTGCACCGGATAGCCGAGCGTCCGAAGCCGTTCGACGTCCCGGCGGACCGTCCGGGCCGTCACCCCGAGGCGCCCGGCGAGCTCGGGACCGGTCCAGACCTGGCGCTGCTGCAACAGGCCGAGCAGCGCCAGCACGCGCTCGGTGGTGTCCATGACGTCCAGGCTCGCAGACCTTGCGGACAGATCCTGTCCGCTCGGGGTGCCAGAGTGCCCACATGGACGAACCCGAGTGGAACCGAGCGCTGCGCGAGCAGTGGGAATTCCAATGGAAGCACCAGGTCCGCCCCCGGCTGCAGGGCCTGACCGACGACGAGTACTTCTGGTCGCCGGTCCCGGACGCGTGGAGCGTCCGGCCGCGCGGGACGTCGAAAGCGCCGATCCAGGGTGGCACCGGGGACTTCACGGTCGACTTCGCGTACCCGCCGCCCGACCCGGCGCCGTTCACGACGATCGCCTGGCGGCTGAATCACGTCATCGTCGGCGTGCTCGCGATGCGCAACGCGTCGCACTTCGGTGCCCCGGCCGCGGACTACGACAACTGGGACTACACCGGCCGCGCGTCCACCGCTTTGGACCAGCTCGACGAGCAGCTCGACGTCTGGCTGGCCGGGGTGCGCGGCGCCGCGCTCGAGGTGCCGGTGGGCCCGAAGGAGCCGTTTCCGGACGCGCCGATGGCCGACCTCGTCCTGCACATCCACCGCGAGCTGATCCACCACCTGGCCGAGGTCTGCCTGCTGCGCGACCTGTACCTGCATCTGAACGGAGCCGCCCGATGAGCCGCGAATTCCAGGTCACGTTCGACGCCCACGACCCGCGCGCACTATCGGTGTTCTGGGCCGACGTGCTCGGTTACGTGGTCCCCGGCCCGCCGGGGGTGACGGTGCCGGAGGGTGCCGACCCACTGGCCGCGTGGGACGAGTTCCTGGCCCGGATCGGCGTGCCGGAGGCGCAGTGGAACAGCCGGTCGGCGATCGAGGACCCGGACGGCAACCGTCCGCGGGTGTTCTTCCAGCAGGTGCCGGAAGACAAGGTCGCGAAGAACCGGGTGCACCTGGACGTGCGGGCGGCTCCGGGACTGCAGGGGGACGAGCGGATGGCCGCGCTGGAGGCCGAGTGCGACCGGTTGGTGGCTCTCGGCGCGAAGCGCCTGGCCCGGTACGAGCCCGCGCCGCCGATGGACTCCGGGCACATCGTGATGGCCGATCCCGAAGGCAACGAGTTCTGCCTCGACTGACGGCCGGGCCCCGGCACACCTCGCGTCGGGGCCAGGACCGGCCGCACCCCGGGCGTCGGTTCCCGGCGCGCAGCTCTCAGTCGTCGGCTCGCACCCGGTTCCGCAGCAGCTCCGGCGTCGAGATCGACCACTCCTTGACCTGGCCCCACTCGATCCGCACCGCGGGCCGCTCCTCGTCCTGGCACCGGTGATACCGCGGCGCCTGGCGCCCGAAGTCGGCCTCGAGCTTGACCCGGAGCTCGTCCTCACTGCGGCCGAACATCCGGATACGGTAGGTCGCCTCGTCGATCGTGAGACCGAAGCCGTATTCGACCGGGGCGCGCAATCCAGAACGCATGGACGCAGGATACGTACATGCGTTCGATAAAGTCGAGACCTCGGGAGAGGATTTCGCGGACCCTTTCGATCGGCGGGACGGCGCCGCGAACGTCCCGCAAAGGGTTGGACGGGACGACTCGCGGGCCGGTAGCTTGCCGGTGACCGTGACACCGCCCGGGGAGGTGAGACCCATGAACGCTGTAGCGATGTGGGTGCTCCCCGACCCGTCACGGGCGGGCGACTGACGCAGGTGTCGCCGGGAGTGCCTCCACCAAGGCACTCTCGAAAGGCAACACCTCATGTTCGACGTGGTTATTGCCGGGTGCGGGCCGACCGGCGCGATGCTGGCCGCCGAACTTCGGCTGCACGACGTGCGGGTCCTCGTCCTGGAGAAGGAAACCGAGCCCACTTCGTTCGTCCGTATCGTCGGCCTGCACATTCGCAGTATCGAGCTGCTGGCCATGCGCGGACTCCTGGAGCGTGTGTCCGAACACGCGAGGAAGCGTCCGGCGGCCGGTTTCTTCGCCGCGATCCCCAAACCGGTGCCGGAAGGCCTGGATTCCGAGTACGCCTACCTGCTGGGGATCCCGCAGCCGGTCGTCGAGCGTCTGCTCGGAGAACACGCGATCGCGCTGGGCGCGGAGGTCCGGCGCGGCTGCGCGGTGGCCGGGTTCACGCAGGACGACGACGGTGTGACGGTCGAGCTCACCGACGGGGAGCAGGTGCGTTCGCGCTACCTCGTCGGCTGCGACGGGGCGCGCAGCACCGTGCGCACGCTGCTCGGCGTCGGCTTTCCGGGTGAAGCCTCGCGGAGCGAGACGCTGATGGGCGAGCTGGAAACGGACCTGCCGCCGGACCAGATCGCGGCCCACGTGGCCGCCGTCCGCGAGAACGACGAGCGGTTGCAGTTCGGGCCCTCCGGCGACGGGGTCTACCGCGTCGTGGTTCCGGCCGTGGGAATGCGCTCCGAGCCGCCGACCGTCGAGGATTTCCGGATCGCGTTGCTCGCGATCGCGGGAACCGACCTCGGCGTGCGGGGCGCGCGGTGGATGTCGCGATTCGGGGACGCCACCAGGCTGGCCGAACGGTACCGGATCGGGCGGGTGCTGCTGGCCGGCGACGCGGCGCACATCCATCCGCCGGCCGGTGGACAGGGGCTCAACCTGGGTCTCCAGGACGCGTTCAATCTCGGCTGGAAGCTGGCGGCGCAGGTCCGGGGCTGGGCGCCGCAGACACTGCTCGACACCTACCAGGCCGAGCGTCACCCGGTCGCCGCGGAGGTGCTCGACAACACTCGCGCGCAGCTCGAGCTGTCGTCCGCCGAGCCGGGACCGCAGGCCGTGCGGAGGCTGCTCACCCGGCTGATGGACTTCAACGAGGTGAACCGCTACCTGATCGAGAAGATCACCGCGATCGACGTGCGCTACGACTTCCGCGAGAGCCCCGGCCCCGGCGGACGCCCCGCGGTCCGCGACGGCTCCGACCTGGTCGGACGCCGCCTCCGCGACATCGGCGTGAAGCAGGGCCACCTCTACGGGCTGCTGGCGCGTGGCCGGGGCCTGGTGCTGGACCGCACCGAACGCCTGGCCGCCGGCGGCTGGTCGGACCGGGTCGACCACCTCGCGGATCCGACCGCCGCACTGGATGCCCCGTGCGTCCTGCTACGCCCCGACGGCCACGTCGCCTGGATCGGCGACGACCAACCGGGGCTGAACGCCCACCTGTTCCGCTGGTTCGGCCCACCCGCCGACTGATCGCCGGCCGGACCGAGCAGCCGCCGACACTCACCCCAGGGCCAGAACCAGACCGGCTGCTATCAGCACTGCGGCGGTCACGCCGTGGACACCCAGCGCCGTGGCGAGCTTCCCGCCGTTGGTGCGCACGATGACGGCGTCCGCGATCGGGGTGATCGCCGCCGCGACCAGAGCCCAGCCGAGAGCCGCCGGGCCCGCCGCCGCCCAGACCACGAGCGGTACGACACCGGAGGTGATGTCGCGGACGCCCTTGATCGCGGTCAGCGCTCGGACGTTGTCGGCGGCGACGCCGAAGTCGAGCGTCGCGCGCCGAGGGGACAGGAGGAAGCGGGTGCCGAGGACGACGATGGCGACACAACCGAGGATCGCGACCAGTAACGCGGCGAGGTGCATGAGAGAGGGTCCTTTCGAGTAGCGACGTTAGATAACGATGCTAGACTACAACCATGTCGCCTCGTCCAGCCCCAGATCTCGACCTCCGACGCGAGCAGGTCCTCCGCACGACCCGACGCGTGGCCGAGTCCGAGGGCTGGTCCGCCGTCACGATGCGCCGCCTCGCCGCCGAGCTCGGCGTCACCCAGCCGGTGGTCTACTCGGCCTTCGCCGGGCGCCAGGCGCTCGTGGACGCGGTGGCGCTGGCCGGCTTCGGCGACCTCGCCGCCGCGCTCGAGGCGGTCGAGGCCACGCCGAGCGCACGGATGCGGGCCTACCTCGACTTCGCGACCGCGCACCCCCGGGTCTACGAGGCGATGTTCTCGATGCCGACGGGTCTGCCCTTCGCCGCCGACGACACCCCCGAACCGCTCCGGCGTGCGTTCTCCGGCATGCGGGACGCGTTCCCGGACGACCTCGGCGTCCGGGCCGAGGTCGTCTGGTCGACCCTGCACGGCCTGGCCACCCTCGAGGCCGCCGGACGCCTGGACGACGGCCAGGCCCAGGCCCGGTTCGCTCTGGCCCACCACGTGCTCACCCGGCCCGGTCCCGACTGACTCACCCGGCCCGATCCGGCCGCCTCCTGCCCTCTGCGATCGATTCCTTTCGCCGGCCGCCGGGGTCTACCCCACGAGAGGTACCGACACGGAAGAGGGCCGACGAGCATTCCCGCGACCATGCCCGCGCTGCAGCAGACCTCACTGGACGGCCCGCGGGCCCTCCGGCTGATCACCGACGCACCGGTGCCTCGTCCCGGCCGCGGTGAGGTCCTCGTCCGGGTCACCGCGGCCGGCGTCAACTACCGCGACGTGATGCAGGCCCGAGGCACCTCGGGCAGCGACCCCGTCCTCCGTTCATCGCCGGTTTCGAAGCAGCCGGTGAGGTCGTCGCGATGGGCGAAGCGGTGACCGGCCCGCAACCTCGGGGTGCTGATCCGGGCCGAGCCGCAGATCTTCGCCGAGCTGTCCGCGCTCGTCGCCGCCGGCGTGGTGACGCCCGGCCGGCCGACGGTCCACGACCTGGCCGACGGCCCGAAAGCGCTGGCGGAACTGGAAGCCCGGACGACCGTCGGCAAACTGGCCCTGGTGCCTTGACGCTTCCCGGCCCCGACCAGTTCGCCGCCGAGACCGGGCGGTTCCGCCGGGAGCTGCTGGCGCACTGCTACCGCATGGTCGGCTCGGCCCACGACGCCGAAGACCTGGTGCAGGAGACGTATCTGCGGGCCTGGCGCGCCTACGCCGGGTTCGAGGGGCGGTCCTCGGTGCGGTCCTGGCTCTACCGGATCGCGACAAACGTCTGCCTGACCGCCGTCCGGCCGCGCCCGATGCGGGTCCTGCCCTCGGGCCTCGCCGGCCCCGGCCGGGTCGCCGAGAGCCAGGCCGCGGACGGCGACGTCCGCTGGCTGGAACCGCTGCCGGACGCCTGGATCTGCGACGACGACCCGGCCGCCGTCGTGATCGGACGCGAATCGCTGCGGCTGGCGCTGATCGCCGGTCTGCAACACCTGCCCGCCCGCCAGCGCGCGATCCTGCTCCTGCGCGAGGTGCTGGCGTTCTCCGCGGCCGAGACCGCGGAAATCCTCGGCACCACGACCGCGGCGGTCAAGAGCGGACTGCAGCGCGCCCGCGCCCGGCTGAGCGAGGTGGACCCGCGGCCGGAAGACCTGCTCGAGCCGACCGACCCCCGGGCTCGCGCGCTGCTCGACGGCTACCTCGCGGCGTTCGAGCGCTCCGACGCGAACCTGCTCGAACACGTGCTGCGCACCGACGCCACGCTGGAGGCCACACCGTTCCGCGAATGGCAGGCCGGCCGGGCGGACTGCATCGCCCTGCTCGAGACGCAGGTCATGGGCGCGCCGGGCGACTGGCGGCTGATCGCCACCACGGCCAACGGCCAGTCCGCCGCGGTCGTCTACCACCGGGGCCGTGCCGACGGCGTGGTGGTACTGGCCGCCACCGCCGCCGGCGTCTCCAGCGTCGTCAAGTTCCACGACCCGGCGCTGGTCGCGGCATTCGGATTCCCGGAAACCTCCGGCTGAGACGACGCTCTCCCGCGCTGCCGGACTCCTCAGAGGACCGATCCGGTCCTCGCTGATCGGCTCCGCGCCGGGCGCCGACCGCTTACCCTCCGGTAGGTGGACATCGGCATCACGACGTTGCTGAACCGGGGCGTGCTGGCCGGTTGGCGGTGGCTCGACCAGATCGGCAAGATCACGCCGGGCACCCGGGCGGCGTCGAAGTTCGGCAGCTTCGGTGCGCACTCCAGCATCGGTTTCCCGTCGGCGACCCTGATGAACACGCGGTCGATCCACGTCGGGTCGGGAGTGATCGTCGGGCGTCAGGTGACGCTCTCGGTCGGCTACGGGCCCGACTACCCCGAGCTTCCCGAGCGCGGCCTGGTGATCGGTGACCGGTGCGTGATCGGTGACCGTTCCGGTCTGGTCGCCCACGAGTCGATCGAGCTCGAGGACGACGTCTGGTTCGGTCAGGACGTGTTCGTGTGCGACGCCAGCCACGGCTACCTGGACCCGGACCTGCCGATCGGGAACCAGTTCGGCGGGCACCACCCGGTGCGGATCGGTTCCGGCTCGTGGGTGGGCCACGGCGCGATCATTCTGCCCGGCACCACGATCGGGCGGAATGCGGTCGTGGCGGCCGGGTCCGTGGTCCGCGGCGAGGTCGCCGACCACTCGGTGGTCGGCGGCGCACCCGCGAAATTGCTCCGGTGGCTCGAGCCCGGCGTCGGCTGGGTCGGCCGCGGCGGCGACGTGCGCCCGGTCCGCCGCGGCCACTTCGGCGGCGGCTTCGACGTCTCCGCCTGAGTCCCACGGCCTCGACGTCTCCGCCTGACCCCCGCGGGCCCGACCTCTCCCGGACCGCTCAGCCCCGTGGCATCGGCGCCAGGCGCACGAGTTGCGTGACGTGCTCCGGCGTCAGCTCCTCGAGCGTGTGCGCGCCCAGCAGCTTCATGGTGCGGACCACCTGGTCGGACAGGATCTGGATCATCCGGTCCACACCCTCCCTCCCGCCCGCCATCAACCCGTACAGGTAGGCCCGCCCGACCAGCGTGAACTTCGCACCGAGCGCGATGCTGGCCACGATGTCGGCCCCGTTCAGAATCCCGGTGTCGACGCTCACCTCGACGTCCTTGCCGACCTCGCGGACGACGTCGGGCAGCAGGTGGAACGGGATCGGCGCCCGGTCGAGCTGGCGGCCGCCGTGGTTCGACAGCAGGATGCCGTCCACCCCGAAATCGGTGAGCTTCTTCGCGTCTTCGAGCGTCTGCACGCCCTTCACCGCGAGCTTGCCCGGCCACATCTCCCGGATGATCCGCAGGTCCTCGAAGCTGATCGTCGGGTCCATCGCCGCGTCGAGCAGCTCACCCACGGTGCCGCCGGTCGACGACAGCGACGCGAACTCCAGCTTCGGCGTCGTCAGGAAGTCGTACCACCACCACGGCCGCGGCACCGCGTTGGCGATCGTCCGGATCGACAGCTGCGGCGGGATCGAGAACCCGTTGCGCTTGTCGCGCAGCCGCGCACCGGCGACCGGAGTGTCGACCGTGAAGAACAGCGTGTCGAACCCGGCCTTCGCGGCCCGCTCGACCAGCCCGTACGAGATCTCGCGCTGGCGCATCACGTAGAGCTGGAACCAGTTGCGGCCGTTCGGGTTCGCCGCTTTGACGTCCTCGATCGACGTCGTGCCGAGCGTCGACAGGCAGAACGGAATGCCGGCCGCTCCGGCCGCGCCGGCACCGGCGGTCTCGCCCTCGGTCTGCATCAGCCGGGTGAAACCGGTGGGCGCGATGCCGAACGGCAGCGCCGACCGGGCGCCGAAGACCGTCGTCGACGTGTCGACGTTCGCGACGTCGGACAGGATCGACGGGTGGAACTCGACGTCGGCGAACGCCTGACGGGCACGGCGGAGCGAGAGCTCCGACTCGGCGGCGCCGTCGGTGTAGTCGAACGCGGCCCGCGGGGTGCGGCGCCGCGCGATCCGGCGCAGGTCTTCGATCGTCAGCGCCGCGTCGAGCCGGCGCTTGCGCCCGTTGAACTGCGGCTTCTTGAATTGCATCAGCTCGCGTAGCTCGGCGGGCCGGGGGAACTGACGCTCGACCATCGTGTCTCCTCGAGAAGGCGGCCTGGTCAGGATATTCCCGGACTCGGACCGCCAGGTCGGGCGGTCCACCGGCCGGGGGTGCGCCTCCCGGTCGAGACCGGCGCCGGGTGATCCCCGACGATGAACCCATGCTCGACAGCGCTGTCGCCGATCGCCCACGTGCTGCTCGGCCCCGGCGACCGGGCCCCGGTGCCGCGTTCGGTGGCCGGTTGGTCGCCGCGCGTCGTCACCGTGTCGTCGCTCTCGAAGGCGCACGGCGCACCCGGCCTGCGGGTGGGCTGGCTGACCACGACCGACGCCGACCTGTACACGCGGCTGCGGGAGGCGAAGTTCCTCTCGACGGACGTGGGTGGCCGACGCGCTGAACGGCTAGATCAGACGTCCAGCAGGGCGTTCTCGACGACTTCGGTCAACGCCGGATGGATGTAGAGGACGTCCCGGCCGATCTGGTCGACGGTCTGGCCGAGCGTCATCGCCTGGATCAGCGGCTGGATGAGCAGCGCCGCTGACGGACCGATGAGGTGGGCTCCGAGCAGCGTCCGCCGCTCGGGATCGACCAGCACCTTCACGAAACTCGTGGTGTCTTCCAGCGCCCACCCGAAGGCGGTGTCGGAGTAGTTCCGGACCCCGGTCCGGTACGGGATACCGGCGTCCCTGGCCGCCTGCTCGGTCAGGCCGATGCTGGCGACCTGCGGATCGGTGAACACCGCGTGCGGCGCGAGCCGGAACGGCAGCGGGCGGAGATCGTCCGGATGGAGCAGGTTGTGCCGGACCGTACGCACCTCGGCGTTGGCCATGTGTTTGAGCTGGAAGTGGTTGGCGATGTCGCCGAGCGCCCAGACCCCGGGTACGGACGTGCGGTACGTCTCGTCGGCGGCCACGTGGCCGTGCTCGTCGACGTCGAGGCCACCGGCGGCGACGTCGAGCAGGTCGGTGTTCGGCCGTCGTCCGACGCATACCAGCAGGGCGGACGCTTCGACCGTACCGCCACCGCTCACCGTGACCGCGACGCCTCGGCCACTGCGTCCGACCGCGGCGACCTGGGCGTCCACCAGCACGTTCTGCCGACGCCGGGCCAGTTCGGTGAAGCGGGCCGAGACGTCCTCGTCCTCGGCCATCAGCAGCCGGGGACCGCGCTGCACGACCGTGACCCGGGAGCCGAACGCGGAGAACACGTGGCCGAACTCGGCCGCGATGAAGCCCCCGCCGATGATGACCAGCGATTCGGGGATCTCGTCGATCCGCATGATCGTGTCGGAGGTGTAGTAGGGCACGTCGTCCAGGCCCGGGATGTCCGGCACCACCGGGCGGGAACCGGCGGCCAGGACGATCGTCTCGCCGGTGATCCGCTCGTCGCCGACCTGGAGCGTCTTCGGCCCGACGAACCGGCCGGCGTCGGTGTAGACGTCGACGCCGTTCGCGCGCCGGTACTCCAGCGCGCTCTCGTGCAGCGGGTCGATCCGGCCGAAGACGCGATCACGGATGGCCTTCCAATCGATCCGGTCGACGCTCGCGTGGACGCCCAGCCGACCGGCCTCCCGCACGCCGACTGCTGCGTCCGCCGCCACGACGAACATCTTCGTCGGGATGCAGCCCCGGTTGAGGCACGTACCGCCGAACCGGTCGGACTCGACGACGGCGGCGCGCAGATGGGCCGTCTCCTCGTTGAGCAGCATGTTGCCGCTACCGGCGCCGACCACCACGATGTCGTACTGCCGCACGTTGGCTCGCTTTCGTGAGGTTGATACCCGCTCGATAGTGCCGGGCCGGTGCCGCTCACGACGTGAGCCATGCCGGATCGGCACGGCTCGCGTTCCGGGCTCTCGGGTCAGACGTCGCTGCAGTTCAGGTCTCCGGCCGGGAGGCGGCCGGTGGTGAGGAACGTGACCGTGGCCCGGTCGGCGCACTTCGAGCCGACGTCGTAGACGTAGTGGCCGCCGTTGTCGACGCCGACGAACCCGGCGCGGTGGCCGAGGGCGTCCTTCAGCCCGAGCGCGCCCTCCCACGGGGTCGCGTTGTCGCGCCGGTTCTGCAGGATCAGGATGTTGCGCGGGCCGTGATCGGTGACGGTCACCGGCGCCTCGATCGGCTCGTCCTCCCAGAACGCGCACGGCCAGACGTTCGCCGGCATTCCGCCGGTCAGCGGGTAGGCCGCACGATCGGCGGCGGTCTTGGCCGCGTACTCGTCCAGGTCCTTCGACCAGGGCCCGTCACCGCAGGTCAGCGCCGCGAACATCGTCGACTGGTTGTCGACCGGCACGCCGGGGGTGCCCGGGTGGGCGGCGAACGCCTGCTTCAGGACGGCGGCGTCGGCGTCGGTCAGCCGGCCGTCGGCCAGGTCCGCGGCGGCCCGCCACAGGCCGACCAGCACCGGCAGGTTCTCGTTGCGCATCAGCAGGCCGTAGGTCAAGTGGCGGACGATCAGGCCGTTCACCGAGGCCTTGGTGCCCGGGACCGGCGCGGGCTCGCGGTCGAGCCGGTCGACGAGCGCGAGATACGACTTCGTGACCTCCGGAACCGTAGATCCGAATCCGGCCTTCCGCGTGATCGCGACCTTCGCCGCGTCCGCGAACCGATCGTTCATTCCCTGGCCCCAGAGCGCGATCTGCCCGGACCAGCCCTTGGTCGGATCGACGTTCCCTTCCAGCACCACCCGGTCGGTGTTCCGCGTGAACAGCGACGCGTAGACGGTTCCGAGGTAGGTCCCGTACGACTGGCCCCAGTACGAGATCTTGCGCTCTCCGAGCGCCCGCCGGATCCCGTCCAGGTCCCGGGCCGTGTTGGCCGTCGTGTAGAACTTCAAATTCTTGGCGGACGCCGCCGAGCCGCACGTTTCGGCCACCGTGCGGGCGAATTCGACGTTGCCCGCGGTCGAGCCGTCCGCGGCCGGGTACGGGAAAAGCCCGAGCGGGTTGGGGTCGGGCAGGCCGCAGCTCTGCGGGGTGCTGTGCCCGACCCCGCGCGGGTCGAAGCCGACCAGGTCGTAGGCGTCGCGGACGGACGCGGGGAGCGTCGACGCGAACTGGCTGGGCACGTCGAGGCCCTCGAGCGCGGGGCCGCCGGGATTGAGTAACAGCACCCCGCGGCGCTTCTGCGGCTTCGCGGTCGAAAGCCGGGAGATCGTGACCGTGATCTGTTCGCCCCCGGGATTCCGGTAATCCAGCGGCACCTTTATTTCCGCGCATTTCTGGCCGGGGTTCCGCGGTTGTTCGTCAGGTGCTTGCGCCGGGCAGTCGTGCCAGTCGAGAGCACTTTTGGCGGTCGCTGCCTGCGGCGCGAAAACGCTGATCAGTGCCGTCGCGGCGAGCATGGCGGCGAGTCGTCGTGTGGTCATGGCGAGGAAATTAGCGAGGGTCGCGCCGATCGCGAGTCACCCTCAGCCGGACGAATTCCGGGGCCGTGTCCCCCGTGCGAGCTACCCGGAATTCGTCCTCCTCAGGGTGACTCGCCGACCCGGCCGGAATTTCTACTGTCTTCCTCAGGAACGCGGCACCGGTCGCGACGGATCAGGGAGTGATTTCAGATGGAGAACTCGACCCCCGGGTGGCTGCGGCCGATGTGGGCGCGGCTGACCGTCCTGCTCGTCGGGTTCGGCGCGGTGATGGCGGTCGTCGGGACCCTCACCAGCGCGCTGGCCGGCACCGGGGTGGGTTCGCTGGTGGTCGGGATCGGCGGCGCGATCGGTGCGCTGTGGCTCTACCGGAAGGTGATCGGCCGGATCGAGCAGCGTCCGGTGACCGAGGTCGACCGGGCCACGGCCCGGCGGGGCCTGGGCCGGGGCGCGCTGCTGGGCCTCGGGCTCTTCACCGCCACCTTCGCCCTGATCGCGATGTTCGGCGGGGTCGAAAGCCTGGGGTGGGGATCCGCGGTCGCGTTCCTGGCCGCGGTCGGCATCAACGCCGGTGCCGCGGTGACCGAGGAGATCGTGTTCCGCGCGGTGCTCTTCCGGATCGTCCAGGAGCGGTGGGGTACGCCGGTCGCGCTGACCGTCTCGGCGCTGCTCTTCGGGCTGCTGCACCTGGTCAACGACGGTGCGACCCTCTGGGGCGCGATCGCCATCGCCATCGAGGCCGGTCTGATGCTCGGCGCCGCGTACGCCCTGACCCGCAGCCTGTGGTTCCCGATCGGACTGCACTTCGGGTGGAACCTGGCCGAGGGTGGCTTGTTCGGCACGACGGTCTCGGGTTCGACGAACCACGGCGGCCTGCTCCACACGGTTCTGGACGGGTCCGCGGCGCTGACCGGCGGCGGGTTCGGCCCGGAGGCCAGCGTGATCGCGATCGCCGCCTGCGGCATCCCGGCGGTGCTCTTCCTCCGCGCGGCCCGTACCCGGAACCGCGCGCTGGCCGCCTGAGCCTCTCCGCCCGAGGCCGCGGTCCCCCGGGACCGCGGCCCTCCCGCGTCCCCGCGGCCCCGTGTCTCCGCGACCGCAACCCGGCCGGCACCGCGACTCGGCCTGGGCCGAAGCCCTCTTCCCGCGACCGCAGCCCCGGCCGCGATTCCTTGGCCGCAGCTCCTCCGGAGCCGCAACCCCTGCCGCGACCCCCCGGCCGCGACCGCCGCCCACCGAGACCGCGGCTCCTCCCGAACCGCCACCCTCACCCGTGACCGTCGCCCTCCCGGAACGCAGCTCCTCCCGGAACGCAGCTCCTCCCGAACGCAGCTCCTCCCGGAACGCAGCTCCTCCCGGACCGCAGCCCCTCCCGCGACGGCCGCCTTCCGGGACCACAGCTCGTCCGAGGCCGCAGCTCGTCCGAGGCCGCAGCCCTACCGCAACCGCCGCTCTTTCCGGGACCGCCCGTCCTCCGGCACCGCAGCCCTCCCGACGCCGCCGTTCCCCCCGGCACCGCCGTCCCCCCGACACCGCCGTCCCCCCGACACCGCCGTCCCCCCGACACCGCCGTCCCCCCGACACCGCCGTCCCCCCGACACCGCCGTCCCCCCGACACCGCCGTC
>NZ_JBITDV010000010.1:334876-415679 GCF_044454545.1 Cryptosporangium sp. NPDC051539 | reverse complement strand
ACCCGATCCGACAACCGCTCACCGACGACCTTTACCTGACCCGCACGTGGCACGACCTGACCAACGACCGAATTAGACCTAAGTTACCGGTATTGAGGCTAGTACGGCGAAGTCAACTTGGACCTTGTTCCACGGCGGTCAGGTACTCGATCCCGAGGCGGGCGAGGCCGGTCGGGCCGACGTTCTGGTCCGGGACGATCGCATTCACACCGTCGGCGCCGATCTCGGTACGGAAGTTCTGATCCCGCGCGGCGAGGAGCTCACCCGGATCGACGCAGATGAACGCCGAGGGGCCTATCGGACCCCCACTCTATCGATCTCGATCGATAGAGTGGGGTGGTGAGTACCCCCATCGCAGCGAGTTCCCCGCTTTTGCCCGAAGACGCCGACCGGTACGCGCGCTGGTTCGCCTGTCTGGCCGAACCGGTGCGGGTTCGGCTGCTGCACGCGGTCGCCGCCACGCCGGGCGGCTTGACGGTGGGTGCGCTCACCGAGGTGCTGGGAGTCGGCCAGTCGACGGTCTCCCATCACATCCGGACGCTGGCGAAGGCGGGGTTCGTCAATGTCCGTAAGGAGCGGACCGCGACCGTGGTGACGGTGAACGCGGCCTGTTCTGCGGCCTTTCCGCAGGCGGCTGACGCGGTGATGGGTCTGCTCGGCCCGCGATCAGCTACGCCGGTCACGGGCCCGGACGACGTGCGGGTGCGGGCGTTGGCTGAGCCCGACTGGGATGCGGTGCTGCGCATCTACGCGGCGGGGATCGCGACCGGGAATGCGACGTTCGAGACGGTCGCGCCCAGCCAGAAGGCGCTGGACGCGAAGTGGCTGCCGGGTCACCGGTGGGTCGCGGAGATCGACGGCGCGGTGGTCGGCTGGACCGCGTCCACGCCGAGCTCGGCGCGCGAGTGCTACGCCGGGGTCGTGGAGACCTCCGTCTATGTCGCCGAGTGTTACCGCGGGCGGCGGATCGGGACCGCGTTGCTGCACCGGCAGGTCACCGCCGCCGACGAGGACGGGCTGTGGACGTTGCAGACCTCGATCTTCCCGGAGAACCGCGCCAGCCTCGCGTTGCACCACGCCGCCGGCTATCGCACCGTCGGGATCCGCGAGCGCATCGCGCGGCGCGAGGGCGTCTGGCGCGACACCGTGCTGCTCGAGCGGCGGTCGCCCTCGGTGTGACCCGTCAGAGCGGCCCGTCGGAAGGGGTTCGTTAGTGGGGCTTGGTCTCGATCGGGGCGATCGCGCTGGTGATGGCGGCAAGTGCTCCGGGAGCGCCGGAGGCAATCCGGTAGTAGGCCCATTTGCCGCGCTGTTCGCGCTCAACCAGGCCGGCCTCGGTGAGCAGCTTCATGTGGTGGGACACGGTCGGCTGGGAGAGGCCGACGGGCTCGGTGAGGTCGCAGATGCACGCCTCGGCGCCGTCGGAGGCGGCGATGAGCGAGACCAGCCGGACGCGGGTCGGATCACCGAGAGCCTTGAAGACACGGGCCAGGGCGGCCGCGGCGTCCGCGTCGAGCACGCCACCGGTGGCCGGGGAACAGCAGGCCTCCATCGCCAGGGGTAGGGCGGCGCGAGGGGTCATGTGTCCAGTCTGCCACCTCGCATTGACAGATGTCGATATGAGGGTGAGGCTAGGTCGTATTCACGTTCTTCGATGCGATGGAGGTGTGGGGTGTCCGAGCTACCGGTCGTGGTGATCGGCGCGGGTCCGCAGGGTCTGGCGGCGGCAGCGCATCTGCGCGAGCGCGGTCTGACGCCGCTGGTGCTCGAAGCGGGGCCTGTCCCGGCGCACGCGGTGAGTCAATGGGCGCACGTGCGGCTGTTCTCCGGCTGGAACGAGCTGGTCGATCCGGCCGCCGCGCGGCTGCTGGAGCCGACCGGCTGGACCGCTCCGTCCGAGGGCTACCCGACCGGCGGCGAGTGGATCTCGGCCTATCTGGCCCCGCTGGCCGGCGCTCTCGGTGAGCAGGTCCGGACCGGGGCGCGGGTGACCGGGGTGTCGCGCAAGGGCCGCGACCGGCTCGTCGACGCCGGCCGCGACGAGCAGCCGTTCACCGTGCACGTCACCTACGCCGACGGATCAGAGGAGAAGGTCGACGCGCGTGCGGTGATCGACGCCTCCGGCACCTGGACCGCCCCGAACCCGGCCGGGGCCGACGGGCTCCCGGCGCTCGGTGAGCGGACTGCGGTCGAGGCGGGCGTGGTGTCTTTTCTGCCGCCGAAGCCGGAGCAGGTCGAGCAGCTCGCGGGCACGCACGTGGTGGTGGTCGGCTCTGGGCACTCGGCGATGACCGCGGTGATCCAGCTAGGTGCTCTTGCCGCCGCTCACCCCGGCACCCGGATCTCGTGGGTTGTCCGGCGTGGGAGCACCGGGATCTCTTTCGGTGGCGGTGCCGCTGATGAGCTGCCGCAGCGTGGTGCGCTCGGCTTGGGCGCGAAGGCCGTCGTCGACGAGGGGCACGTGGCGCTGGTGACCGGGTTCCGGACCGACCGCATCACCCTCGCCGATGGGAAGGCCGTGTTGATCGGCGAGGACGGCACCGAGTTGGCGCCGGCCGACCAGGTGATTGTGCTCACCGGTTTCCGCCCCGACCTGTCGTTCCTCACGGAGGTGCGCCTGGAACTGGACGCCACCCTGCAGGCGCCGGTGCGCATCGCCGCGGAGGTGGACCCGAACCTGCACAGCTGCGGCGACGTTCGGGCGACCGGCGCCGCCGACCTGGCTCACCCGGAGAAAGACCTGTACCTGGTGGGGATGAAGTCCTATGGCCGGGCGCCGACGTTCCTGGCGATGACCGGCTACGAGCAGGTCCGCTCGGTCGCCGCGCAGCTGGCCGGGGATCACGAGGCCGCGGCCCGGGTCGAGCTGGTCCTGCCCGACACCGGTGTGTGTGGCGGGAGCGGCGCGTTCGACGACCCGGCTGGCGCATCTGGTGGCTGCTGCGGCGCTCCGGCGTCCGGGCCGGAGCTGATCATGCTGTCCGCTCCGACGCGCTGATCGATGACCCAGCGCTCAGCTCTCTCCCGTCCCCAGCCGGGGCTTCCGGCGTGTCGGCGGGAGCTGGGCTGGGCGCTGGGCGTGCTCTGCCTGACCGAGATCGTCTCCTGGGGCGTGCTGTACTACGCCTTCCCCGTGCTGGCCGCGGGCATCACCGCCGACACCGGCTGGTCGACGCCGGTGATCACCGCCGCGTTCTCCGGCGCGCTGGTCATCTCGGCGCTGGCCGGAATCGCCGTCGGGCATGTCCTGCACCATCACGGGCCGCGGTGGCTGATGGCCGGCGGCTCGGTCCTCGCCACGGCGGCCGTCGTGCTCATCGCGACCGCACCGACGCTGCCGGTCTTCCTCGCCGGCTGGGTGCTGGCCGGGTTCGCCATGTCGTGCGTGCTCTACGCGCCGGCGTTCGCCGCGGTCACCGTCTGGTTCGGAGCCGGACGGGTCCGGGCGCTGACGACGATCACGCTGGTCGCCGGGTTGGCCAGCACGGTATTCGCTCCGCTCACCGCGGCGCTCGACGAGCACCTGACCTGGCGGCAGACCTACCTGGTGCTAGCGGCCGTCCTGGCGGTGCTGACGATCCCCCCGCACCTGTTCGGCCTTCGCCCGGCCTGGCCGTCTACGACGAGGTCACCGCCCTGGCTCTCGCCGAGGGTGACCTCCCGGCAGCGACTCGTGCGGTGCTTGCGCTGGCCCGTGGGCAGCGGTTCGACGTCGGTGCCGGACTGCTGCCGGCTCGCCTGCACGCGGTGTACGTGCAGGTCGCCGACCCGGCCGCCAAGGCGCGGCTCGCGGCCACGATCGCCCGGGTCTGGGCCTACAGCAGCCAGCCCAGCCGGGCGGCCGGCTTCGCCGATCAAGCCGTCGCGCTCGCGCGCACCAGTTCGGACCCCGCTGTGCTCGCCGACTGTCTGGATGCCGCGTTGACCGCGCACTGGGGCCCCGACGATCTTCCGCGACGACGTGAATGGGCGGCCGAACTCGACGAGACGGCCGCGCATCTGCTCGACCCCCGGCCCCGGCAGCAGGCCCACCTCTGGGGCGTGACCGTGGCGTTCGAGACGCTCGATCTGCCCGCGATCCACCGCCAGTTGCGCGCGCTCGAGAGACTCGGCGAGCACTCGGCCGAAGCCCGATTCTTCGGCGCGTCCCGCCGCCTGGCCGTCGACCTGATGCGCGGCCGCTACGACACCGCGCCGTACCTGCGCGAGGTGGCGCGCGTCGCGGCGGCCGAGACGTTCATCGCGGACGGCGAAGCCGTGCGTCACGCGATGACCGCCTATCCGGCGCTGATGACCGGCGACCAGAAGACCTGCGCCGACGAGGCGGTCGTGTACGAGGAGTTCGGCCTGGCCGAAGGCTCACCGACGGTGCTCGCCGAGGGGGCCTGGGCCTGGGTCTGGGTCGGAGCGGGACAACTCGACCGTGCCGCGGCTCTCGTCGGGCACCTCGGGCCGGTCACTCTCACCGGTTTACCTCGTGACGCCGACTGGCTGCTCACCCTCCAGTGCACGCTGGAAGCCGCGATCGCGACGAGAACCCTCGACGTGATCGACGTGGCCGTCGATCTACTCGCCGCGTACGAGAGCCGGGCGGTCGTCAACGCCGGAGCCGTCATGTTCCATGGCGTCACCGACGACACGCTCGCTCGCGGCCACGCGATCCTCGGCCACGACGCCGTCGCCGAGCGTCTCCGGGACCAGGCACTCGCGACGTACCGGCGCATCGGTGCGACCTGGTGGCGTGAACGGCTGGAAGGCTGGTCGGTACCGGTGGCCGCGCCCGGCGCTTCCTTCGTCCTCCGGCCGCTGGCCGGTGGGCTGTGGCAGCTCGGGTCCGGCGCGGAATCGTCGATGGTTCCCGGCGTGAAGGGCTTCGAGTACCTCCACCGGCTGCTGTCCGCGCCGGGAACCGACATCAGCGCGCTGGACCTCACCGGCGCCGGCGCCGTTCAGCCGGAGGCCGGAAACATTCTGGACGAGCGGGCGATCGCCGCGTACCGCCGCCGTCTGGCCGAGCTCGAAGGAGGCGCCGGATCCGGCGCGGAACAAGACGCGCTGCGGGCGCAACTCAACGCCGCGATCGGACTCGGCGGACGTCGGCGCGGGACCGGATCCACCGCCGAACGCGCGCGCGTAGCGGTACGCAAGGCCATCGTCGCCGCGCTGCTGCGCGTCGCCGAGGCCGACCCCGCCCTCGGTCGCTACCTCTACGAGCACATCCGGACCGGGTCCGTCTGCCGCTACGATCCCAGCGCACCGGTGCGCTGGGATCTCGGCAACGATCAGAGTTGACGGCGGGAAGATGCTCCACGTCAGCGACGGAAGACCGGCAGGACGTGTTCGGTGATGCTTTCGGCGGCGCGGGCCGCGCGGGCTTTCCGGGCCCGGCTCGGCGATTCAGTTGCTGATCAATCTGGCCGCGATCGTGGTTGCCGGTGTACTCACGCTGCTGGTGCAGCGCACGGTATGGAAGCAGGCCCGGGTCAACTGAGGCCGACGAGCACCGAGGCCAGGATCGACCGGCGATCATCGGAGACCAGGCTTTCCGGCGCACCTGGGTGTTCGCAGACCTACACGCCGTGGCCGGGAACGGGCTGCTGGTAGACGTCCGGGACGCCGTCGCGGTCGTCGTCGCGGGTGTCGTCCTCGTGCATCCGCCGGTAGACGCGGTTGCGTATCCGCAGGAGCAACGTGGCCAGCAGCGCCGCGACCAGCGAACCGGTCAGCACGCCGACCTTGACGTGCTCGTCGCTGCCGCTGCCCGCGCCGAACGCCAGCTCGCCGATCAGCAACGAGACGGTGAACCCGATCCCGCCGAGCATCGCCAGGCCGAACACGTCGATCCAGGCCAGGCCCGCGTCGAGGCTGGCGCGGGTGAAGCGGGAGACCAGCCAGGTCGTGAGCGTGATCCCGATCGTCTTGCCGGCCACGAGGCCGACGGTCACTCCGACGGCGATCGGGTCGGTGAGCGCGGTCACCAGCCCATCGAGGCCCCCGACGGTGACGCCCGCGGCGAAGAACGCGAACACCGGCACCGCGATGCCGGCGGAGATCGGCCGGAACCGGTGCTCGAAGTGTTCGGCGAGACCCGGGCCGTCGCCGGGCGTCCGCCGGAGAACGGGAACCGCGAAACCGAGCAGCACCCCGGCGACGGTCGCATGCACGCCGGAAGCGTGCACGAGTGCCCAGGCCAGGAACGCCAGCGGCAACAACAGCCACCACGACCGGACCCGCCGCTGGACCAGCAGCGTGAACAGCCCGAGCGGGACGATCGCCGCGAGCAGCGGCAGGATCTGCAGGCTCTGCGTGTAGAAGACAGCGATGATGACGATGGCCAGCAGATCGTCGACCACCGCGAGGGTGAGCAAGAACGTGCGCAACGCGGCGGGCAGGTGGCTGCTGATCACCGCGAGCACGGCGAGCGCGAACGCGATGTCGGTGGCGGTCGGGATCGCCCATCCGCGGAGCGCCCCGTCGCCGATCGCGTTGATCGCGACGTAGAGCAGTGCGGGAACCGCGACGCCGCCGACCGCGGCAGCGATCGGCACGGCGGCGCGGCCCGCATCACGCAGGTCGCCGGCGACGAACTCCCGCTTGAGTTCCAGACCGGCGACGAAGAAGAAGATCGCCAGCAGACCGTCGGCCGCCCAGTGACCAACGGTCAGGTCGAGATGCAGAGCTTCGATCCCCACGTGGGTGTCCCGCAGCGTCGAGTACCCGTCCGACCAGGGCGAATTCGCCCAGACCAGGGCGGCGACGGCCGCGACGAGCAGCAGCGCGCCGCCGATTGTCTCCTGGCGGAGGATGTCGGCGATACGGCGGGCCTCGGGCCACGAACCACGGGACAGCAGACGCGGTGAACGCACGGAGGTCTCCCGGTGTCAGGGGTCGGGTCGGACATCGCCGACCAGACTTCCCGGCACACCTAACACGGATTTTACCTGGTGAATCGGCCGAGCGTGCCGGGGCCGTAGCCTCGACGCCGAGCAGCACGCCTGGTCGAAGGTGATGTGCCCGGCCGGCGTCCGCTGGCTCCGTGCTGTCCGGCCCACCCGGGCACGACCGTCGGCCGGACGGCGCATGCCCGGTACCGCTGCGAGGTTCGGTCGGCAACCGGGCGCCAAAGCCCGGGTCCGCCGCGGACGCTGTCCGCCGTGCGTCCGGCCCCAGTGATCGCTACGGGAACACAGCGGGACACAACCGGACCCGCCTTCCCCCGCAGCGCGAACGAAGCCAACGCAAACGAAACGGCCCGCTACCAGCGTTTCCGCTGGTAGCGGGCCGTTCACCCAGGCGTGGCGGGTGAAGGATTCGAACCTTCGTAGGCTGAGCCGACGGATTTACAGAAGTCGACTAGCGTGTTGCTACAAGCCTGTGAGCTGCTGAAATGTGGCTAGTCGCAGCTGTGGGCGTGGGTCGTGTCCACCGCTCGTCCGTGGCGGCAGAATCGCTCAGCCGGTGGTTGCTACCGGCAGTGGGTTGACGCGGCCTCGCTTCTGGCCGCGCCGCACCCATCAATACGCGTCTGCGTGGCGTTGGCATGGTCTACGGGACTGAGCCTGCGGGGACGATCCATTCGACGGGTTGGCCGGTGATGGCGGCGATGGTGTCGTAGTCGCGGTCGTAGTGCACGACGGTGGCGTTGTTGAGTTCGGCGGTCGCGGCGATCAGGAGGTCGGGGACTCCTGGGCCGCGGTGCTGTCCGGCGCGGACGAGTTGGCGCTGGACTTGGCGGGCGCGGTCGGTGACCGCGGGGGTGAGCGGGAGTTGTTGGTAGAGCTCGGCGCGGTCGGCGGCGACGGAGTCGAATTCGGTGAGGTTGCGGGCGCTGTAGCCGATCTCCAGGTCGACGATTGCGCTGGTGGCCAGGACGCCGGTTTCGTCGAGGCGGATGAGCGCGGCCTGGACGGCTGGTGAGCGGGCCACGCGGGCCAGAGCGCTCTTGTCGATCAGATACAGGGTGGTCACGCCCAGGCGCCGCCCATGACCGAGTCGTCGCCGAGGTCGGGGCCGCCGGCGCTGTTGAGCAGTTGCGCACGGCGCTTGGCCTGCCGTTCGGCGGCGGCGACGGCAGCGGCTAGCGCGGCGTGGATGGTGTCTTTTTTGGTGGATGTGCCCAGGACTTTGGCTGCGGCTTCGGTCAGGTCGGGGTCCAGGTCGATGACGGTCTTCATGTTTCCGCCCTCCTCGTATATACAGGATATACACGAGGATGACGGTGGGCTACCGCCGATGGCAGGAATCAGCCGACGGGCGAGCAGCAGGGCCTCTGGCCACTTCGTCGCATGGCGCCGGGCGTTGGTCGCTGGCTCGGTCGGCCGAGAGGAGCGGAAATGCGCGACATCCCGGAGGTCCACGCCGACGAAGAAGACGAGCGTGCAGATCTGTTCTCGGCGCTCGTCGACCGATTCGGTCGCGTGGGTGGCGTAGAACTCGAGCTGCCCATTCGGGCGACTCCATCGCGGGCTGCGACGGTAGGTTTCGGTTGTGACTGAGCAGTCTCTGCCCGAGGGCGAACATGTCACCGCGGTGCTATTTGAACGCGCAAAGGCATCCCGGCAGCGTCGGATGCTGGGAGCGCGGGCGGCCGGTCGTAGTGGGCGGCGTGACGTCTCCGAGAACACGGGTGAGATCCTGCGGCAAGAGGTGTCGCTCTGACTCTGGTCTGGCTGCTGATCGGTAGCGCGCGGAACGGCCCGACCCCCGTAGTTTCATCTCTGTGGCCCCTGACCTTCGTGACGAACTCCGCCGGCTGGTGGACGGCTTGCCGGATGAGCAGGTCGCGCCGATGCTGGCGTTGGTCCGCGCCGCGATTCGAGACCACCCTGCTGGCACAGCCGAGGCACCGCCTCGCCGGAGGACGCTCTCCTTCGCCGGCCTGATCTCCGCTGAGCCGGACTTGGCGCAGCGAACCGAGGAAATTCTCCGCGAGGGATCCGGCTGACACCGGTGATCGTCGGCACGGCTCATCGGCACACCGATCGCCGGGCAGGGCGCAGGCCGCCCTGCCCGGCGGATAGGTGCCGGATTCGTGCTGCTAGCGCTGTCGGCGTTCGACCCTGGACTCGCTGCCGGTACGCCGACGGGAACGCGTAGACGACGTGGCGCGTGAGCGAACGTCCGGTCGGCAGCGCAGCCGGTTGCGGTCGTTCGTTCGCGGGTTCGCGCCGAGGAGTACCTCGGCGGTGGCGTCGGCTGCGGCGAATTGGGCGTCGGGTAGCACGGTGGTGTAGGTGTCGGCGGTCAGGGCGATGCTGGCGTGCCCGAGTTGGTCTTGGATGGTCTTCAGGTCGGCGCCGGCGGCGTGGGCGATGGTGGCGGCGCCGTGCCGCAGGTCGTGGAGCCGCACCGGTGGAAGTCCGGTGTCGGGTGACGAGGTCGGCGAAGCGGTGGCTGACGTAGGTCGGCGCGAGGGGTTGGCCGTCGCGGCGGGTGAAGACGTACCCGGTGTCGTGCCAGGCGTCGCCGAGGGTGAGCCGGTCGGTGTGCTGTCGGGAGCGGTGCGCGCGCAGGGTCCGGACGGTGGTGTGGTCGAGGGCGACCGAGCGTCGGCTGGCTTTGCTCTTCGGCGGCCCGACAACGATGCGCCCGGCGACTTCGGTGCGTTGCTGGGTGATGTGGATTTGGGCGGTGTCGAGGTCGACGTCGCACCAGCGCAGCCCGATGCCCTCGCCGCGGCGCAGGCCGCGCAGAGCGTAGAGGTGCCAGAGTGCGTACAGCCGGTCGGTTTTGATGTCGTGCAGGAACGCGGCGAGTTGCTCGGCGGTCCAGACCATGACTGTCTCGCGAGTGCCGTCACGGCGCCAGGCCGCCACCCGCGCTGGTGTCCACAGCGTGGGGTGCGGCCGGTCCGCGGGCGGGAGCTCAACGAGCCGCGCGGGGCTGTCGGGGATGGCACCGTGGCGGACAGCGCTCCGGAGCGCCGCGCGCAGGGTGGCGTGGATGCGCTGGATCGTCGCGGCGCTCAGCGGTTGTCCGTAGCGGTTGCGGCGCCGTCGGAAGCCCGCGTAGGCGGTGGCGATGTCGTTGGTCGTCAGCGAGCGGAGCGGGATGCGCCGGAGAGCGGGGATGAGGAAGTCGTCGCAGTGCTGGGTGTAGCCACGCAGCGTGCTCGGCCGGATCGACGCGCGGGTGGTCAGCCAGTGCCGCAGCCAGGTGTCGACCGTCCACCGCGTGACGTCCGGGTTCGGTGTGCGGAGCTCGGCGAGCGCGAGACGCGCGTGGCGTTCGGAGGTGAAGCCGCCCCGGCGGACCTGCCGGCGACGCCCACTCTGGTCGGTGACGCGGCAGTCGAACTGCCAGCTGCCGTGCCCGCGCTCGGACAGGCGCGGGCAATACCGGTTGCGGCGCCGCCGGCCGCAGGCACATGCCTTGTAGACCGTTCCCTGGCTGGTCATCGTATTCCCCCCGTGAGGTTGACCGCGGTCAGGCCGGGTGCCTGACCGCGATCACCTCCTCGGCGGTCGCCGCTGGATCCTTCGCATGCACTCCGCCGGGCCGGTCTGGTGGTCCGGCCCACGATGTCCGCGGGACCGACGCTGCGGCTGTGCGCGGACGGGTCCTTGCTGATCGGCTCGGAACGGCACTCATGGTCAGCCTGGGGGCGTCAGGCTTCGGGCAACGGCGTGTGGAAGTGCCGGAAGCCGCCGCGGTCGCGGTGCAGGGCCCAGAGGTGGTCGGCGATTGCCGGGGCATTGGTCACCGGGTCGTCGTCGCGGATCGCGCCGGGGACGATCAGCTGGGTGACGTGGATGTCGTCCACGGCGAGGGTGTCGTGCAGCATCTGGGCGTAGGCGCTCTCGGCGGCGAAGGCCACCGAGGTGCCGGCGACGGCCGGGTTGGGGCGAGCGGCGGACCCGCCGTTGACCAGGATGATCGTGCCGCGGCCGAGAACCCCGAGCGTCGATCGTCCTGCAGGACAGTAGAGTCCGCGGGCACTACTTCGCGATTCAGGGCGAGGCCGCTGCTGATCCTTTGCTCGATCCGCGCGTGCTGATCGAGTCCCTGTCGGTCGCTCACACCGGCGGAGAACATCACAACCGTCCAGACGATCCGGAGGAAGACACGCGGGTCGTAGTTCGGGTTCGGATCACGCGTGTCACCGAGATGGGCGGCCTCGATGTCGGCTGATCGTCAGCCGTCCGGTTCGGGCTCCCCCACTGCGAACTGGCTCTGCGTCCATCCGTCATCGTCGGCTGTCTGCAGAGACCAGGCCAGCTGGACTGGCTGGCGGCCCGAATCGGGCGCGAACGGCTGCTCGTCGCGTCGGTCGTCCTCTCCGCGTTCAGCATCTTGCTGCTCCCGGCGCCGGTGCCGATCGCCGTGATGGCGGTCGTAGTCCTTGCCGGGTTCGGTCTGGGGGCCGGCCAGCCGCTGACGATGTCGTGGCTGGCGACATCGACTCCGCTCGGCCTGCGCGGGCGCGCGATGGCACTGCGGCTGACCGGAAACCGGCTCGGTCAGATCGTCGTGCCGACCACCGCGGGCCTGTTCGCGGCAGGCAGCGGACCCGCCGGTGTCCTCGTCCTCACCGCCGGCGCCCTGGGTGCGGCGGCTCTCACCGCAACCACCCTCGTCTCCAAGGAGTCCCGATGACCTTCACCACCGCCGACCTGTACGACGAGCACGGCGACGCCCTGCAGTCGTGCGACACGCAGTTCCGCCAGTTCGGCGCCCGGACGTCGTTCACCGGACCGATCGTCACCGTGGAGTGCTTCGAGGACAACGCGTTGCTCAAAACGGTGCTCTCGGAACCGGGAGAAGGCGGGTACTCGTCGTCGACGGCGGCGGTTCGGTCCACCGGGCGTTGATGGGCGACGTCATCGCCGGGCTGGCCGCCGACTACGGCTGGTCCGGGGTGATCATCAATGGCGCCGTCCGCGACGCCGCCGCGCTCCGGGACATCGACCTGGGAGTCAAAGCGCTGGGCACCAACCCACGCAAGAGCACCAAGACCGGCGCCGGCCGCCGCGACGTCGTGCTGACGATCGGTGAGGCCGAGTTCCAGCCAGGCGCGGTGCTCTACAGCGACGCGGACGGGATCGTCGTCATCGCCGCGCGGATTCCGGGGTCGTTGTCCTGAACCGACTTCGGCCATTCGGATGGCCAGGAGCAGATCGTCCAGTTCCAGACCTGGGCGGAGGTGGCCGGCCTCTCGAGCGTCTGCCACCAGTGATGCGAACGCCGCGGACGTGCGAGCCACCGCGCCGGGAACGGCTCGGGCAGATCGGCCCAGGGGGGCAGTGTGGCTCACGGGGTGTGGGTCTTGTCCCCACGGCGGACAAGCGCATCACGGGTGAGATCCGCGATGCTGGCGTAGCCGTTGAGGCCCATGGTCAGGTCCGCCTCGGCAAGCAGGCAGGAGAGGACGAACTCGATGCCGGCCTGGCCTCCGATCGCGGCGCCGTAACCGTAGGGGCGGCCGATGCCGACGGCGGTGGCGCCCAGTGCGAGGGCCTTGACGATGTCGGGGCCGGATCGCACACCGGAGTCGAAGACGACCGGTATGCCGTCGGCGGCCTCGACGACCGCCGGCAACAGATCGAGGGCGGGAGCGGTGGCGGCCTGCCGGCCGCCGTGGTTGGAGCAGTAGATGCCGTCGACTCCCTCGTCACGAGCGCGGCGCACGTCGTCGGGGTGGCAGATGCCCTTGAGCAGCAGCGGGAGGTCGGTGAGGCCGCGCAGCCATGGGAGGTCGTCCCAGGTAAGTGTCGGGTTGCCGAAGATCGTCGCCCAGTGCATGGTCGCGGCGACCGGATCTTCCTCGGGCGGAGCGGCGAGCCGCGAGCGGAAGATCGGGTCGACGAAATAGTTGGCCAGGCAGTAGCCGCGCAGCTGCGGGAAGGTCGCGTGCTGCAGGTCGCGGGGTCGGTAGCCCAGGGTCCAGGTGTCGAGGGTGACCACGAGACCGCTGAAGCCGGCGGCTTCGGCGCGGCGCACGAGGCTTTCCGCGAGGTCGCGGTCGCTGGGCGTGTAGAGCTGGAAGAACCCTGGGGTATCGCCTAGCGCTGCGGCGACGTCCTCCATCGGGTCCTGCATCAGAGTCGAGGCCACCATCGGCACGCCGGAGGACGCCGACGCGGCGGCGGTCGCGAGGTCGCCGTGCTCGTCGTCGGTCATCACGCCGATGACGCCGATCGGTGACATCAGCAGCGGGCTAGGGAGCCGGTGGCCGAAGAGTTCGACCGACAGATCGCGTTGGGCCGCACCGGCGAGCATCCGCGGCACGATCCCCCACTGCTCGAACGCGGCGACGTTGCCGCGCTGGGTGTGCTCGTCGCCCGCCCCGCCCGCAACGTAGTCGAAGAGCCGGTGCTCCAACTTGTCCTCCGCAGCCGCTTCCAGACCTGCGAAGGTCACCGGGTACGGCGGCGGGTTGTCGCCCTCGAGCCCGGCGAAGTAGAGCCCGAGGTTGAAGTCCGCGTAATTGGCCATCGTCGTGTTCCGCTCCTACTGTCGGTCGAGCCTCTGGGGACCGCTGAGGGAGTCGGCGGAGTTCCGCGAGAACGCGTCGAGAACCGCCGGCAGGATCAATCGCTCCATGAGTCTGGCGTCGACGTTTCCCGGCTCCACGAGCTCCTGGGCGTAGCCACCTTCGCGAAGGGCAACCGCGAAGCGGCCCAGCAGCGCGGGATCGACGACGAGCTCACGGCCCGTCGTCGCCAGCAGTTCGGTGAAGATCCGCCCGATCTCCTGGCGGACCGCTTCGTCCTTGCGGGCCAGGGCGGCCGCCGCCTCGGGATTGCGGATCGCGTACAGCGTGAACTCCGTCGAGATGAGGAACCACTGCCGATCGTTGTCGGCCTGGCCGGCCACGAGGCCGGCGAACCGCTGGAGCGGATCGCTCGCTCCGCGAGCTTGCTCCAGGGCGGTCCGCAACCGGCTGAGCAGCACATCGGCGTGCGCCTCGAACATCGCGAAGAACAACTCGTCCTTGCTCGCGAAGTTGGAGTAGAACGCCCCGCGCGTGAAGCCGCCCCGTTCGCAGATCATCCCGATGCTGGCCCCGTTGAAGCCGCGCTCGGCGAAGACCTCGGCGGCGCTCTCCAGCAGCCGGGCGGTCGTCACCGCACGCTGGCCGGTCGATCCTCGTGGCACTGCGTCTCCTGCCTCATCGTTACGGATACGTTAGTGCATTCATTCGACTTCAGCCAAGCACCTGAACTGGATCTTGACACATCGGTGCAGCGGCTGGAGTATCTGCGAATCGAATACAGGGCTGTATCCGATAGGAAGGAACGTCATGACGAGCACAGTCACGCCCGACGTCCTGGAGATGGTTCGCGCCAGCATCGGACCGGCGCCCGACGACTTCGACCTGCCGCTGCCTCCGGGAAACCTGACCGTCGAGGAGGAGCGGGAGTACCGCAAGCGCGAGCTCGCTGCCGCGTTCCGGGTCTTCGGCAGGCTCGGCTTCTCCGAGGGGGTGGCCGGCCACATCACCGCCCGCGACCCGGAGCACCCCGACACCTTCTGGGTCAACCCGTTCGGCATGAGCTTCAACCAGGTCACGGTGTCGGACCTGATCCACGTCGACCACGACGGCAACCTGCTCCACGGCAAGCGCCCGGTGAACAAAGCGGCGTTCTGCATCCACTCCGAGGTGCACAAGGCGCGGCCGGACGCGGTCGCCGCCGTCCACGCCCACTCACCGAACGGCAAGGCCTTCGCCTCGCTCGGCATCCGGCTCGCACCGATCACGCAGGACGCATGCGCGTTCTACGAGGACCACGGGCTCTACTCCGACTTCCGCGGAGTAGTGAACGACAGCGAGGAGGGTCGCCGGATCGGTGTCGCGCTCGGCGAGGCGAAGGCGGTCATTCTCCAGAACCACGGTCTGCTCACCGTGGGGCAGTCCGTTGCGGCCGCCGTGTGGTGGTTCATCACGATGGAGCGCTCCTGCCAGACCCAGCTGCTGGCGATGGCGGCCGGTACGCCGACCGTAATCGACCACGACACCGCGGTGGCAGTGCGCAACCAGATCGGGAACCCGGTCGCCGGCTGGTTCCAGTTCCGACCCCTGTGGGACCAGGTCGTCGCCGACTCCCCGGACTTGTTCGTCTGACCCGCGCCGACCACTGACCGAAAGGGTTCACAATGACGGAACCCGGCACGTCGCCCTCCGCCCCGCCGCGATCGGTCCCGCATGTCCCGCGAGTGGCGAAGGTGATCGGACTCCTGGTCTTCACCGAGCTGGTCTACGGCATCCTGCGCGGCTTCTACGGCCCGATCATCGCCGATATCGCCGATCACCTCGGGATCTCCGACGGCGAGTTCAACTGGTTCGAGACGACGCAGCACGGCATGGCGGCACTCATGGTGCTCGCCTTCTCCCGGCTCGGTGACATCCGGGGGCACCGGCAGGTCCTGATCTGGACGACCACCCTCACGGCACTGGGATCGTGGATCCTGGTGTTCGCCCCATCGTTCACCACGTTCCTCGTCGGGTACGCCCTGCAGGGTGCGTGCGCCGTGTGGCTTCCGATCGAGATCGCGATCATCTACCGGCGGACGGCGGGAACCGAGCACCAGCACCGAGTGAGTCGTCACGCTGCGGGCTTCCTCGTCGGTGCGTTCTACATCTCGATCATCGTCGGAGCCGTCTTCAGCGGCGCCCTGGCCGGCGCCGTGCCGCTCCCGGTAGTGCTGTCGATCCCCGCAGTGCTGGCCACCGCCTGCATCGTCGTCGTCCGGTTCGGCATCGAGAGCGACGACCCGACTGCGGCCGGGGCGGGCGTGGACCGGGTCGGGCTCGGGCTGCTGGCCGCGTCGCTGGCAGCGTTCCTGACCGGGATGGTGTTGCTGAATCTCCACGGCGTCGCGAGTCCCCTCGCGTGGTTGCTCATCCTCGCGTGCCTGGTCATCCTGATCCCGTTCGCCCGCTACGAAGCACGCCAGAGCCAACCCATGATCGACGTCCGGCTCCTGAAGATCCGCGCGCAGTGGCCCGTGCAGCTGGCGGCACTCCTGTTCGGCCTCGCGGTGCTCGGCGCCGAGATCCCGATCGCCACCTACTTTCGCACGGACCCCGCCGTCGTGGGCTACGGCCTGGGCGTCGGCGCTGGGTTCGTGTCCCTCGGGATCGCGACCCAGGTCGTCTTCATCGCGATCGGCGCGGTCACCTCCCCATTCGTCGCCGGTCTGCTCGGAGCACGTCGGGCGGTCGTGGCCGCGGCATTTGTCGGCGCACTGGGCTTCAGCCTCTGGCTGCCCTTCCACGATTCGCCCGGCCAGGCGCTGGTCAACCTGGCCATCACCGGTCTCGGATCCGGAGCCGTGATGGCCGCCTTCCCCGTCCTGGCCGCTTCGGCGGCCCCGGCGGACCGGACGGGCTTCGCCACGGGCCTGACCAATGCGGCGAAGACCATCGGCGGCACGATCGCGACGGCCGTCTTCGCCATCGTGTTGTCGGCGACCGGTTCCCTGGAAGGCCTGACCGAGGGGTACGCGCCCCTCTCGGGCTATCTCACCGTCTGGTCGACCTGCGGTACCGCCGCACTCCTGGCCGCCTTCACGCTGATGCTGCTCCCGCGGTCGGCCGGGGACGACCGGACGGCCGGCGATCAGCCGGCGACGACGGTCTGATCCGCATCCTCACCTGTTCAGCACGGCGCCCTGAGCCGACGAAAGGACCCCACGTGGCCGTCATCGACCATGTCGAGGTGCACCACCTCGCCGTCCCGCAACCGCACCCGATCCGGAGCAGCTACGGGGCCGCCCTCGACGTCCTGGGTGTGGTGGTGGTCCGGGTCACGGACACCGACGGCGGGGTGGGGGAGGGGTGGACCACCGTCATTGGTGGCGGTGGCGCCTCCGTGGTGTCCTTCCTCAGCACCGAACTGGTTCCACTGGTCATCGGGACGGATCCGGCGCAGGTCCGCGGCCTGTGGCAACGCATGTTCATGCACTCGCTGAGCCGGGGCCGCAAGGGTGTTCCCATGTACGCCATCTCGGCGGTCGACATCGCGGTGTGGGACCTCCGCGCGAGGACGGCGGACCAGCCGCTCCACGCTCATCTCGGCAGCGTGGTCACCGAGGTCCCCGTCTACGGGGACGGCTGCTGGGTCTCGTTCTCGCGCGCCGAGCTGCGGGAGGCGGCCGAGTCCTACACCGCCCGAGACTTCTGGGGCGTCAAGGTCAAGGTCGGAGCAGATCTCGACGACGCGATCCGGCGGGTCGAGATCGTCCGCGACGTCGTCGGGCCGGCCGGTCGCGTCATGGTCGACGCGAACCAGCGCTACAACCTGCTCACCACGCGTCGTTTCGCCGCCGCGGTCGCCGATCTGGACCTCACCTGGCTCGAGGAGCCGATCATCGCGGACTCCATCCACGACTACGGGCGGCTGCACGGCACGATCGAGGTGCCGATCGCTGCCGGCGAGAACGAGTACTCGCGATACGGGTTCCGGGAGCTGCTCGAGCACGAAGCGGTCGACATCCTGCAGCCCGACGCCCACCGGATGGGCGGGGTCACGGAGTTCATGCGCGTCCTCGCCCTCGCCGATGCCTGGAACATCCCCGTAGCCCCCCACACCTCGTGGGAACTGCACAGCCAGTTGGTGTGCTGTGGGACCACGGCCATGGTGGTGGAGTACTACGACTGGCTGCCGGACGACTTCTTCGCGGTTCGTCCGGACATCGTGAACGGTGTCGTGGCGGTGTCCCAAGTTCCGGGAACGGGTGTCTCCATCGATCCCGCGTCGCTCGTGAAGTACCGGGTGGCGCAATGACGTACCTGGTCGGCTGGCGCGAGCCCGGCGGGAACACCGTGGTCGGGCGGCTCATCGAGGATGGCGCCGCCGTCGCGCCGATCTGCGGGCTGCAGGAGTTCTGGTCCGATCCCCACCGCACATCGGCACTGTCGGCGGCCGGACCCGCGCTGGCCGTGGCCGATGTCGACCTGGTGCCGCCCGTGCTTCCCGATGCGCGTGTGATCTGCATCGGTTTGAACTATCCGGCCCACCGGGCCGAGGGGTCGTACGCGGCGGACCCGATCCCTCTGCATCCCACGCTGTTCGCCCGCTGGCCGGCCTCGCTCACGGTCGGGGGCACGGAGATCCCCGTTCCCCCCGATGAGGACGGTCTGGACTGGGAGGGCGAGGTTGTGGCGTACGTCGGTGCGACCCTCGTCGACGCGACGCCGGACGAGGCACTGGACGCGGTGGTGGGCTACTCGGTGTTCAACGACATCACCGCGCGCCGGGCGCAGAAACTGACCTCGCAGTGGACTCTGGGAAAGAACGCCGACCGTTCCGGGCCGCTCGGGCCGCTGGTGCCGGCCGCGGAGGTGGGCGACCTCCGTCGCGGGCTCAGGCTCTGGACGCGGGTCAACGGTCAGGTGGTGCAGGAGGGGCGCACCGACCAGATGGTCTACACCGTCGGGGACACCCTGGCGCTGATCAGCCGCACGTTCGCTCTCCGCCCGGGCGACCTGCTCGCCACCGGAACCCCCTCCGGTGTCGGCTACGCGCGCACGCCGCCCTGGCTGATGCAGCCCGGTGACGTCATCGAGGTCGAGGTCGAAGGCCTCGGCACCCTGCGCAACACCGTGACCGGACCCGACCAGCGCAAGGAGAAGCGTCCATGACCGACCGTCATCTCGCAGGACTGCTGGAGAACTCGGCCAAGCGGTATCCAGACCGCACGGCTGTGGTGTTCGGCGACACCAGATCGACCTACGCACAGATAAACGGGGCGGCGAACCAGGTGGCGAACCTGCTGGTCGAGCATGGCGTGCAGCCGGGCGACCGGGTCGCGCTTTCGTGCCCGAACCTGCCGCTGTTCCCGATCATCTACTTCGGCATCCTGAAGGCCGGCGCGATCGTCGTGCCGCTCAACGTGCTGTTGAAGACGCGCGAGGTGGCCTGCCACCTCGAGGATTCCGGCGCCGTCGCCTATCTCGCGTTCGAGGGCACGGCGGACCTGCCCGTGGGCGACACGGCGCGCGAAGCGGTCGACAGGACCGATGTCGCCCTCGTGGTGTTCGGGGCCGGGCCGGCGCCATGGTCGCAGCAGTCGCCCGTGTTCGAGACGGTCGAGCGCGACGATGACGACACCGCGGTGGTTCTGTACACCTCGGGAACGACGGGGCAGCCCAAGGGCGCCGAGCTGCGGCACCGCAACATGCACTTCACTGCGGTGGCGGGCAGGGCCATGTACGGTCTCGACGCCGAGGAACCCGACACGTTCCTGTGCGCGCTACCGCTGTTCCACGCCTTCGGCCAGACCGTGATCCAGAACGCCGCGTTCGCCTTCGGCGGCACCGTCGTGTTGATGCCGCGTTTCGACGCCGAGTCCGCGATCACCCTCATGCTCCGCGAGAAGGTCACGTACTTCGCCGGCGTGCCAACCATGTACTGGGGTCTGCTGGGCGCGCTGACCCCCGACGTCCCCGTCGCCGAGCTCGCCGCCAACCTGCGCGTCGCCGCCGCGGGTGGTGCGGCGCTCCCCGCCCAGGTGCACAAGAACTTCCAGGACCGTTTCGGAGTGACCATCCTCGAGGGCTACGGGTTGTCGGAGACCTCCGCCATCTCGTCGTTCAGCGTCTCCGGAGAGGAACCTCGCGTCGGTTCCATCGGCAAGCCGATCGCGGGCGTCGAGATGAAGCTCGTCGACGACCACTGGAACGAGATACCCGCAGGTGACCCCGGCGCGATCGGTGAGATCGCGATCAAGGGGCCCAACATCATGAAGTGCTACCACGGCCGGCCCGAGGCCACCGCCGAAGCGATCAGGGACGGCTGGTTCCGCTCCGGTGACCTGGCCAAGAAAGGCGACGACGGCTACTACGTCATCGTCGACCGGTCCAAGGACATGATCATTCGCGGGGGCTACAACGTTTACCCCCGCGAACTCGAAGAGGTGCTGATCACGCACCCCGCCGTCTCGCTCGTCGCGGTGATCGGCGTCCCGCATGACTCCCACGGTGAGGAAATCAAGGCTGTCATCGTCCGCGAGCCGGGCGTCGATGCCACCGAGGACGAACTCGTCGCCTGGGGCAGGGAGCAACTCGCCGCCTACAAGTACCCCCGTCTGGTGGAGTTCCGCGACGCGCTTCCCCTGACGTCCACCGGGAAGATCCTCAAGAGAGAGCTGAGCTGACGATGGCAGAAACGCGAGTGGATGGGATCACGATCGACCGGGACGCCCCCATCCGCCTCGACGACGGCACGGTTCTGCGCGCCGACGTGTTCCGTCCGGCGGAGCCGGGCACCTACCCCGTGATCCTGGCGATGGGCCCCTACGGGAAGGGTCTGCACCTGGCTGACGGCTACCCGGCCAACTGGCGGCGCATGCACGAGGCGTTCCCGGAGGTCGCGCACGGGTCGACGGGCCGGTATCAGAACTGGGAGGTCGCCGACCCCGAGAAGTGGGTTCCGGACGGATACGTGTGCGTCCGCGTCGACTCGCGGGGCAGTGGGCGGTCCCCGGGGTTCATGGACATCCTGACCGCGCTCCAGGCCCGGGACCTTTACGAATGCGTCGAGTGGGCCGGTCAGCAGGAGTGGAGCAACGGCAAGGTCGGGCTCCTCGGCATCTCCTACTTCGCGGCCAACCAATGGCAGGTGGCCGCCCTGCGGCCCCCTCACCTCGCGGCGATCTGCGTGTGGGAGGGCTTCGCCGACCATTACCGCGAGGGCGGGCGCCACGGCGGGATCGCGTGCGAGTTCGTGAAGGGCGCCCAGGCCCGCCAGATGCATACCGTCCAGTACGGGATGGGCAGCCGGGGACCGACCGACCGCAACACCGGCCTCCCCGTCGGCGGTGACGTCGACCTGGACGACGACGTCCTGCGGCAGAACCGGCGCGACCTCTACGCCGAGCTCCTCGCTCGCCCGGTGAACGGGGAGTTCTACCAGGAGCGCTCCGCCGACCTGTCCCGGATCGAGGTTCCCCTGCTGTCGGCGGGCAACTGGGGCGGGATGGGGCTGCACCTGCGCGGGAACGTCGAGGGGTACCTGGGCGCCGGGTCCGAGCTCAAATGGTTGGAGATGCACGGGAACACCCACTTCAGCCCGTTCTACAACGACCGCGGGCTCGCGCTCCAGAAGCAGTTCTTCGGCACCTTTCTCAAGGACGAGCAGAACGGCTGGCTGGACCGGCCTCCCGTCGAACTCCTCGTGCGCCACCCGGGGGAGAGGTTCGAACCGCGATTCGAGCACGAGTGGCCGCTCGCACGGACCGAGTGGACCGAGTTCCACCTGTGCCCGGAGACCATGGAGTTGCGCACCTCCCCGGGCGCCTCGGGCACGCTCAGCTACGAGCCGTTGCACGAGGACTTGCGCTTCGCGCTCCCGCCCGCCGCCCACGACCGGGAGTTCACCGGTCCGGCCGCGGCGAAGCTGCGCATCTCCTCCACCACCGTCGACGCCGACTTGTTCCTGAGCTTGCGGCTCTACGACCCGCAGGGCGCCGAGGTCACCTTCATCGGCTCCAACGACCCGAAGGTCCCCGTCGCGCTGGGCTGGCTCCGCGCCTCCCACCGGGGACTCGACATCGATAGGTCCGAGCCCTATCGCCCGGTACACAGCCACGAAACCCTCGAGCCGCTCGTCCCCGGCGAACCCGTCGACGTCGACGTCGAGATCTGGCCGACGAGCATCGTGGTCCCGGCCGGTTATGTCCTCGAGCTAGGAATCGGGGGCCGCGACTACAGCAACGAAGGAACCGACATCGAGAACGCGATGTACCCGACGACGGGCGTCGGGCCGTTCATCCACACCGACCCGCAGGATCGTCCGGCAGAGATCTTCGGCGGCACGGTCACCATGCACTTCGACCCCGGTGCGCCCTCGTTCCTGCTGCTCCCGGCGATCCCCACACCAGCGGCCTGACTTCGTCTGGCCGAACCTGCTGCTTTCGTCAAACGAGAAAAGGACCGTCGTTCTGCAGGTCTACAACGCCGTCGGGCAGTTCTCCACGGACTGGCCGCAGTTCATGACCGTCACGGTTCTGGCGCTGATTCCGGTGTTCGTGTTCTTCGTTTTCTGTCAGCGGTGGATCGTGGCCGGCCTGGTCGCGGGGTCAGTGAAGGGCTGACCGACGGACGCCGCATGCCGGCGTCGTCACCCGGACGGCTCGATGTCGCAGGGGCGTCCGATCGCGGCGTGCGTTTGCGATCGGGCCTGGGGTCAGAGGCCGATGCGTTGACGCCCGGCGATCGCGCGGGCGGTGAGCTGAGCGGTGAAGGCTTCTGCTGTCGTGCGGTAGACGCCGGTTGCCGGGCCGTCGTCGGCTGTTGCGGTCAGGGCGATTCCGTCGGCTTCCTCGAGGAAAAGCAGTTGGCAGCCGCGGATGCCTTCGAGGAGGTCGCCGAGAAGATCCTGCGCGGGGCGTTTCGGGTCGAGTGGTGTGAGCCGGTGGGGTGGTGGTTCGGGGTCGGCGCCGAGTTCGGCCAGTCCGGTGGGGTGCTCGGTGTCGATGTCGTCATCAGGGTTGTCGCTGAGGCGGTCGATGATCTGGTCGGGGTAGCGGGTGATGCCGTCGGCGACGTCGAGCGCGTCGCTGATCAGGTCGGAGACTACGTCGGTGGCGGCGTTGTCGCCGTCGTCCATCGTGACGAACACCACTGTCGGCGTCGGGTACGGGATCGTTTCGATGTCGTCGGCGCGTGCGAGCACGACGTCGGCCGGGTGGCCAGTGGCTTCGGCGGTGAGGTGTACCGCTGTCCAGAGCCAGTGGGCCGCGGCGACCGCGGCGGAGGTGGGGTCCAGGTGGGTGAGTCCGTCGGGCGCGATCGGGTTCTTGGTGAGCGCGTCGTGGGCGGCGGCGACCTGGATCGGGGAGGCTTCTGGGCGGCTGAGTGCGGTGGCTTGGGCGGCGCGACCGGTGAGGTCGCCGAGTTCGGCGCGTTCGACGGCGTCGATTTCGGTGCGCACGTCTGCGGCGATGGCGTCGGTGAGGGTTCGGTCGGCGAGGGTGTGCAGGCGGCGGCCGATGCGGTGCGCGGCTTCGGCCACGGGTTCGTAGGCGTGGGCGAGCGTGCCGCCGTGGGGCAGGTTCGGGTCGGTCAGGGCGGGCACGACCGCGGTGAACGCGGCACGGTGTTGTCGGCGGCGCCAGCCTTCGGTGTTCTTGGCGAGGCTGGGAGCGGTACTGGCCGGGTGGGTGTAGGCGCGCCAGAGGCCGGCGGAGAGTGCGGTGAGTTCGGTCGCGAGGCCGAGGTCGGTGGTGGTGAGGGTCGTTGATGTCGCGATGGAGTGGAAGACGGGTCCGTCGCCGGTGTCGCAGACGGCGATGAGTTCGCCGCGGTCGGTGTTGAGCGCGTAGCGCGTCACGTCTGGTTCCTTCGTGGTTTGTGGGGATGGTGGGTCGTTCTTCGAGTGTCCGTCCATGAGGGACTGTTGCCGGGTATCAACTCGCTCTGCGTTGGCTGTGAACTGCGGGAGCGCCGTCGGCCGCGCGGCCAGTGGTGGTGTCGGCGTCGAAGGCGTCGCTGATGGCGTTGTCGGCGGTGGTGTAGGCGATGAGCAGGAATCCGGCGTAGACGCGCATGAGGACTTCGACGCCTTGTCCGGCGCGGCGGGCGGCTTCGGTGATGGGCAGCCCGTTGCTGATCCAGACGGTGATCCCGCCGTGCCGGAAGTCATACGCCCGCCGGGCGACCGGGGATGCGACTTCGTCGGGGCTGAAGGCGAGGGCGCGGGCCTCGTGCAGGGCGCGGCCGTAGCCGGAGTCCTGCAGCGGGTTGCCGCGCATGTTGGTGAACATCCGCCCGTCGCGGCCGGCGCCGTAGCGCTTGAGGTGATCGCGCAGGATCGTGGCCAGAATCGGCGGGATTGGAACCCGGCGAACCTCGGTGGCTGGCCGGTGCTTGAGACCGCGGGCCTGGCGGGGCGTGCCCGTATCCGTCCACGCGGATCCGGCTTTGGCTTCGCTGCCGTACAGATCGAGCCATCCCCACCCGGAGTCGGGCAGGTAGCAGGTGTTCTCCCGCAGCGCGACGGCCTCGGACGGGCGCAACGCGGCGTAGTAGAGGGTGGCGAAGAACGCCTGCAGCCGTTCGGCCCACGGCCCGACCTCTTCGAGCGCGGCGAGCAATCCCGGACCTGCTGCGGGGTCGGGACCACGCGCCGATCGATGGCATCGGCGACTGCGGGCGGGCGCCAGCGCACGGACTTGAGCGGTGGCGTGGCGAGCAACCCACGTTCGAGCGCGTAACCGCACGCGCCGGACAGGGCGGCCCGCTTACGGGAAATCACGCTGGCCGCCGACGGCTGTCCGTCCAATTTGCGGGCGCACGCGTCGAGCACGACGCGGACGGTCGCCGGATTACTCAGCGCATGCACGGGCAGAGACGCGGACTCGAGCCAGGCGAGCGCGGCCCGCGCGTCCGCCGACGGCTGCTCCTGCCACGCGGTCTCGGGCCGGAACGCGTAACGCATCAGCGCACGCCGACATTCGGCGTCGGGCGGGGCACCGCGGCGCCGCCGGTCGAGTAGCGCCATGGTGACGGTGGTGAGACCTTCGGCCTGTGACCGTCGCCCGTTCGGTGAGAGCCGCGGCCATTGCAGCAGGGTGTAGTCACGGGCGTGCGAGAGCCACGTGGTGGTCGTTTTCGCCCGCGCCATGCTCGCGGGTAGGCCGGTGTGGACGTCGAACGGCTCACCCGCTCGGTACGCGGTTTCCAGGTCGGTGAGGTAGTAGCCGGCCGGGGTTTTATCGCGGAACGACTCGTGAAATTCGTGGCCGTCGACGGTCCACCGGACTCGCCACCTCCCCCGCGCGGCCGGCTTCTTCACGGTGGTGTTCTTGCGGGGTTTCGGGGCGAGGAATTGCAGTTTCTGGAACCGGACCTGGAACGAGGTGGCCGCGGTCGGATCGGGCGGCGGGACGGTTGTGCGGCGGGTCATGGGTGGTTCTCCGGAACGTGTTCGAGGTGGTCGCGGATCCAGGCGTCCAGGTCGGTACGGCGGAACCGCAGCTGCCCATTGGGTAGTCGGACCGCGCGTGGCGCGTCACCGAGCAGCCGCCACCGGTAGAAGGTCGAGCGGGGCACGGCGAGCTCGATGAGGATCTGCGGCAGGGTCAGCAGCGGTTCGGCGATTGGGTCGGTGCTGGCGGGGACGGTTGGGTCGGGGGTGATGGGAGCGGTGTCATGGACGCTCGGTGTGTGCCGACCGGTCAAGTCGGCACCGCGCGTCCGGCCGGAATCGTCAGGGTGCGCGGGGGTGGAGTCGCGGGGTCGGGTCGCGGCACGGACAAGCCGCCTTCCGGGCGAAGCAACGGGAAGCGGCCTCGCCCGCTCCCGAGTCGACTCGGAACCGGATCGAGGCCGTACCCCCTACACGGCTTCTGTGACTGCTGGCGAACGACCCCCTCCGCTCACACGCGCTCACACGCCCGGTCCGCACAGTGTCCGTCAGCCCCTGTGAGCGGACGTTGTGAGCGCCTTACCTGCGGATATGCGGTGTGAGCGGGTTCCGCAACGTCTCGCAGGCGTTGTGAGCGAATGAGGCCGACGCGACGCGGCTCGCCGGCCCCCGATGTGTCGAGTGAGAGCGCGTCTGCGCACGAGGCGGGCCGTGCCTGTGAGCGTGGCCCGGCGTCGTGCGAGTGCGGTCGCCGCCGATGCATCAGATGGCGGCCCGGCCGCGCGACCTCGGGATCCAACCGCTGTTACTCAGGCTGAGACTCCCGCTGCCGCGTTCACCCAGAGCCGCAGGCGGCCCGGAATCATCGACGGCCAAAAGGTCATCTGAACGGGCATTTCCGCAGGAGACTTTTAATCCGCGGGTCTGTTAACCAGTGCTATCCAGTGTCGTTCTGTATTAGCCAGTGCGATCCTGTGACGTGCAAAGATGTCATTTCGGGCAGTCGCTCGTCTGTCTATTCGCAATCCGATGGTCTCTGTGCGGGCTTCCCGGTGGCTCAGTGCGTCAGGGTTGCGGGGGCGTTTCGATGCTCGAATCTGCTGCGGCGCACTCGGTAGGGGTCTGGCTCATTCGGGCTTCGGCGTCGGGTGGGCCTGCTTGCGAGTGGCTGCCCAGCTCGCCAGCAGGCGCAGCGCGTCGTTGTCGGTGGAGCCTGCCGGAGCGCTGAGCGCGGTGAGGGTCAGGCCGGGGTCGGCGGTCAAGGCCATCGTGTCGAAGTTCAGGCTCAGGTCCCCGACGACGGGGTGCCGGAACTGTTTGATGCCGGTGCGGTGCAGGCGGACGTCGTGGGCGGCCCAGCGGGTCCGGAAGTCTTCGCTGCGGGTGGACAGTTCGCCGACCAGGTCGGTGAGGGCGCGGTCATAGGGGTCGCGGCCGGCTTCGGTGCGCAGCATGGCCACGGTGTCGGTGGCGATCCGTTCCCAGTCGATCCAGAACTCGCGGGCGCGTGGATTGAGGAACGCGAAACGCGCGTGGTTCGCCGGGCGCGCGGGGTCGTCGAACATGGGCGCGTAGAGCGCCTGCGCGAGCGGGTTGGCGGCCAGTACGTCGCCGTGGCCGTCGTTGATGAACGCGGGCACCTCGGTCATCAGTTCCAGGACCCTGGCCAGGCTCGGGCTGACCTGGCGCGCGGCGGGCTTGCGACGCCGGCGCGCGGTCGGCCCGGCCGCGCGGGCGAGGTCGGTCAGGTGGGCGTATTCGGCCTCGTCGAGGTGCAGGGCTCGCGCGAGGGCGTCGAGGACGCTGTCGGAGACGCCGGCGAGGTTGCCGCGTTCGAGCTGGGCGTAGTACTCGACGCTGACTCCGGCCAGGTCGGCGACTTCGCTGCGGCGCAGACCGGGCACCCGCCGGTTGCGGTTGAAGTGCTGCAGGCCGGCCCGCTCGGGGGAGATCTTCGCCCGGCGAGAGGTGAGGAAGGCTTTCACCTCGTCACGGTTGTCCATGCCTTCAGGCTAAGCACGATTCCACTTGGTGAGGGGTGGGCTGCCGGTACACCGTCCAGCAGCAGCTTCCTCGTGCTCGCGGATGGCGATTTCCTGGTCGGCATGAGAAAAGCACACCTCGGAAGCCTGGAAGTTTCCCGGATCGGCCTGGGCGCGATGACCATGGCCGGCACTTACACCAGCGAAGGTGCCCTGGACAACGCCGAGTCGATCCGCACGATCCACCGCGCCCTCGATCTCGGGGTGACGCACATCGACACCGCGGAGATCTACGGTCCGTTCCTCAGCGAAGAAGTCGTCGGTGAGGCGCTCAGGGGCCATCGCGACCAGGTGAAGATCGCCACGAAGTTCGGCCTCGTCTCCCACTCCGGCGGTGGCCCCGGCGTGACCGACAGCAGCGCGGGGAACGTGAAGGCCGCCGTAGAGGGGTCCCTCACCCGCTTGGGCACCGACTACATCGACCTCTACTACCAGCACCGCGTCGATCGGAACACCCCGATCGAGGAGACCGCGGGCGCGGTCGCCGAGCTCATAGCCGAGGGCAAGGTGCTGCATTTCGGCTTGTCCGAGGCCTCGCCGGAGACCATCCGCCGGGCGCACGCCGTGCAGCCGGTCAGCGCGCTGCAGACGGAGTACTCGCTGTGGACTCGCGATGTGGAGGCGGAGATCCTGCCGCTGCTGCGTGAACTGGGCATCGGGTTCGTGCCGTATTCGCCGCTCGGGCACGGCCTGCTGACCGGCCAGATCCGCACGGTCGACGATTTCGCCGACGACGACTGGCGCAAGACCAATCCGCGGTTCACCGGTGAGAATTTCCGGCGCAACCTGGCCATCGTCGACGAGGTCCGGGCCATCGGCGCGGAGATCGGCGCCACTCCGGCGCAGACCGCGCTCGCGTGGATCCTGACCCGTGGCGAGGACGTCGCTCCGATCCCCGGCACCCGCAGGGTCGCCCGGGTCGAGGAGAACACCGCCGCGGACGGCATCGAACTCACCGTCGACCAACTCGAGCGCCTCGACGCGCTCGACCCCGCCGCCGGCGACCGCCACGACGAAGCCAACATGGCCACCATTGATCGCTGAACAGACTCAGGGTCCAAGCAGGCGCTGGTCACCGCACGCGAAGTCACGGTGGTCAGCGGATGCTGATCACTGGGGCGCTGGTAGGCGTTCCGTGGACCGACCTCAGCTCGCCTGCAACCCGCTGAAGTGGTCGGTCCGCAGCGCAGCGCCGGTGTCCGCCGAGAACCCGCCGATTGTCAGCGGTGACCCGAGGGCTTCGAGAGTTGATCCCGGGCGTAGCGGGAGGGCCGCTGGGCCGGATGTGAGGCGCATCGACCCGCGCGAACCGGCCCCGACGCCGCCGATTCCGCCACGGACGTTGTCCGCCGTGCGTCCGGCCCCAGTGATCGTCACTGGAACACAGTGGGACGCAACCGGACACCCCGCCGCCCGCAGCGCGGACGAAGCCAGCGGACACGAAACGGCCCCTGGTCAGCATTTCCGCTGGCCAGGGGCCATTTCCCCTGCGTGTGGCGGGTGAAGGATTCGAACCTTCGTAGGCTAAGCCGACGGATTTACAGTCCGCTCCCTTTGGCCACTCGGGCAACCCGCCTAGGGACTTGCACGTGCCGTACTGCCAAGAGGCAGGATAGCCAATGACCTACCCCGGGCACCAATCAGGTACCCGACACTCACCGGGAGGAGCACCCAAACGTGGCGGACTCGTCGTTCGACGTCGTCAGCAAGGTCGACCGGCAGGAGGTCGACAACGCCCTCAATCAGGCCGCCAAAGAGCTGAGCCAGCGCTTCGACTTCCGCGGCACGAACTCGTCGATCAGCTGGGCCGGCGAAGAGGCGGTCAGTCTCCAGGCCGACACCGAGGAACGGCTGCTCGCCGCCCTCGAGGTGTTCAAGGACAAGTTGATCAAGCGGAACATCAGCCTCAAGGCGTTCGAGGCCGGAGAACCGCAGCAGTCGGGCAAGTCCTACAAACTGTCCGGGACGATCGTCCAGGGCATCGAGAGCGAGAAGGCCAAGAAGATCGCCAAGGCGATCCGGGACGAGGGCTTCAAGGGCGTCCAGGCCCAGATCCAGGGCGACCAGCTGCGGGTCACGGGCAAGAAGCGCGACGACCTCCAGGCCGTCATCGCGCTGCTCAAGGGTCAGGACTTCGGCATCGCCCTGCAGTTCACGAACTACCGCTAGTTCGAGTAGACGCGCGACGGAGCGACGAGCACGGCTGTTCGGCGCTCCGCGCGCATCACTCGATCGAATTCGTCGAAATCGTCGTGCGTGCCGCCGGCCGCGGTGAAGATCTCGCGCAGCAGGAGTCGGACGTCCACGCCCTCGGCCGGGTCGTCGGGCCCGACGAGCCGCGCCGTTCCCTCGACCGCGACCCACTCCCAGCCGACCCGCACCACCAGCGTCACCGTCGGGCGTTCCCGCAGGTAGGCCAGCTTTCGCGCACCTCCGCGCACCACGAAACCGACCTCGCCGGAGGCCGCCAGCACCCCGGCGTTCACCACCGACGACTGAATCGTCCCGTCCCCCCGCAGCGTCGAGACCACCGACAACCCGTGCTCCCCGGCCACCAGCCGAGCTACGTCCCCTAGGTCAGCCACGCCGCGACTGTATGCCTCCCGGCCGACAGAAAATCAGCCTGTGGACAGACGCACCCCCCTACCCCCCGGAACCTAGGCTTCGCCCATGACCAGGGACCGGCTAGCGCGACTCGTGATCGACACGATCACCGCGGCCACGATCGGTGCCCTCGATCTGCTGCTCCAGCGTGGCCTCGTTCCGATCGTCTTCGCCGCCCTCCTGACCGTCGCCATCGCCTTCCGTCGCACCTACCCGCTCGCCGGCGCCGCGGTCGTCACCGCTACCGCGTTCGTCCAGTGGTTGGTCATCCCCGGCATCGGCCTGCTCGCGGCCGACCTCGCGGTCCCGCTCGCCGTCCACGCCGCCGCGGCGCACGGTCCTCGCTGGCTCAGGCGCAGCATGTTCACCGCCGGCCTCACCGGCGCCGCGCTCGGCTCACTCACCTGGCCGCCCGTCCCGCACGCGAGCATCTCCAGCCACCTCCTGTTCGGCGCCGCCCTCGCCGCTCTGGTGGTGGCCGGATGGGCCCTCGGCGTGCTGCACCGCGTCCGCGACGAACGGATCCTCGCGCTCACCGAGCGCGCCCGTCTGCTGGAGGTCGAGCGCGACCAGAAAGCGCTGCTCGCGGTCTCCGCCGAACGCACCCGCATCGCCCGCGAGATGCACGACGTCGTCGCCCACTCGCTCGCGGTGGTGATCTCCCAGGCCGACGGCGGTCGCTACGCGAACTCGCCGGAAACGGCCCAGCAGGCCCTCGCCACGATCAGCGAGACCGGCCGCCGCGCGATGAACGACACCCGCCGCCTCCTCGGGCTCCTCCGCACCGACGGGTCCCGCGCTCCCCAGCCCGGCCTCGGTGACGTCCCCGCCCTGGTGGCGCAGGCCCGCGCCGACGGACTCGACGTCGCGCTCGACCTCGCCCCCTCGATCGACCTGGAGGCCGGCCTCGGCCTCGCCGTCTACCGGATCGTCCAGGAGGGCCTCACCAACGTCGTCAAACACGCGGGCCCCGCCGTTCGCGCCTCCGTCGAGATCCGCTGCACCTCCGATGAGCTCCTCGTCGCAGTTATCGACGACGGCCGTGGCGCCGCCGCCAGACCGGGCACCACCGCACATACCACCACCGCCTCGAACGCCAGCGAGGTTGCCGGGCACGGGCTGGTCGGCATCCGAGAGCGCGTGACCGCCTACGGTGGCACCGTCCGCATCGGACCAGGGCGGTCCGGTGGTCATGAGATACGCGCCCGGTTGCGCCTGCTTCCGGGCCCCGGCAAGCCACTCACCACAAGCCTCACGCCCGGCCGAGCCTGACATGCAACCACCTCCGCCGAAGGCGAGGAAGGCCCCGGCGGCACGGCCCGCCCCTGCGGCGAGTGCTGCGCTGCAGTGTCGGCGATGCGTAGGCGTGGATGCTGCCCCGGCGGCACGGGCTGCCCCGGCGGCACGGGCTGCCCAGGCGACGCGGGCTGCCCCGGCGGCGCGGGCTGTCCCGGCGGCGCGGGCTGTCCCTGCGGCGCGGGCTGTCCCTGCGGCGAGGGCTGCGGCCGCGGTGGGTACTCCGCCCGCGGCGAGGACTCTGTCTGCGGCGAGGACTCTGTCTGCGGCGAGGGCTGCACCCGAGATGGGAGGTGCCGCGCTCCGAGCGGGGAGACGGCGTCTGATGCGGGAGGGCCGGCGTGCGAGCGGCTGCGCCCCGCGGGAGCGGCGGTGCGATCGTGAGCCCAGCCGGGCCGAACCGGCCGAACCGGCCGAACCGGCCGAACCGGGCCGAGCGGGCCGGGCGGGGCCGAACCGAGCGGGCCGAGCGGAGCTGAGCCGAGCGGGCGAGTGGGGCTGGGCCGAGCGGGGCCAGGCTTGAGCAGACCTGCGCTCGACGTGAAAGGGGCGGCGTGATCGTGAAAGGGGCGCCGCTCGACGTTGGAGGTGCCGCGCCCGAGGTGAGAGCGGCAGCCCCTCTCGGGAAGTGGCGGCGCCTGACGTCGGAAGGGCCGGTTCGACGTACCCGACGCAACGATCCCGAGCAGGGCTGGGCCAGGCCTGAGCAAGCCCGCGCTCGACCCAGAGGGAACCGAAGACGCTGCTCCGCCCAACGTGCGCCCCACATGGAGTGCGCCCCACGCGGAGTGCGCCCCACGCGGAGTGCCCCACGTGGAGTGCGCCCAACGCGGACCGGGCGGAGGGGCAAGGCCCCAGGTGAGAGGCACCGCATGATCGTGGGAGGAACAGCGTGATCGAGGTACTGCTCGTCGACGACCAGTTGCTCGTCCGCGCGGGGTTTCGCCTGGTCATCGACTCCCAGCCCGACCTGACCGTGGTCGGCGAAGTCGGCGACGGCCAAACTGCGGTCAGCCAGGCCGCCCGGCTGCACCCCGACCTGGTGCTGATGGACGTCCGGATGCCGATCCTCGACGGCATCGAGGCCACCCGCCGCATCACCGCACTGCCCGACCCACCCAAGGTCGTGGTGCTCACCACGTTCGACGTCGACGAGGCCGCGCTGGACGCGATCCGGGCCGGGGCCAGCGGATTCTTGCTCAAGGACGGCGCGCCGGAAGACATGCTGGCCGCACTGCGGACGGTGCACGCCGGGGACGCGGTGATCGCCCCGTCGACGACCAGGCGGCTGCTCGACACGCTGGCACCGGGGTCCGACCCGGGCGCGGCGGAGGCGGTTGCCACGCTCACGGAGCGGGAGCGGGACGTACTGATCGCGATGACGCGGGGGCGGTCGAACGCCGAGATCGCGGAGCGCCTGATCGTCTCGACCGGCACCGTGAAGACGCACGTCGGCCGCATCCTGGCCAAGCTCGGGGCGCGCGACCGGGTGCAGGCGGTGGTGGCCGCGTACGAAGCCGGGCTGATCCGCCCCGGCCGTGCGACAGAGGACGAAGTGGACCGGCGGCAGACGCGCAAGCGCGGGCCGGATTCCTAGCGTCGGCCGTATGAAGCTATCCCGCATCGTGGTGGCCGTCGCCGCCGCCGCAACCGTGTTCGCGGCCGCCCCCGCTACCGTTGCCAGCTCCTCGGAGGCGCGGCCGGCCGCACCGCTCGTGCTACCGCGGCCAGCCGCACCGCTCGTGCTACCGCAGCCGGCCGCACCGCTCGTGCTACCGCAGCCGGCCGCACCGCTCGTGCTACCGCAGCCCAGCGGTCGCTACGACGTGGGCACGGTACCTCTGCATCTGGTGGACCACTCCCGGCTCGATCCCTGGGTCGAGGGACGGCACCAGCGCGAGGTGATGATCAACGTCTGGTATCCGGCCCGGCACACCGCCGGCTATCCCCGCGCCTCCTGGCTGGCTCCCGGCGAGGTCGGCCCCGTCGGCCGCGACTTCGCGGTCACGCTGTCCGGTCAGCCCAGTGACGTCCCCGGGCTCGGAGCAGTACGAACGCACGGGGCGCTGGGAGCGCCGGTCGCGGAGGCACCGGGCGGCCACCCGGTGGTGCTGTTCTCGCCGGGATCAGGCGCGGAGCGCAACTCGAGCTCCGGCCTGGTCGAAGACCTGGCGAGCCGCGGGTACGTGGTCGTGACGATCGACCACACCCACGACGCGACCGCGGTCGAGTTCCCCGGCGGCCGGGTCGAGCTGAACACGATCAACGCGCTGCTGGAGCAGTCCCCGGACGATCAGGCCGCGATCGCCGCGAAGATGGTCGCGACCAGGGTCGCCGACGCCCGGTTCGTGCTCGACCGCCTCGGCGCGTTGAACGCCGGCTCCAATCCGGACGCCGAGAAGCGCCCGCTGCCGCGGGGGCTGACCGGCGCGCTCCGGCTGAACCGGGTCGGCATGGCCGGGCACTCGATGGGCGGCGCGACCGCGGCGCAGGTCGAGCTGGAGGACCCGCGGGTGGTCGCCGGCGTCAACCTGGACGGGAACCCGTACGGCTCGGTCGTCACGCAGGGTCTCGACGAGCCGTTCCTGATGGTCGCGTCCGGGAACACCACCCGGGAGAACACCCCGGCCTGGGGCACGTTCGAAGACCACCTGCGGGGCTGGCACCACCAGATCAAGGTCGCCGGCACCGAGCACCTGAGCTACCACGACGGGGTACTCGCGCGATCCGCGTTGGCCGAGTTGCCCGGTGTTACGCCTGAGGTGATGACCCAGGCGTTCGGAACGCTCGACGGGCGGCGGGTCGTCGACATCGAGCGGGCGTACGTCGGCGCGTTCTTCGATCTGCACCTGCGTGGCCAGGACCGGCACCTGTTCGACGGGGCCTCGCCGCGCTACCCGGAGGTCGGCTTCGTGTCCTGACCAGGGTTTCACCAGGGGCATCCCCGATGGTCTCCGGGACGTCTCGCGGCGACCCTGGAAGTCACCAACCTCAGTCTTTCGGAGAGTGCCGTGGAGATCGACGGAATCATTTCTGCTCTAGTTGTCGGCGCGATCATCGGTACTGTCGCCCGGCTGGTCTTACCCGGTAAGCAGCGCGTCGGCTGGGTGATGACGATCGTCATCGGCATCGTCGCCGCATTGCTCGGTACGGGCGTAGCGAGCGTGTTCGGGGTCGCGGACACGGCGGGCGTCGACTGGCTCGAACTGTTCGCGCAGATCGGCCTGGCCGTGGTGGGTGTCTCGCTGCTCTCCGGCTCGAAAGACCGGCCGAAGATCACCAGCGGTCGCTGACGGTTCCTGGCCGCGCGACCCGGCCCTCGCGCGGTCAGGTTCCCACCCGGCCCGGTGCTCCGCTCGGATCGTGCGGAGCACCGGGCCGGTTTTTGTCTCGGGCATGCTGGGCGGATGTCGTCGACGATGCTCGAGGTGGGGCCGCGGCTCGCGATCGCCCTGGTCGTCCTGACGCTCGTCGCCGGTCTGGTGGCCGGGTTCGGGCAACTCGTTCCCCGGCGCCAGATCCCGATCGCCGCGGCCCGCGCGACTCTGCAACTCGGCGCGGTGTCGCTGCTCATCGCCGCGATCGTCTCGTCGCTCTGGTTCACCGCGCTGTTCGTCGTCGCCATGGTCACGACGGCGGCCTGGACGTCGGGTCAGCGGATCACCCGCGCGTCCCGGCTGACCTCCGCGGCCTGGGCGGCCCTGCCGATCGCGGGCAGCAGTCTGCCGATCGTCCTCGGGCTGATCGTCGGTGGGCTGGTGCCGCTCGAGGGGATCGCGATCGTGCCGATCGCCGGCATCCTGATCGGCGGCGCGATGACCGCGACGTCGCTGGCGGGCCGCCGCGTGCTCGACGAACTCGAGACGCGGCACGGCGAGGTCGAGGCCGCTCTTTCCCTCGGCTTCGCCGACCGCGACGCGGCGCTGGAGATCTGCCGCCCGTCGGCCGGACAGGCGCTGGTTCCCGCGCTCGACCAGACCCGGACGGTCGGACTGGTGACGCTGCCGGGCGCGTTCGTCGGGGTGTTGCTCGGTGGCGGGAGCGCGGTAGAAGCCGGCGCGACCCAACTGCTGGTGCTCGTGGGGCTGCTCGCGGTCGATTCGGTGGCGATCGTCGTGGTCACCGAGCTGGCGGCGCGGGCACGCCTCACGCGCCGTCCCTGACGGCGCTCTAGGGTCGGAACAGCTTCGCCAGCGCGTCGTCGATACCGGCCGGCAGTGCGATCAGGAGTTCGTCGGTCAGCACTTTTCGCAGGTCGGCGACGGTCTCGAGCGCTCGCCGATCGGTGCTGCCGTCGGCCGCGTGCACGGCGAACGAGCGCCCGTTGACCGCGAGCCGCCGACCGTCACGGGTCGCCCGGGCCCCGGCCAGGCCCGTGACGAAGTGGGACGTGGGCGACGTCGACAGGAACCAGTTCGGTGCCTCGTCGTCGATCGGGAACGCCGGGGTCAGGTCGAACCGGTAGGTGGTCAGCCACTCGCCGCGCACGTTCGCCTGCTGACGCCAAGCCCCACGGCCGCTGCCCTCGGCGTCCGCATCGTGGAGCAGACGGTAGACGCCGTGCGGGGTCTCCTGCTCGACGTCGGCCTCGACGCGCAGCGGGGCTGTGGGGGTGGACGTGCCGAAGCCGACGTCGGCGAGGTACGTCGAACCGTCGAGTTCGATCCGGAGCAGTTTGTGGCCGCGGCCGGTCACCTCCTGGTCCGGGCCGCCCCAGACCACCCGGGCCTGGAGGCCGACGGTGGTGAACCCGATCTCGTCCAGCACGGTCTTCAGCAGGCGATTGTGTTCGAAGCAGTAGCCACCGCGACCGTCGTCGACCAGTTTGGCGTGGATGTCGGCCGCTCCGAGCAGCACCGGGACGCCGGAGAACGGGTCGAGGTTCTCGAACGGGATCGTCGTGACGTGGGCGTGGACGAGGGCGCGGAGCGTCGGGAGGTCGGCCGCGACCGGGCCGTCGTGCCCGATGCGGGTCAGGTAGGCGCGGAGATCGCTCATGGGGCCAGCGTCACAGGTGAAGCCGGGTTGAGGTCAATCCCTCCGGCGCCGTGCGGGAGCCGACGGCCGTCCGGTGGGGGAGCCGTTTCGCGGTCGGCTGATCCGCTCGAATTCTGTCGTAGGAGCGGCCTAGCGTTCCCGGCATGACTGAACAGATAAGCGGGGTCGCCGCCGGGGTACCGTTCGTCGCCTTGCCTCCGCCGGGCGGTGGCCCGGCGCCGCTGGTGGTCGTCTGGCATCTGCTGGATGCGCCCCGCACCGAGACGGCGATGGCCGCCGCGCTGCCGCTCGAGGGCGTCCCGGCCTGGCGGGTCTATCTGGGGATGCCGTTCACCGGCGCCCGCATGCCGGCCGGTGGCCTCGACGAGATCATGGCCCTGGTCCGCGACGACACGCTGCTCAACCTGCACGGTGCTGCGATCACGCAGGCCGCGGCCGAGTTGCCCGCGGTGCTCGACGAGCTGTTCGCGCGGCTGCCGCTGGTCGATGCGCCGCTGTCGCTGGTCGGTGGGTCGGCCGGTGGCGGCGCGGCGCTACTGACGTTCGCCGAGCTCGATCGCCCGGTCGCCGCCGTGGTGGCGATCAACGCGGCGATCCGGGCCACGAGCGTGGTGGCGCTGGTCGAGCAGGCGTTCGGATTTTCCTACGAATGGTCCGACGAATCCCGGCGCCTGGCCGAGCGTCTCGACGCCGTGCGCCGCGCCGGCGAGTCCGCGGCCCGCCATCCGGACGCCGCGGTGCTGATCGTCAGCGGCGAGGAAGACCACGACGACTTCCGGGCCGACGCCGCCGCGCTCCGCGACGCGCTGCCGGCGGCCGAGCTCGTGACGATTCCCGGCCTGGCGCACCCGCTGGCCCTGGAGCCCGGCCTCGAAGCCGCGCCCCAGACGCCCCAGGCCAAGGAGGTCGACGCCACGGTCACCAGTTTCCTCGCCGCGCACCTTCCGGCCGGTCGGTGACCGGGCGCACGTCCGGGAAGTTCGGGGCCGGAAGCCGACGCGGCCGACGCGCGCCGCGGCTGGCCAGTTCCTGAGCCATCGTCGTGCCGAGCACCCGCGGCACGCCGGACCCGGGCGAGTACAGCACGACCGGCCGGGTACCAGACGCCGGCCATGAGCACGCGCGTCCGGCCGGCCACCGGCCGGCTCACCGATGCGGCAACGGCGGTGGCGGCGCCGCAGGGGATCATGGCACGTGACAAACCTCGGGAGGGCTCATGTATCTGCCGCCGTCGTTTTCCGTGCCACCGGAACAGACCTCCGAGCTGCTCCGCGAGGGCGGGTTCGCGCACCTCGTGACCCCCGCGCCGGACGGCATCGAGGTGACCTCGCTGCCGCTGATCTACGACGAAGACCGGCACGCGCTGGTCGGCCACATGGCCCGGCCCAACCCGCACTGGAAGCTGACCGCGGACGTCGAGTCCGTCGCCGTGATCCCGGGTCCGGACGCCTACGTGAGCCCGACGTTCTACCCGAGCAAAGCCGAGAATCCCCGGACGGTCCCGACCTGGAACTACGAGATCCTGCACGTGTTCGGCCGGTTGATCGCGCACGACGATCCGGGCTGGCTCCGCGAGCAGGTCGTCCGCCTGACCGACCGGCACGAGGGCGGACGGGCGGCGCCGTGGCGGGTCGACGACGCCCCGAGCGCGTTCGTCGACGCCCAACTGCGCGCGATCGTCGGCGTCGAGCTGGCGATCACCCGGGTAGTGGCCAAAGCGAAGCTCAGCCAGAACCGGTCCGCGGCCGACCGCTCCGGCGTCATCCGTGGCCTGGCCGCCGGAACTCCGGCCGACCGCGAGCTGGCCGCACGCATGACCACCGCGGGCCTCGGCGCTCCTGCGGGCTCGGGCGACCCGCCGGCCTGAGTGACCTTCCCCTGCTCGGTCGACCGGCGTAGCGTCCGACCTGGTGTGCCGGGAAGCCTGGTCGGCGATGTTCTTGACGACCCTTCCAACACACCGGGAGTCCCATGCCTCAGGCCGGCCGGTCCAAGCTGCTGCGCCGCGGCTCCTGGGCCGAAGCCCGCCGCGTCGCCGAAATCCTGCGCAGCGAGACCGTCGGCGGCCTCCTTCTGCTGACCGGCGCCGTGTTCGCGCTGGCCTGGGCCAATTCCCCCTGGTCGGGGGCTTACGCCTCGCTGCGCGACACGGTCGTCGGACCGCACGCCCTGCATCTGGACCTGTCGCTCGGAAGCTGGGCCGCCGACGGGCTGCTGGCGATCTTCTTCTTCGTCGCCGGTCTCGAACTCAAACGCGAGTTCGTCGCCGGTGATCTGCGCGACCCACGCCGGGCCGCGGTTCCGGTCGTCGCCGCGGCCGGCGGCGTGACCCTCCCCGCGCTTCTCTACACGGCGGTCAACGTCGGCGGCGACGGCCTGTCGGGCTGGGCGGTCCCGACCGCCACCGACATCGCGTTCGCCCTCGCCGTGCTCGCCGTCATCGGCAGCGCCCTCCCGCCCGCACTGCGCACGTTCCTGCTGACCCTGGCCGTCGTCGACGACCTCCTGGCGATCGTCATCATCGCGCTGTTCTACACCGACCACCTGTCGGTGTGGCCGCTGCTCGCCGCGCTCGTGCCCCTGGCGGCGTTCACGGTGCTGGTCCAGCGGCGGGTCCGGGCCTGGTGGCTGCTCCTGCCACTGGCGGTGCTGACGTGGGCACTGGTGCACGCCTCCGGGGTGCACGCCACCGTGGCCGGGGTGCTGCTCGGCTTCGCGGTTCCCGTTCTCCGGCGGACGCCGACGCCAGGGCCGGGTCTGGCCGAGCACTTCGAGCACCGGTTCCGGCCGATCTCCGCCGGGTTCGCCGTCCCGGTCTTCGCGTTCTTCGCCGCCGGAGTGACCGTCGACGGCCTCGACGGACTCCGGACCGCGCTCTTGGACCGCGCGGCGATCGGCATCGTGGTCGGCCTGATCGCCGGAAAGACGATCGGCATCTTCCTGACGACGTGGGTGATCGCCCGCTTCACCCGGGCCAGCCTCGACGAGGGCCTGGCCTGGATCGACGTCTTCGGTCTGGCCGTGCTCGCGGGCATCGGATTCACCGTGTCGCTGCTCATCGGCGAACTCGCGTTCGGTGCGGGCAGCGACCGCGACGAGCACGTCAAGGTGGCCGTCCTCACCGGGTCGGTCCTCGCGGCGATCCTGGCGACCGCGATCCTGCGCGTCCGCAACCACGTCTACCGCCGCATCCGTCAGGCGGAAGCCGTGGACGCGGACGCGGACGGCATCCCCGACGTCTACCAGCCGCGTCCCGAGGAGGCCGAGGATCCTCGCCCGCGCCCCTCGGGTCCTCCCGCGTGATCCGCGCACCGGTGCGCGGCAAACGTCGCCGGCCCGGCCCGCGTAGGCTCACCACGGGGAACCTCTGATCAGCACAGCGTGGAAGTAGGGATTTGGTGTCCGACCCGGACGTCGTCGTGCAGGCCCGCCGCCGGCGAACCTTCGCCGTCATCAGCCACCCCGACGCGGGAAAGTCCACGCTGACGGAGGCCCTGGCGCTGCACGCCGACGCCATCGTCCAGGCCGGGGCGGTCCACGGCAAGGCGAGCCGTCGCGGCGTGACCAGCGACTGGATGGAGATGGAGCGCGAGCGCGGCATCTCGGTCACGTCGGCCGCACTGCGCTTCACCTACCGCGACACGATCCTCAACCTCGTCGACACGCCGGGCCACGCCGACTTCTCCGAAGACACCTACCGGGTCCTCACCGCGGTCGACTGCGCGGTGATGCTGCTGGACGCGGCCAAGGGGCTCGAGCCGCAGACCCTGCGTTTGTTCGACGTCTGTCGGCACCGGGGCATCCCGATCGTCACGTTCATCAACAAGTGGGACCGGCCGGGGCAGGACGCGCTCGGCCTGCTCGACGCGGTGGAGGAGCGTCTGGGGATCCGTCCCACGCCGATCACCTGGCCGGTCGGAATCGCCGGCGAGCTGGACGGACTCATCGATCGCCGCCGCGACGACGAGGTGGTCGGTTTCTCCCGCGCCGCCGGTGGTGCCACCGTGGCCGCGGAAACCGTGCTCGACCCGGCCGCGCTGCAGGACGACACCGCCTACGTCACGGCGGTCGAGGAACTCGCGCTGCTGAGCAGCGTCGGAGCCGCCCACGAGCCGGACGACTTCCTGGCCGGCAAGACCACCCCGGTGTACTTCGGCAGCGCGGTGTCCAACATCGGGGTCCGGCACCTGCTCGACGGCATCGTCGACCTGGCGCCCTCACCCGCGCCCCGGCCGACCGTGGGTGGCGCGCCGCGGCCACTCGACGCCGACTTCTCCGGGGTCGTGTTCAAGGTCCAGGCGAACATGGACCGCGCGCACCGGGACCGCATCGCGTTCGTGCGGGTGTGCTCGGGCCGGTTCGACCGCGGAATGCAGGTCATCCACGCCACCACCGGCCGCCCGTTCAGCACGAAGTACGCCAGTGCGCTGTTCGGCCAGGAGCGCTCCACCCTCGACGTGGCCTACCCCGGTGACGTCGTCGGCCTGGTCAACGCCTCCGCACTGCGCGTCGGCGACACCCTCTACACCGGCCGCGCGGTCGCCTTCCCGCCGTTGCCCGCGTTCGCGCCCGAGCACTTCGCCGTGCTCCGGCCGCAGGACCTCAGCCGCGTCAAGCAGTTCCGCCGTGGTGTCGTTCAGCTCGACGAGGAGGGCGTCGTCCAGGTGCTGGTCTCCGACCGGCGCGGTGAGCAGGCGCCGGTGCTCGCGGCCGTGGGGCCGATGCAGTTCGAGGTCGCGCTGCACCGCCTGGCCCAGGAGTTCGGCGCGCCGGGCGTTCTGGATCCGCTGCCCTATCAGCTGGCCCGCCGCACCGACGCCGCCGGCGCTCCGGTGCTCCAGGGTGCTCCGGGTGTCGAGGTGTTCACCCGGACGCGAGACGGGGCGCTGCTGGCGGTCTTCCCGTCGCCGTGGCGGTTGGGTTCGGTGAGCAGGGATCATCCCGACGTCCGGCTCGACGACATCCTCGACAGCTCGAGTTAGGAGCGCGGGGCCTGGCGCGGCCCGCCCGGCGTCGGCATGCTGACGTCGTGAGGCGAGACGACCAGGCCGACGCGCGCGACCGTGCCGCGCGAGACCGCGACGCCCGCGCGGACCAGCGCGACACGCTCGCCGTGGAGCGCGACGCCGCGGCGACCGAGCGCGACGACTCCGCCGAGAGCGCCGACTACCAGGAGGTCCGAGCCGGCTCTCGCGTCGCCGACCTGCTCTCCGCCGCCGCCCAGCGAGACCGGGCGGCAGAAGCGCGTGATCAGGCGGCCGATGTCAGAGATCTCGAAGCGGACGGTAGCGCAGCCGCCCGGTTCACCGACCGCGAGGCGGCCCGGGCGGAACGCGCCGAGAACCTTCGCGACCGCGCGGCGATGAACCAGGAGTTGCACGAGATGCGTGAGGCGCGGCGCCGTTCCTCCCGCGATCGCCGTGCGGCCGAGAGCGACCGCCTCGCCGCCGACCACGACCGATCAGAGGCGATCCGCGACCGCGACCAGGCGTCCGCCGACCGCGAGCAGGCCGCCATCTACCGCGCTCAGGGACAACCCGACGGGTGAGGGCCCGCCGGTGTCAGCGGCGGATGTACTCGCGCAGGTTGACCAGCAGAACGACCAGGACCGCGACGAGCAGCGCGAACGTCACGACGTAGCGCCCGTCGAACCACAGCAGCGCCAGCGCGCCGATCGCCACCGCGCCCAGCAGCAGCCGCAGCAGAACCGCGAGGAACTTGCCGCGGGCCAGGCCTTCGACGATCAGCAGCAGGAGAACGCCGGCGGCGGCGGTAGCGGGCCCGGCCGTACCGAACGGCCACAACAACGCGGCCACCGCTCCCAGGATCAGCGGCGTACTGAACACCGCCCACCACGAGCTGAACCGGCCGATCGACTCCATCGGCATCCGCCGGTGCCGCAGGTGCGCGTGCGGGTTCTGGACCGGCACCGGCAGATTCGGGTCGATGCGGGACTGCTCGTCGGCCAGCCGGGTCCGCTCCATGCGCAGGCCGAGGAGCTTGCGTTCCTGCGGGGCCAGCGCGGTCACCTCCGGTGCCTCGGCCGGCAGTCCGGCGGCCGAGACGGCCAGGTCACGGCGCAGGTCCCCGATCTCCTGGTCGAGCTCGGCCAGCCGGTCGGCGTTGCGCCGGGCGCGGATCTCGACCAGGGCGCGGCTGGCCGCCCGGTTCGGCGCGACCTTTGCCAGGCCGGCCCAGTCGACCGGGTCGCCCCACGACTGGCGGACGCTGCCGTCGCGGTCGTAGCGAGGCCCGGCCGGACCACGCTCACCGCCCAGCCGGTCGCGGGTGTCCCGGCCCCAGAGTCCGCGGAAGTCGCGGACCCACCGGGTCTCTTCGTCGATCAGCACCGGATTCCAGCCTTCGGGCTCTCCCGGTCCGATCGTGCGGCCGTCCCCGCGGGCGTAGTCGACGTACGGGATGCCGACCGTGTGCCGGTCCTTCGCCGACCAGGGTGCGACGAGTTGGGCCCCCCAGCGGAGCGCGGCCACCACGCCCCCCAGCTTCGGTGGCCGCACCGTGATCAGGTAGTCGCCGGGCAGGTACGCCCCGGAGTGCGAGCCGGCGCCGACGAAGACCACCGGGTGCCGATCGCCGAGCACGGTCAGGTCCGGGTCGTCCCAGCGCCGTCGCAGGTCGTCGCCGGTCTCGTCGTGGGCGGCGTACACCACCCACCGAGGCTCCGGGTGTTCGAGGGTGCCGTCGAGGTAGATCGTCACCTGCTCCCAGTCGGCCTCGTGTTCGTTGACGCCGCCGAACGCCGACCGCCAGTTGTTGAAGCTGTAGAAGAACCAGTACTGGCAGACGATCCAGGGGTCGTCGCGGAGCACCCGTCCGTAATAGGTGGGCCGGTCGGCGCGCAGGTGATCGCGCTGGAGCAGGAACGAGCGCGCCGCGCTGCCACCCGGGACGCTGCCCCGGAACAGCAGCGAGGCCCGGTTGACCGTGTCGATCATCCGCGCGGCCAGTCCGACGGACGCCAGCCGGCTGGCCCGTGCCAGGTGCGGCGGACGGTCGCGCAGCGGGATGTGGGCGTCGGCGAGGCGCGGCGACAGGTCGGCGATGCCCGAGAGCGACAGCCGGAGGCCCTGCTCGGCCCCGGCCACCTCGGCGAGCTTGTCGATCGAGAGCCCACCGGCGGCGATCTCCTGTGAGGGCTCGGAGCCCGGTTCGTTACGCCAGAGACCGGCCCGGGCGACGTAGTGCTCGACCGAGATCGGGAAGAAGTATTCGCCCCGGGTGAAGCGGAGCACCGGTTCGTGGGCGCGTAGCAGGCGTAGATCGTCCTCGGTGGTCAAGCCGTTCGGTTCCTTTGGCGTGGCGAGGGCTCAGGACTGCATACTCCCAGCCTGCCGCGACCGGGCTCGTTGCGCCTCCGGATTCCCGTCCGGTTCGTCCGTGTCTTCCGGCTCGTCGGCCCGGACCGGCTCCAACGGCACGCGGACGCGGAACGTGGCGCCCTCACCGGGAGCGGTCTCGATCCGGACCGTGCCGCCGTGCGCGGCGACCAGCGCGGCGACGATCGACAGGCCCAGGCCCGAGCCGCCCTGCCCCCGGCCGCGCGCCGGGTCGGTGCGGTAGAAGCGTTCGAAGACCCGGTCGGCTTGGTCGGGCGCGAGGCCCGGCCCCTGGTCGGCCACCGCGACCACCGCCTCGTGACGGTCGACGCCCAGCCGGACCTCGACCGGCGTACCGGCCGGGGTGTGGATGGTGGCGTTCGAGAGCAGGTTGTCGAGCACCTGGCGCAGCCGGGCCTCGTCGCCGATCACGGTCAGCGGCACCTCGCTGTCGACCCGCAGCGTGATCGGGTAGGCCGGCGAGACGATCCGGGCACCCTCGACCGCGTCGATCGCCAGCCGCAGCACGTCGACCGGCTTCGCCTCGATCGGACGCTGCTGGTCGAGCCGGGCCAGCAGCATGAGGTCGTCGACGAGCAGCCCCATCCGGAGCGCCTCGGCCTCGATCTTCCGCATCACCCGGTCGACGGCCGGCCGGTCGTCGGGCACCGCGCCCTGGCGGTAGAGCTCGGAAAAGCCGCGGATCGACGTCAGCGGGGTGCGCAGCTCGTGGCTGGCGTCGGCGACGAACCGGCGCATCCGCTCTTCGGACGCGCGGGCGCTCGCCTCCGACGCCTCCCGGGCCGCGAACGCGGTCTCGATCTGTTCGAGCATCGAGTTCAACGCGGTCGCCAAGCGGCCGACCTCGGTGCGGGCCCCACCGGGCGGGACGCGCTGGCTCAGGTCGCCGCCGGCGATCGCCTCGGCGACGGTCTCGACCTCACGGAGGCGACGCAGGCTGGAGCGGACCATCGCCCAGCCCAGCCCGCCCAGGGCCAGCAGCGTCACGATGCCGGTACCGGCATCGATGCCGATCAGCCGGGTGACGGTCGCGTCGATGTTGTCGAAGCTCACCGCGACGACCAAGGTGCCGCGGTCGTCGTCGAGCTTCCGGACGAAGATCCGCCAGCGACGACCGGCGCCGGTGGGCCGGCCGGTGAACAGCGTCTCGTCGAGGCGGTCGATGGTGGCGGCGTCGAGCGTGGGCAGCCGGGGCACCGACTGGTCGCTGTTGGACGGCCGGCTCAGCCGGACGATCGGCTCACCGGTGGGGGGCTCGTACCGGATGTAGGTGCTGGCCGAGTCGCCGCTGTTCACCGACGTGCTGGACGACTCCGGGAGGTCGCGGGAGTAACGACCGGCGATGCCCTTGATCTGGTGGTCGACCCGTTCGATCAGGTAGCCGCGGAGCGCGAGCGTGCCGGTGAACCCGGTGACGAGCAGCGCGACCGAGAGCAGCACGACCAGAGCGGCCACCAGCTTGACGCCGAGCGGCAGCAGATCGGGCGCGGCTTTGACCGCGGCCAGCACGCGCCGGGGCCGGCTCAAGAGCGCGGCACCCGCAGTGCGTAACCGACGCCCCGGATCGTGTGGATCAACCGTGGTTCGGTCGTATCGACTTTTTTCCGCAAGTACGACACGTACGATTCGACGATGTTGGAATCACGCCCGAAATCGTAATGCCAGACGTGATCCAGAATAGTGGCCTTGGACAACGCCTTACCGGGGTTGTCGAGGAAATACTGGAGCAGCCGGAATTCGGTGGGGGAGAGCGTGACCGGCTTACCGGCTTTCCACACTTCGTGGGTCTCGCGGTCGACCTCGACGTCGGCGAACGCGGAGCGCGCCGAAGCGTCCGAGGTGCGTTCCGCAACCATCGGTACCTCGGCGACCCGGCGCAGGACCGCGCGGACCCGGGCGAGTACCTCGCCCAGGCTGAACGGCTTCGTGACGTAGTCGTCCGCGCCGAGCGTCAGGCCGCTGATCTTGTCGTCGGTGCCGTCGCGGGCGGTGAGGAACAGGACCGGGATCCGGGTGCCGGAACCGCGGAGCAGGCGCAGCACCTCGAAGCCGTCGAGGTCGGGCAGCATCACGTCCAGCACGATGAGGTCGGGGATGAACTCGCTGGTCGCGGCCACGGCTTCCCGGCCGCTCGTCGCGGTTCGCACCTCGAAGCCCGCGTAGCTGAGGCTGGTGTCGAGCAGTTCGACGATGTTCGGCTCGTCGTCGACGACCAGCAGACGGGCCTCGGGGGCCTCGGCCTCGCGCTCGGCCATGGCGCTCCTCGGACGGATGGGCGTGCTGGTGTTGCTCATCATCCCATTTCGTCGAGGGCGCGGGCGAACAGGTCAGTTCTCCCGGGTCACGATGCTGATCATCGCGAACATGCTGCCGGCGAACACCGACACCAGGAAGACGAAAATCGACATCCGGACGTCGTGGACGAGTTGGTAGAACAGCCCGGCGATGGCCAGCGCCACCACACCGACGAGGGCGCCGCGAAGTGCGTTCGAGTATTTTGTCACGTGGCCAACGGTTCCACGGCTGTGCGGTGTCCGCCGGTGGTGAATGCGATTCCTGGCGAGCCCCTAGGAGGCTCTTATGCGGCCCATGGTTCCGGTCGGCCGATCCCCAGCGGATTCCGAGAAAACTGCGTAACACTTTCAGCCGATTCTCATTCTCCCATCATTCTCCCAGCCCTTTTTGATCATTTGCACAGGCCGGTACCACTCTCGAGCCACGCCTCGAGGTGACGTACCTCGACGCTCATCGCCTCGGGGTCGCGCAACGCGTTGGCCAGCAGGGCGCCGCCTTGGATACCGGCGAAGAGCGTGATCGCGAGCGGGCGCGGCCGGTCGGCTCCCAGCGCCGCGAACTGCTGCTCGGCCCAGTCGAGGATGCGGCTGATCGGCCGGGCGGCTTCGACGTCCAGGCCGTCGTCCCGATGATCGAGTTCGGAGACCAGGGAGCCGAGCGGACAGCCGTGCCGCGCGACGACGTCGCGCATGTCCTCCCAGCGCCGGACCAGGCCGGTCAGGCGGACCACCGGATCGCCGGAACGGCCGTCGAGCGCGGCGAGCATCGCCCGGACCTGTGCGGCCTGAGCATCGATGACGGCCCTGACCAGGTCGTCCTTGGTCTTGAAGTAGTAGTAGAGGTTTCCGGCCGGAACGCCGGACGCCTCGGCGACCCGCGCGAGCGTCGTGGCCTCGACACCGTGCCGGTACAGCATCTCCGCGGCGCCGGCGACCAACTTCTCCCGCTTCTCGCCCCCACGCTTCTGTGAGTCAGTCATCTCACTGACACTCCGGCGTCTGGAGTCAGTTAGCCAACTGACACGCCAGTCGAGGCGCCCGGGATCGCGCCGGCCGCCGTCCCGTCGAGTAGTTTCGACGAGGTGGACGCGGGCGCGGCACTGCGCGAGGCCGGGAAGCTCGGGCCCTACTTCGCGCTGGGGACGGGCGGCGGCCGACCGGTCAGCGACCTCTACGACCCGGGCCAGGACGCGCTCGCGCACCTGATCGACGAGGTCACCCGCCGCATCGATGCTCCCGAGCCGCGGATCGGGGCCTCGATCCTGTTCCAGGGGTACGCGGCCCGGCTCTGGTCACTGGCGCTCGGCCCGGCGTCGATCGCCGGGATCGTGCCCGATCTGTCTCCCGACCGGCTGTGGTGGCGGTCGGCCGACGGCTCGCTCACGCTGGGCCTCGACCCGATCGAGAGCACGCCGGACGGTGTCTTCCGCACGGTCGTCGACCGGCACCTGTTCCCTCTGGCGGACGCTCTGCGCAAGCGAGTCCGGCTGCCCACCGCACTGCTGCGGGGAAACGTCACGTCCGCGCTGGTGGGCACCGCCCGCGTGCTGAACACCGCGGCGGGCTGGGAAGCCACCCGCGACCTGCTCCGGCGGCCACCCCTGGCCGATACCGGCACGCTCACCGGCGACGACTTCTCACGCCGCAGCTGCTGCCTCTACTACCGCGTCCCGAACGGCGGCCTCTGCGGCGATTGCGCGCTCCGCTAGCTCCGGCGGCGCGGCCAGCAGCGGTAGCCGGACGTCCGGGGTCGGGATACGGCCCTGTGCGTGCAGCACGGCCTTGATCACGGCCGGGTTCGGCGCGGCGAACAGTGCCGACGAGACCCGGCTCAGCCCGGCGCCGAGCGCGCGGGCGGTGGCCACGTCACCGGCCTCCCAGGCCCGCACCAGTGAGACGAACGCGTCCGTCGCGCAGTGCGCGGACGCCAGGATCGCGCCGTGTGCGCCGAGCGCGAGCAGGGGCCCGGCCAGCACGTCCTCACCGGCGAGGATCGCGAAGTCGCGCGGCGGGCCGGCCAGGAGCTCCACCGTGTCGGCGGTCAGGCCGCAGTGCTTCACCCCGGCGACCCCGGGTATCGCGGCCAGCTCCCGGAGTGCCGCTGCCGACAGGTACTGGCCGGTCCGCAGCGGTACGTCGTAGACGATCAGCGGTACCGGGCTCGCCGCGGCCAGCGTCCGGAACTGGGCGATCACTCCCGCCTCGCCGGGCCGGACGAACGGCGGCACGACCGTGAGGGCCGCGACCACTTCCGGCCGCCCGGCCAGCGCCGCCAGTTCCGGGCCGGTACCGGCTCCGACGACCAGCGGTACGGAACGGGCCCGGCACACCGTCGCGACGACGTCGAGCACGGCGGCCCGTTCGGGCGCGGTGAGCGACCCGGTCTCGGCGGTGGTGCCGAGCGCGACGAGCCCGCTCACCCCGGCGCCCACCATCTCGGAGGCGAGCCGCTCCAGCGCGGCGCGCGCCACACCGCCGTCGGCGTCGAACGGGGTGATCAGCGGGACGAACAGTCCGGTGAGCGTCATGACGCGAGCATCCCGGGCCTGATCCGAAAGGACCAGTTCCGATTCCTAACTTGATGCCTAAGCTGAGCTAATGCTTGACGTCCGGCGGCTGCACCTGCTGCGTGATCTGTCGCACCTGGGCACGATCGCGGCCGTCGCCGACGCGCACTCGTGCACGGCGTCGGCCGTGTCGCAGCAACTCGCGGCGTTGCAGCGCACGGCCGGGGTGCGGCTGCTCGAGCCCCGCGGCCGCGGCGTCACGCTCACCACGGCCGGCGAGGCGCTGGTGGAGCACGCCGAGGTGCTGCTCGGCGCACTGGAGGCGGCCGACGCGACGCTCGCGGCCGCGCGCTCCGGGGTCACCGGCCGGTTGCGGGTCGGGGCGTTCCCCAGCGCCGTGCGCACACTGCTGCCGGACGCTCTGGCCGCACTCGGGCGTGACCATCCCGGGCTCGATCTGCAGGTGGTCGAGCTCGACCCGGTCGACGTGCCGGCCGCACTGCGCGACCACCGGCTCGACGTCGCCCTGGTGCACGACTACGACCTGGCTCCGGCCGCCCCCGACCCGGCCACCGAGTCGGTGGCCCTCCTCGACGAGGAGGTGTACCTGGCCCACACCGGTGACCGGGGTTCGTTCGACGCCGACTGGATCGTGGGTAGCCCGGGGACGCTCTGCCATGCGGTCGCGCTGCGGCTCTGCCGGGACGCCGGGGTCGCGCCGCGGATCCGCCACTACGCCGACGACTTCACGGCGGTGCTCGCGCTCGTCGCCGCCGGGCAGGGCGTCGCGGTCGTGCCCCGGCTGGGGGTCGAGCACCGGCCCGGCAACGTCCGCCTGCAGACGCTGCCGATCCGCCGCCGCACCCGGATCGCGTTCCGGCGTGGCGCGCGCTCCCATCCGGCCATCGCCGCCTGCATCGCCGTGCTCCGCAACGGCACGCCGTAGCCTTCTCGGCGTGCGACACATTCGGGTCATCGGCGTCGGGGCCGGCGATCCGGGGCTTCTCACCGTCGAGGCGGTCGAGGCGCTCCGGAGCGTCGAAGCGTTCCTGGTGCTCGACAAAGGCGAGACCACGGCCGAGCTGACCGCCACCCGGCAGGCGATCCTCGAACGGTTCCTCGGCGCCGACGGCTACCGGGTCGTGACGATCGCCGACCCGCCCCGGGACCGCACCGCCGACGACTACGCCGGAGCCGTCGAGGCCTGGCGGGACGCTCGCTCGATGGCCGTCGAGCACGCGTTGCGCACCGAGATCGGCGAGAAGGGGACCGCGGGTCTGCTGGTCTGGGGCGACCCCGCCCTCTACGACGGCACGATCACGATGCTCGACACGATCGTCGCCCGCGGCCAGGTACCGCTCAAGTACGACGTCCTCCCGGGCATCAGCAGCGTGCAGTTGCTCGCCGCGCGGCACCGCATCACGCTCACCCGCACGGCGGGCGCGGTCCGGGTCACCACGGGACGCCGGGTCGCCGCGGGCAAGCACGACGACGCCGAGGATGCCGACCTCGTCGTGATGCTCGATGCGCACCTCGCCTGCGAACGGTTCCGCGGCCAGGGCGCCGAGCTCTACTGGGGTGCCTACCTGGGCACGCCCGACGAGGTGCTGATCGCCGGTCCGCTCGACGAGGTCATGGACCACGTCACCGCGAAAAGGGCCCGGCTCCGCGCCGAGAAGGGCTGGATCATGGACACGTATCTGGTCCGACGGCCGACCGGCTAAAACGGGCACCAAGTCGCATGTGAGTATGGCGATCATGAAGTTGCGCGTATTCACTGAGCCCCAGCAAGGTGCCGACTACGAGACGCTCCTCGCGGTGGCGAAGACCGCCGAGGACCTCGGCTACGAGGCCTTCTTCCGTTCCGACCACTACGTGTCGATGGGTGACGTCAGCGGCCTGCCCGGCCCCACCGACACCTGGATCACGCTCGGCGCGATCGCCCGCGAGACGTCCCGCATCCGCCTCGGCACGCTGGTGACGTCGGCGACGTTCCGGTACCCCGGGCCGCTGGCCGTCGCGGTCGCGCAGGTCGACCGGATGAGCGGTGGCCGGGTCGACTTCGGCCTCGGTGCGGGCTGGTTCGAGGCCGAGCACAAGGCCTACGCGATCCCGTTCCCGCCGGTCGGCGAGCGGTTCGACCGGCTCGAGGAGCAGCTCGAGATCATCACCGGCCTCTGGAGCACTCCCGAGGGCGAGACGTACTCGTTCGACGGCAAGCACTACCAGGTCGTCGACTCACCGGCACTGCCGAAGCCGGCCCAGAGCCCGCGCCCGCCGATCGTCATCGGCGGCAAGGGCAAGAAGCGGACGCCCGCGCTCACCGTGAAGTACGCGGACGAGTTCAACGTCCCGTTCGACTCGGTCGAGACGGTGAAGGCCCAGTACGACGTGGTCCGGGCGGCGTGCGAGCAGGCCGGACGCGACCCGAAGGAACTCGTGTTCTCGGCCGCGCAGATCGTGGTCTGCGGCCGGGACGACGCCGAGGTCGCCCGCCGGGCCGCCGCCGTGGGCCGGGACGTCGACGAGCTCAAGCAGAACGGCGTCTGCGGGACGCCGGACGAGGTCGCGGCCAAGCTGCGCCAGTACGCCGAGGCCGGAGCCGAGCGCGCCTACCTGCAGTTCCTCGACCTGGGAGACCTGGACCACCTGGCGCTCATCGCCGAAGAGGTGGCACCGCAACTCGCGTGAGGATTCCGGGGCGCGCGGGCCGCGCGCCCCGGAGACTCATCCCAGGCGGTCGGCGAGGAACGCGAACGACAGCGCCCGCATGAACGCCCGTTGCTCGTTGTTGCTCGCTCCGCCGTGGCCGCCCTCGATGTTCTCGTAGTAGTCGACCGGGTAGCCGAGCTGCTCCAGCCGGGCGACGAACTTCCGTGCGTGCCCGGGATGTACCCGGTCGTCCCGGGTCGACGTTGTCACCAACAACGGCGGATACGGACGCTCGCGCGCGAGCAGGTGGTATGGCGAGAACGTCCGGATGTACTCCCACTGGGCCGGGTCGTCCGGGTCGCCGTACTCGGCGATCCACGACGCTCCGGCCAGCAGCGTGTGGTAGCGACGCATGTCGAGCAGCGGCACCTGGATCACGACCGCGCCGAACAGTTGCGGGTACTGCGCGTACATGTTGCCGGTGAGCAACCCGCCGTTGCTCCCCCCGGTGACGCCGAGCTGCCCGGCCGTCGTGATTCCGCGGTACACCAGATCGGCGGCGACCGCGGCGAAGTCCTCGTAGGCCCGCGGCCGGTTCTCCTTCAGCGCGGCCTGGTGCCAGCGCGGGCCGTACTCGCCGCCACCCCGGATGTTGGCCACCGCGTACACGCCGCCGCGGGCCAGCCAGGCCCGGCCCAGCCCGCCGTCGTAGCCGGGCAGCATCGGGATCTCGAAGCCGCCGTACCCGGTCAGCAGCGTCGGCCGCGCCTCGGATCCGGCCGGCCCGACCACGAAGTACGGCACCCGGGTGCCGTCGGACGAGGTGGCGAAGTGCTGGCGCACCGACATGCCGGCCGGGTCGAACCGCTCCGGCGACCGCTTCAGCACCTCGCCCGGCTCGTCCGTACCGGCGACGTACCGCTGCAGCGACGGCGGCGTCAGGAAGCCGTCGACCGCGAGCAGGTACTCGTCGCCGTGGTAGCGGTCGGCGGAGACGACCCGGACCGTGCTCCACTCCGGAATCGGAGCCGAGGGCGTGCGCGTCCAGCCGGACGGGCCCGCCTGCAGCACGTCCAAACTCGGGCGGACGTCGACCAGCGAGCTCAGCAGCAGCGCGTGCTCGGTCCAGACGTAGGAGACCAGCGCGGACCGGTCGTCGGGGGCGAACAGCACCTCGAAGCCACGGTCACCGGCCCGGAAGCGGTCGAAGTCGATGATCAGCAAGGAGCCGGCCGGGTGCTCTTCCCACGCGGTGCGCAGTTCCACGGTGAGGTGACCACCGTGCACCTGGATCTCCGCGTCGGACGGGACGTCGAGCAGCACCGGAACGTCGTCGACCAGCACGTACCGCGTGCGGTGGTAGAAGTCGACGCTGCGGGTGAGGAAGTCCAACCCGGACAGCGGGTCGCGCCAGGCGTGCACGGAAACGTCGGACGACTCGCCCTCGAAGAGCGTGACCGCCTCGTCGAGGGGCGTTCCGCGGGTCCACCGTTTGACCAGCCGGGGGTAGCCCGAGTCGGTCATCGAACCGTCGCCGAAGTCGGTGCCGACGTAGAGCGTGTTCTCGTCGACCCAGCCGACGCTGCTCTTCGCCTCCGGCAGCGTGAACCCGTCCGGGACGAACTGCTTGGTCACCGGGTCGAACTCGCGGGTGACGTCCGCGTCGGACCCGCCCACGGAGAGCGAGACCAGGCACTTGTCGTAGCCGGGTTCGAGGAACGACGACCCGTGCCAGACCCAGTTCTGGTCCTCGTCCCGGGCCAGCGCGTCGACGTCGATCAGGACGTCCCAGTCGGGTTTGTCGTTGCGGTACTGCTCGAGCGTCGTCCGGCGCCAGAGGCCGCGGGGGTTCGCCGCGTCCTGCCAGAAGTTGTAGAGGTACTCGCCGCGGCGCAGGACGTACGGGATCCGCGTCTCGGCGTCCAAGACTTCGCGGATCTCGGCTTGCATCTCGGTGAACCGGGGCGAGTCGCCGTAGTCGGCGAGCGTTCGCGTGTTGTGTTCACGGGCCCATTCGAGCGGAGCGTCCCCGGTGACATCTTCGAGCCATCGATATGGGTCGTTACTATCCGTTGACTGTGATCTGTCCGTCTCTGCTGGTTCGGGCGTTTCAGTGGATTCCACGGTGACAGTCTGCTCCTTGGAACACGGGCACTGCGCTAGGCGGTTCGGGGGGCGTGGATCGGCTCGGATTTTCCCTGTGGAGTCGTAGTTCCTTACCGGCGAGTAATGGCAGAATCGGCGCGTGGCCGGGCATGCGGAGCAGCAGACGGACTTAGCGATCGCGGACGACGCCCCGGCGGGGCCCGCGGCGACGAACACCGTAGGGCCCCTCGACACCGCGAGAAGCTCGGTCGCCGAGGGCCAGTCGTTCAGCCGGCCGAAGAGTTCGGGAGCCGTCTCCGGGCACCGTTACAGCCCGGGCCTGGACGGCATCCGGGCGCTCTCGCTGATCGCGATCCTGCTCTACCACGGTGGCGTCGAGACGTTCGAGGGCGGCTTCGTCGGCGTCGACGTCTTCTTCGTCCTTTCCGGATACCTGATCACGTCGCTGCTGCTCGTCGAACACGACCGCACCGGCACGCTGCACCTGAAGAACTTCTGGATCCGCCGGGCGCGGCGTCTGCTGCCGGCTCTGGTCGTGATGGTCGGCGCCGTGCTGGTGCTGTTCCCACTGCTCGGCGTCGAGTGGCCGCCGAGCACCCGTGGTGACGCGCTGGCCGCGCTGTTCTACGTCTCGAACTGGTGGTTCGTGCTGCGCGGCGAGTCGTACGCGCAGGCCTACGAAGACCCGTCGCCGTTCCAGCACACCTGGACGCTGGCGATCGAAGAGCAGTGGTATCTGCTGCTGCCCCTCGTCCTCCTCGTTCTCTTCCGGACGCCCCTCGGGCGGCGGGCGCTCGGCTGGCTGCTCGCGGTCGCGGCGCTGGGGTCGGCTGCGGTGATGGCCGCCGTGCAGTCGAGTTCCGACGGTTCGCGGGCCTACTACGGCACCGACACCCGCCTGCAGGCGCTGCTGGTCGGTGCGGCGGCCGCGTGTCTGCTCGCCTCGCCGGTCGGCCGGCGGATCGTCGGCAGCACGATCGTCGCGGTGCTGGGCTGGGCCGCGCTGGCCGGGCTGTTGATCGCCTTCGTGGTCGCCGATCAGACCGATCCACGGATGTACCAAGGCGGGTTCCTGCTCGTCTCGGTGCTCTCGGCGCTGGTGGTGGCGGCGGTGATCGGCGCGCAGCGGATGTCGCCGGACGTCCTGCTCAGCTGGCGGCCGCTCGTCGTGCTCGGGGTGCTCTCGTACGGCATCTACCTCTGGCACTGGCCCGTCTACCTGCTGCTGAACCCGGCGCGCACCGGCATCGACGGTATTGCGCTGCTGGTGGTGCGGCTCGCGGTCACCGGCCTGGTGTCGGTCGTGAGTTTCCTGGTCGTCGAGCGTCCGCTGCGGATCGGGGCGGCGCCGAATTCGTTGGCCTCGCCGCAGGTGGCGGGCCCGATCGCGATTCTGGCGCTGGTCGCGGCACTGGTGGGGGTCACGGTGCCGGGCGTCGCCGGCATCAAGGAGAAGTCGGCCGACTCGGTGGACTCGCTCGCCCGGGTCGCCCAGGACGGGACGGCCGGCGGGTCGGGCGCGAACAAGATCCTGCTGGTGGGTGACTCGAACACGCTGAGCCTGTTCGCCGCGGTGCGCGACCACCCGGGCCGGGACGTGACGCTGAGCATCGCGACCCGGTTCGGGTGCGGGGTCGTCCCCTACACCGCGGCGATCGAAGGCAAGCCGGTCTCGCCCGAGCAGCCGCTGTGCACCGACTGGGCGGCCCGGCGGGAGGCGGAGATCAAGGTGGCCACGCCGACGGTGGGCGTCCTGTTCTCCGGGACGTGGGAGCAGTACGACCGGTGGATCGACGGCCGGACCGTGCCGTACACGTCGGCGGAGTGGCAGCGGGTGACGACCGCGGACTACGTGCAGGTGCTGCGCGAGATCCTCAAGTACGCGCCGCGTGCGTTCGTGGTGCTCAACCACTGCCACTCGGTGGCCGACCCCGGCCTGCCGGCGGCGACGATGTTCGCCGCCGGGCGGTACCCGCCGGTGATCAACGACCCGAAACGTGTCGTCGCCACCAACGTCGCCGCGAGGAAGGCCGCGGCGACGCTGGGCAGCAAGGTGGCGGTCATCGACCCGAACCCGTTCCTGTGCAGGAACGGCTACTCGAACGAGATGAACGGCGTGACGCTCCGCACCGACGGAGTCCACCTCACCACCGGAGGCGGGAAGCTGCTGTGGGGCTGGCTGGAGCCCCGGCTAGTTGCCGCCCGGTGAGACCGGGTCGCCGGGGAGGGCCACTCCGACCGCGGCGTAACTGAGGCAGACGCCCGCGCTCCGGGAGACGTCGTCGAACGTGATCCACGCCGCCGGGCCGGTCACCTTGACCCAGAGCACGTGCTCACCCTTCTCGAACGTGATCTGCCTGCCGCGCGTGTTCGCCGAGTTGAACACGACAGTTGTGGTCTGCTGGGCGGTGTAGTGCAACTCCGCGTACCACCACCAGTTGAACAGCACCTTGTCGAGGAAGACCGGGAACCGCTTCCCGCTCACCCGGTAGCCGCAGTTCCTGACCGTGCCGGTCGGGGCCTTGGCCCCGTCGACCCGCGCATGCGTGAGGTTCCCGCTCCCATCGAGTACGTACAGGTCTTTGCTGACCGCCGGGTCGGGGTTGATCGGCAGGTCGAGCGGCGCCATCAGCCGGGACGGGAAGTTCGTCGGGTTGAGGACGCCCCAGGCGACCTTCTCCGGGACCGCGCCGTTGTAGAGGTCGACCTGGCGTCCCATCGCGACGATCGACTTCTGGGCGTTCGTCACGTAGTCCTTGGCCGGGTTCTCGTGCCAGCGGTTGCTGTACTTCACCGTCGACACCAGGCTGCTCACGAACAGCGCGACGACCAGCGGCAGGACCACCGCGTTCGGGTTCGCGAGGTTCAGGCGGGTGCCGCCGAGGACGGGAGGCCACTCGATGCCCGTGCGCTGGGACCAGGTCGCCGCCCACTCCGGTGGACCGAACATCGCGAGCGTCAGCGCGACGCCGGCCACCGGCGCGAGGTCGGTGAAGTACCGGAACTCCATCGCGGCACCGGAGCCCAGTTGCAGACGCCCGACCGCGAGCACCAGGACGTCGAACAGGAGCATTCCGCCGAGGAGGAGCCAGGCCTGGTAGGCGAGCGGGCGGCGGTACACGGTCAGCGCGATGACCGCGAGGATGATCGCGCAGGCGACGATCCGCAGTGCGACCGGCGGGTGCGCACTGGCGTCGACCGCACCGATCGCCTTCCACGACCAGGGGCCGCCGAGCAGGCCGGTCGGCACCGAGTTCGTGGCCGCGTTGCCGAACAGACCGCCGAGGTCCACTGCGGAGTCGGCGCGTTTGTCGAGCGGGCGGGTGACGTAGATGCCGGCGTAGACCGCGCCGACGAGCACGAACGAGATCCATTGCGCCTTGAAGCGGCGCAGCGTCGCCTTGAGGCGGTCGGGCAGGTCCGCGTGGGGCTGCAGGAGGACGGTGAAGGCGAAGACCAGCGGGACGATCAGCGCGGCCTTCTCGTAGAACGGGAGCGCTAGCGCGGCGGCGAGTACCGCGATGACGCCGTAGCGCCGCTTGCCGGTGCGGACGTACGCGAGCTGGGCGAGCAGCGCGCCGGGGATCGCGATCAGCATCGCGAGCTGGTTGATCGAGACCGCCCACCAGAGCGTGGCCGGGAGCGTGATCGGGCTGAACAGCGCGACCGCCAGCGGGATCAGGGCGGCCAGGCGGGGGCCGGCCAGGCGCCGGACGAGGAGCCAGATGAGGCCGAAGCTGATCGCGAGGAGGGCGAGGTCGACTCCGGCGACCACCCGGTAGTCGAGGGGGGCGATCGTGGTTTCGGCCCAGACCATGAGGTAGGCGCCGGGCATGAAGTGCGAGTTGTAGGGGGTGAAGAGGAGGTCGCCGCTGAGGCCTTTTTCGGCGGCCAGGCGGGCGAACGTGAAGTCGTCCAGGGAGAAGTAGCCGCCCCAGGCGGCCCAGGCGCGGATCAGGAGCTCGGTGAGGATGAGCGTGATCGCGGCGATGTCGACGAACCGCGCCGAGACCGGCGGCACGGCTTCCGCCACAGGCACGGGCGCCCGCCCCCCAGCAGCCGTGCCCGCGGCCGGGGCCGCCTTGTTCTGGGGGGCCGCCCCGGTCGCGGCCGCCTCGGTCTGCGGGGCTGTGCTGGCCTGCGGGGCTGTGCTGGTCTGGGGGGCCGCTGTCGCGGTCGTCGTGGGGCCGCGTCCCGGTGCGTCGGCGGAGAGCCCGGCATCGGCCGGGCGGGACTCGTGGGCCGACAGTGCGGACCGCCCGTTCACCTCGCCGGCGTGTGCCGGAGCCTCCTCGACGAACGGCTCAGCGCCCCCTGAGGCCTCCGCCCCCACCCGCGCAGGCGCCCCCGCCGCCGTCGAGGCCTGCACCGTCGAGGTGCCCACCGACGAGGCTGCCGTTGGCTCGGCTCCCACCGGCTGAGCCGCCACCGGCCCGGTCCCTACCGGCTCGGTCCCTACCGGCTCGGTCCGTGGCGGATGGGCCGGCGGCGCCGGAGAGGGCGGGGGCTCGGCCAGGCGGGCTTCGGCCGGCGGCGCGGCGGCCGGCGGCGACCCGGCCGGTCGCGACCAGCCCGCCCCGGGCTCCGAAGGCTCGGACGCCTCCGGCACCGGAACGCGAACCCCGCCGCCCGGACGGCTCCGGAACGGGTGAGGCGCCGGCCCCGACGGGAACCCGGCAGCCGGAGGCGCGGAGCTCGGAGACGCGGAGCTCGGAGGCGCGGAGCTCGGAGACGCGGAGCTCGGAGGCGCGGAGCTCGGAGACGCGGAGCTCGGAGGCGCGGAGCTCGGAGGCGCGGAGCTCGGAGACGCGGAGCTCGGAGACGCGGAGTTCGGAGGCGCGGAGCTCGGAGGCGCGGAGGCCGGAGACGCCGCGGACGAAGGCTCAGCGGACGCGGGCTCAGCGGGCGAAGACGCGGCGGAAGGGGCCTCCCACCAGGGCTCCGCCGACGGCTGGCTGATCGGCGGCCCGTACGCGTACCGCCGCTGCTCCGCCGCCACCCACGCCGGCTCCTCGCGCGGCCCGGCCCAGTCCTCCGGCTCGCGCTCGGTCGCACGCTCGCGCTCGGTTGCCCACTCGCGCTGGGTCGCACGCTCGCGCTCGGTCTCCCGCTCGCGCTCCGTCTCCCGCTCAGACATGCAGCACACCCAGCCCGAACAGCACCAGCCACACCCCACCGAGGGCCAGCAGCATCTTGTCCCGTAACACGATTTCCTCCGGCTCACCGGTGTGTCCACGATCGACGTCCCGGGCGTATTTCAGCAGCCCGAGCACCAGCGGCGCGATAGAGAGCGACGTCCACGGCGCGGAAGTGACCCCGGCACGCTCATCCGCCACCTCGAATGCCCACAAACAGTACGCGGCGATCACGACACCGGCCGACGTGCTCCACACGAACCGCAGATAGCTGGCCGAGTACTCCCGCAGCGACGGCCGCGTCCCCTGGTCGTCGCCGACCGTCACGATCTCGGAGTACCGCTTCCCGGCCACCATGAACAGGCTCCCGAACGCGGCCACGATCAGGAACCACCGTGACAGCGGCAGGTCCGCCGCGAGCCCACCGGCCATCGAGCGCAACAGGAATCCGGCCGCCACCAGCGCCAGATCCACCACCGGTTCGTGCTTCAGCCAGTTCGAGTACAGCGTCGTGCAGGTGACGTACACCCCGACGCAGATCGCCAGGTGACCGTACCCGGTCAGCGCGGGGACCACGATCGACCCGGCCATCAGCACGATCCCGGCCGCGTAGGCCAGCGGCAACGGCACGTCTCCGCGCGCGATCGGCCGCAGTCGTTTGCGCGGGTGGGCCCGATCGCGCTCGACGTCCCGCGCGTCGTTGATCAGGTACCCGCCGGCCGACGCGGCGATGAACGATCCCATCGCGACCAGCGCGTCGAGCAGGATCGGCAGGTGCCAGAGCTGACCCGCCGCGAGCGGCGCGGCGAACACCAGCACGTTCTTGATCCATTGGCGGGGACGCAGCGACTGCGTGAACGCCCACGAGCGAGTGGAGATCCGTAACCGGCCCGTGCTTTCGCCCACGTCCGCGTCCGGCGGGGGCAGCGGCAGAGGAACGGCGGACGGGTCGGATGCGGTAGCCGTGTCCCTCACGCGAACTCCTTCGCCGGCTACGTTGCCATTTCGCGATGGTAAGTCGATGGATGGATGTCAGATCGGGAGTTTGCGGAAGATCGGTCGCGGCACGTGCCGCAGCGCGCTCATCACGAACCGCATCGTGCCGGGCACCCAGATCGTTTCCCGGCGCCGTCGCAGGCCGGTGACGATCGCGTCCGCGACCTCCTCCGGTGTCGTCGAGAGGGGCGCCGGCTCGAGGTGGGCGGTCATCTTCGTGCGGACGAATCCCGGCCGCACGACCATCACGTGGACGCCCGATCCCTGCAGCACGTCACCGAGCCCGGTCGCGAACGCGTCCAGCCCGGCCTTGGACGAGCCGTACGCGAAGTTCGATTTCCGCGGCCGTTCGCCGGCCACGCTCGACAGCACGACGATCGTGCCGTGCCCCTGCCGCTGCATCGCCTGCGAGACCGGCACCAGCGTCGAGAGCGCGCCGACGTAGTTCGTGGTCGCGATCTCGACCGCGGTCGAAGCGTCCCGCTCGGCCGCGGCCTGGTCACCCAGCACGCCGAACGCGAAAACGGCGAGATCGATATCGTCCACGAAGGCTTTTTCGACGAGGGCCGGATGCGACGCGGAGTCGGCAGCGTCGAACGGGAGAACCTCGACCGTCGCACCGGCCGCACGGAGCTGGTCGGCCGCCTCCTCGAGCCGGGAAGACGGACGCCCGGCGAGCACGACGCGGCGGCAGCGGTCGCGGATCAGCCTCCGCGCGAGGGTCAGCCCGATCTCCGAGGTGCCGCCGAGCAGCAACAGTGACTGCGGCGACCCCAGGGCGTTGATCACAGCGCCAGCCTCCTCGACAGATCGGACGCGAAAACGCCGGCCGGGTCGAGACGGGAGCGCACGGCGCGCCACTCGTCCAGCCGCGGGTACATCGCGGGGAGCAGTTCCGGCCGCAGCCGGGAGTCTTTGGCCAGGTAGATCCGGCCCCCGGCGGCCACGACGAGCTCGTCGAGCCCGTCCAGCAGACGCGGCAGCCCGGCCATGTTCGCCGGGAGGTCGAGAGCCAGCGTCCAGCCGGGGGAGGGGAACGACAGCAGCCCGGGGCTGCCGGCGCCGAACCGCTTGAGCACGGCCAGGAACGCGGGCGACCCGGCCGCGCTCAGCCGGTCGACGGCGGTGCGGACGACGTCTTCGGCGCCGTTGGGCACCACGAACTGGTACTGCACCAAGCCCGGGCGTCCGTAGACGCGGTTCCAGCGTTCGACGAGGTCGAGCGGGTGGAAGAACGCGGAGATCGACTGCAGCTGACCGCGCTTCGAGACCGGAGCTTTCCGGTACCAGACCTCGTTGAACGCGGCGACCGTCGCTTTGTTGAGCAGGCCGGGCGGAACGACGCCGGGCGGGACCGACGCCAGCGGGTGCGGGCCGAACGCGAACGGCTCGGCCCGCTTGCGCCGGGGGAGCTGCTCGAGCCGCGCGTGGTCGCCGCGGGTGAGGACCGCCCGGCCCATCCGCGGGCCTCGGGCCAGCAGGTCGATCCAGGCGACCGAGTACCGGTAGGAGTCGTCGGTGGACGCCAGCCGCGAGAGCAGCGCGTCCAGATCGGACGCGCGCTCGGTGTCGACCGACATCAGGCTGGTCTCGACCGGCAGCAGCTGAATCGTCGCGCTGAGCACGATTCCGGTCAGGCCCATGCCGCCCGCGGTGGCCCAGAACGGGTCGTCGCCGGGGCCGACGGTCAGCACCTCGCCGGAGGCCAGCAGCAGCTCGAACCGCAGGACGTGCTGAGCGAACGACCCCTCGACGTGGTGGTTCTTCCCGTGGATGTCGGCGGCGATCGCCCCGCCGACCGTGACGTACCGGGTCCCGGGTGTGACCGGAACGAACCAGCCGAACGGCAAGACCTGACGCATCAGCGTGTGCAGGCTCAGCCCGGCCTCGACGTCGATGAGACCGCGCTCGACGTCGAACGAGCGCACGCGCGTGCAGCCGGTGAGATCGACGACGAGCCCGCCCGCGTTCTGGGCCGCATCGCCGTAGCTGCGGCCCAGCCCGCGAGGCAGTACCCCACGTAACGGGGCGTCCCCGACGGCCTTGACGACTTCGTCGATCGAGGTAGGGGACGCCACGTCCGCGGCGGTCGGGGCCGTCGAGCCCCATCCCGCCAGTAGCCGACGCTGAACGTTCACGCGGCCACCCTGCCACAATCCTTACTCGGCAGTAGCTATCTCCAGCGGATCGCCCCGGCGCATTTCCCCCGCGGCGCGTCGACCACGTTCACCACCGGAGCGATGGCCGACTTCCCGCCCACGTCGAGCCGTACCCGGGTGACGTACGGCGCTACCCGGCCGTAGTACTTCACGAATCCGGTTGCCCGAGTCGCCGCCGTCGTAGTTCACCGGCATTCCCAGCCAGGTCGGCGGCAGCGAACCGCTCTCGCCGACCCGGACGACCGGCGAGTCCGCGCGGTAACCGCACCGCAGGTGACCTCCCGGTCCGTAGAACAGCACGTCCAGACCGGTGGCGTCCCGGGAGAGGTGTGCTCCGGCCCGGCTGACCCGGGACCGGACACTCGCCTCGGTGATGCCCAGCACTGCCGCCGCGTCGGCGTACGAGACGCCGGACCAGACGCAGAGCACCAGCGCCTCGCGCTCGGCGGGCGGCAGGTCCCGGGTCGCGTGCCGACGGAGAACTCAGAACGGGTACTGCGCCGGGGTCGACCGGAGCGTCACCCACTGCGTCTCGGTGAACGCCTCGAGGTTCGCCCGCCCGCCGCCGTGCCGCGAGCCGGTGCCGGACGCGCCGACCCCGCCGAACGGAATCGTGGCCTCGTCGTTCACGGTCTGGTCGTTGATGTGCACGGCCCCGGACGGGATCTCGGCCGCGATCTCCAGCGCCTTCGCGACGTCGCGGGTCATGATGCCCAGCGACAGCCCGTACTCGGAGTCCGCGGCCAGCGCGATCGCCTCGTCGATCGTCGAGAACCGGCGGACCGGCGCCACCGGCCCGAAGATCTCCTCGGCCCAGCCCGGCGCGGTGGTCGGGATGTCGGCCAGCACCGTCGGCCGGTAGAACAGCCCCTCGTACGTGCCACCCGCCGCCAGCCGCGCGCCCTGCTCGACGCTCGCGGTGACCCGGGCGTGGATGTTGTCACGCTGCCGGGCGTCGATGATCGGGCCGAGCGCGACCTGCTCGGTCGCCGGGTCGCCGACCGGCAGGTGGTCCGCACGCTCGGCCAGCGCCGCGATGTAGTCGTCGGCGATGCCGGCCGCGACCAGGTGCCGGCCGGTGGTCATGCAGACCTGGCCCTGGTTGAAGAACGATCCCCAGGCCGCCGCCGACACGACCTCGACCGGGTCGACGTCGTCCAGCACGATCATCGCCGAGTTGCCGCCCAGCTCCAGGTGGGCGCGCTTGAGGTGCTTCCCGGCCAGCTCGCCGATGCGACGCCCGGCCCTGGTCGAGCCGGTGAACGCGATCACCCTGGTCAGTGGGTCGGAGATCACGGCCTCACCGACGTCGACCCCGCCCGGCAGCAGCGAGAGCACACCGCTCGGCAGCCCGGCTTCTTCGAGCACCCGGACGATCGAGACGCCACCGCACACCGCCGTGCGCGGATCGGGCTTGAACACGACCGCGTTACCGAGCGCGAGCGCCGGCGCGATCGCCCGGATCGCCAGGATCACCGGCACGTTGAACGGCGCGATCACGCCCACCACACCCACCGGCAGCTGCCGGGCCATGCTGAACCGCGGCATCGAGGAGCGCAGCACCTCGCCGTAGGGTGCCGAGGCCAGCGCGGCCGCTTCGTAGCACTCCTGAGCTGCGGTTTCGATCTCGAACCCGGCCCGGCCGGGAATCGCGCCGCCCTCCCGGACCAGCCAGCCGGAGATCTCGTCGGCGTGCTGCACGAACAGGTCACCGGCTTTCCGCAGCACGGCAGCCCGCTCGGTGTACGGCCGCGCCGCCCACTCCTTCTGCGCCTCGGCGGCACGTGCGGCGGCCCGCCGGACGTCGTCGACCGAGGCCCGCCCGAGTACGCCCAGCTCCTTGCCGGTGGCCGGCTCGACCACCGGGGCCGGGTCCGCACCGCCGTCGGTCCAGCCGTCGAGGTAAATCTTGCCGTCCCAGACCGCACTGTCCAGTAGACCCATGTCCGTACAACTCCTTCGACGTCGGTTGCCGCATGTCACACCGGCCAACGAGGGAAAGTCCAGACCGGTTTCCGCTGGACGGACGGCCGGTGTAAGCCGGGGCTCCGCGGGGAAGTCAGCGCGGCATGGAGCACTTCACGATCGCCACCGAAGCCGAAAAGAGCCCCGACTTCCGTCGAGTCCTCTGGACGGGTGACCACACCCAGCTCGTCATCATGACGATCCCGCCGAACGGGGAGATCGGCGAGGAGGTCCACGAGGACACCGACCAGATCCTCACGTTCGTCAGCGGCGTCGGTGAGGCCAGGGTCTCCGGCCAGACGCGCAAGATCGCCGCCGGCGACCTGGTCGTCGTCCCGGCCGGGCGGAAGCACAACTTCGTCAACACCGGCCCGAACCCGCTCGTCCTCTACACGATCTACGGCCCGCCGGACCACGCCGAGGGCGCCGTCCACAAGACCAAGGAAGAGGCCGACCGCCTCGAGGAGGCAGGCAAGGACGAACCCCCGTCGTCCTGATCTCCGTCGCCGACCGGAGCCTTACTTCTTCCTTCGGACGACCGGCGGGCCGACGTCAGAGCCGCAGGCACCGGGGTGGCGCTCCGCGCCCCCGGTGTCGACGCCGCCCTCCCGAAGGGTCGCCAGCGGCCCGAGCGCAGCTGCGATGTGCGTCACAGTGAACGATCAAACCCGGTGGCTAACCGGGCCATGCCCCTGCATACATCCGTGAACGGGGTGTTTCTCGGGTCCGCTGAGTCCTACAGTCGCCCTTCAGCTGTCATCAGGCGCAATCGACCGGCGTGCAAACGCCGGGCGGGCGCGCGGAGGGCGGAAGAGCGATGCAACGGGGCTGGCTCACCGGGACGTTGGTCCTCAGCGTGGCCTTTCAGGCCGCGCTCGTGGTGCTGCCCCACGGAGCACGGCACGTCGAGAGCGTCGGATTACTGTCCGTCACGGCCTGGGCGATGTTCCACTTCCTCCGGCGCGCCCGCGAGCTGACCGGCGCACAGCGACGCTGGCGGATGCTGAGCGTGGCGGCGCTGGGGCTGTGGGCGCTCGCGCTGGCCGGCAACGAGATCGGGCTGCTGCTCGGGGCGAGCCTCGAGGTGCGGATGTGCGTACTCGCGGCGCTCGCCCAGGCCGGGCTCGCCTGCGCGGTGATCCCGCTCCTGGTCGTGCCGGGATTTCGGCTGACCCGTTCCTCGACGACGCGGATGGTGCTCGACGGGATCGCGGTGGGGCTGTCGCTGGCGTCGCTGGCCTGGGCCGCGCTGTTCGGGGTGGATCCGCGGGTCGACGTCAACGCTCCGGGTGCCCTGGCGCTGATCACGCTGTCCGGGTCACTGCTGGTGCTGCTCTCGGCGGCGGTGCCCATCTTCTTCGGCCGCAGCCCGAACGGACCGACGTCACTGGGATCGTTCGCGGGCGGGATCGCGCTGCTGGCCTGCGGGGCGGTGGCGGCCGGGTTCGCGGCGCTGGCCGGCAGCCCGGCACCGGAGATCGCGGCCGGGGGAGCGCTGTTCCTCGGCACCGCGCTGATCGGACGCGCGGCTCTGCTGCCGCTGCCGACGTTCGTCCGGCGGGCGCCGTGGGAGTACCCGTCGACGCTCGCGCAGGCACTGCCGTACCTGGTGCTGCTCGCGCTGGCGGCGATCGCCGGAGTGCACCAGCTGCTGGTGCGGCAGATCAACCTGGTGCTGGTCGGCATGTTGTTCGTGCTGGCGGTGTCGGTGCTGACCCGGCAGTTCGTGTCGCTCAAGCGCAACGCGCGGCTGGCCGACGAACTGACGCGCCAACGGGCGCAGCTCGCCTACCAGGCGTTCCACGACCCGCTCACCGGCCTGGCGAACCGCGCGCTGTTCGCGGAGAAGCTCGAGTCGGCCTTGAGCGGCACACCGTCGGTGCTGCTGATCGACCTGGACGCCTTCAAGGCCGTGAACGACACGCGCGGCCACGCGGCCGGGGATCAGCTGCTGGTGACCGTCGCACGGCGTCTGCGGTCGTCGGTCGGCAACGGCGACACGGTCGCCCGGATGGGTGGCGACGAGTTCGCGGTCCTGCTCCCCAGCGGCGTCGATCCCCGGGACATCGCCTCGACGATCCTCGATCGCGTCGCGAGGCCGGTAACGCTGGGCGAGGCGACGGTCGGCCTGCGGGTGAGCGTCGGTGTTGCGACGGCCCGGCCGGGCGTATCGGCCGATTCGGTGCTTCGGGATGCGGACCTGGCTCTGTATCGGGCGAAATCCGAGGGGAAGAACAGGTACCGGGTGGCCGATCGGGAACTCGCCGATCGTGCGCTCGAACGGTTCCGGCTCGAGGAGGAGTTCCGTGACGCTATCGACCGGGACGAGTTCGAGCTCAGCTATCGCCCCCTCGTTGAATTGGCGTCCGAGCGGGTCGTCGGTGCCGAGGCGGTCGTGCGCTGGTGTCACCGCAGCCGAGGTCCACTTGAACGCTTCGAATTCGAGGACGCGGCGGTCGCGGTCGGCCTGCTCTCGGCGCTTGACCGCCGGATCCTTGCTGCGGTCTGCGCCGATGCTTCCCGATGGCCGGGCGTGACGGTGACCATTCCGGTGGGTGCGGCGTGCGTCGCTGACCCGTCGGTCGTCAGCGCGGTCGCGTCCTGTCTGGATGGTCTGAGTCCGGACGCGATCGAGCTCGCGGTGCCCGAGTCCGCGCTCGTCGCTGATGGCGCGACGCTCGAGCGTCCGCTTCACGGGCTCGCGGCCCTCGGCGTCCGACTGGGCGTGGCCGACTTCGGCGCCGGGCCGATCGAGTTACCGGCCCTGCGCGCGCTACCGATCCGGACGCTCACCCTGCACCACTCTCTGACGGTCGACCCTACGCTGACCCGGGCGGTCATCGACCTGGCCCAGACGTTAGGGCTGCGGGCGGTGGTCAGCGGTGTCGAGTCCCGAACCCGGCTCCGCGACTGCGGAGCCACGCTCGCATCGTTGGGTCCTTCGCTTTCGGCTGAGGCGTTCGCGCACCTCACCGTTTTCCGCACCGACTCCGTCGCGTAAGGCTGCTCTGTCCGGCCGGTTGAAGATTTTCAGTGGCCTCTGTGCGGTCCTCACTCATTGTCGCGGTGACGCATACTCTAGGGAAACCGGCGAGGCCGGACTCTTGAGCAGGCTGGGGGCGGCAGCCGTCTCACGGGTAGGAACTCATCGGGCGGACCGCGGTAAGGGGGTTGCCGTGATCAGGCGAACACACCGGGCACGTGCTGTGCTCTTGCTGTCGATCCTCATTGCTGTATTAGTCGGCGCGTCCATGGACAGCTGGTCCTGGACGCCAGCCGTGGCGGTGCTCACCGGATATGTGCTGGCCTGGCCGTTGTCGCTGCTGATCCGGCCGGTTCTGCGTCGCCGCGCCGCCTCACGATCCCTGCCCGGGCTGGCCGGGCTGGCGGGGCTGGCACCATCCAATCTGCCACCACCGCCGACTGCGCTCGCTGGTCGCGTCGCCGAGTCCCAACGTCTGGCCGCGTTTCTTCATTTGCAGGACCCGAGTAAGGAACGCATCGCAGTCGTGAGTGGGCCGTCAGGCATCGGACGTACGGCGCTGGCGCTCTCGGCCGCCCACGCCGCCGGTTCCGAATTCACCGGCGGGCGCTTGTACGGTCGCTACGACCCGGATTCCGGACACGATTCCAGAACCACCGAACTGCAGCGGATCCAGGAGGGTTTCCTCGAAGCGCTCGTCGGGCTGGACGAGGCTTCCGGAGCCGGCACCGACATCGCGTCGCGTTACCGGGCCGCGGCCGAAGCGTCGTTGGACGAGAGGGGGCCCTTGCTCATCGTCCTGGACGACGCCCCGGACGAAAAGTGGGCGCGACAACTGTTGCCGGCGCACCCGTGCTGCCTCAGCATCGTGACCTCGGTGGATGCGTGGGAGGAGGATTCCGACGTCCTCAACCTCCAATTGCGCGGCCTCGACAACCGCACGGCGCGGCAACTTCTCGCGCAGTTTCTCGGTGAGGACCGCCTCGCCGCGGACGAAGAGACGACCAGCCTGCTCATTCGAACCGCCAGTGGCAGCCCGCTCGCGCTTCAACTCACCGGCGTCGCGCTGGCCAGCAGGCCCAAAGCGCGTTTGGACCTCGCCCAGCTGCGCGAGGTCGCCGGGAACCCGGACGACACGACTCACCAGAAAGTGCTCGGGATCAGCTTCGCGTTGCTGACGCCTCAGGAGCGCGACGCGGCACTGTCGCTCGGACTGCGGTCGAATCGGAAGTTCGCGCCATGGATGATCCAGGCGCTACTCGGCCTGACCGACGAACAGGTGGCATGGCGTTTGACCGATCGGCTCGTGGACTCGCGGCTGGCCGAGCAACGCAGCCTGGACGCGACCGGAGTTCCTGATCTGCGGCTGTTGGATCGTGTCTACAAGTACGTCCGGCAGCAGTCGAGATTCGTGATCCCGGAAGCGGAGATCTCACGCCGGATGGCCCGCCTCAAGGCTGCGGAGGCTGCTCGGCACGAGGCGGTCGACTGGGCGAATCGTGACGCCGACGTATATCGCGCGCTCGATTCCGGGCGACTCTCCCGCGCGGTGCGGCACGCACGAGACAGTGTCCGGCTCGCTCGTGAACCGGAGAGCCCCATGGTCTCGGCCGAGTTGATGGCGACTGCTGCGATGGCAGACCTCCGCGCCGAGGTCGGTGCCTTCCGTGACGCTTTCGATCTGCTCGGCACGGTCGAGGTCGGATCCCGATCCGGTGCCGGTGCCGACTTACTGCGAGCCCGAACCCTCCGCATCCGCGGTCGCCTGCATTGGCGCCTCCGGCAGCACCCGCTGGCGGTTGCCGTCCTCGAAGAGGCCCGCGACCTCGTGAGCGGCTGCGGTTCACCGGAACGCATTCTGGTGCTGCGCGAAGCGGTCATCGCGCATGCGCTGGCCGGCCATCAGGATCGCGCCGAAGCTCTGCTCGCCGAGGCCCGGCGGGCGGCCGTCGAGCAGCCGCCCGTACTGACCGCGCAACTGGCCTGGGCAGGTAGCTTTCTCCATTTCCGGCGTGGACACTACGACCGGGCCCGCGCCGAATTGGGAGGCGTGCTCGCTGACCGGCAACTCGACTCGCCCCTCTGGTCGGCCTGGTGCGCGCACCAGATGGCGTGGTCCTTCTACGCGGAGGCGGTCCGACGGAGAAAGCCCGTCGATCACAGTGCGGTCCTCCACCACAGCCAGACGGCAATTCAGCGGTTCACGACGATCCGTCACCGGTACGGGACAGCGCACTGTCGGCTTCTCATCGGCCGTTCGATGCTGCGATCCGAACCCCCGCGGCCCGCAAGAGCGGCAGCGGTACTCGAAGAGGCGGTCGAGACACTGCAGAACTGTGACGACGCCTGGCTGGAGGCGTTCGCTTCAGCGCAGATGGCACGTGCATTGACTACTGGCGGCGTGAACCGCCCGGTGAAGGAAACCGAGGAGAATCGGGAGCAGGCCCTGGCGCTGCTCAAAATCGCCCGGCGGGTCTTCCAAGAGCTCGGGGACGCGCGCCGTGCCGCCGACGTCCGAAAACAGAGTTTTGGTGTGGCGCTACAGGAGGGCGGCCCGCTCTCGCGGCGAGCGGCGGCACTGCTGGCCGTCGAGAGCCGAGTCGAGTTTTGAGCCGGCTCGGGCCGACATTGAGCAGCGCGCAGGCCCGGGTGATCTCGGCCACGGGACTGCTCGTGACCGTCGCCCTGCTCGTCGGGTGGTTCGTCATACCGGAAGCACGGTCCGTTCTCGCGGCCGCGCTGACGATTTCAGCGGCCGTTCAGGGCGTTGCCGATGTCGCGCTGCACCGGTCCGGGACCAGGCGGCTTCCGTCGCTGAGAGAGACCGAAGCCAGGTATCCGAGCATCGGCCGCGACGTGTCGCTCGCGATGGTCAGCAGGCTCCTCCGCCGCCACCGGGCGTTCGTCGGCCGCGAGACCGAGCTGGATGACCTGGTTCAGCGGTACGAGGAGCTCCGGCAGCCCGGCGGATTCACTGGCGCGCTGGTCCTGACGATCCACGGGCCCGCCGGAATCGGCAAGACCATGGTTGCCAACGAGCTCGCACGGAAGCTGTGGGAGCGATCCGGCGGGCGCTATCAAGGTCCGCTCGCCGCGAACCTCAACAATGGCGGTTCGGCCCGATCGGAAGCCGAGACGCTTCGCGGGTTCCTCACCGATCTCGGCTACCCCGGTCCGATGCCCGATTCCGCTGCCGAGCGGGTGGAACTCTTCCGGACGCTGAGCGCGTCCCGCCGCCTGCTCATCGTCCTGGATGCCGCGCACAATAGCGATCAAGTGCGACGCCTATTGCCGACGAGCGAAGACTGCACGGTCATCGTGACCAGCCGCACGAACCTCGGCCCCGCACTCGGTGTGCAGTCGTTTCATTTGGGGCTACCGAGTCAGGACGACGCTCTGGCGATTCTCCGAAGCGTCTCGCAGACGTCGGAGGGCGTCGACGAAGAGCACGCGATGAGCATCGTCGAGGCGTGCGGGAGACTACCGATCGCCATCAAGGCGGTCGGAGACCGCATCCTGCAGCAGGACGAGACGGTGGTCGATCTCGCACGCAGGCTGGAGAAGCCGATCGAGCGACCGGAAATTCTCGAGTTGCATACCGTGCGGGGGCGCGGAGTGGGCGAACGTATCGGAACGCAGTTCGAACGTCTGACCCCGATCGAGCAGCAAGCTCTCGGGCTCCTTACCCTGGTGCCGTCATCCACCTTCCTCCCTTGGGCGCTCCTTCCTCTCTACGACGACGGTAAGAAGTGGCCGGTGCCGGATGGCCCCGAGGAGGCTCGCAAGCGCCTGGATCCGCGAAACGACCTGGGCGCCAAGTCGTATCTCGACCTGGAGAACATCGTCGTCGGCCTGGCCGACGCTCAACTACTCGACGTGATCGGCCGCGATCCGGTCACCGACCTCGAACGATTCGGGTTCCATCCGCTGGTTCGGGCAGTCGTGCATGGCCGATTCGCTGAATCGCCGCGCAACACGGTCGCAGCGCGGCAAATCGCGGTGCATCAGCTGGGGAAGGCCTATCTCGAGGCCGTAGATCAGATTCTCGTGGCGCTGGACCCCACGTACGAGGCTCGCAAGGTCCCACTCCCGGTCGAATGGATTCCACAGCCGTCGGCGCTGCCCGAGTCCTTGGCGCGGATTCCGGAGGGCTGGATCCGGAGCGACTATCGCAATCTCTTGCTCGCGTTCGCCGCGGCCTGGGAGACGGATCGCTGGGAGATCTGCTGGCGTCTGGCTGCTCGGCTCGGCGAGTGCACACCGTCGGACGTGAGCGCGGACGAAGTGGCTTTGATGTTCGACCGGGCGCATGTCGCGGCGACCCGGATCGCTTCCGCCGAGCATGACCAAGTCGGTTCGGGCGGTCTGGAGCTGGATTCGAGGGTGTCCTCGCACACTCGGACCAGCGAGGCCGCCCTACTGCTCGCCGAGGGCTCGTACCTGGTCGGCCGCGGTGACCACGCGGGGGCTGAGCGAAAGCTGCTGGCGGCGGCGGCGTCCGCTAATCAGCGTCGATCGATGCGACCGGCAGCGACGGCCGAGGACGGCGCCGAGGCCTTGCCGTATCAGATGGAGGCTCTCGCGCACCTCCGCCTCGCGCAGTCGTACCTGCGACATGGTGCCTATGCCGATGCGTCGGCCGAGCTGGAACACGCCGGCGAGGGCGCCGGCTACGTCAGCGATCGTCGGCTGATGGCGCTCGTCGCAACGGTTCGAGCGGTGGTGAATCTTCACCGCTTCCCGGACCGGCCGGCCGGTCCGCCTGAGCTGCCTCCGGATACTTGGTACGGCGACGAACTGTGGTTCTGGTCGGAATTGCTCGAGGCCGCCGGTGAACAGCCAGACGCCGCAAACTCCCGGCTGGAGAAGCTGGCCGGTGAGATGGCAGGCGACGCCGGGCGGCTGCTCCTCCTTCATCGCCAACGCGCGGCTCTCTGGCTTAGCGCTGCCCGGGACAGCCGAAATCCCCGAGCGGCCTTCGCGGCGCTGCGCGCGTCGATCGCGGCCGCGCAACTCTGCGAGGCCACCTCTGATCATGCTGGCGCTATTCGGGACCGCGTGGTGAATCTGGAAGCGCTGCTGCTTCTGGATGAGATCGAAGAAGCGAAGGCCGAGGAAGGCCGAGTGGCTGCCCTCGTGGAGCAGGCCGCCACTAACCGCCTTTATCGATGGTCACCGGAATATGCGGCAGCTCGCTTCGGACATGCGCTCCTGGCGCAGTCATCCGGCGGCGATGCATCCCGAGCATTCACCGATGCTTGGAAGATTTACCGGTCCCATGGCGACCTGGTCAGAGCACACGTCTCGTGGCACGCCTCCGGGTTGACGGAAATGCCCGAAACAGGCGAGGGGGATGCCGCCGAGCGGCGTATTCGCATCTGGACGGAAGATGTGGCACCTGTCTTCCGCAGTGGCCAAGAGACGACTATCCTCTTCCAGATCGGGGAAGCGGAGTGGGGGGAGAAGTTCCATGGTGGAACCGCCTACCTGACGGTGGTGGTATCGGTCGACAACGGCACAGTGACGCCGGTCGCGCAGCGGGTGCGACTCGATGCGCGGGCGCCGTCCGACCGTCTGCGGTTCGCAGTGACGCCGGCCTTCGCCGGATCGGTAACGCTGCGATTCGCCATTCATGCCGAGTGGAACAGCGCTTTGCTCCAGGAGCACACGGTGGAGGGGACAGTGGTGGTCGGCCAGCGGGAGGCCATGAGGTGACGGATTTCACCGTCGCCTCCGCTCCAGATAACCGTCCGTTGAGTGAGACCTATGCAGGCGCGCTCGACGAGCGGCGGACTTTATGGCTCTCGATCCGCAAATCGGGAGAGAAGCTCGTCGTTGATCTTTTCGCGCCGGGTGAGGGTGGTCACGGTTCGGTGACGCTGAGCAGTGAGGCCGATTTGCCGGCCGAGGAGATTCGTGAACAGGCCGACGCCCTTCGGAGGGCATGGTTCACGAGCCTGCGTGACTTCGTGCCCGGCCGGGTGACGTCCTCCGCGGAAACCCCGCTGATCCGAACCGTCGACTTCAGGAGTTTGCGCGGTCCTCAACTCGACGCCGTCTGGTGGGCGCTGGCCAAGAAAGGCTCGGATCTCTTCCGGGACCTCTTCACCGGCGGGGTGCGAAAGTGGATCGAGACCGCGTTATGGAGTGAACTCGAGCAGGTCATCACCGTGCGCTCCGAGTACCTGCACGCGCCGTGGCCGATGCTCTATCTTCCGCCGGAAAATCAGGACGTGTTCGAGTCGACGGGGAAGCCCGCACCTTTCGAGGGATTTCTTGGTTATCGCCACCTGATTGAACACGCGTTGCGCGATCAGGACGGGCGGCCAGCGCCGATTTCGCCCGACGGCACGATGACGGCGGGCGTGTACATGGACAAGAGCATCGACGACGGCGACGATCCGGTGATCGCGCCGATCATCACATTGCTGCGGGGCTCGGTGGACGACGTCGTCGAGCACGAGGACAAGTCGGCTTTCAAGCCGGGACTCGGCGATCTGGCCGAGCAGATCATGTACTTCTGCTGCCATACGGATACTGAAACCGACAATGCGAAGAAGCAGTACCTCAAGCTCACCGATCAGGTACCTGTCTCCGCGCCGGACGTCCGGGACTGGCTGAACGGTAAGCAGATGTCGAAGCCTCTCGTCGTGATGAACACGTGTAAGGGTGGCCTCTCCTCGGTAAACGATATGAGTCACACCATCGTTCGATCCGGGGCCGGGGCGCTGATCGGGCCTCAGATCATCGCTCCGCGGAAGTTTGCCGGTGAGTTCGCGGCGGCGTTCTTGAAAGAACTGTTCGGCCCTCCGCCGGCCCGGGTCGGGCGGGCTGCCCGCTACGTCGCTCGGTTGTTCGTCGAAAACCAAGACAATCCACTGGGCCTGACATATCTGGTCTACCAGGGGATGGACATGCAGATACGCCGGGAAGCGGCGACGGCGTGACCAGTCGCTTGCCGCCCGCGCCCGGCTTCGACGGTGTGCGCGTTGTCGATCTCGATCGCTGGGGCCAACTGCTCGATCAGAGACGTCGATCGGTGCCGTGGCCCGACGTCGCCGACCATCTCCGCGATCACCTGAACGTGCCGCCCGTGACCACCGATATATTCGTTTTCGTCCATGGATGGAGAAACTCACCAGCAAAGGCCCTTTTCGCGGCGAAGCGGCTCTTTCACGGGGTACTGCAGACGTACGAGGACGCACCCAGCCGCTACCGGCAGTTGGGGGACGACTTCCGGCCATATTTCCTGGTGGTGCGGTGGCCCTCGATGGGGCGATACCAGGAGATCCGCGACCGCGCACATGAGCTGAGCACGAACGGATCGGCGAGCCGGATCCTCGGCACCTTGCTCGGCTATCTGAGCAGTGACCGCAAGCGGTTGGGCGGCGACGTGCTCCGGACGCGTGATGGTCACTACCTCCACTGCGTCGGGCACTCGTTCGGAGGGCGATTTCTCGGCGAGGCGATCCGCTGGGCGGCTGACCCACCTCGCCCGATCGTGTTGGGCTGGCCCTGGCCGTCGTCGCACCCGTTCGCCGTTGACTCGCTGCTCGTATTCCAGATGGCCGCGTCGCCCACGATCTTCGACGGCCGCCTCGCGTCCCTACTGACCGAGGGGCCGGTCCAGGGCCCGATCGTGTTGACGTTCTCCGAACACGACCGAGCGACCGGCACGTTCCACCGGATCGCTGAAGGGCATCCGGCCATCGGTACGGTCGGTGCGGTGCTGTCTTCCGGCGAAGTGGGAACGATCACGCTCCACGCCTCGACCGAGCCCTATCGATCGACCGACTTCACGGCTACCCGGATTACGAACGTGGACGCTAGCTGGCGATACCGCCGACGCGCGGAAGTGCCCGGCGCGCATAGCGACATCTATTACACCGAGTCGGCGCACCTGGTCCTTTCGATCGCCGCGCTCAGTCGGTGACAGGCGTACCTCGTGCTCCGGGCCGAGTGGGGGTGGTCACCTACCTGGATCGAAGCAGTGGGCCAAATGGGTGACAGCGGACAAGACGGGTTGAGGCCGGTACACCACGCGAGGATGCTGTCGACCGTGCCACGGACGAGCGCTCTCGTGACCCGGCCGCGGCCCGACGAGTCCCGAGCGCGGGTTCCGGTGTGGTGGATCGTCGCCGCGCTGGCGCTGATCGTGCTGTTACCCGCGCTGACCCTGCCGCTGCCCGGCCGCGGTGCGGTCCTGCCGTCGGTGCTCAACCTCGGTGTGGCGCTGTGGGCGGCCCGCGAACACGTGCGCGCCCGGCGGGGCTCGGCCGGGCGCGAACGCCTGCTGCGCGGACTCGGTGTGCTGGCGATGGTGCCCTGGCTCGCCTACTGGGTCGTGCGCACCCTCCAGCTCGGACTCGAGGGTTCGGAGGCCCGCCCGCCCGCGATCCTGGCCGTCCCGGCGCTGCTCGCGCTCCTGATCGCGCTGATCGCGCTGCTGGCCGGCCCGGACGCACCGGCCAGCGTGGCCGGGAAGCTCCGGATGGCGTTCGACGGCGTGATCGTCGCGTTGTCGACCGCGGGGGTCGCCTGGTTGCTGGTGCTGCGACCGGCGGTCGAGCAGGTCCGCGTCGCCGAGCGCGGTCCGGCGCCGGGCGCCGCGCTCCTCGCGCTCTCCGGCGGGCTGATCCTGGTGGGGTCCGTCGGGGTTCTGCTCGCGTTCGGCAACGAATCCCGGCGGTGGACGACCGTCGAAAGCATCGCGCTCGGCATCGCGCTGCTCGCGGTGTCGACGTTTGCGACGATGGTGCTGCGGCTGAACGGCGTCGGCTCGCCGTTCACGCTGGTCGGAGGCCTGACCGCGGTGGCCGGGCTGGTAATCGGGCAGGCCGCCCGGCTCCCGATCCCGGAGGGGCACCAGCGGCTCTGGAATCCGCTGGGCACGAGTGCCCAGGTCCTGCCGTTCGTCCCGGTCACGGTGCTGCTCGGCGTCGCCGCGTACCGGCGCTACCACGGCGACCCGACCGACCCCACGCTGGTGACGCTCGGCGTCCTGGTCGCGCTGGCCATGCTGGCCCGGCAGGGGCTCGCGCTGCGCCTGAACACCCAACTGGCGTCCCAGCTCGACCGGCAGCGCGACTACCTCGTCCACCAGGCGTTCCACGACCCGCTGACCGGCCTGGCGAACCGGACGCTGTTCGCCGACCGGCTGGCGGAGTTGCTGGACGGCGGCAAACCCGCGCTGCTCCTCGTCGACCTGGATGGCTTCAAGAAGGTGAACGACACCCGCGGCCACGCGGCCGGCGACGAGTTGCTGGTCGCGACGGCGGCGCGGCTGGAGGCGTGCGTCCGGAAGGCCGATACGGTCGCGCGACTCGGCGGAGACGAGTTCGCGGTGCTGCTACCGAACGCCGGAGGCGGTCCGGCGGCCGTGGTCGCGGTCGCCGACGCGGTGCTGGACCGGCTGGCCGAGCCGGTAGCGCTGATCGGCGGGTCACCGGTGTCGGTGCGGGCCAGTATCGGGATCGCGCTGGCCGAGGACGGCTCCACCGCCGAGACGCTGCTGCGGGACGCCGACATGGCGTTGTACGACGCCAAGGAGCGGGGGCGCAACCGGTACCGGATCGCTGATCAGGAACTCTCCACCGCGACGCTCGCCCGGCTCCGGCTGGAGGAGGAACTCCGCCGCGGTCTGGACGCCGGACAATTCGAGGTGCACTACCAGCCGATCGTCGAGCTGGCGTCCGCCCGGGCCATCGCGGTGGAGGCGCTGCTGCGCTGGCGGCACCCGGCGCGCGGCCTGCTGGCGCCGGGCGCGTTCCTCGACGTGGCCGAGTCGATCGGGCTGCTCCCACGTCTGGACCAGTGGGTGCTGACGCAGGCGTGCGGGCAGATCACGGGTTGGCGCGAGATCGCGCCCGAGTTCGTCGTGAGCGTGAACATCTCCGGCGCGCACCTGTCCGACCCGGCGCTCGTCGACCAGGTGAGTGCCACGATGGCGGACAGCGGGGTGAGCGCCGGTGCGCTGATGCTCGAAGTCACCGAGACCGCGCTCGTCGCCGATCTGGCGCTGGCGGCGTGCACGCTGGGCAAGCTGGCCGACCTCGGGGTGCGGATCGCGCTGGACGACTTCGGGACCGGGTATTCGTCGCTGACGTATCTGCGGACGCTGCCGATCCACACGCTCAAGATCGACCGTTCGTTCGTCCGGGATCTGGACGGGAATCCGACCGACGAGGCGGTGACCCGGGCGATCCTGGGCTTGGCCGACACGTTGGGGTTGCGTCCGGTGGCCGAGGGGGTCGAGGGGGTGTCGCAGGCGGACCGGCTCCGCGCGCTGCGGTGCGGGCACGCGCAGGGATACCTGTTCGGCAAGCCGATGCCGGCCGAGGAGATCACCGACCTGCTGGACGTCAGAACGTAGGCGTTCCCCGGCCGGGAACGCGTATGCCTTCACAACGGTCGGCGGCTGCCGATAGGTGACTCATGCCGGGGAAGGCACGGTGGTGGCTGGCGGCGCTGGTCGCCGTCGTGCTCTTCGAGGGGTCGTCGGCCCAGCTCGGCTCCGCGTTCCATCCGATCGACCGCGGCGTGCTGATCGGCGTCGTGACCTGGACGCTGGTCCGGTACGTCCGGTCGAGCCGGGCGTCGGAGGGCCGGCTGCGGACGGCCAGGCGCCTCGGTGCGGCGGCCGCGGCCTGCTGGCTGGTGGCGCTCGTCTGGGACCTCGTCGCCGGTGCGGCGGGCGTGCCCGAGACCAGGCAGACCGTCGTCTCCGCGCTGCTCTCGCTGGTGCCCGCGGTCTTCGGCGTCGCCGCGATGGTGACGCTGCCGGTGGCGCCGCCGACCGTTCTGGGCAAGCTCCGGCTCCTCCTCGACGGGCTGATCGCCGCGTTCTCGCTGCTGGCGCTGGTCTGGCTGTTCGTGCTGAAGGCCTGGTACGCGTCGCACGGCGGTGGTGCGGACGGCGTCACGCTGATGGTGCTGTGCATCGTGCTGATCGTGGTCGCGGCGATGTCGCTGATCCTGCTGGCCAACGGCTCGACGCGCCAGGTCACCGCGCTCACCGGGCTATCGGTCGGCCTCGCGCTGATCGCGATCTCGATGCTGCTGCAGCTGGCCTCGACCCTGCGGGGAGCCGACTGGACGTGGGGAAACGGGTTGCTCCAGCTCGGGGCGCTGGCGCTCGGAGCGTCGGCCCGCCTCCCGTTCGGAGGACCGCCGGTCCGAGACCGGGACAGCACCACGTTCGCCGCGTACACCATGCCTTATCTGCCGCTGACCGCGATGGTCCTGGTCGCGATGAGCGACCAGATGCGGTACGGCCGGCTCGATGCGCTGGTGGCCTGGCTGGCGCTGAGCGCGGTGCTCGCGGTTCTCGCCCGGCAGTTCCTGTCGCTGCGGATGACCGCGTCGCTGAACAGCGAGATCGACGCCCAGCGGGCCCGGCTCACCCACCAGGCCTATCACGATCCGCTCACCGGGCTGGCGAACCGGGCGCTGTTCGGTGAACGGCTCGAGTTCGCGCTGGGACCGGACCCAGGGATGCCGGCGCTGCTCCTCGTCGACCTGGACGGGTTCAAGGCGGTGAACGACACGCGCGGGCACGCCGCGGGCGATCAGTTGCTGGTAGCGGTGGCCGGACGTCTGAAGAGCGCGGTCCGGGCGACCGACACGGTCGCCCGCCTGGGCGGGGACGAGTTCGCCGTCCTGCTGCCCGGGGCGTCCGGTGAGGCCGACGCGGTCGCGGTCGCGCGGATGGTGCTCGAGCGCGTCGGCGAGCCGGTCACCCTCGGCGAGGGCTCGCCGGTCGTGGTCCGGGCGAGCGTCGGGATCGCGCTGGCCGACGAGACGTCGACCGCCGAACTACTCCTTCGGGACGCCGACCTGGCGCTGTACGAGGCCAAGGAGACCGGCAAGAACCAGTATCGGGTCGCCGACCCGGAGCTCTCCCGCTCGACGCTCGGGCGCCTGCGACTCGAGGAGGAACTACGGGCCGGCCTGGACGCGGGCGAGTTCGAGGTGCACTACCAGCCGATCGTCGAGCTCGAGTCGGAGCGGATCACCGCGGTCGAGGCGCTGGTGCGCTGGCGGCACCCGACGCGCGGGCTGCTCGGGCCGGGAGCGTTCCTGGAGACCGCGGAGGCTTCCGGCCTGTTGCCCGCACTGGACGGGTTCGTACTGCGGGCGGCGTGCCGGCAGGTGGGGTTGTGGCGCAAATCCCGGCCGACGTTCGTGGTGAGCGTCAACGTGTGCGCGGCGCACCTGGTGGATCCGGGACTGGCCGACGAGGTGGCGGCGGCCCTCGCGGAGGCGTCGCTGCCCGCCGAGGCGCTGATGCTCGAGGTCACCGAGACCGCGCTGGTGGCGGATCTGGCCATGGCCGCGCGGTCTCTGCGGGAGTTGGCGGATCTGGGGGTGCGGATCGCGCTGGACGACTTCGGGACCGGGTATTCGTCGCTGACGTATCTGCGGACGCTGCCGATCCACGCGCTCAAGATCGACCGTTCGTTCGTCCGGGATCTGGACGGGAACGCGACCGACGAGGCGGTGACCCGGGCGATCCTGGGCTTGGCCGAAACGTTGGGGTTGCGTCCGGTGGCGGAAGGCGTGGAGGGGGTGTCGCAGGCGGATCGGCTCCGCGACCTGCGGTGCGGGCACGCGCAGGGGTTCTTGTTCGCGAAGCCGATGCCCGCTTCCGGGGTGACCGAGTTGCTGGCCGGGCCGGACGAGCCGTTGCTGCACGCCGATCGGGGTGCGTCGGTCGCCGGTTAGTTGTCTTCCCACCAGGGTGGGTCGTCGTTGTCCCAGTCGTTGTCGCCGTTGTCGTCCCACGGCGGGTTGTCCCAGTCGTCCTCGTCCTCGGACGGGGTCGTTTTCTTCGGGGCCGGAGGCACGTAGGGGGCTACGTACTCGCCGCCGGCGGCGGATGCGCTGGGCCGCGGTTTCGGAGTGGGGCTCGCCGACGTCGGCGCCGCCGTGGGCGTGGCAGCGGCCGGCGACGGGCGGGGGCTGGTCTCGTCGGCGGAGCTGCCGGTCAGCGCGGGCAGGACGAGGACCCCGGCGAGGATCAGCGCCGCGACCAGCGCGCCGCCCGCGATGAGGAGGACCTTCGACGGTCCGCGCCGGTTGTTGGCGGCGGAGAGCGTCCACCGGTCGTCGCCCGGAGGGACGGGAGGCAGGCCCGAGGCCGGGAAGTCCATCGTTTCGGCGGGGGGTGGGAAGCCGCCGGGATTCCGATCCGGTCGGGCCGGCGTCGGCCGATCGGCGGTCGGGCCGCCGGCGGCTGGGCCGCTGGCGGCTGGGCCGCTGGCGGCTGGGCCGCTGGCGGCGGGGCCGTTGGGGGCGGGGCCGCCGGGGGCGGGGCCGCCGGGGGCTGGCGCGCTGGGGGCGGGGCCGTTGGGGGCTGGCGCGCTGGGGGTTGGGCCGCTGGGGGCGGGGCCGCGGGCGGCTGGCCCGTTGGAGGCTGGCACTTTGGGGGCTGGCCCGCTGGGGGCGGGGGAGCTAGAGGGCGGGGGAGCGGTCTGCGCGTGGCTGGCCGCGGAGGGGTTGGCGGCGTTGGTTGTGGTGGCAGCGGCGGCGGTGGCAGCAGCGGTGGCAGCGGCGGCGGTGCCGGCTGGGGTGGCGCTGCCCGCTGGGGCGGCGTTGGGTGCGGGGTTTTTGGCTGCGCGGCCTGTGGCCGTTGAGCGGCCTGCGGGAGGGCTGCTGAGCACGGGGTCGCCGGGCGCGGACGTCGGGCTGCTCGCCGCGGAACGCCTGGGCGCGGGGCCGCCGGGCGCGTGGCCACTGGGTGTGGGTTCGCTGGAGGCGGAGCTGCCGGGTGTGGAGCTGCCGGGTGTGGAGCTGCCGGGTGTGGAGCTGCCGGACACACGGTTGTCCGTGCTGCCGGGCGCGGAGTTCGGCCTGGTGGGAATGCCGCGGGAGGCGGCGGGGCGGCCCGCTGCTGGTCGGCCGGCGAGCGTCTGGTTGCGGGCGGCAGGGAGACCTGAGACCGGAGCTGTCGGGGCAGCGGTGCCGGGCCGGTTAACCGGACCGCCCTGGCCGCGGGTGGTCTCCGTCGAGGGTCCGGTGGCCGAGCCGCCGAAGACTCCGTTCGCCCTCGCCGAGGTAGTGGACGCGTCGCGACCGGAAGGCGCACTGCCAGCAGCGGTGCCCGGCGCGGTTGCGGTGCCGCGCAGCCCTGGGCCAGGTGCCGCCGACCCAGGCCTGGCGGCGGCGTCGGTGCCCGAGACCGGCCCACCGACGGCCGAACCGCCCGAGACCGGATTGCCCGAGACCGGCCCGCCGGGGGCCGGGGTGCCTGAGACCGGCCCAGCGGGGGCCGAGGTGCTTGAGATCGGCTCGCCGGGGGCCGGGGTGCCCGAGGCCGACCCGCCGGGGGCCGGGGTGCCCGAGGCGGGCCCGGCGGGGGCCGGGGTGCCTGAGACCGGCCCAGCGGGGGCCGAGGTGCCTGAGACCGGCCCAGCTGGGGCCGGATTGCCCGTAACAGGGCTGCCAGGGGCGCGCCCGGCGGGGGTCGGTCCGGTGGGGGCGCCCGGGGAAGTGGCAGGCACATGGGAGCCGGGAGCATTGGGGCCCGGGGAATTGGCACCGGGGGCGCCGACGCCGGAAGCGGCGGGGCCGGAGGCCGCGGGGGCCGGGAGCTCGGGGTCGGGGATTCCGGCCCGGCGGGCAGGGCTCGCGTAGATACCGACGGTTGCTGGCCAGACCGGGGGCGGCGGAGGCAACGGAGTCGGGCCGGCTCCCGGCGGGACGGCTCCGCTCGGGACGGTTCCGGGCGCGAACAGCGACGGGCCCGGGGCCGAGGTTCCGGACGTCGGCGACTGGGAAAACGCCGGAGGCGGCGTCTGTGCCTGCTGCGCCTTCCGTACGGTCGTCTCGTCCGGCGCCGTCCCGCGATCCGGTGCTCCGGACTGCGCCCCTCCGTGCGGAGACGATCGCGGCGCCT
>NZ_JBITDV010000010.1:327168-334778 GCF_044454545.1 Cryptosporangium sp. NPDC051539 | reverse complement strand
CTGCGCCTGCGCCTGCGCCTGCGCCTGCGCCTGCGCCTGCGCCTGCGCCTGCGCCTGCGCCTGCGCCTGCGCCTGCGCCTGCGCCTGCGCCTGCGCCTGCGGCGCGACGAACGGCGAAGGTGCGTCCAGCGGGGAGGGCAAGCGCGCGGTCATCCCGGCCTGCGGCGCCCCGAGCGCCGGTGGCTCAGGCAAGGGGCGCGGCGCGCCTCCGGGCTCCGGCAAATCGCGTTGGGCCCCTCCGAGCGGCAATGGCTCCGGCAAACCGCGCGGTGTGCCTCCCAGCGGGGACGGCTCCGGCAAGCTGCGCGGTGCCCCTGCGGGCGGGAACGGCTCCGGCAAGCCTCGCGGCGGGCCTCCCAGGGGCGGTGGCTGCGGTAACGCGCCGAGCGGCGGAGGCGGCTGCGGTAACGCGCGCGGCGGCCCTCCGAGCGGAGACCCCCCGAGTGGCGCACCCCAACCGAGGTGCGGTGACGGCTCGAACGGTGAGGCAGAGGACGGCACTCCCTGGTTCGCCTCCCCTGCGCCGCGCCCCCACACCTCCAACGGCGCCCCACCTCCCGCCGCCGACTGCCCCTGCTGCGCCGATGGCCCGTGCTGCGCTGACGGCCCGTGCTGCGCTGACGGCCCGTGCTGCGCTGACGGCCCGTGCTGCGCTGACGGCCCCTGCGGCGCTGAGGGCCCCTGCGGCGCTGAGGGCCCAAGTGGCGCTGAGAGCCCAAGCGGCGCCGACATCGCCTGCGGCGCAGATTGCCCCTGCGGCGCAGATTGCCCCTGCGGCGCAGACTGCCCCTGCGGCGTTGAAGGCCCGTGCGGCGTTAAGGGCCCCTGTGGCGCTGACGGCCCCTGTGGCGCTGACGGCCCCTGCAACGCTGACGGCCCCTGCGGCGCTGCCGGCCCCAGCAGCACCGGCGGCGGCAGCGCCGCAGGTGCTTGCGGCTCGGGCGCCCGGTGGCGGCGCGAAGGCTTCTCCCGCTTGGGAGACGGCGAGTCGAACGTCGGAACCGTCCGGACCGGCACCGTCGGGTCGGACGACGGCTCAACAACGGGATCCGGCGCGCGCCCGCGCGATCTGCCCTTTCCGCGCACCCGGCTCGGCGGCTGCCCGCCGTCGACACGCTTCGCCGCCGCGGCGGCGCGCGCTAGTGCGGCGGCTACGGTCGGCTCGTCGGGAAGGCCATCCGGCGTCGGGCCGGGAGCGGGAGGGAGTTCCGGCGCCATCGTTCTCCTCGGGTCGGGCTGCATCATTCCAGTGCGGTCCAACGCTTCCGAGCCGGGGGCGCGCGGTATACCGGTAACGCGTCGAAAACGCGGACCGAACCGTCACCCGGCACACTGCGGGCATGTCCAGCACACCGCGGGAGCGATCGGGGCACGTCATCGTCTGCGGCCTGCACGGTGTGGGCCTGCGCACGGTCGAGCAACTGCACCTCGCCGGGGTCCCGGTCGTGGTCGTCGACGACGACCCCGACCCCCGCCTGACCAGGACCGTCTCCGCCTGGGGCATTCCGCTCGTGCGCGGTAGCTCCCGCGCGACCGACACACTTCTGGACGCCGGTCTGCCCGGCGCGACCGCGGTGGTCTGCGTCGAACCCGACGATCTGCACGCGCTCGAGACCGCGCTCCTCGTACGGCAGTTGCGGCCGGACGTCCGACTGGCCGTGCAGTTGTCGAACCCGGCGGTCGGCCGCGCGGTGGCGGACGTGACCGGGCCGGGAAGCGTGATCGACGTGGCGGCGCTGGCGGCGCCGTCGGTCGTGGAGGCGTGTCTGCGACGGCGGACGCACCCGATCGACCTCGGCGGCGAGGAATTCCTGGCCGCGGAGGTGACCGCGGACGCGGACGGGACGCTCCGCGAGCTCTTCGGTGACCTCGCCCCGATCGCGGTGGTGCCCTCCGAGGAGGCGGAGCTGGTCGTGTGCCCTGGTCGGGACCACCGCGTCCGGTCCGGCGACCGGATCATCGCGCTCGGCACCCGGCCCGACTTCGTCGGTCGCGGGATCAGGATCCCGAAGGACATCCGCGAGGCTCCGGAGCGACCGTCCCGGCGTGCGGTGTTCACCATTCGGACGTTCGTCAGGACGATGTTCCGGGAGACCGACCGCTCGCTCCGGTTCACGCTCACCGCGTTGCTCACGCTGATGGCACTGTCGATCGGTGTGCTGCTCGTCGGCTACCGCAAACCCGACGGCTCGCACATGTCGCTCCTCGACGCGCTCTACTTCACGGTCGAGACCGTCGGGACGATCGGCTACGGCGACTTCTCGTTCGCCGCCCAGCAGGTGTGGCTCCGTGGGTACGCGGTCGGGTTCATGATCACCGGCGCGATGCTCGCCGCGATCTCGTTCGCGCTGCTGACGAACCTGCTGATCAGCAAACGGATCGCCGAGTCGCTCGGCCGCCGGGACGTCGGCGCGATGGCCGGGCACGTGATCGTGATCGGGCTCGGCGCGGTCGGGATCCGCACGGTCGAGGGGCTGCTCGCCGAGGGGCGTGAGGTCGTGGTCGTCGACCGGGACGAGAACAACCGGTACCTGTCGCAGGCCCGGGCGCTCAAGGTCCCGGTCGTGATCGCCGACGCGACGCTGCCGCAGACGCTGCAGGCCGTGAACCTGCACTCGGCCGCCGCCGTCGCGGTGCTGACCAGCGACGACCTGGTCAACATCGAGACCGGCCTCTCGGTCCGGGACCAGCTCGGCGAGCGCTGGGGCAGCGTCCCGGTCGTGCTGCGGCTGTTCGACCGGCAGCTCGCCACGACCGTCGAGCACAGCTTCGGGTTCGACCACGTCCGGTCGACGGCCGCGCTGGCCGCGCCCTGGTTCGTGGGCGCGGCGCTCGGCCTGGACGTGCTCGGCACGTTTTACGTGGAACATCAGCCGTTCCTGATCGCGGCGCTGTCGGTGGCCACCGGGGGAGGGCTGGACGGGCTCGCGATGCAGGGCCTGTCGGCTCGTACCCGGGTCATCGCGATCAGCCGCGCCGCCGGTGACCGCGCTCTCGAGCATCCGCCACGCAGCGGGACGCGGTTCGGCGCGGGGGATCGCGCGTACCTGGTCGGCCCGTACGAGGAGTTGCTGCAGGTGCTGCGGCGCGATGCGCTCTCGCCTGCGCAGATCGGCGGCTCCGAACGGTCCTAACGCCCGCTATATGCCGTATCGTTACGATTCATGCGGGTGCGCTTGGCGATCAACGACCTCTTCTTCGTGCTCGACGAGAAGATGTGCGAGAGGACCCTGGAAGCCAACGTCGCGGAGGTCGGTCCGCTGAGTCGGCAGGACCCGGGGGACTACATGATGAACGTGTTGCGGGGACGGCTCTCGACCGGCCACGACGCGTGGATCATCGGCCACCGTGCGCTGCCCGACCCGACGCGTCACACGCTCGATCCCTACGGCTCGCCGGGGCGTCACTGGATCCGCGCCGCGTCGGTCTACTACCTGGCGAGCGTGCCGGGATGAGCAACGGGGGCCTCATGTCACTTCCGCGTGCGATCGGCGCCGCGCTCATCGGCGCGGCCGCGACCTTCACGCTCGCCGCCCCAGCCCCAGCAGCTGCCTCAGCCCCAGCAGCCGCCTCAGCGCCGGTGGCCGCCCTGGCTCCGGCATCCGGCTCGGCGCCGGTGACCGCCTTGGCTCCGGCAGCCGCCCGGGCTTCCGCCTACCTGGCAGCGCCGGCTCACCCGACTTCCGCGGCCGACCGGGCTGTGCCTGCGCGCCCGGCCTCGGCCGCCTACTCGGCTTCGGCCGCCTACTCGGCCTCTGTCGCCGACTCCGCCTCCGTCGGGCGCTCGGCTTTCGCCGGGCGTCCGGCCGCCTCGGCTGCGCGGTCGGCGACGGTCAGCGCCTCGCTCGGGGGCGTCTGCGACGAGCGGACGTACCCCTGCGGCTTCCGCAACGGCTACCTCCAGGGCCGCCGGGACGCGCTCCACCGCTGCGACCGCCCGTCCTCGGTGAACCGCCATGACCGCGACGCCCGCTACTGGCAGGGCTACGCCGACGGCTACGACACCGGCTTCCGTTCGTACTGCCCCTGACCCGACCCGGGCTGACCCCGACTCGGCCCTGGCTGACGCGGTCCGGTCTGGCTCACCCGGCCCGACCCAGCTGACCCCGCCCTTCTCGGGCTGACCCCGCCCGGCCCGCCCGGCCTGCCCTGCCCGCCCGGCCTGCCCTGCCCGGCCCGGCCTGCCCTGCCCGGCCCGGCCCGCCCGGCCTGCCCTGCCCGGCCCGCCCGGCCCCGCCCGGCCCTGCCCGCGCAGACCCGGCCCGGCCGGGCCCGACCCTGGCCGGAAAGCCGCCGGCGGTGCACCCCGACCCGACCCCGGACCGGCCAGGGCCGGGTTCAGGACGCCGGGGGCAACCGGCGCAGCTCCGGGGGAAGCATCCGGACGGACGAGAGGCGTTCGCCGCCCAACGGCGCGGACGGCGTCCGACGGGCGCTGAGTGCGGCTGCCACCGGCGGCAACTGCGTCGCCAGGTGGTACAGCGCCTGCTCGGACAGGATCCCGAGCTCCATCCGCCGGTCGGCGACGAGCTCCGCCGGGGTGTCGTCGCCCAGCAGCGCGCCGAGCCCGAATACCTGCCCCGGCCCGAGCTCCGCGACCGGCACCGGACGCCCGGCCGGATCCGGCGCGAACACCCGCCCCGACCCCTGGACGACGAGCGCCAGCTGCCCACCCCGGGCCGGCAGCTTGTCGTTCCGCTCCAGCCGCAGCTCGCGCAGTGCCCCGGCCGCGACGGCCAGCCCAGTGGCGTCCAGACCCGCGAAGAACGGGACCTGAGCCAGCGCGCGCGCCGGATCCACCATCTCGCCGGAGATGTCGGCCGGACGCGGCAGACCGTTCTGTTCGGCCCAGAGATCGGCGTAGACCCCGCCGAGCGCGACCAGATCGTCGTGGCGTCCCTGCTCGACGACCTGACCGTTCTCCAGCACGTAGATCTGGTCGTAGTCGACGATCGACGTGAGCCGGTGGGTGACCGCGATCAGCGTCCGGCCGCTGGCTACCGTGTCGAGCGTCTCGGCGACCAGCCGTTCGGTGCGCGGGTCGAGCGCCGAGGTGGCCTCGTCGAGCAGCAGGACCGCCGGGTCGCGCAACAGCGCCCGCGCGATCGCGAGACGCTGCCGCTGCCCGCCGGAGAGCCGGACGCCCCGCTCACCGACCGGGGTGTCGTAGCCGCGGGGCAGTGTCATGATGTATTCGTGCAGCTGAGCGGCTCGCGCGGCCTTCTCGATGTCTTCCGGCGCGGCCCCCAGCCGACCGAGCCCGATGTTGTCGCGGAGCGTCCCGTCGAACAGGAACGTGTCCTGGAAGACGACGCCGAGCTGCCCGCGCAGTGACGCGAGCGTCGCACCGCGGATGTCTCGGCCGTCGAACAGCACCGCACCCTGGTCCGGGTCGTAGAACCGCATCATGAGCTGCAGCGTCGACGACTTGCCGGCACCGGTCGGACCGACGAACGCGACCCTGGTCCCGGCCTGGATCGTGACGTTGATGCCGCGCAGCGTCGGGCGGTCGCCGTCGTAGGAGAAGCCGATGTCGGCCAGCCGGATCTCTCGCCGCACCGGCGGGAGCGGCGTGGCCTGCGGGTGGTCGTCGATGTCGGGCTTCGCGAGAAGGATCTCGTTGACGCGGGAGAGCGCACCGGTCGCGGTCTGGATCAGCTGCCCGATGCCGGTCAGCCCGGTCACCGGCCCGACGACTCCGCTGACCAGCGCGACGGCCGCGACGAAGTTGCCCAGGCTGAGCCGGTCGTTGATCACCAGGTAGCTGCCGACGACGAGCATCACCAGCCGCAGCGTCGTCACCACCGCGTCCACCGAGAGGTCGAACAGACCGCTGAACAGTTGCAGCGAGAGCTGGCGTTTGAACACCCGGTCGGACTGGCGCTTGAAGCGCCTGCGCTCCTCGTCCTCCAGGCCGAAGGCCGCGACGACCGGGTGCGCCTGGTAGCTCTCGGCCGCGACCGAGACCAGCGCACCCATGTTCTCCTGCACGGCCTTGCTGCGCTTGAGCGCTCCGCCGTCCATCCGCCGGTAGATGAACCCGACGATCGGGGCGCCCAGCAGCACGATGACGCCGAGGATCCAGCTCAGGCCGAGCAGCGTCCCGGCCGCGACGAGCAGGGACGCCAGCTGGAACGTGCCGTCCCGCACCGTGTTCGACAGGCCCTGCTCCAGCTGGCCGACGTCGGACAGCAGGCGGGACAGGATGTCGCCCTGCTTGCGGCCGGAGTACCAGCGGGCGGAGAGCGTCTGCAGCCCGCTGAACATCTGCGTGCGCAGTTCCCGGACGATCGACGCGCTGACGTACGCGGACACGTAGTTGCGTCGCAGCTCGGCCAGGAGCGAGACCGCGAACGTGGCCGCGAGGACGCCGACGATCGTCCCGATGAACTTGAAGTCCGCGTTGCCGCGGGTCAGCTCGTTGACCAGCCGGGAGAACGCGAACGGGAAGATCGCCACGAACCCGAGCTGGGCCAGCAGGTAGATGCCGATCTCGATCTCGCGCCGGACGTGCGGACGCAGGTAGCGCAGAGCCAGCTTGAGGAACGCGGAGATCCGGATCGGCTCCTCGTCGACCTCGAGCGAGCGCTGCCACTGCTCCTCGAGGCCGGAGAGACCGAGTCCGTAGACCTCCTGCACGATGCTGTCGGTCGCGCCCGGCCGGGCGGTCGTGAAGACCTTCCAGAGGTCGGCCTCGCTGCCGCGATCCAGCAGGAAGCGGACGAAGCTCAGCGCCATCAGAGTGCGGAGCTCGCCCTCGGCGCGCACGAGTGGCGGCAGGCCGCGTTCCTCGTCGATGTCGGCGAGGTACGAGTCGGCCGAGGGGACTCCGCACAGGTGCAGGCCGTAGCCCTCGATGAGTAGTTCGACGTCGTTGGCCGCCGGGAGGGCGGCACCGAAGAACAGCGCGAGCGGGCGCTCGGGAGGCTCCGGGGGATTCTCGGCGGTGACCACCACCCAGATCTCGCCGCGGGCGGCGTCGACGACGGTGCCGGAGGTGAGGACCATGCCGGGGTCGTCGGGGTCCGGGAAGGGGTCGACGAGACAGATCTGGGGCTTGACGCCCCAGGGTTCGGAGCCGAGACCCGCCAGGCGCTTGCGCGCGCGTTTGACCGCGGCCGCGTAGGCGGTGGCGGCCGCCTCCCCGGCGCTGCCGGGCCGGTAGCGGAGGACGGCCGCGTCGGTCTCCTTGGCGACCATCTGGTCGAGGGCGGGCCGCAGCGGCGACGGGTTCCCGGTCTGGAACGCCTGCCCTTCGGCCGCGGCACCGTCGAACTGCCGTCGATCGTGGGGGACGCCTGCCGGCGGGCCACCGCTGGGCCGGCCGTGCCCGCCGCCGTACCCAGGCCCAGGACCGGGACCGGGACCAGGACCAGGACCGGGACCGCCCGGGACGCCGACCGTCGCACGGCCCGCGCGTCCGGCGACCGGGACGGCGGCTCCGACGGCAGCCGAGCCGACGACCGGCGCCGAACCCAACTGCCCGCCGTACGGCTGCCCCTGCGGAGGCACCTGCTGCGGTGGCGCCTGCTGGGGAGGCGCCTGCTGGGGCGGTACCTGCTGCGGAGGCGCCTGCTGCCAGCCCTGAGGCTGGCCACCGCGCTGAGGCG
>NZ_JBITDV010000010.1:103813-327072 GCF_044454545.1 Cryptosporangium sp. NPDC051539 | reverse complement strand
TGCGCGGACCCCACCTGCGCGGACCCCACCTGCGCGGACCCCACCTGCGCGGACCCCACCTGCGCGGACCCCACCTGCGCGGACCCCACCTGCGCGGACCCCACCTGCGCGGAGCCGACGTGGGCGGAGCCGACGGCGGGTGCTGAGCCCGCAGGTACACCCGCGGGGCCGGTCGGGCGTGGTGGCGGCACCGGGACCGATGCGCGCCCGGCCGGGCCGGCCTCGGCCGGCAGCGGTTGCGGACCGGTTCCCGGCGGCGTCGCCGAGCCGGCCACGCGCGCGCTCCCGAGCGCCGAAGCCCGTCCCGCCGCACCGCCGTCGGGCGGATCCATCGGCCCGACCGGCAGATCGGCCGTGTCTCCCGCGGATCCCTCCGCGGCGTACGGGGCCGGGGCGTTGCCAGGTGTGGTCGCTTCCTCGCGCGAGCCGAGAACGACGATGCGGACGTCTCCGAGCCCCACGACGTCGCCCGGATTGAGCAACGTCTCGGCCTGGATCGGCGCACCGTTGACGGACGTCCCGTTCGTGCTCCCGAGATCCCGCACGGTCAGGAAATCTTCGACGCTGGTCAGCGCCGCATGCCGCCGCGAGGTCTCCGGATCGGACAGCAGGATCCCGGACGCGTCGCGACCGACCTCCACGACCCCTTCGATCACCGCCGACCGCGACGGCAAGCCCGGTTCGCGGACTTCGACGAGCTGAGTCATCCGGTCACCCACCCAACCGCAGCACGACCCCGCGGGCGCGCGCGGCGGAGATGACGTTGCCCTTACGTTCGTACTTCTCGAGCGCGTCGGTCGCCGTGATGCGGGCGCCGATCGGGTCGCGTAGCAGTTCCAGCACCTCCGCGAGGTCCATCTGTACATCCGCCTCGACGGTCGACAATCCGGTGCCGCGAACCGTATCGACCGCCGACCGGGCGGCGTTCACCGCCTGCTCCACCCGGCCCAGCCGGGCCAGTGCCTTACCCCGGGCGGCCCGGGCCGTCGCCTGCGCGACGATCTCGTCGCTCGGGGCGGCGCGCTCGGCGTCGCTGGCCAGCTGGGCCGACTCGGCCAGCACACCCTGCGCATACCGGGCCTGCGCCAGCAGCGCGAGCAGGTTCGACAACACGTACCTCTCACCCATCTGGGCGCATTCCTCGGCGCCGGCATGAAGTCTCTCGGCCGCCGCTGACGGGTCGCCCGCCAGCATCTCGACGTAGCCACCGAGGTACGCCAGCGACACCGCACGCACCCGCAGCCCCAGCCGATCGGTGATCGCCTGCGCCGCGACCAGGTGCTCGCGGGCGTCGTCGAAGTTGCCCGCCATCGCGGTCAGACCGGCCAGCGCGCCGCGCAGCCGGACCTCCGCCGTGCGGTTGGTCGCCTTACTGGCCAGTTCGGCCCGGTACTGGGCGATCGTCGGCTCCACCGCCGCGTCGCCGAGAACCGCGGCCAGTGCGAACGCCTTGGAGATCGCCTGCCGGCGCGAGTCCGCGCCCGGCCCGGCGCCGCTGGGATGCTCCTCGTCGGTCTGGCCCCGGTCGGTGTTGTGCACCGCCCGCGGCAGCCAGCGGACGTCCCGCAGCAGCGTCCAGTTCGCCGCGGCCGACCCGCCTCCGGCGCCCAGCTCGACCGTCGTCGTCAGATCCGGCAACGGCGGGCGCTCGTCTGCCGCGGACGCGTTGTCGCCGGTGGCCGGCCCGGACAGCAGGCGCAGCACCGAGCGGACCTTCTCGGTCTCGGAGCGGAGCTCGGTGTCTCCGGTCCGCTCCGAGGCGGTGGCCGCCTCGTCGAGCAATTCGGACGCCCGGTTGAACTCACCGCGCTCGACCAGTGCGGCCGCGAACTGGGGCAGCAGCCCGACCCGGGCGGCGTGCTCAGCGGGCAGCAGCGCGGTGGCGCGGCCCAGCAACGTGATCGCGGCCGGCATGTCCCGGCGGGCGAACGCTCGACGCCCGGCGCGGCCGAGGTGCTCCGCGGCGCGGCGGGACAGCTCGAGCGTGTCCGCGTCGACCGGCCCGATACCGGTGCGGAACCGGGCCGCCTGCTCCAGGTGGAAACCGACGATCTCCTCCAGCTCGGGCAACCGCCCGGCGAGCTTCTCCTCCATCCAGCGCCCGGCCATCTCGTGCAGATGCGCGCGTTCACGCTTCGAGAGCGAGTTGTACGCGGCGTCACGAACCAGCTGGTGCCGGAACCGCAGCGCGCTCTCGCCGTGCAGTACCGAACCCTCCGGCCGCAGCAGTTCCTTGCGGACCAGCGAGAGCAGTGCCCCGGTCACGTCGCGCTGCTGCTCCGGCGGCGTCAGCGCGATGACCCCGTTGCGGTAGAACACGTCACCGATGACCCCGGCCCGCTCGAGCACGCCGCGCTCGTCCTTCGGCAGTCCGTCGAGACGGGCGGCCAGCAGCGCGCCGACGCTCGGCGGCACGGCCAGCCGGTTGATCTCCGAGGTCAGCGTCCATTTGCCGTCGACCCGGTCGAGCAGACCGTCGTCGAGCAGCATGCCGACGAGTTCCTCGATGTAGAGCGGGTTGCCCTCGGCCGCCTCGACGATCCGGGCCCGGACCTCCTCGGCCCCGTCGGCGCCGTCCAGCAGGTTGTCGAGCAGCGCGGCCGAGTCGTTGGACCCGAGTGGCTCGAGCGTCAGCATCCAGGTGTTCGTGCCGCCCCGGCCCCACTCCGGCCGGGCTTCCAGCAGCTCCGGGCGGGACAGGCAGCAGATCAGCACCGGGCTGTCGCGCAGCCAGTCGGAGATCTGGACGATCAGGTCGAGCAGCGCCGGTTCCGCCCAGTGCAGATCGTCCAGAACCAGGACGAGCGGACGCCGCGAGGCGAGCGTGTGGGCGAACCGGTACATCGCCTGAGGCAGATCTTCGACGCTGCCGGCCGGGATCGCCGACGGGTTCTGGTTGCCTCCGGCCGCGGCCGGAGCCGTCGGGTCGCCGAGCAGACCGGCCAGCGCGGCCACCGTGTGGTTGTCGCCGGGCAGCAGCGCGGACAGCTTGGCCCGGACGGCCGCGGTGTCCTCCTCCGGCCCCGCACCGGCGGCCTGCCGGACCACCTCGGCCAGCGGCAGGTAGGTGAGACCGTCTCCGTAGCTCAGACACTCGCCGTGCAGCACCGTCGCCCGGTCTTGGACCTGCGCCAGGAGCTCGTGCAGCAACCGCGACTTCCCGGCGCCGCCGGACCCGAGCACGGTGACGGTCCGCGCCGCGCGCTCGGTCACCGCCCGGTCGAACAACTGCCGCAGCAGCTGGAGCTCTCGGGTCCGGCCGACGATCGGCGCGTCCAGCCGGCGCGCATGTCCGGAAGCTCCGGGTTTGACGGCCAGCAGCCGCCAGGCGTCGACCGGGACGCCCCGGCCCCGGACGGTCATCGGCGGCAGCATCTCCGCGGTCACCGCGTCCCGGGACAGGCGGTAGGTCGAGTCTCCGATCAGGACGGTTCCGGGCTCGGCCGCGGTTTCCAGCCGGGCGGCCACGTTGACGACGTCCCCGAGCGTGATGTCTTGCCCCAGGTACGCCTGCCCGATCACGACCTCACCGGTATTGACGCCGGTCCGCAGGTTCAGCGTGACGCCCCAGTCGCGCCGGAGCGTCTCGTTCAGCCCCTCCAGCGACGCGTGCAGCTCGGCCGCCGCCCGCACCGCCCGCAGGGCGTCGTCTTCGCGGGAGTTCGGGAGCCCGAACACCGCCATCACCGCGTCGCCGATGAATTTCTGCACCCGGCCGCCGTGCCGTACGTGGATCGCGGTCGCGTGCTCGTAGTAACGGGTCATCATCCGGCGCAGCACTTCGGGGTCGAGCCGTTCGCCCAGCGCACTGGAACCGACGACGTCGGTGAAGACGACCGTGATCGTCTTGCGTAGCTCTCTGGTGTCCTCGGAGGTCAGTGCGTTTCCGCAGGAAAAGCAGAACCTAGCCTGCGGCGGGTTGTTTTCCTCGCCGCAGTTCGAGCACCGGATCTCGGGTGGCACGGGGGTAGCGTAGGCGCCCCGCGCTTCCGAGCCCACCCGGACTGACGGAGACCTGACTTCGTGGTCTAGCTCACGCCCCCGACCTGGCGGATCAGTACTCGGGGTAGGTGGGGAAGAAGTCACCGGGCCTTACGAACGAGAGCCGCCGGGTTGAGGATCTCGATCTTCGAGCGTCCGATCGCGATGATGCCCGCCTCCTCGACCGCGCGCAGTGCCTGGTTGGTCGTCGGGCGCGACGTCCCGGCGAGGCTCGCGATGACCTCCTGGGTCAGCGGTACCGCGACCGGCCGGGTCTGGCCGTCGTCGTAGGCCCGGGCCAGGTTCGCCAGCCGGCGCAGCACCCGCTTGTCGGCGGGCAGGTACAGGAACTCCAGCAGCCGGCCGTTGAGCCGCCGTACCTGGTTCGCCAGTAACTGGGCCAGCACCCGGTCCATCGGCGGGTACTGCTGACGCAGTGCGTCGAACCGGTCACGCTGCAGTGACAGCGTCTCGCAGCCCTCGAGCGCGGTCACGGTCGCCGACCGTACCGCCTTGCTCGGGTCGGCCTCCAGCAGCGCCAGCTCGCCGACGGTCTCGCCCGGTCCGGCGATGGCCAGCGTCACGCTGTCTCCGGCGTCGGTCGTCACACGCACGCTCACGTGACCGGACTCGATCAGGTGCAGGGAGTTGGCCGGGTCACCCTCGTGGAACAGGACCTCGTTCCGGCGGAACTTCCGCCTCCGGGCGACCGTCAGCAGCTCGCGCCGCTCCTTCTCGTTGAGCATGGACAGCGTTGACCACTCCATCGACCGCGGCTCTCCCTCAGGCCTTGAACTTCACCGAATCGAGCAAGGTCTTGAACTTGCTCTCGTTCTTGTCCCAGGCGCTTTCCGAGGCGAAGAACACCAGCAGGACGGTCTGGTTCGACGTCGCGTCCTTGACGACGAAGCAGCGGATCCGCAGATCGCCGTCGCCGCCCGATTCCTGGAGAGAACCGTCGTGCCGAGTCGCGTCCCGCCCGTCCACGACTGCCGTTTGCTGAGTGTTGAGCGAGACCGTGGCCGGCAGGTAGTTGGCCAGCGTGGCTTTGCGTTCGTCCGCGGTCGCCGGGAAGTCCGTCGTGGCCAGCAACGTGTAGACGCCGACAACCGAGTCCGAGTCGTTCTTCAGCGGCCGGTCGATGTCGTTCCAGCTCGTGGCCGCGCCCGGAGTACCGAACAGCGACAACGCCTCGCTCGAGTGCGGCGAGAACACCACGTTCGTGCCCGGACCGGCCATCTTCCAGCTGTCTGGATAGTCGAACGAGATCGGCACCGTCGTCGTGGCGGTGAAGTGCTTCGTGCCCTCCTGGAACGGCTTGAGGACGAGGAAGGCCACCAACGCGATGACGAGGACCAGCGCACCGGCGAGGCCGCCGATCAGCAGCTTGCGCCGCCCCGAGCCGGACGACGGCGTCTGCCCGTTGGCGGGCGGCCCGCTGACGCCCTGCGGCGGCGCGGAGTACGGGTAGGGCGGTGCGGAGCCGGCGGGCGGGGCCGAGTACGGGTACGGCGGCGCCGAACCGGGGTGCGGCGGGGCCGAGTACGGGTAAGGCGCACCGGTGTGCTGGCTCGGCGGGGCCGAGTAGGGCGTCATCGCCTGCGGCGGCGTCGAGTACTGGGGCGGCGTCGAGTACTGCGGCGGAGCCGAGTACTGCGGAGGTGACGAGTACTGCGGCGGAGCCGAGTGGGGCGGTGCCGACTGCGGGGGTGCCGAGTGGGGCGGCGCCGAGTGCGGCGGTGCCGACTGCGGGTACGCGCCGGGCGGGAACTGCGTGGGTGAGTACTGGTGCGGATACGGGGTCTGCGGCGAGTATTCGCCCCCCGGCACCTGCGTGGTCGGAGTCCCCTGGGGCTGTGCACCGGTTTGGGCCCCGGTCTGGCCCGCGCCCGACGGCGGCGTGTACGGACCGCCCGGGTACGCCGACGGCGGCGCGCTGCTCGGGCTGACCGCCGTGCCGCCGGTCGCACTCGTCGGCAGGTTGACCTGGTTGCCGTTGAACGCGGCGCCCAGCGCGCTGATGAACTCCCCGCAGGACGCGAACCGCCCCTCCGGCCCCTTCGCCATCGCGGTCTCCACGACCTTGTCGACGGCTGCCGGGACGTCTTGCCGCACCTGGCTGATCGGCGTCGGCATCTCCATCAGGTGTGCCCAGAGCAGCGCCGCGTCGTCCGTCCGGATGAACGGCACCTTGCCGGTCAGCGCCTGGTAGACCACGCACCCCAGCGCGTACACGTCGGTCCGGGCGTCGACCGCCTTGCCGCCGATCTGCTCGGGCGCGACGTAGTCCATCGTCCCGACGACGATGCCGGTCGCCGTGACGCCGGTCAGCGACGACGCCCGCTTGGTGAGGCCGAAGTCGCTCAGGTACACGTGGTCACGGCCGCCGGGTGCGGTGGCCGCCGAGACCAGGATGTTCGCCGGCTTGACGTCACGGTGGACGAGGCCGGCCTTGTGCGCGGCGTCGAGGGCCGCACCGACCTGGCCGAAGACGCCCATCGCCTCGTCGACGGTGAGCGTCCCCCGGCGCTTGAGCACGACCTTGAGGTCGGCGCCCTCGACGAAGCGCATGGCCAGGTAGAGGTGACCGTCGACCTCGCCGGCCTCGTAGATCGGGATGATGTTCGGGTGGTCGAGGGAGGCCGCCAGGCGCGACTCCCGCAGGAACCGCTGCCGGAACTCCTCGTTCTGGGCGAGTTCCGGAGCGAGCACCTTCACCGCGACGATGCGACCGAGACGGGTGTCTTCCGCGCGGTAGACATACGCCATGCCCCCGCGCCCGATGAGCGACTGCATCTCGTAGCCCGCAGCGCGAAGCCCCTCGAGGCGCGCGGACTCGATCGAATCACTCATCCCTGACCACCGGTTCGTTCGACACGTCTCAGTGCACCCGGCTACCGCAGTAACCGCAGAACTGCTGCCCCGACTGGAGCGGCTGCCCACAATGGTCACAGTTTCCGGCCGCGTCGGCCGGAGCGTCACCAGGGCGGACGGCCAGCAGGCTGGTGGGTGCGTCCGAGCCCTCGGCGGCGACCACGGTAGCGCCGCTCGGCGAACCCGCACCGGACGACCCCGGGCCACCGTGCGACATACCGGGCATTGCCGGTGCATTGCCCGGTATACCGGGCGCGTAGTGCATCACGGTCTGGCCGTTCGGGTCGACGTACGGCACACCGGACTGCGGCGCACCCGCGGGCGGCTCGGTGTACGCGGGCACACCCGGGTACGGGTACGGCGCTCCGTACGGGCCGCCCGGCTGCCGCGGATCGACCCAGCCGGGCGGCGGCATCGCGCCACCGGGGTAGGGCTGTCCGTAGCCGGGCATCATGTTCGGGTCCGGCGTCGGGCCGTTGACCATCTTGTTCTTGTCGCCACGGCCGCGCAGCAGCACGAAGCCGAGCAGCAGCGCGAGGACGGCGACCGCGGCCAAGCCACCCCAGAGCAGGATGTTCGGCGACGAATCGGAACTGCTGGAGCCGCCGTTGTCGTTCGAGCCGAAGCCGGACGTGTCGGTCGCGCCCTCGCTGCCCTTGTCGGCGGACGTGCCCTTGCGCTGGTTGGCGACCGCCAGCTTCTCGGTCGCGAGCGCGTGGCCCGGGTAGAGCTTCAGCACCTGGGCCAGGTTGGGTGCGGCCGCGGTGTAGAGCGCGTTGTTGTAGTTGTGCAGCGCGTTCTCGTACACCAGGTCGGTCGGGCCCCGCTCGGGCTTGACCCCGACCGCGGACAGCGCGTCGGCGACCGCGTCCGGGCCGACGAGCTTGACCTGGCCGCCGTCCTTCTTCAGGAAGCCGACGACCTGGCCCTTCTCGGAGACGACCGGGGCCCCGTCCATGCCGTTGGTGAAGCCCGCGTTGACCTCGGCCTGGTAGTCGTCGTTCTTCCGCTCGACGCCGCTGCCCTTTTTGTCGAAGTGCGCCTGGACGAGCTTCAGCGACTTCTCGTCGGACGGCGTGTTCGTGAAGCCGAGCTCGGAGATCGCCTCGACCTCGGCCGCCGAGGTGCCGAGCACGACGGACGGCATGCTGCTCGCGCCGACCTTCAGTACCGACACGTCCGCCTTCTTGCCGCCGGTCGGGTACACGACCTCGGCGGGCAGGTTGCCGAACTGCTTCTGGTCGGCCACGAACGGCTGCACGACGACGACGGCCTGGGTGAAGATCACGCAGCCGCCGGTCTCGTCGGTGGTGTTGCCGCTGTAGCAGCGCTGCAGCCGGCGGCTGACCACGTCGCTGGTGTTGCCGGACGGCTTCGCCTTGCTGTACGGGTCGGCGGGCATGGGTGCGCCGTCGCCGTAGCGCTCGTTGAAGACCTTGTTGACCGCGTAGATCGCGGCGCGGTTGAGGTCGACCCCGGTGACCGTCGGTGACGTCACGATCGTGCCGGTGGGGTTGACGACAGCGCCGCTGCCGGTCGCGAGCAACGGCTGGTAGGAGCGCTGGACCAGCGAGATGTCGTTGCCGGTGGAGCCGCGGAAGTTGTGTTCGATCAGCGAGATGCTGACCTTGCCGTACGTCATGATCCGGACTACGGCAGGCGAGATGAGCTGCACGGGCGTCGGGTGCTTGTGTGCTTGGGCCGGCTGGGCGGTGCCGAGTACGAGGGCCGAGACGCATACAGCCATTACTGCTGCGATCAGCCGGAGACGAGGCAGACGCATGGGGAGTTCCTCCACTCGGAGGGATGGAGAGGAGCGTCGATCATCGGCGGTTGGCCGGCGCCTGTAGCTGGACCATGAATCCGGTGAAAGTTATCACGGGCCTAAGGGCGGCGTAACCGGACATGTGGCTGGTACGGGCACGGCAGTCGGAACCCCGACAATGCCCGGCCGGCCACGGTAGGAGCAGCACCGTCGCTTCGCGACGGTCGCTCGTGCGCGCGAGTGTGGCTGCTGTTATTCCGGCGTAGTGGTCATCGTTTCGGTCCTCTCCGATTCGTCAGAAGCGTCCTCGTTCTCGGCGCACGCAGCGGCGCGGCCTGCGAACAGGGTGCAGGCCGTCCGGTGACTCCGAGATCGTGGCGGGAACGCCCGGAACGTTCGCGCCGGAACACTTCTCCAGACCTTTATGACGGCCGAGACGGCGTCACGTCACGCGAACGCGCGGAGGTCCCGTGCTGACCCGGTAGTGGTCTGCCGCTCCGGCCGGTGTGAACTGTCCGTCCGGTTTGTACAAGATCCGCCGTTCGGAGGGTCAGTTCGGGGGTGTGGACCGGCTGGCAGACTCAAGATCGTGGAAAATGTCGTCGCGGCCGCCGGGCCGGATGCGCTGGAGACCCCGAGTCTGGTCGACCTCGCGGTCGCCCGGCTGCGGGCGGACATCTTGAGCGGCGGCACGGAACCCGGCGAAAGACTCATCGAGGAACAGCTCACCCGGCGATTCGGGATCAGCCGCGCCCCGCTCCGCGAGGCGCTCCGGCTGCTGGCCCAGCAGGGCCTGATCGACCACTTCCCCCGGCGCGGAGCCCGCGTCGCCACGCTGACCGACGCCGACCTGCAGCAGCTGTACGGGGTGCGGGACGTCCTGGAGCGGTACGCGGTCGAGCAGGCCTTCCCGATCGACGATCCGCGCCGGCTGGTCGCGCTGCACGCCGAACTCGACGCGATGCGGGTGGCCGACGAGGTCGGAGACCGGTTCGCGATGGCCGAGGCGCACCGGCGGTTCCACATCGCGCTGGTGGGGCTGGCGAACAACCGCCAGCTGGCCTGGGTGCACGAATCGGTGGTCGTGAAGACGCAGCTGTACATGGCGATCAACTTGCGGCGCGAGGCGGCCACCGGCCACGGGGCCGACAACGTCGCACGCCACCAGCGCCTCTACGACGCGGTCTCCGGCTCGGATCCGGACGTCGTTCTGACCGAACTGTCGGTTCACGGCGCCCGCCAGTACCTCACCTAGTCGCTGCGTCATCGAGACGTAACACTGAGGAGCGGTTTCTGAAAAGAGACGCTCGACAATCGACTGTATGCAATCCAGAGAAGCGGCCCGGATCGGGCCGGTGAACGCCCAGCCTTACGCCTGGCCGTACGACGGCTCCGTCTCCGCGGACAACGCCGCACTGATCTGCATCGACTGGCAAACCGACTTCTGTGGCCCCGGCGGTTACGTCGACTCGATGGGCTACGACATCGCACTCACCCGTGCGGGACTGCCCGCGACCGCGCGGTTGCTCGAACACGCCCGCGAGATCGGCATGCTCGTCGTCCACACCCGGGAGGGGCACGACGCCGAGCTCTCCGACCTGCCCCCGAACAAACGGTGGCGGTCGGCGCAGATCGGGGCCGAGATCGGGGCCCCGGGCCCGTGCGGCCGGATCCTGGTCCGGGGCGAGCCCGGCTGGGAGATCGTCCCCGAGGTCGCCCCGGTGGCCGGCGAGGTCGTGATCGACAAGCCCGGCAAAGGGGCGTTCTACGCCACGAACCTCGACCTGGTGCTGCGCACGAAGGGCATCACGCACCTCATCCTCACCGGCATCACGACCGACGTGTGCGTCCACACGACGATGCGTGAGGCCAACGACCGCGGCTACGAGTGCGTGATCCTGTCCGACTGCACCGGCGCGACCGATCCCGGCAACCACGCCGCCGCGCTGCACATGGTGACGATGCAGGGCGGCGTCTTCGGCTGCGTCAGCACGTCCGCCGACATCATCGCGGCCACCTCCATCCCTGCTTCCGCCCAAGCAGCAGTTTCGGCCTGAGGAAGGCGTATGCCGATGACAGCACTGTCCGTGGACGCGCGTCCCTACTCGTACACCTTCGACCCGGCGACGACCGCGCTGGTCGTGATCGACATGCAACGCGACTTCATGGAGCCCGGTGGCTTCGGCGAGACGCTCGGCAACGACGTCAGCCTGCTGAGATCGACGATCGAGCCGACCGCCGCGATCCTCACCGCGTTCCGGGCCGCGGGCATTCCGATCATCCACACCCGGGAAGGGCACCAGCCCGACCTCTCCGACCTCCCCGACGCCAAGCTCCACCGCGGCAACCCGACGCTGAAGATCGGTGACGAAGGCCCCAAGGGCCGGATCCTGATCGTCGGCGAAGAGGGTCAGGACATCGTCGACGAACTCAAGCCGCTGCCCGGCGAGGCGATCGTCGACAAGCCCGGCAAGGGCGCGTTCTACGCCACGTCGTTCGGCTCGCTCCTGGCCGAAGCCGGGATCAAGAGCCTGATCGTCGCCGGCGTGACCACCGAGGTCTGTGTTCACACCACCGTGCGCGAGGCCAACGACCGGGGCTACGAGTGCCTGGTTCTCGCCGACTGCGTCGGTTCGTACTTCCCGGAGTTCCACCGCGTCGCCCTGGACATGATCGCCGCCCAGGGCGGCATCTTCGGCTGGGTCGCCCCGTCGGCGGCCGTGCTCGACGTACTGGAGAGATGACCGATGATCAAGCTTTCGTCGCGTTCGAGCACGCTCCCGTTCTGGGTCCGGGGTGACACGAACGCGTTCTTCGGCCTGGGCATCAACGTCCTGGTCAACGTGCTGACGCTGTCCGGCCTGTGCCTGTTCGTGGTGCACATCCCGAAAGACGACGTCTTCGGCTCGATCCTTCCGGCGCTGGGCATCGCGCTGGTGGTCGGCAACGCCTACTACACGTATCTGGCCCGCCGTCTGGCCGCGCGGGAGAACCGCACCGACGTCACCGCGATGCCGTACGGGCCGAGCGTCCCGCACATGTTCATCGTGGTTTTCCTGATCATGCTGCCGATCTACCTGAAGACCAACAACGCCGTGCGCGCCTGGCAGGCCGGTCTGGCCTGGGCGTTCATCATCGGCATCATCGTGCTGATCGGGGCGTTCGTCGGTCCGTACATCCGGAAGTGGACGCCGCGCGCGGCCATGCTGGGCACGCTGGCGGGCATCTCGATCACGTTCATCTCGATGCGTCCGGCCGGGCAGATGTGGGCGCAGGCCTGGATCGCCCTGCCGGTGTTCGCGCTGTTGCTGATCGGGCTGTTCACCGACCTCAAGCTGCCGGGCAACATCCCGATCGGCCTGGCCGCGCTGCTGGTCGGCACCGCGATCGGCTGGATCGGCGGCGCGATGTCCGTCCCCGACGTATCCGCGGCGGCCAAAGACATCGCGTTCTCGTTCCCGAACTTCCACTTCGGCGACCTGTTCGACGGGCTCAAGGAAGTCGGGCCACTGCTCGCGACCGCGATCCCGCTCGGCGTCTACAACTTCACCGAGGGCATGACGAACGTCGAGAGCGCGGCCACCGCCGGTGACAACTACAACCTGCGCAGCATCTTGCTGGCCGACGGGGCCGGCGCGGTGATCGGTGCCGCACTCGGCTCGCCGTTCCCGCCCGCGGTCTACGTCGGCCACCCGGGCTGGAAGGCGGCCGGTGGCCGGGCCGGGTACTCGCTGGCCACCGGTGTGGTGATCGCGGTCCTCTGTTTCCTGGGGATGTTCAGCGTCCTCGGGGCCTTGTTACCCACCGCGGCGATCGTTCCGATCCTGCTCTACATCGGTCTGCTGATCGGTGCGCAGGCGTTCCAGGCGACGCCCCGGGCGCACGCGGCGGCGGTGGTCGCGGCGCTGATTCCGAACATCGCGTCCTGGGCCGCCGGGCAGATGGACAACGCCCTCGCCGCCGCCGGCACCACCGCGAGCGCGGTCGGCGAGGACGCGCTGAACAACGCCGGTGTGGTCTACGGCGGGCTGAACACGCTCGGGCAGGGCGCGGTGCTCGCCGGAATGGTGCTCGGCGCGCTGGTCGTGTTCCTGATCGACAAGAAGTTCATCGGGGCGACGGTGGTGGCCGCGGTCGGCTCGGTGCTCTCGTTCGTCGGGCTGATCCACGCACCCGAGGTCGGCTGGAACATGAACGGCCAGGTGGCGCTCGGCTACCTGTTCGTCGCGGTCGTCTGCGCCGCGTTCGCGGCGACGCGTCCGGCACCGCGGGTTCGCGACGCCGAGGAGATCGAACTCGACCGCCTGCACGGCGGTGGCGCGGTCGTCCAGCCGGGCGAGGAACCGGCCGGTTCGATCGTCCCGGCCGCCGACGTCGTACCCGCGCCCCGGGCGGTGCCCGCCGAGGAAGCGGTGCCCGCCGAGGAAAAGATCTGATGGAGGTGGACCGGCCGGAGATCGTGGCCGAGGTTCGTGCGGCGTTCTCCTCCTACGAGGACGCACTGGTGCGCGACGATCGGGCCGCGATCCTCGGCTGGTTCCACGACTCGGCCCGGACGGTGCGGTTCGGGATCGCCGATCGGCAGAACGGGATCGACGAACTGCGGGCCTGGCGGGCGGAACAGCCGCCGGTGCCGACCGGGCGCCGGCTGGCCGAGACCCGGGTGACCACGTTCGGCACCGACTCCGGGGTCGTCACGACGCTGTTCACGTATCCGTCCGTACCGGCTCTGGGGCGGCAGTCGCAGACGTGGGTGCGCCTACCGGCCGGGTGGCGGATCGTGAGCGCGCACGTCTCGGAGATTAGGCTGCCGTCCATGGCTGTCGTGAAGATCAACGCGATCGAGGTTCCGGAGGGCGCGGGCCCGGAGCTGGAGAAGCGCTTCGGCGCCCGGCACGGTGCGGTCGAGGGCTCGCCGGGCTTTCTCGGGTTCGAGCTGCTGCGTCCGGTGAAGGGCGAGACCCGCTACTTCGTCTACACCCGCTGGGAGAGCGAGGAGCACTTCCAGGCCTGGGTGAACGGCCCGGCCATGGAGGCACACTCCGGCGAACGCGCCCGCCCGGTCGCCTCCGGCTCGTCGCTCCTCGAATTCGAGGTCATCCAGTCGGCCGATCCCCGCTGAGTAGGCGGCCCGCCCAGGGCCGCAGGTCAGGGCCATCGCCGGCGAGGTTGCGGCTGGGGAGCGTGTCGCCCGGTCGACGCAGCGGGCTCCGATGTCGGCCGACGTCTGGTTTGTGCCGATTACTCCCTCATTTCCGGACGACCTCCACGAGCTGTTGCGGCTCCACGAGGTGCGTCAGGCGCTGGCTGCCCGCGCCTCGTACAGCCTGCTCCGCATCGCCGCCGCGGTGCCGCCGGACAACCGCCCGATCGGCGGCGCCGCCGACGCCGGTCAGCGGGCCGGCGCCTGGCTCGCCGGCTGTTCCACCAATCCCGGCCGCTGGACGAACCGCCCGGTGCTCGTCGCCGAGCTGAACGAGCTCGACCTGCTGCTCGCCGACCTGCGCGACCACCTCGTCGCCACGGTCGAGTGGGTCACGGTGCACCTGGGCGTCCAGGCCGGCGCCCGTCCCGGGCCCCAGCACACGATCCGCGTCCCCCGGACCCTGCTCGCCGAGTGCACCACGCTGATCGAGGATCTCGACGTACTGGTGCACGCCGCGGCCGCCTAAGGTGTGGCGGCATGTCCCCGCAGCAGGCCGACGCCGACCGGGACAGCATGCGCCGGACGATCCGGGCCGCCGAGAACACGATCGGCGATCTGATCGTCGAGCGGATCCTCGCCGAGATCCCGGCCTACCGCGCGCTCGACGTCCGGCAGCTGGCCGAGGTGCGGGCGATCGCGCTCTGGGTGCTGGGCCGCGTCGTCGACCTCTGGGTCGACGACGCCGAGCTCAGCCCGTCCGACCTGGCCCGGGTGCGCGGCATCGGTGCCGCCCGCGGTGCCGACGGGCGCCCGCTGCCGAGCGTCCTGCGGGCCTACCGGGTGGCGGCCACCACCGCGATCGACCAGATCGTCGAGCGGGTCGAGCCGATGCTCACGGTCGCCGGCGCGATCGGGCTCTCGCGCCTCTGGCTGACGACGTTCGACCAGCTCACCGAGGCGATCTACGAGGGGTACAGCGCGTCCGCCGAGCGCCTGGTCACCGATCGGGACCGGGCGCTGCGCGACTTCCTCGACGACCTGCTCGCCGGACGTCAGGCGCACCCCGGCGCCGCCGCCGACCGGTCCCGGGCCCTCGGCATCACGCTCCCGAACCCCGCCCTGCTGCTGGTCGCCCAACCGCTGAACCGCGAGCCGGGCTCGAGTTCCGATCCGGGCCTCCGCCTCGGGCACGAGCTGGCCGCGGCGCTTCCGGCGGGCGATCCCCGGCCACTGGTCACCGCCCGGCCCGCCCCCGCCGACCAGACCGACCGGGCCGCCCTTGCCGACCGGGCCGCCCGTGCCGACCGGGCCGTGCTGCTCCTGCCGCTCTGCGACGCGGGCGATCTGCGCACCGCACTCCAGCAACTCGGCGCCCACGGCTGCGCGATCCGGCCGCCGCGCGCCGACACGCTCGTCGACGCGCACCGCCTGGCCACGCTCGCACTCGACCTCGCACCCGCCGATGCCTACGAGGGCGGCCCGCTGCTCGGTGAATCGGACGCCCACGCGCTCGCGCTGCTGGCCGGGCGTCCGCAGACCGGGCCGGAGGCCGTGGCCCGCCACCTGCTCGGCGCGCTGGTCGACCCCGGGCAGGAACACGTGCGCGAGGGTCTGGAAGCGTTCCTGGTGACCGGGTCGGCCACCACCGCGGCGGCCCGGCTCGGCCTGCACCCGCAGAGCCTGCGGTACCGGCTACGGCGGGTGCGCGAGCTGACCGGCCGCGACCCGCGCCGGAGCTGGGACCGTTTCGTACTCGACCTGGGCTCGCGGATCGCGGCCACGCCGCCGGGTATCCGGGCGATCGACGAAGGAGCCAGATGACCGACGAACGACTTGTCTCGGAGCGGGGCATCCCGGCCGGCGAGCGCTACGCCGACGTCGACGAGTGGGAGGACCGCCACGGCGACGGCCCGCACCTCTGGCGGACGCTCGGGTACCGGCGGGCGGGCTGGTCGCCCGGCGCGACCGCGGTGGAGTGGGACGCGACCGCCGACTACTGCTTTCCCTCGGCCGGTGGCCCGATCGTGCAGGGCGGGCTGGTCACCGCGCTGCTGGACGCGGCGATGGGCGGCGCCTGCTGGACCGTGCTCGACCACGGCCAGGCGTTCCTCACCGCCGACCTGCGGGTCGAGTTCCTCCGGAGCGCGCGTCCCGGGTTGCTGCGGGCGACCGGTGAGGTGATCCGGCGGACCCGCCGCGTGGTGTTCTGCACCGCCGATCTGTACGACGCCGACGGTGCCCAGCTGGCCAGCAGCCGGTGCACCCAGGTCGTGCTGCCCGCCGACGGGCACGCCGGCCGCTACGGCCCTCCGGAGACCGACGGCGGCCCGCCGAAGGATGCCCGCGGCTGACCTCAAGCAGTTCGGCGGACGCCGGCCAGGAGCAGGTCGACGAGCTCGTCGAGGTACTCGTCGCTCCGCTCCCGGGCGGCCTCGCGCAGCTCGACCGGTGTCACCGCGACGTGCATGATCGTCGCTCCGAGGATCGCGTCGAGCACCACCGCGGGTGACGTGCCCGCTGGCAGTTCGCCGCGGGCGGTCGCACGCCGCACGATCTGACGCGCGGCCGCGATCGTCGGGTGGGTGAGCCGGTCGCGGTGCTCGGCGAACTCGGTGTGCACCGCGCCTTCGACGACCAGACGCATGTACGTCACGCCGCCGTCGGCCCAGAACATGCCGAGCAACTGGGCGCCGAGGTGACGCAGGTCGGACCGGATGTCGCCGGTGTCGATCGACGCGTCGATCGAGGCGCGGGCGGCCAGCGCGTCGAACAGGAGTTGCTGCTTGCTGTTCCAGCGCAGGTAGAGCGAGGCCTTGCCGACGCCGGCGGCCTTCGCAACGCCGTCGATCGTGAAACCGGCCCAGCCTTTCTGGCCGAACAGCTCGATCGCGGCGCGGAACACTCGGTCTTCCAGCGCGGGGTCTCGGGGTCTTCCTCGGGGCGCGGGCGTCCGGGTGGGCGAGGTGGTGGTCACAGGCTGTCCCCCACAGCTTTGGGGTCGTGGCTCGAAGGCCGGGGTGGCCAACGCAGGGACTGAACCTAAATGGTGCAGTTCGTGGCAAGCAATTCGGACTGCGACATGAGTTTATTCCGGTTGTCATCGTCAGTTAATCCGCGCCGTCTGGACTAGACCTACGCAAGCGGATCGATCCAGGGACCTGATTGAGCACCGCGGCATACCGGGCTGCCGCTGAATCGGTTCATGGAACCGCACGATCCGCTGACGACTCTCGGGAGGACACCGTGCCCCGGAACGGTGAGAAGAAAAGCGGAGCCGTACTCCGCGTCCGTATTGCGCGTCCGGCGAATAGACCGGCCCCGGCCGGCTCGAAAGCGCCTGAGTGTCGCTTCTGCCCGTCGACCGGAATGTCCCACGGAACACTCCCGTTGCCGGTCCGCAGCCCCGCGCAGCTGGTCTTGCTCGCGACCGACGCCTGGGACGACGGCGTGTCCCGTCTCTGGCTGACCGCCGAGGCCCCGGCCGATGTCCCGGCGTACGTCCGTGCGGTCCGGGCCGGCGTCCCCGGGATCCGCGTCGCGGTGGACTGCAGCCCCACCGACGCGTGCGCGCTCGGCACCCTCGCGGCGGCCGGCGTCACCGACGTCGGTATCCACATCGGCTCGCTGGACGACGACGTCCGTGCCCGCGACGCCGACGAGGTACCGGGTGTGCCGCTGTCGGGCTACGAACGCGCCTGGGACGAGGCGGTCCGGGTGTTCGGCCGCTACCGGGTGACGACCTGCCTGGTCGTCGGTGCCGGTGAGCACCCCGGCGAGCTGGTGGCCGGTGCGGCGCGGCTGATCGCCCGCGGCGTGCACCCGGTCGTCGTCCCGTACCAGGCCGGTACCGACGCGCTCGTCCGCTGGATGGGCCAGGCGATCGCCGACATGCTCCGGGCCGTCGGCCCGCACTCCCCTCCCGCAACCCCATCGCACCCCGGCATCACCTGAACCTCTGCGCCAATAGACCTCCGACCGACTCCCTGGGGGAACTGATGAGGACGACACGGGTTGCGGCGGTCGCTGCGCCGTTCGGACGCGATCTCGACGAGTGTTTCGCCCGGATCGAGCGGGTGGTCGCGCTCGCCCGGGCGCGGGGCGTCCAGTTGCTGGCGCTGCCGGAGGCGAGCCTCGGCGGGTACCTGGGCGACGACGCGCCGGACGCGCCGCCGGCGCTGGACCCGGACGGTCCGGAGATCCGGCGGCTGGCCGCGATCGCCGGAGACCTGGTGCTGTGCGCCGGCTACTGCGAGAGGTCCGACACCGGGTCCGGGCAGAGCAGCGCGGTCTGTGTGACCGGCGACGGCGTGCTCGGCCGGCACCGCTCGGCCCGGGACGCGTTCGGCGCCTTCGACACGCCGGTCGGCCGGATCGGCATGATGATCAGCTACGAGAAGGCGTTCCCGGAGTCGGCCCGTGCGCTCGCGGCCGACGGCGCGGCGATCGGCGTCTGCCTCTCGGCCTGGGCGGCCACCCGCGCCAATGCGTCCCCCGACCTCGGCCGCGACCGGTGGACCCGCCGGTTCGACCTGTTCGACCAGGCCCGGGCGGTGGAGAACCAGCTGCTCTGGCTGTCGGCGAACCAGTCCGGACGGCTGGGCGACCTGCGGTTCGTCGCCAGCGCCAAGGTCGTCGACCCGGGTGGTGACGTGCTGGCGACGACCGGCGTCGCGGCCGGTGCGGCGATTGCCGACGTCGACGTGGAGGAGGCCGTCGGCCTCGCCCGCCGGGCGCTCAGCGGTCGGCTGACCCCGCTGGCCGCAGCAGCTGTTTGAGCGACGCACAGACCGTTCGAACGGCTTCTTCGGACGCCGGGGAGACCGGTCCCAGGCCGAAGAAACCGTGGATCAGCCCGTCGAACCGGTGCGTGATCGTCCGGACGCCCGCATCGCCCAGCGCCGAGGCGTAGGCGTCACCGGCGTCGCGCAACGGGTCGAACCCCGCGGTGGCCACCACCGCGGGCGGCAGCCCCTCGAGCCGCCCGCGCAGTGGCGAGAGCCGCGGGTCGCCCGGGTCGGCACCGCTCGGAACGTAGTGCGTGGTGAACCAGATCATGTCGGATTCGGTGAGGAAGTACCCGTCGGCGTTCTCGGCCATCGACGGGTAGTCCCCGGCGAAGTCGGTCGCCGGGTACAACAGCAGCTGGGCGGCGAGCGCCGGGCCACCGGCGTCCCGGCAGTCCTGCGCGACGACCGCGGCCAGGTTGCCGCCGGCGCTGTCTCCGGCGACCGCGAGCCGATCCGGGTCACCGCCCAGATCGGAGATGCGTGCCGCCGCCCACCGGACCGCCACCAGCGCGTCGTCGACCGGCCCGGGGAACGGGGACTCCGGCGCGAGCCGGTACCCGACGCTGACGACGACCGCGCCCACCTCCCGGCACAGCCACCGGCCGTGGTCGTCGTGCGTCTCGACGTCGCCGAGCACGAACCCGCCGCCGTGGAAGAACACGATCGTGGGTACCGGGCCGCCGGCCTCGGGCCGGTAGATCCGGCCGGGCAGCGGCGTGGAGCCCGGGCCGTCGATCGTCACGTCCTCGACGGCGGCGACCGCTGGGAGCGTCGACGGGTCGCGCAAGTCGACGGTGAGCCCCCGGAAGTTGGCCCTGGCCTGCACGGGCTCACCCGTGCCGAGTTTCGGGACCTGCGGCGAGTTGATCAGGGCGAGTAATGGGACGAGGGACTCGTCGATCGGCATCGTTGCCTCCGGAACTAGAACTTCGCCGTGCTGTTGCGGCCGAAGAACCGGCCGGTAGCGAGCACCTCGGCCTCGAACCGCGGCACGTGGTTCTTCGCCTGGGCGATCATCGCGCGTTCGACCAGCGGCCCCAGGATTATCGACCGCATCGCCGACAGGACGGCCACCGAGCGGGGGACGTAGACCTTCCGCGCGCGCCGCGCGATGCTGTCGAGCAGCGTGGCGGCGCAGTCCTCCACCGAGACCGTCGCGCCGAGCGGGCCGGGCAGCCGACGCTGGCTCTCCCGGGCCGAACCGAGGTCCTCGCGCAGGTCGCGGACCATGTCGGTGTCGATCCAGATCGGATGCGCGGACCCGACCGTCACGCCCTTGTGCGCGAGCTCCAGCCGCAGGCCGTTCGCGAACTGCTCGACGCCGGCCTTGGCCGCGCTGTACGCGGTCATGCCGGGCAGGATCGTGAACGCGGCCGCGGACGAGATCAGCAGGTAGTGACCTCGCGCCGCGGTCACCGCGGGCAGCGTCGAGGTGACCGTGCGGACGACGCCGAGCAGGTTCACCTCGATCACCTTCGCTACCGCCTCGGGCGGGGTGACCGCGATCGTGCCGTGGTTGGCGATGCCGGCGTTCGCCACGACGACGTCGATCGCGCCGTGCGCGGCCAGCGTGCTCTCGACCGCGGCCGTCAGCGCCGCCTGATCGGTCACGTCGCACTCGGCCCAGCTCGCGGACTGCCCCAGCTCGGCGGCGAGTGCCGCGAGCCGGTCGGGTTCGAGGCCGACCAGCGCCACCCGGGCCCCGGCGGCCACCGCCTGCCGGGCCAGTTCGGCACCGATTCCGCGGGCCGCGCCGGTGATCAGCACGGTTTTTCCACGAGGAAATTTCCTTGGCGACATGGCATCTCTCCGGTGTCAGCAGTCTGGTACTACGCAGTACCAGACTGCGGGTGACGGTACCATTCCGGGCGAGGAGGGGTACAGAGGTGACATCGGCCGCGACGCGACATTCCGAGCCTGCTCACGAGGATGAGCGCTCGGCCGCGACCGCGCGCGCGAACGGCCATCGCGGGCGGTTGCTCGCGGGCATGGCCACCGCTCTGGTCGAGAAGGGCTACGGCGCGGTGACGATCGCCGACATCGCCCGGCACGCCCGCGTCTCCAAGCGAACGTTCTACGAGCACTTCGCCGACAAGCAGGAGTGCTTCCTCGCGGTCTACGCGGCGGCGAGCGATCGGCTGCTGCGGCTGGTGGACGAGGCCGCTCAGCCCGATCTGGACTGGGTCGAGCAGGTGCGCGCGGCGGTGCACGCCTACCTCGCGGCGCTGCAGACCGAACCGGCGCTGACCCGCACCGTGCTGCTCGAGATCCAGTCGGCCGGGCCGGAGGCGCTGCGCCTGCGGCGGCGGGGGCAGCAACGGTTCGCCGCGCTGCTGCTGGAGCGGGTCGAAGAGGGCGCGCGGACGGTGCCGGGCGCCCGGCCGATCTCGCCCGCGATGGCCACCGCGGTGATCGGCGGGCTGAACGAGCTGGTGATGGAAGCGGTGGAGGACGGGCGCGCCGATCGGCTCACCGACCTCGACGCGGTCGCGACCGAATTCGTCCGCGCGGTGCTGGTCGCCTCCGAGGAGTGAGGTCCCGCGCCGGGTGACCGACGCGGGACCCCGGCTCAGACCTCGAGGTCGCTCTCGACCCGGGACAGCTGGTGACGGGCCATCGCGAGGTTCGCCCGCGAGCGGTCCAGCGCGAGGTAGATGAACAAGCCCTTCCCCGACCGTGACTGCACCGGCCGGATCAGGTGGTACTGGTGCCGCAGCGTGATCAGGATGTCGTCGATGTCGGCGCCCAGGTTGAGCATCTCCATCGTGCGCATCTTCGCCCGGACGACGTCGGTGTTGCCGGCCGCGGCCACGTTCAGGTCGAAGTCCTTGGTGCCGCCGAGCGTACCCAGCGCCATTCCGCTGTTGTAGTCCACGAGCGCCACGCCGATCGATCCTTCGATCGTCATGGCCTCTTTCAGAGCGGTGTCGACGTTTGCCATGTTCTCTCTCCTTCTCAGGGGTTGTTTCCCGTACGCACTCGGGCGCCGAGGTCGTCCAGGAGGGCCGCCAGGCGATGGGCGACCTGCCGTGCCTCCAGGTGGAGCCGGCCGATGTTCGTTTCCTCACCGGTGACGACGGTGAGGACCGCGCGGGGGCCGGCGGCGTAGGTCGCCACGTAGCCGTGAGTGCCGCGGGTGACGGTCTCGGCGAACTGGCCGGGACCGACGTTTTCGATCAGCCGCTGGCTGAGTCCGAGCACGGCGGCGGACAGTGCGGCCATTCCGTCCGGCTCGATGCCGTGGGTGTCGTGCGCGACCAGCCGCCCGTCCACGGTCGCGACCAGGCTCCCGGCCACGTGGCGGACCCGGTCGCGCAGCCCTCGGATCTCCGCCAGCACGTCCGCCTCGATCTCGCGCTCCACCACACTCCCTTCGTCGGTTCCGAGCGCCTTCTTGCCGATCAGTCGCGCCGGGCGCCGCGGCAGCACCGGGCCGACGCGTTGGGTGGGCAGCGCGACGGCCCGCCAGGATCCGAGTGGCCAGCGCGCACTCACCGGAGCCCCTCCAGGGCGTTCCGGACCCGGGAGAGCAGGCCGGAGTCGGGCTCCGGCACGTCGAGGACCGAGCCGGACGGCACGTCCGGCTGCGGCCCGACCGGCACGACCCCGCGCAGCGCTGCCCCGGGCTGCCGCCGGGGCAGCGCGTGCGCGGGCTGGCGCCGGGGGAGCGGAGCCCCGTCCGGCGTCCGGCGCGCGAGCACGGGGACCGGAGCCGGCGTCTCGGACGCGTGCCGCGCGCCCGGGTGCTCCGGATCGGCCGGGAGCGCCGCGGCGTAGGGCGGGAGCGAGGGGGTGGTGGATGCGGCCGGCGGCCGGGGCGACGGCGGCGGTGGCGGTGGCGCCTGGCCCGGCGGCAGGCCCGGCGGCGGGCCGGGCGGGGTGGCCGGCGGCAGGTTCAGCGGGGGAGCGGTGGCCACCCGGACCAGGCCCGCGGTCATCAGGCGGCGGGTCTCGAGCACGGCGGTGAACGCCGAGCGTCCGAGTAGGCGGGCCAGTTCCCGGGGGGTCCGGCGCCCGTCGGCGTGGACGACCAGTTCCCACTGCAAGTCGGTGAGGACGACGTGGTGGCGTCCGAGCCGGGCCGCGGCGATCACGGGCTGGTCGTCGGCGTCCCCGGGCGGCGTCCGCTCCAGTAATCGGCGGCGCTTGCGGATCTGCACCTCCAGCGCCGCGGCTCCCACCCGGCGGAGCGCACCCCACCAGTGGCCCTCGCCGGGTGCGAACCGCACCGGCCCCATTTCCGCCGGTGACGCCGTGAACAGCGCGAAGGCGCCGTCGGTGATCGCCGCCGCGGTGCACAGTTCGGCCTCGCCCCGGCTGAGCGCGCCGGACTTGACCAGCACCTCGCCGACCTGGCCGGCTGCGGCACCGGCCGTCCAGGCGGTCTGGAACACCGACGGCGGCACGGTGCCGGAGGCCTGTAACAGGCAGTCGACCCCGGGAGCGGCCGCGGTCTGGACGTAGTAGATCTCGCCGTCGAGCAGGTAGATCGTGCCGCCGACGACCCCCTCGACGTGGAGCGCGCCGGTGGCACGACCCGCGGTCAACTCGTCCAGAGCCTCGGGGACGCCACCCCAACGGCGGGTGGTCACCTCGGCCGCGGCCCCGGACATCAGCCGAGCACCAGATCGGACGCCAGACCGGCCAGCCGGTGGCGGGCCATCGCCAGGTTGGCGTGCTCGCGGTCGAGCCAGAGGTACAGGAAGAGCCGGCTGTCCAATCTCGCGTTCAGGAACCGCAGCACGTGGTAGCGGGCCACGGAGGCCACCACGATGTCTTCGACGATGTCGCCCTCGGCCGACACCGCGAACGTGGCGTTCTCCAGCGCGGCGCGCGCGACCTCGGTGGCACCGGCCGCGGCCGGCTCCTCGCCGCAGGGCCAGTCTCCGGCGCTGCCGACGGCGAGCCCGGAGGCGTAGTCGACCAGCCCGGCGCCCAGCACGCCGGGAATGGACATGGCGCTACGGAGGCTCTCGTCGATCCCGGGCACACGTCACCTCTCCAAGCCGGTGCGACCGGTCCGCGCGTTACTGGTGAGCAGCCAGTGCCGAGCGGGGCCGATCGGTCGTGCGCCCCAGCAGGGATCCTACGGCTACAGCGAGCGCTGAGGTGAGCGCGGTGCGTATTCTATGAGGCTCAGGTTCATACCTTGATGTATCGATTTGCCTGCGCGCCTGACCGACCGGTAGGAGAGGTCGGACGGGTCGTCCGGTACCGACGTGTTGGTGTCGGCCGTATGCTCGGCGGTCGTCAAGGTTGTCCGACAATGCTCAGCGGAGGCGTGCGCGTGGCGGTCCACGCCGGGAGCACCGGGGTCGTCGTGGCTTCGGCGGTCGTCGACGCGGTGGCCCACCGCTGGTGGGAGATCGCACGCGACACGTGTTTCGTCGCGATGAGCTCGGCCGAGATCGAGGCCGAGCTCCGTACGCACACCGCCCGCCTGCTCCGGGCGATGTCCGCCGACCCGTTCTCGAGCGCACCCGGCCGCGAGGTCGGAGCCGCGCTGGTGGCGCGCCGTTTCTCGGCGCCCGACTTCATCGGACGCACGATCGCGCTCCTCGACGACGTGGTGCTGGCCCCGCTGGGGGTGCCGACCGGGGCCGGCCGGCTGGCCGAGCTGCGGGCGGCGCTGGTGACCGGCTACACCGAGGCGATCCGCGAGCAGACGCTCTCCCAGCAGGAGGAACTGCGCCGGGCCGACCTGGCCGCGCGGTCCGAGTCGGAGGCGGTGTCGCGCGCGCACGCCGCCCGGTTCCGGGCCGTGTTCGAGAACGCGGCGGTCGGCATCGCGATCAGCGAGTGGGACGGCTCGATCCTCGAAGCCAACCCGGCACTGCGCCGGATGCTCGGCTACACGCTCAAACAGCTCCGCGAACGCCGCCTCGACGACCTGGTGCACCGGGACGGCGCGTTCGCCGGTCCCACCGAGATCGGGCTGCGCAGCGACAGCCCCGGGCCGATCTCCGGGGAGCGCCCGCTCGTCGTCAACGGTGGCGGGGTGATCTGGACGCAGCTCACCACGTCGGTGATCACGCCGGGGGAGGCGTCGTTCGGGGAGTCGCCGGGAACGGAGCTCGCCGCAGCCGACGCGCGCTACCAGCTGACCGTGGTCGAGGACGTCACCGACCGGCGGCGGATGCGCGCGCGGCTGGTCCACCAGGCGCTGCACGACCCGCTCACCAGCCTGCCCAACCGGGCGCTGTTCTTCGACCGGCTGCGCGAGGTGCTGGTCCGCACCGGGCCGCGCGATCCGGTCGGCATCCTGGTGATCGACGTCGACGGGCTGGCCGCGGTCAACGACAGCCTCGGGCACGAGGCCGGCGACCAGATCCTCGCTTCGGTGGCCGACCGGCTGACCGAGGAGATCTCCCGCGCCGGTCACCTGGTCGCCCGGATCGACGGCGACGACTTCGCGATCCTGGTCGGCCCCGGTGGGTACCGCGGTGCGGCCGAGGCGCTCGCCCGGCGGGTGCTGGCGGTGCTGGGCCGCCCGTTCGGCGTCGGCGCGCACGCGATTCCGGTGACCGTGACGATCGGCGTGGCCGAGGTCGACGCGGCCGGAACCGATGCGTCCGGGCTGCTGCGGGCCGCGCAGACCGCGCTGGAGTGGGCGAAGGCCGACCCGGCCCGGTCCTGGGCGGTGTTCGAGTCCGGCCGCGGCGAGCGCGAGGCCGCCCGGCGCCGGCTGGCCGCCGCGATGCCCGCCGCGCTGGAGAGCGGTGCGTTCCAGCTCGATTTCCAGCCGATCGTCGGGCTCGCCGACGGCGCGGTGTACGCGGCCGAGGCGCTGGTCCGCTGGAACCACCCCCGCTTCGGCGTCCTCGGCCCGGCGCAGTTCATCCCGCTGGCCGAGGAGACCGGCTTCATCGTCCCGCTGGGGCGCTGGGTGCTGGCCGAGGCCTGCCGTCAGGCCGCCCGCTGGCAGACGCTCGGCGCGCGGCCGCCGCTGGTCAGCGTCAACATCGCGGCCCGGCAGGTCAGCGATCCTTCGCTGCTGAACGACGTCGCGGTGGTGCTCGACCGCACCGGCCTGCCGCCCGACGGGCTGCAACTGGAGATCACCGAGAGCGCGATCGTCGGCAGCGCCGAGGCGCCGACCGAGGTGCTGCAGGCGCTGGCCGGCGAGGGCATCCGGATCGTCATCGACGACTTCGGCACCGGTTATTCGAACCTTTCGACGCTGCGGCACCTGCCGATCCGCGAGCTGAAGCTGGCCGGCCCGTTCCTGCAGGGCGTCGCCGATCCGGCCGTGATCGAGGCCGGCCCGGAGCCGGTGAAGAGCCCGGTTCCGGTGCCGGTGGCCGACTCCGGGCCGGGCACCACGATGGAGCGGCGTCCGCCCGAGCGGGTGCCCGGCGCCGACATGGACGTCGTCGGTGCGCTGGTCGGGCTCGCGCACACGCTCGGGCTCAGCGTCACCGCCGAGGGCGTGGAGACCGCCGGCCAGGCCGACCGGCTGCGCGAGCTGGGCTGCGACGCCGGGCAGGGCTGGTATTTCGCCAGCCCGATGCCCCCGGACGAGTTCGCCGCCTCGCTACGCGGCTCCTAGCCCTCGCGCGCCGCGCTGTTCAGGACCTGCCAGGTCACCAGCACCACGGTGCTGACCCTGGCGGCGTGCACCCGCACCGGCCGTCGGTGCTCGGCGTCCGCATGGGGCTCGTCGTCGGCCACCGGCCACGGTGCACCGACCAGCGCGCCGGTCGCGAGCGCCCGACGGCACGCGTTGATCAGCACGGTCGCCGTGGCCGACGGATAGAGCGACGCGGCCGTCGCACGCAGGACCCGCTCCCGCGGACGCCCGATCCACCGGACCGCGGCCCGGTTGGCGTGGTCGACCTGGAAGTCGGAGACCGCGCCGCGCTCGGTCGGGATCGGGCTGAGCACGACCGCGGGCTCGCAGAACGCGTCGAGCGCGCGGTCGATCCAGTTGATCCGGCCGTTGTCGCCGCCGGTCCCGCCCGACCGGGCCACCACGTCGGTGGCGATCTGGACGAGCTTGACGTTCGTGCTCTGCGACAGCGCGACCAGCCGCGCGAACGCGCCCTCTTCGTCGACGCCGTAGCGCTCCATGAACACGCCTTTGGCCTGTTCGATCACGGCTCTCCGGCCCATCGCCTCGCGCAGGCCGTCGAGTTCCGTCCTCGCCGACAGCAACTCGTCGCGAAGCAACGCGACGTCGCTAGGGAACGCGGCGCCACCCGCTGCAACCACTACCCAGCCACCCCTCCCAAATAGGGCGGCTGGCTGCTCAACCGTGTTCCCGAAGATGTGCGGGTGCCATTATGCCGATCGACTGCGAGCCTTGCTGCGCAAGGCTCCCCCCTCGGTACTGACCGTGTCGAACGAACCTCAGGCCAGGAGCCAGCGAACACCCAGCAACAGGCAGGCGATCGCTACAAACGCGAACAAAGCTACCCAAAGCAAGGGGTGGAGGCCGGTCAACTTCGCGAGCTGATCCGCGTCCGAATGAGGAGCTTGACCACGACGGCGGAGACGCTGCAGCTCGATCACCGGCCGGGCGCCGCCGACCAGCAGGAACCAGGTGAACGCGTAGGCGAACCCGGCCTGGAGGGTCGGGGTGCCGAACCAGGAGACGACGAAGACCGCACCGCCGGTGACGGCCACCGACAACACGCCGTAGAAATTGCGGATCATCACCAGCAGCGCGGCCAGCCCGACGATCGCGAGCCAGAGCATCGCGGTGATCCGTCCGGCGGTCAGCAGGGCGGCGCCGAGCAGGCCGAGCAACGACGGGGTGATGTAGCCGGCGACGCCGGTCGCGACCATGCCCGGCCCGTACGGCTTGCCCTTGGAGACCGTGACGCCGGAGGTGTCGGAGTGCAGGCGGATGCCGGTCAGGCGCCGGCCGCTGAGGACGGCCGCGGCCGCGTGGCCGCCTTCGTGGGCGATCGTCACGACGTTCCGGGAGATCCGCCAGAGCCCGTGCGGCACGATCACCACCAGCGCGACGGCCGCGGCCGTGAGGATCAGCCAGGGCGGTGGATCGGGCTGCGTGCCCAGAACGTTGGTCCAGACGTCGCTCAGGCTCCGCTCGTCCACCCGGTTCCTTTGTTTGTAGTGGCCGCGGGCAGGGTCGCACACGCGTTCCACCGCCGCTCTCGGTGGTACAGGTGAGCGCTCACGGTGGTACAGGGGGGACCGGGGCGTGAGATACTCCATTATCGGGGGGATTTTGACCTGAAGAGGCAAGTGTCGGTTTTTGGAGGAAGCGATGCGGGGACGATCTGCCGGTAGTGCGGCGGGCGGTGTGGTTGCCGCCGTCGGGCTGGCCTTCGCCCTGGCCGGCGGAGTGTTCGGCGTTCCGGGCACGGCGGGGAGCGTCTTCGTCGCCGACGACGGCGGAGCGGAGGTCGCGGTGCTGAGCGGGGGCACCGGAGGCTCGGCGCCGGGGTCGTCCGGCCGGCCCGCGGGCAGCAGCTGGACGGAGTTCCCTGGCGTGCCTTCCGTCCCGAGTGCCGTCCTGAACGGGACGGGAAAGGTCGCCGTGAACATGGAAGTTGCAACCGGCGCCGATCCCATGTCCGGAACGGGTGACACCGGCCTCCTCCCTGGGTCCAGCGGGAACTGACCGTTGCGCTGAAACTGTGCACCTTTCCCGGGAGGCCGCCGCGCTGGTCCTGCATGATGTGATCGCCGTAGCTGGGCTGATCGCCGCAGCAGGGCCGTTCGTGGAGCCGTGCCGGATACCGTCGGGGAGGTGCGCGTGGCCGACGTGATGAGGCGGCGCATCGCCGGGGTTCCCACCCGGCTCTGGCCACTCGTCCTCGTCACGGCCGCCGTCGGCGTCGCCGGCACCGAGGCCGCGATCACGGTCACCGGCGCGACGCTGAAACCGGCCTGGCTCATCCCGGTGTTCGTCGGGCTGTTCATGGTCGGCGAGGCCACCCAGCTCCACGTCCAGCTCCGGCGGGAAACGCACTCGTTCTCGATCTCCGAGATCCCGCTCGTGCTGGGCCTGTTCTGGCTCTCGCCGCTGGCGCTGGTCATCAGCCGGCTGACGGCCGTCATCCTGGTGAACGCCGTCCGGCGGACCACCCCGCACAAGTTCGTGACGAACACCACGGTCGCCGCGGCCGAGACCGGGGTCGCCGCCGCGGTCTTCGCCTACATGGGCCCGCTCGACCCGTCGAAGCCGCTGCTGTGGGTCTCGGTGCTGCTCGCGGTCGGCCTGGCCGACCTGGTCAGCTTCACCGGCATCCTGTTCGCGATCACGCTGTACGAGGGACGCCCGGCGCCGGTCGCGGTCACCCGCCTGGTCATCGCGTCGATCTCGGTCGGCGTGCTGAACACGACCGTCGGGCTGGTCGTGCTGATCGTCCTCAAGGTCAACATGCTGGCGCTGGCGTTGCTGCTCGTGCTGGCCGTGGTGCTGGTGGCCGGGTACCGCGCGTACGCGCAGTTCCTGGCCCAGCACAAGAGCCTGGGCGAGCTGTACGCGTTCACCCGGGCGGTTTCGACGGCCAGGCAGGAGAACAGCCTGGCCGACACGATGCTCACGCGGGTCCGCGAGCTGCTGTCGGCCGAGTCGGCCACGCTGTGGATGCCCGCTCTGGGACGTCATCCGGAGACCGCGCTGGTCGCGCGGGTCGATCAGGCCGGCCTGATCGACGAGCAGCTCGGCGAAGACCCGATCCGCCGCCGGGTGCTCGACACCGGCGTCACCGTGCACCTCGGTCCCCGCGGTGCCAACGCCGACCTGCGGCTGCGCCGCGCGCTGCGTGGCCGCGAGGTCAAGGATCTGATCGTCGTCCCGCTGCGGTCGGGCACCGCCGTCGTCGGCTGCCTCGAGGTGGCCGACCGCCTGCACGACCTGGCGACGTTCGGGTCCGCGGACGTCCGGCTGCTGGAGACGCTCGCCGCGCACGCCGCGGTGGCCGTGGAGAACTCCCGGCTGGTCGAGCGGTTGCGTTACGACGCCTACCACGACACGACGACCGGGCTGCCCAACCGGCGGCGGATGGTCGAGGCGGTGGAGGCCGCGATCGCGGTCGACCCGGTCCCCGACGAAGTCGTCGCGCTGCTCGAGTTCGACATCGACGCGTTGCGGGGCGTCAACGAGACGCTGGGCCACAAGGCGGGCGATCAGTTGCTGGCCGAGGTGGGCCGCCGGCTGCGCGAGTACGCCCCCGACGGCGCGCTGGTCGCCCGGCTCGGCGGAGACGAGTTCGCGGTGCTGCTGCGGGCGTCCGGCGTCGACTGCGTGGTGGCTCTGGCGGCCGACCTGCGGCGGGCGGCGATCGAGCCGTTCCCGCTGGAGAACTTCACGATCGAGGTCGGCGCCGCGGTGGGCGTGGCGCTGTTCCCGGATCACGCGAACGACAGCGAGGCGTTGTTCCGCCGGGTCGACGCGGCCACCGACGCCGCGAAGGCACAGCCCCGGGGCGTCGCCGTCTACAGCCCGTCGATGGAGTCGCACAGCGTCCACCGGCTCGGGCTCGTGCCCGAGCTGCGCCGCGCGATCGAGCAGGGCGAGCTGACCGTGCACTACCAGCCCAAGGTCTCGCTGGCCGACCGGCGGCTGATCGGCGTCGAGGCGCTGGTGCGGTGGGAGCACCCGGAGCAGGGCCTGCTGATGCCGGGCGAGTTCGTGCCGGTCGCCGAGCACACCGGCCTGATCGGCCCGCTGACGCGCTGGGTGCTGCGTGAGTCGCTGGCCGAGGCCCGGCGCTGGCAAGACCGGGGACGGCCGCTGGGAGTGTCGGTCAACCTCTCGGCCCGGACGCTGCAGGATCCGGACTTCCCCGCCGAGCTGGACGCCCTGGTGGCCGAGGCCGGTGTCCCGGCCGAGATGCTGACGCTGGAGATCATCGAGGGCGGGGCACTGACCGACGCCGAGCGTCCGCTGGCGACGCTGCAGGCGCTGGCCGAGCGCGGTGTGCGGCTGTCCCTCGACGACTTCGGGGTCGGCACGTCGGCCTTCAGCTACCTGCGGACGATCCCGGTGCACGAGATCAAGATCGACCGGTCGTTCGTGCTCGGGATGAACACCGACGCGGCTGATCTCGGCATCGTGCGCTCGATCGTCGGCCTCGCGCAGCACCTGGGCCTGTCCGTAGTGGCCGAGGGCGTCGAGAGCGAGCGGGCGCTGGCGCATCTGGAGGAGATGGGCTGCGACGTCGCTCAGGGCTTCCTGTTCGCGCGTCCACTGCCGATGGAGCGGCTCGAGGCCTGGGTGACCGCACGGACGTCGTCGTCCGAGTCGGACGAGCCTTCGGACGAGGCCACCCGACGGCTGCGAGTGGTGGGGCAGCACGGGTAGGTGAGGCGGGCCTTCGGGGGTCGGCGCGGCCCGGGTACCGATTTCGCATTGGGTGGGCGGGCCGTGTAACCTTTGCAGCGGCTCGCAAGGCCCCCTTAGCTCAGTCGGCAGAGCGTCTCCATGGTAAGGAGAAGGTCTACGGTTCGATTCCGTAAGGGGGCTCCGAACCGGCCCCGGCCGGTGCCGATGGCGGTGTAGCTCAGATGGCAGAGCAAGCGGCTCATAATCGCTGTGTCGCCGGTTCAAGTCCGGCCACCGCTACCGTGCCAGGTAAGCTAGTTGGTCGAGGACCAACCCCGATTACGTAGAAAGAGGCACTCCCGTGGCCGCCACCGACGTCCGACCGAAGATCACGATGGCTTGCGTGGAGTGCAAGAACCGGAACTACATCACGAAGAAGAACCGTCGGAACGACCCCGACCGGCTCGAAGTGAAGAAGTTCTGCCCCAACTGCGGCAAGCACCAGCCCCACCGCGAGACGCGCTGACGTCTTAGCGGAGGTCCCCGCTGTGGGACCGTGAACGGCGTCGCCCCTTCGGGGGGTGGCGCCGTTTGTTTTACCCGGTGGTGCGGTCGTTGGTGAGCTCGCGTGGCGGGGCGGGGAGCCGTGGCGGGGCGGGCGGAAACTCGCCGGTACCGGGTGGGGTGTGACGTTGCTCGGCGGCCGGGTTGGGGGGCTTCGTTACCGGTAAGTTGCGGAGAAATCCAACTGAGGAGGCGCCGGTGCCCAGCCCCGCGGATGCGATCGGGCGCACGTACCCGAAGACCGCTCCCTACGAGGTCGGACGCGAGAAGATCCGGGAGTTCGCCGAGGCGATCGGCGACACGAACCCGGCCTACCTCGACGCGGCCGCCGCGCAGAAGCTCGGCCACCCCGACGTCATCGCGCCGCCGACGTTCCCGATCATCTTCACGATGCGCTCCACCGGTGCCGCGACGTTCGACCCCGACCTGCAGATGGACTACAGCCGGGTCGTCCACGGCGAACAGCGCTTCGTGTACCAGCGCCCGGTCCGCGTCGGTGACCGCCTGGTCTGCGAGACCGTGATCGAGGACGTGAAGATCCGGGCCGGCAGCATCTTCCTGTCGATGCGCACGGACGTCACGACCGAGGACGGCGAGCCGGTGCTCGCCGCGTACGCGCTGATCGTGTCGCGCGCCGCCGAGAAGGAGAGCTGATGGCCGCCACCGTCTCGTACGACGACGTCGAGGTCGGCACCGAGTTGCCGGCGAAGACGTTCCCGATCCAGCGCGCGGACCTCGTGCGGTACGCGGGCGCGTCCGGCGATTTCAACGTCATCCACTGGAACGAGCGGGTCGCGACGGCGGTCGGGCTGCCGAACGTGATCGCGCACGGCATGTTCACGATGGCCGAGGCCAGTCGTGTGCTCACCGAGTGGGTCGGAGACCCGGGGGCGGTCGTCGAGTACGGCGTCCGGTTCACGAAGCCGGTCGTGGTGCCGGACGACGACCGGGGCGCGAACCTGGAGGTCACCGGCAAGGTGACCGAGAAGCTGGACGACCGCCGGGTCGCGGTGGAGCTCACCGCCCGGTCCGGGGACGACAAGGTCCTCGGCCGGGCGAAGGCCGTGCTGCAGCTCACCTGATCCGTTCGCCGGCGCGGCCATGGCCCGCTGTCGGGCGGGGCCGTGGCCGGCTGTCGGGCGGGGCCGCGCCGGCGAACGATCAGGTACGTCCTCGCGCGGAGTGGCGGCGCTGCCCGTGGGCGGACAGTTCCCACCCGGACGGGTACCCGTCGCTCGCCGGGTTGTCCGTGGTCGAGGTTCCGGCCGGGGGATCGGACGGCGTGGTCCCGGCGGACGTCCCGTTGCGGTACGGGTTGGCGGGGTCGTCGCACGGGTCCCGGAAGTAGTACCGGCCGTCCCACACGGCGTTCGGACCGCAGAGCGCGTCCCAGTCCGTGTCACCCCCCGCCCGCACCACCCCACCCCGAGCCGCCGCCGCGGGCCGGGCCGCCGTGGTCGCGGGCTGGATCGCGGTGGCGGCGGGCTGGCCGGCGGTGGCGGCCGGCCGGATCGCGGTGACCGCCGTGGCTGCCGTCTCCTGCGCCGCGGGCTGGGCCCCCGCCTGTGCTGCCCGCGCGGTCTGCGCCGTGGCGGGTTGGGCTGCGGCAGTCTGCGCTGCGGCGGGTGCGGTCGCTGCGGCGGTTGCTAGCGCGCTGGCTGACGCCAGTGCGCAGGTCGAGATCAGGCGTCGAACTCGCATGTCACTCCCCGTTTGTCGGACTTGTCCTGATCCAACGCTCAGATCCCCTCCGCGACACGGGCGGCCTTGACAAGGTAGTGATTGGTCAATAACTTAGGCGCCGTGAGCCCAGCAACCCGCCTCAGCGCCGACGAACGCCGCCGTATGGTCCTTCGGGCCGCGCTGGTCGAGTTCGCCCGGGGCGGTTTCGACGGCACCAGCACCGAGACGATCGCCCAGCGGGCCGGTATCAGCCAGCCCTACCTGTTCCGCCTCTTCCCCAACAAGAAGGCCCTGTTCGTCGCGTCCGTCCACCTCAGTTTCCAGATGGTCGTCGACGCGTTCGAGGAGGCCTCCGACGGCCTCGCGGGTCCGGACGCCCTGGTGGCCATGGCCAAGACGTACAACAAGCTGATCACCGATCGCGATCTGCTCATGCACCAGATGCAGGCGTACGCGTCCTGTGACGACGCCGACGTCCGGGACGCCACCCGCGACGGGTTCGGGCGCCTCTGGCAGCTCGTGCAGCGGGTCAGCGGCGTCGACGACGACGCCGTGCGCAACTTCTTCGCCTACGGCATGCTCGCCAACGTCATCGCGGCGATGAACCTCACCGACTACGACGCTCCGTGGGCGCAGATGTGCCTGCCGGACGACATGCGCAAGAACTTCGCACCCCAAGACTGATCCGAGCCCGGCCGAGAGCCGGGCTTTTTCACGCCCCACGAAGGTAGTGACCAATCACTACTTAAGGAGAACCGTCATGTCCGCATCGACCACCAGGTGGACGTTCTTCGTCACCACGCTGGCGGCGTTCATGGTGTCGCTCGACAACCTCGTCGTCACCACCGCGCTCCCGGAGATCCGCACCTCGCTCGGCGCGGGCATCTCCGACCTGGAATGGACCGTCAACGCCTACACGCTGACGTTCGGCGTCCTGTTGCTCACCGGCGCCGCACTGGGCGAACGGTTCGGACGCCGGCGCATCCTCGGAATCGGCATCGCGCTGTTCACGGTGTCGTCCGCGCTGGCCGCGCTGGCCCCGAACATCGAGACGCTGATCACGGCCCGCGCGGTGCAGGGTGTCGGCGGCGCGATGATCCTGCCGCTCACGCTGACGCTGCTGTCCAACGCGGTCGCCCCCGAGCGCCGCGGTGCCGCGCTGGGCATCTGGGGTGCGGTCTCCGGGCTCGGCGTCGCGTTCGGGCCGCTGATCGGCGGCGCGGTCGTCGACGGCTGGGCCTGGCAGTGGATCTTCTGGATCAACGTCCCGGTCGGCATCCTGCTGGCTCCGCTGGCCCTCACCCGTCTCTCGCCCGAGCGCGGTAAAGCCCAGCGGCTCGACCTGCCCGGGCTCGGCCTGGTCACCGCCGGACTGTTCGGCGTCGTCTGGGGCCTGGTGCGCGGCAACACCGCGGGTTGGGGCAGCCTCGAGGTCGTCGGCTCGCTGGTCGCGGGGGCCATCGTGACCACGCTGTTCGTCGTCTGGGAGATGCGGTCCGAGCACCCGATGCTCCCGCTGCGCCTGTTCCGCAGCCGTGGCTTCGCCGCCAGCAACGTGACCGCGATGCTGTTCAGCTTCGGGATGTTCGGCTCGATCTTCCTGCTGGCGCAGTTCCTGCAGACCGTGCAGGGCTCCGGACCGTTCGAAGCCGGCCTGAAGATGCTGCCCTGGACGGCGATGCCGATGATCGTGGCGCCGCTGGCCGGTCCGCTCTCCGACCGCATCGGGGGACGTCCGCTGCTGGTCGTCGGGTTGCTGCTGCAGGCGGCCGGTCTCGCGTGGCTGGCGGGCAACATGTCGGCCGACACCCCGTACTCCACGCAGTGGCCGGCGTTCGTGATCTCCGGCATCGGCATGGCGCTGTTCTTCGTCCCGATCGCGAACGTGGTGCTCGGCTCGGTGCCGCAGAGCGACACCGGCGTCGCGTCCGGTGCGAACAACGCGATCCGGGAGATCGGCGGGGTGTTCGGGGTGGCGGTGCTGGCCGCGGTCTTCTCCCACACCGGCAGCTACGCCTCGCCGCAGGACTACGCCGACGGCACCAGCATCGCCACCTGGGTCGGCGCCGGGGTGGTGCTGGCCGGTGCGATCGCCGCCCTGTTCGTCCCGGGTCTGAAGCGCCAGGCTGCCGACCCCGCGCCGGCTGCGGACCCCGCGCAGGCTGCCGACCCCTCGCCGGCGGTGGCCGGCGCGGTTCCGGAACCGGTCCCGGCCTGATCCCGGCAGCACGTGGCCCCGCCCGGGCGAAACCGGGCGGGGCCACGCGTGCGTGTGCGGTGGCCACCGTCCGGCGGTGGCACGCGGCTCAGCGTAAAAAAGAAAGGTCAGTGAGCCTCGGCGAGAAGCTTCTGGAGACGGCCGACGCCCTCGACGATGTCCTCGTCGGAGAGGGCGTACGAGAGCCGCAGGTAGCCGGGCGTGCCGAAGGCTTCGCCGGGCACTACCGCGACCTCGGCCTCGTCGAGGACGACCGACGCGAGCTGCGCCGAGGACTCGATCGTGACGCCGCGCAGCTCCTTGCCGAGCAGGCCCTTCACCGACGGGTAGGCGTAGAACGCGCCCTTGGGCTCCGGGCAGAAGACGCCGTCGATCTCGTTGAGCATCCGGACGATCGTCTGGCGGCGCCGGTCGAACGCGGTCTTCATCTCTTCGACCGCGGACAGGTCGCCGGAGACGGCGGCGAGCGCGGCGCGCTGTGCGACGTTGCAGACGTTCGACGTCGCGTGCGACTGCAGGTTCGAGGCGGCCTTGACGACGTCGGCCGGGCCGATCAGCCAGCCGACCCGCCAGCCGGTCATCGCGTAGGTCTTCGCGACGCCGTTGAGGATGACGGTCTGGTTCGCGAGCTCCGGGACGGCCTTCACGATCGAGACGAACTCGGTGCCGCCGTAGACGAGGTGCTCGTAGATCTCGTCGGTGATCACCCAGACGCCGTGCTCGAGCGCCCAGCGTCCGATCGCCTCGACGGCATCCGCGCTGTAGACCGCGCCGGTCGGGTTGGACGGCGAGCAGAACAGAAGTGCCTTCGTGCGCGACGTGCGCGCGGCCTCGAGCTGCTCGACCGTGACCAGGTAGTCCTGGGTCTCGTCGGCGATCACGTCGACCGGGACTCCGCCGGCCAGGCGGATCGCCTCTGGGTAGGTGGTCCAGTACGGCGCCGGGAGGATGACCTCGTCACCGTCGTCGATCAGCGTCGCGAACGCCTCGTAGACGGCCTGCTTGCCACCGTTCGTCACCAGCACCTGGCCGGCCGCGACCTCGACGCCGGTGTCGCGCAGCGTCTTGGCGGCGATCGCCTTCTTGAGGTCGGGCAGCCCGGCCGCCGGGGTGTAGCGGTGGTTCGCCGGGTCACTGCAGGCCGCGATCGCGGCCTGGACGACGTAGTCGGGGGTCGGGAAATCGGGCTCGCCCGCGCCGAAGCCGATCACCGGACGCCCGGCGGCCTTCAGGGCCTTGGCCTTGGCGTCGACGGCGAGGGTGGCGGATTCGGCGATGGCGCCCACCTTGGCCGAGATGCGGCGAGCGGGGGTGGTCTCTGCTGCGGTCATGGTCTCCATGCTGGCAGACGTGTCATCCCGGTTGTGGGGCACCGGTTTGGGTTATTACCGGCGCACCACGTACACTCATCGCTCTGGGGCGTCCCGATGCCCGACCCGCCACTCCCTGGTTGGAAGGCGGGTTGTCGTCGCGCTCGCCCTCAGGGAAGGATGTACTTGCGCCGCCTCGGTGGCGCAAAGGGGTGTAGCTCAATTGGCAGAGCAGCGGTCTCCAAAACCGCAGGCTGCAGGTTCAAGTCCTGTCACCCCTGCGCCGACCTGAAACTGACGGGGCGGTCCACGAAACTCCACGGGCCGCATCGTCGTTGAACCTGAGGACTACGGACCGACGAGGGAAGAAGGCTGGACCGGTGGCTGAGAGCAAGAGCGCCGAAGCCGCAGAGCGGTCTGCCTCCACGGTGGCCGACGAAGACGACGACGCACCCAAGTCGAAGGGCTCGGGCAAGGGCCCGGTCGACAAGGGACCCCGCAAGGGCACCAAGGAGCGTCGGCCGAACCCGATCTCCCGGTTGATCCGATTCATCCGCGAGGTCGTCGCCGAGCTCCGCAAGGTGATCTGGCCCACGCGCAAGGAGCTCATCACCTACACGTCCGTGGTGATCGTCTTCGTGACGATCATGGTCGCGATCGTGTGGGGGCTCGACGCCGGCGTCGCGAAGCTGGTGATGTGGGCGTTCGGGGCAAAAGCCGACTCCTGAACCGCTGAGGCCGACCCGCTGAGCGGGTTGGCCTCGCGTTGCGTTCCGCATGCGGGACAATGAAGTAAACCCACAGACAGAGAAGAGCCATCGCGTGCCCGAGTACGACGAGGAAATCCGCCTTCCCGAGGGAGGCGAGACCGCCGCCCTGACCGATGACGACGAGGCGACGGCCGACGTCGCGGCGCTCGACGAGGTTCCGGCCGTTGCCCCCGAGGCCCCCGAGGTCGAGGAAGACCCGGTCGAGGAGCTGCGCCGCGCCCTGCGGATGGCTCCCGGCGAGTGGTACGTCGTGCACTCCTACGCCGGCTACGAGAACAAGGTGAAGACCAACCTCGAGAGCCGCATCAACTCCCTGAACGTCGAAGACTTCATCTTCCAGATCGAAGTGCCGACGCAGGAAGTCACCGAGGTCAAGAACGGCAAGCGGCAGCAGGTCCAGTCGAAGGTGTTCCCCGGCTACCTGCTGGTCCGCATGGAGCTCACGCCCGAGTCCTGGTCCGCCGTGCGGAACACCCCGGGTGTCACCGGGTTCGTCGGTGCCACCTCGCGCGCCGACCGGCCGAGCCCGCTGAGCCTCGAAGAGGTCGTGAAGATCCTCGCGCCGACCGTCCAGAAGGAGGTCAAGGCGCCGGTGAAGGTCGTCGACTTCGAGGTCGGCGATTCGGTGACCGTGACCGAGGGCGCGTTCGCGACGCTGCCGGCGTCGATCAGCGAGATCAACCCGGACGCCCAGAAGCTGAAGGTGCTCGTGTCGATCTTCGGCCGCGAGACGCCGGTGGAGCTCAACTTCAACCAGGTCTCGAAGATCTAGGGCATTTACCGCCCGGCCCGGTTGTTGACCACCATGGATTTCCCCGGAGAGACCGGGGATCTGCAGTAGCCCAGGAAGCCCAGGAAGATGCCTCCAAAGAAGAAGAAGCTCTCAGCGATCATCAAGCTCCAGATCAAGGCCGGCGCCGCGACGCCGGCGCCGCCGGTCGGGCCCGCGCTGGGTCAGCACGGCGTGAACATCATGGAGTTCTGCAAGGCCTACAACGCGGCGACCGAGTCGCAGCGGGGTGACATCGTTCCGGTCGAGATCTCGGTCTACGAAGACCGGTCGTTCACGTTCGTCACCAAGACTCCGCCGGCCGCGCGTCTGCTGCTCAAGGCCGCGGGTGTGCCGAAGGGGTCGGGCGAGCCGCACAAGACCAAGGTCGCGACCGTGACGCAGGAGCAGGTCCGTCAGATCGCCGAGACCAAGATGGTCGACCTGAACGCGATCGACATCGACCAGGCCGCGAAGATCATCGCCGGTACGGCCCGCAGCATGGGCATCACGGTCCAGGACTGAGTGCAACCGGGCCGCATCGCCCCCGGGCGGTGATCCTCGGAAACACCCCGCTTCGGCGGGCGCCAGACGAGAAGTCGTGGGAGAGCCGAGCGCGGCTCGTAACACCACGGACTCCACAGCTTTGGGAGAAGCGAAATGCAGCGCAGCAAGGCGTACCGCGCAGCCGCGGACACGATTGACAAGACCAAGCTCTACAGCCCCCTCGAGGCGGCTCGGCTGGCCAAGACCACCAGTACCACCAAGTACGACGCGACCGTCGAGGTCGCGATCCGGCTCGGTGTCGACCCGCGCAAGGCCGACCAGATGGTGCGCGGCACCGTCAACCTGCCGCACGGCACGGGCAAGACCGCCCGCGTGATCGTGTTCGCGGTCGGCGACAAGGCCGCGCAGGCCGAGGCGGCCGGCGCGGACGCGGTGGGCTCGGACGACCTGATCGAGCGGATCCAGGGCGGGTGGCTCGACTTCGACGCCGCCATCGCGACCCCGGACCAGATGTCCAAGGTCGGCAAGATCGCGCGGATCCTGGGCCCGCGCGGCCTCATGCCGAACCCGAAGACCGGTACGGTCACCCCGGACGTGACCAAGGCCGTGAACGAGATCAAGGGCGGAAAGATCAACTTCCGCGTCGACAAGCAGGCCAACCTGCACCTCGTGATCGGCAAGGCGAGCTTCGACGACACGAAGCTGGTCGAGAACTACGCGGCCGCGCTCGACGAGATCAACCGGGCGAAGCCGAGTGCCTCCAAGGGCAAGTTCCTGAAGAAGATCACGTTCACGACGACGATGGGCCCGGGCATCCCGGTCGACCCGAACCGTGCGCGCAACCTGACCGAGGAAGACCCCGCGGTCTGACACTCGTCAGCAGACAGAGGCGGCTCCCGAATGGGGGCCGCCTCTGTCGTGTGTCCACTTACCGTACGGTTCGTGTCTGTATGGCCGACGAATGGGGGCATCTCGTCCGCAGGGATGCCCTTCGCTGGCGGTGCGCTGCTAACTTTTTTGATGCAGGGTGGGCCGAGCCGGAGGGGGCTCCGCTCCGTGCGGCGCCCCCTCTCCGCCCAATTCGTCGATCGTGTCGGTCGTGACGTAGACTTCCCGTTGACATCCACCGAAGACCGCTGGTCGCTGGGGCAACCCAGCCGAAGGTCCGCTGACGCGGACGGCCCGCGCAGGCCGGACGGTCGCCAGAAGGAATTTCCTGCTGTGCTGCCCCGTGCGCCCTGCGCCGGGGCGTCTCTCGTTTCCGGGCCGGATCACGAACCAGCCTGAGTTACGAGAGAGGAGGCCCATGGCTGACACCCAGCCTCGCCCCGACAAGGCCGCTGCGGTGGCTGAGCTCACCGGCGGATTCCGCAACTCGTCCGCGGCGGTGCTCACCGAGTACCGCGGATTGACGATGGCCCAGCTCACCGAGCTGCGTCGCTCGCTCGGTCGCGAGACGACCTACGCGGTGACCAAGAACACGCTGGCGAAGATCGCCGCGCGTGACGCCGGCATCGCCGACCTCGACGAGCTGCTCGCCGGTCCGACCGCGATCGCGTTCGTCCAGGGCGACCCGGTTGAGGCCGCCAAGGGCCTGCGGGACTTCGCCAAGGCGCACCCGCTGCTGGTCGTCAAGGGTGGTGTGCTCGACGGTAAGAAGCTGACCGCCGACGACATCAAGAAGCTGGCCGACCTCGAGTCGCGCGAGGTTCTGCTCGCGAAGCTCGCCGGCGGCATGAAGGCGAAGATGGCGCAGGCTGCGGCGACGTTCAACGCGCTGCCGACCCAGCTCGCCCGGCTCGCCCAGGCGCTGCAGGAGAAGAAGGCTGCCGAGGCTCCGGCCGCAAGCGCAGCCGACGCTCCGGCGGCTGCTGCCGATGCTGCCGACGCTCCGGCGTCCGAAGCTGCCGAGGCTCCGGCCGAGGCCTGATCGTCCCGCGTAGGGGCTTGATCGCCTCGCCGCACCACACAAGTCGCTGGGGTGACCCCCCGGCACCCCGATCGAAAGGAACCGCCTGAGATGGCGAAGATCGCTACCGAAGACCTGCTCGAGGCCTTCAAGGAAATGACGCTGATCGAGCTCTCCGAGTTCGTGAAGCTCTTCGAGGACACCTTCGACGTGAAGGCTGCCGCCCCGGCCGCCGTCGCCGTCGCCGGCCCGGCCGGCCCGGGTGCCGCCGCTGAGGCTCCCGAGGAGCAGGACGAGTTCGACGTCGTCCTCGAGGCCGCGGGCGAGAAGAAGATCCAGGTCATCAAGGAGGTGCGTGCCCTCACCAGCCTCGGCCTGAAGGAGGCCAAGGACCTGGTCGACGGCGCGCCGAAGCCCGTCCTGGAGAAGGCCAACAAGGAGACCGCCGAGAAGGCCAAGGCTCAGCTAGAAGCCGCCGGCGCCACCGTCTCCGTCAAGTAGTGGGCGGCCCGCTGAGGACGACGCTCCCAAGCGTGCGCGACGACTTGAGTATTTGGTATACGCGGCGTCATCGCGCACGCTAGGGAGCGTCGCCCTCAGCGGGCTCCAGGTTTCGAACTACAAAAGAACGCCCGCCCCGGGAAAGGGGCGGGCGTTCTTATTGCTTGCTCAGGGGGTTTTGCGCCAGCGGTCGGTTAGGGCTCCGTAGACGAAGACGGGGTTGCCCACCAGGTAGCGCTTCCAGAGGCGGCGGGGTTCGGTGGCCAGGCGGTAGGCCCACTCCAGCCCGTGCCGCTGCAGGAACTCCGGCGCCGACGGCTTGTTGCCGGCGTGGAAGTCGAACGCCGCCCCCACCGGCACGACCGTGCAGTTCAGCCGGGACGTGTAGGCGGCCACGAACTCGTCCTGGCGTGGCGTCCCGAGCCCCACCCAGAAGACATCGGGCTTGGCCTCGGCGACGCGGGCCACCAACTCGTCGGCCTCGTCGGACGACAGCGGCCGGAACGGCGGGGACTCGACCCCGACGAACTCCGCTCCCGGGAAGCGCTCGCGCAGCTTGTCGGCGAGCTGAGCCACGGTCGACGGCGACGCGCCGTACAGGTAGTGCTTCAGGCCGCGCGCGCGCCCCTGGTCGATCGCGTCGGCCATCAGATCGGGGCCGTACGTCCGGGCGGACATGTCCGGGTAACCGCGCCGGCGGCCGACCATCGCCACGTAGTGGCCGTCAGCGAAGTTGACGTCGGCGTCGTTGAGCAGCGCGCGGAACTCGGGGTCGCGGACCGCGAGCGACAACGTGTACGCGTTGCACAGGTGCGTGCTGCGCGGCTGCCCGTATTGCGCGGCGATGACCAGCTCGGCGGCCGGCTGCCGGGTGACTGCTTCGATATGGACGCCGCAACACACGAACGTGCCCGGGCGCGTAGACGTCGTCATAACCCTGGGAGCCTAGTTGCCCGGGCCCCAGCCACGAAAAGCGCTGCGCACCCCCGGCCGCCTCAGCGACGGAAAGACGCCTGGTGCTCGAGGAACCACTCGTAGACGCCGCGGATACCGTCCCGCAGACCGACGGTCGGTTCCCAGCCGAGGGCCTTGATCCGGTCGACGTCGAGCACCTTGCGCGGCGTGCCGTCGGGCTTCGAGGTGTCGTGGGTGAACTCGCCCTCGTAGCCGACGACGTCGGCGATCATCTGCACCAGTTCGTCGATCGTGACGTCTTCGCCGACGCCGATGTTGATCGGCGCCGGGTCGTCGTAGCGCTCGAGCAGCACCAGGCAGGCGCGGGCGACGTCGTCGGTGTGCAGGAACTCCCGCTTCGGGGTGCCGGAGCCGTAGATCGTGAACGTCTCGTCGCCGGCCTCCATCGCGGAGTGCAGCCTTCGCATCACCATCGGCATCACGTGCGCGCCCGGGATCTCGAAGTTGTCACCCGGCCCGTACAGGTTCGTCGGCATCGCGGAGATGTAGCTCCGGCCGTACTGCCGCCGGATCGCCTGCACCTGCAGCACGCCGGCGATCTTCGCGATCGCGTACGCGTCGTTCGTCTCCTCCAGCGGACCGGTCAGCAGCGAATCCTCCCGGATCGGCTGCGGCGCGAACTTCGGGTAGATGCAGGACGACCCGAGGAACAGGAACCGCTCGACGCCGAACTCGTGGGCGGCGTCGAGCAGGTTGGTCTGGATCCGCAGGTTGTCGGAGAGGAACTCGGCCGGATAGGCGGAGTTCGCGAAGATCCCACCGACCTTGGCCGCGGAGTCGATGACGTACTGCGGGCGAGCCTCGTCGAAGAACGCCCGTACCGGCTCGCGATCACGCAGGTCGAGCTCCTTCGACCGGCGCCCGACCAGGTTCGTGAACCCCATCGATTCGAAGTACCGCCAAATCGCGGATCCGACGAGGCCGCCGTGCCCGGCGATGTAAACCCGTGCGTCGCGGGGGACCGGGTGGTGGAACAAGGCGTGTCCTCTCCGGGTAGTAACGTCTGCCGCCAGCGTAACCACCCTCTGGAGAACCCCGTCGTGAAGATCGTGATAGCGCACAACCGCTACGTCTCGGCGAATCCGTCGGGGGAGAACACGGTCGTCGATCTGGAGTCCCGGCTGCTCAGCGAGGCCGGCGTCACCGTGCTGCCGTTCCAGCGCAGCTCGGACGAGATCGCGGGGTTCTCGGCCGTGCAGAAAGCGCTCCTGCCGATCTCGCCGATCTACGCGGCGCCCGCCCAGCGGGAGCTCTCGGCGCTGCTCGCCGCCGAAAAACCGGACGTGCTGCACCTCCACAACCCGTACCCGCTCCTCTCGCCCTGGGTGGTGCGTACCGCTCATCAACACGGCGTTCCGGTCGTCCATACCGTGCACAACTTCCGGCAGGTCTGCGCGAACGGGCTCTACTTCCGCGACGGACACTCCTGTCACGACTGTCTCGGCAAGACGTTCCCGTACCCGGCCGTCCAGCATTCCTGCTACCGCGGGTCGAAGGCGCAGAGCGTCCTGATGGCGACCACGCTCGCCGCCCACCGCGGCACCTGGCGGTCGGTCGACCGCTACCTCGCGCTCACGCCCGCGATCGCCGACCACCTCCGGTCGTTCGGCATCACCGACCCGCAGATCACGGTGAAGCCGAACGGCGTCCCCGACCCTGGCCCTCACGACCAGGTCGGCTCGGGGTTGCTCTTCGTGGGCCGGTTCTCGGCCGAGAAGGGTCTCGGTCTTCTTCTCGACGCCTGGCGGCGGCACCCCGATGGGACAGTGGGAACCCTGCGCCTGATCGGGGACGGACCGCTGGCTTCCGAGGTGGCCGCCGCGGCCGCCGGGCGCACCGACATCGAGCTGCTCGGACGCTTGCCGCACGCCGACGTGCAGGTGGCGATGCGGGCGTCGGCCGCGCTGGTGACGCCGTCGACGTGGGACGAGGTGTGCCCGATGGTCGTCGTCGAGGCGCTCGCGAACGGGCGCCCGGTGCTGGCCACCGCGCTCGGGGGCCTGCCGTTCCTGGTGGGTGCCTCTCCGAGCGAGCCGGCCGGGAAAGGGATGGCCGGGGAAGGGGTGGCCGCGGAAGCCGGGTGGACCGTGCCGGCGGACGTGGACGCGCTGGCGGCGATCCTGCCGCGGGCCGTCGCGGAGGCGCCGGGGCTGGCCGCCGGGGCGCGGCGACGCTACGAGCAGATGTTCTCGACCACGGTGACCACGGCTGCCCTGCTCAACGTGTACGAGGAAGTGGCCGCGGGCCGTTTGGTCCAGTGAATCGCGGATAGACAGCGGGTAGCGGGTGAGTACCGTCCAGCTCTCTTAGGTATGAATGCGAGAATCAGGGGCCGGACCGCGACCGGAGGACTCAGCACAGCCGTGGCGAAGAACAAACTGACCCAGCGATTCGGCGTCTTCCCGCTGCTCGACCCCGGCCGGTGGACACCCCGGCACCGGCAGTTCCTGATCGTCGGTGCGGTCATCGTCGCGGTCGCCTGGCTGGTGGAGGCGGCTCAGCAGACCGCCGCCAACGGCACCCGGGCCGCGGTCGGTGCGGCGCTCGCCGTCGCGGTCGCCGGATTCGCGCTCTCGCTGCGCGGCGTGACCTGGTCGGGCCTGGGCGTCGGCGGGTTCGTCGTGTTCTGCGGAATCATGTCCTGGACCTGGACGACCACTCGCGCCGTGACCTGGTCGGTCTACGCGATCGGCGGGATCCTGCTGCTGGCCTGGACGTTCCCCTGGGTCCGTGACGCGGTGCGGCTGCCGCGGCTGGGCGCGGCGTGGCTGGGGCTGGCGTACTGGCCGCTGGGCATCATCTCCGCGGTGCTGACCGCGCACTGGGACGTCGGCGCGCAGCGGATCGCGTACTTCGGCGTCTCCGCGCTGGCGGCGCTGGGCATGCTGGTCGCGCTCCGGCGCACCGGCCGCGACCCGTCGATCGGCGTCGTGGCCGCGTTCCTGCTGGCGATCTCGGCGCTGTTCCTGGTCGGCTCGGGCAACATCCTGGACGACGTCCACGCGGTGCCCGACGGGCCCTGGGGCCGGAGCATGACCGGGCGTTTCTGGGGCGGCCCCGGGCTGCTGTACCACCCGAACTCGCTGGCGCTGATCGGTGTGCTGGTCACGCTGCGGATCGCGCCCGACCGCTCTTTCAAGCCCTGGCAGCGCATGTCGGCGCTCGGGCTCACCAGCCTCGTCATCCTGCTGACGAACTCGCGGACGGCGTGGGGCTTCCTCGTCTGCGCCGCGGTCGTGCACCTGCTGGTGCTGGCCCGTCGCCAGTGGTGGGCCCGGGGCGGGCGTCCGGTGCCCGACGACGGGCTGCCGTCGTACCCCGACTGGCGCCGGGCTGCGGTGGCGGCGATCATCCCGTTCCTCGTCTTCGGCGCGGTGTTCGTCGGCATGGGCGGGATGTCCTCGCTGTTCCAGAGCCGCTACCAGAACACCGTGACGACGCCGGTCACCGATCAGAGCGACACGCTCGACGTCACCAGCGGACGGCTCGACACCTGGCGTCAGGTGTTCGACGACTTCTCGGCCGACGCAGTGGTCGCGAAGGTCTTCGGCAACAACGACGATCCGCGCGGCGCCGTGGTGCGGGAGTCGACCGGCAAGGCCGGCGAACGCCCGGAGCTCACGACCGACAACTCGGCGATCGGCGCACTGCGCCGCGCCGGGATCCTGGGGTGCGTCGCGTTCCTGCTCGGCCTCGGGCTGATGATCTGGCGCTCGCTGCGGCGGGGAGCGCCGGCCTGGTTCACGATCGCGGCGATCTCCTCGATCGCGACGATCCCGTGGGCGGACTGGTTGCTCGGGGGTCTCGGCGGCACGTTCTGGATCTTCTTGCTGGCCGCGGAGGCCTGGGTGGTCTTCCGGCCCGCTGAGCGGGCCGAGGTGCCCCCGGGAGCGGTGGAGGGTGGTCTGGGGCGGGAAGACCGGGTGAGCGATCGTACGGGGGCGCTCGGCGACGGCGCGGCGGCCCGGCCCGCGGGTCACGGGGCCTCGAACCCCGGGCCGGTGAGCACGTCGCTGCCCCGGTGAGGACGGCGGCGTCCGTCCCGACCCGGGCCGCGCGGTGGGTCAGCGGTCGTCGAGGCGAATGCTCCGGCCACTCAGCTGGTCGTCGAGCTGCTGGATGTCGGCGTCGACCATGATCTGCGCCAGCCGCCGCCAGTCGGTGGCGGTCTTCCACCCCAGCTGCCGCTCGGCCTTGCCCGGATCGCCGATCAGCGCGTCGACCTCGGCCGGACGCTCGTAGCGCGAGTCGTGCCGGACGTACTTCTCCCAGTCGAGCCCGGCGTGGCTGAACGCCGCCGACACGAAGTCCCGGACCGTCGCCGGGTGGCCGGTCGCCAGCACGTAGTCGTCGGGCTCGTCCTGTTGCAGGATCCGCCACATGCCCTCGACGAACTCCGGCGCGTAGCCCCAGTCGCGGACCGCGTCCAGGTTGCCGAGGAACAGGTCTTCCTGCAGGCCGGCCGCGATCCGGGCCACGGCCCTGGTGATCTTGCGGGTCACGAACGTCTCGCCGCGGCGCGGGGACTCGTGGTTGAACAGGATGCCGTTCGACGCGTGCAGCCCGTACGACTCGCGGTAGTTCACGGTCATCCAGTACGAGTACATCTTCGCGACGCCGTACGGGCTCCGCGGGTGGAACGGCGTCGTCTCGCTCTGCGGCGGCGGCGTCGCCCCGAACAGCTCGGATGTCGAGGCCTGGTAGTACCGGGTCTCGATCTTGGCCGCCCGGATCGCCTCGAGCAGGCGGACCGTGCCCAGGCCGGTCGTGTCGCCGGTGTACTCCGGGATGTCGAAGCTGACCCGCACGTGGCTCTGCGCGGCCAGGTGGTAGACCTCGCCGGGCTGGATGTCGCGGATCGCGTTGACCAGCCCGCTGGCGTCGGTGACGTCGCCGTAGTGCAGGAACAGCCGCCGGTGGGCCTCGTGCGGGTCCTGGTAGATCGCGTCCAGCCGCTCGGTGTTGAACATCGATGCCCGCCGGATGATGCCGTGGACCTCGTACCCCTTCGCGAGGAGCAGCTCAGCCAGGTAGGAGCCGTCCTGCCCGGTGATGCCGGTCACGAATGCCACTCGTGGCGAGGCGGCAGGAGGGGTCGGGTCGGTCACTGCGAATCCTTACCGTTGATGGGCGATCGCGGGTCATCGTACGGGCGCGGGGCCCGCCGTCTCGTCGGCGACCGTCGTGGGAGGTACGGCCGGCCCCGAGGCGTCGTCCGGCTTCGGGGCGTCGTCCGGCTCTGGAGTGTCGTCCGGGTCGGTCCCGCCGGTCTGCGCGAGCCGGTGCAGGGCCTTGCGGTACAGGACGACCATCACGACCAGGCCGACCGCGGAGCCGAACGCCATGCCCGAGGCGGCACCGCGGAGGTCGAACCACAGCGTGCCGAGCACCAGGCCGGCGCACTGAGCCAGGCAGAACATCGCGTACTGCACGAACAGGCTGCGGACACGCTGCATCCCGCGCAGCGCGGCCGTGAACGGCACCTGGACGAGATAGATCAGCGCCTGCAGCGCCACCGGGAACGCGATCGTCCCGGCCTCGGCGTACTTCGGCAGGATCGCGTCCAGCAGCGGACCGGCCAGCGGCGACAGCGCGACCGGCAGGAGGCCGCAGAGCACGGTCGCGCTCAGCGCCTTGCGGACCAGGCGGCTCATCCCGGCGACGTCGCCCTCAGCGGCGAGCCGGGACATCCGGGGTACCAGAAGGCTGGAGACGGCCATCTGGAGGTTCTGAGCGGGCATCAGCAGCCCGTACTGGGCCGCGCGCAGCATCGCCAGTGCGGCCGGGGCCAGCAGGCCGGTGACGAGCGTGTAGACGAGCTGCACCTGGGCCTGGCCGAGCAGCGCGGTCGCGGTCATCCAGCTGGAGAGGTGCCGGGTCTCCCGGATCCAGCCGCGCAGGTCGCCGCCGAAGATGTTGAAGACGTTGATCCGCGACCGGATCAGGAACGAGAACGCACCGGCGACGCCGCCCGCGCCCCAGGCGCACAGGAACACCGCGCCGTCCCGGTACCCGGCACCGAGCAGGACGGCCAGCAGCACGGCCTGGACCCCGATGTACGTCAGGTCGGAGATCAACGCCCGCGCCGGACGCCGGGCGGCCAGGAACGCATAGCGTCCGGCGTCGTGCACGAGGACGAACGGCAGGAACGGCGCGAGCCAGATCAGCTCGGAGAGGAAACCCGGCCCGGTGGCCCAGGCGAGGACCGCGAGCACCGAGGCGATCAGCCCGAACGCCGCGGCGGTCTTCGTCGCGTCGGTGGCCTGGCGGGCGCGTTCGGTGTCGCCGTAGCGCGCCGAGTACGTCAGTAACACGTCGCCGACCAGCGCCCGCGCGATGCCGATCGCGAAGTAGCCGACGCCGATCGCGAACAACACCGCGCCGGCGTGCGACGGCGGCAGGAACGGGAGGACGAGCAGACCGGTCGCGGCGTTCGCCCCGGCGCTGACCAGCTGATCAGCGAGCCCGGCGGTGGTGTTTCCGCGGAGCCTCTGCAGGACCTTCACTTCAGGACTGGGGGTCGTTCGCGACCAGACCGGCCTTGCGCGCGGACTGCCCGATGCTGGCGAGGAGGAAGAGTCCGTTCACGACGGCGAACGCGGCCATCAGCCAAGGCGTCCAGCCCGGCAGGAACGCGATCACCACACCGCACACGGTCACCACCGCACCGTAGTCCCGCACGAGTTTGACGATGCGGACGGCCAGGGACTTCGACGTCATCAGGCTGGCCGACGCGGTGTCGGTCGAGGCCAGCACCGAGGTCACCAGGTTGATCATCCAGGTACCGGCGAACACCGCGACCAGCCACGCCGGCACGTCGGGCGTGTGGGCGACCGCGGTCGCCGAGATCGCCGCGACCAGCGAGATCTGCACCGCGACGTCGCACAGGATGTCGACCCGGGCCCCGGCCGGACCGGCCCTTCCGGTGACGCGGGCCAGCTGACCGTCGGAGCAGTCGAGGCTGTAGGCGAGGTGCCAGGCCAGCAGCGCGCCGACGCCCAGGATCCAGGGCGGGACGTCTCCCCGGGCGGCGGCCGGAGCCAGGCTGACCACCGCGGCCGACGCGCCCAGGCCGAGCGCCAGGTTGATCAGCGTCAGCGCGGACGGAGCCAGCCGCATCCGGTACGCGGCGACGGCGAGCACGGCACCGATGCGCTGGTTGATCGTCTCGGTGAACAGGCCGCCGCCGCGGTTGCGGGCCAGGAAGTCGGCTGCCGTCGGCCGGCGCGGTGTCTCCGCCTGGCCGGACACCGACTGCGGGGTGGCCTGCGACGTCATCGGGTCTCGACTTCCAGTTCGTTGGCTCGGGCCAGGTCGGCGTCGAAGTCGACCTCGACGACGCCGAAGCGGGAGATGTCCACCGCGCGGTACCGGCTGCCGGCGTCGGCGATCGCGGTTTCCACACCACGCTCGAAGTAGTCCTGATCGTCGCAGGATTCGAGGTGGGTCACGAGCGTCGACTTGTCGGCCCCGGACACGTAGTTGATGCCGACGGCCTCGCCGAGCGCACCCTCGCGGACCTGCTTGGAGAGGTCTTTCACGTACCCGTCCCCGTCGAGGGTGTACTTGACCTCCTCCTCGGCGACCGAGTCGGTGTTGACGCAGATGAAGCTCTCGCCGTCCTCGACCTTCCCGGCGACGTCTTCGAGCAGCCCGTCGACGAACACCACGTCGCCGTTGAGCCAGAGGACGCCACCCGGCGACGACAGCCGGAGCGCCTTGAGCAGGCTCTTGGACGTGTTCGTCTGGTCGTAGACCTCGTTGTAGACGAACTTGACGTCGGGCGCGGCCTCCATGATCAGGTCCATCTTGAAGCCGACCACGATCGTGACGAGGGCCTGGCCGCCGAACGCCGCGTCGATGCGGTCGAGCTGGTGGCGCAGGATGCTCTTGCCGTCACGCAGCGGCGTCAACGTCTTGGGGTGCGGACGTCCGAGTCGCGTGCCGAGCCCGGCCGCGAGGATCACCACCTGCGGCGCCATGAATTCATCAGCTCCTCATCGTCCGGCCGTCCCGCGGGGAGGATAGCGGCCCGTGTTTCCTGGGCGGTCACCCCACTGACAGTTGTCGATCATCCCGACTTCCGGTCGTGGACATCCGATGTTCCCGAGAGTGGGCGAAACGATGGCCGTCCGGAGGATCACCGGGTCGGTGATCCTCCGGTAGGGCTGAGCCGCTTGCTCGTCGGTGGGGTTTTCTTGTGACGGGGGCGGAGGACTGCCGGAGGCGGGTTCTCGGAGGCGGGTTCTCAGCGGCGGGTTGTCGGTGGAGGTTCTCAGGGGCGGGGTGTCAGCGGGGGTTCTCAAGGGTGGGGTGTCGGCGGCGGGGTGTCAGCGGGGGTTCTCAAGGGTGGGGTGTCGGCGGCGGGGTGTCAGCGGCGGGGTGAGCGGTGTCGGCCGACGTGGCCGGAGGGGCCGGGGTCGGGGCCGGGGTCGGGGTCGGGGGTGGGCACCGAGGTCGGGGCCGTCGGCGCCGGGGCCGTCGGGGCGGGGGGCGGGGCAGGGGCCGGGGGTGCCGTCGGAGCCGCCGGCGGGGTGGTGCTCGCGCGGGTTTCGCTGGCCGGAGCGGGGCTCGGCTGGGAGGGGCTTGTCGGGGCGGCGCTTGCCGGGGTGGGATTCGCCTGGGTGGCGGGCTCCGCGGGGGTGACCGGGGTGCCGGGGGCGGGTTTGAGCGTCGACGGCCGGAAGTCGAGCGAAACCGGTCCCGGCCCAAACGGCCGCCCGCTCTTGGGAGAGCTCCCCGAAGTGGACCGCCCGGCAGCGGAGCTCCCGGCGGAAGGGCTCCCCGAAGTGGGGCTCCCGGCGGTTGGGTTCCCCGGAGCGGGGTTCCCAGCGGTGGCGTTCCCGGCGGTGGGGTTCCCTGAAGTGGATCGCCCGGCAGTGGAGCTCGCGGCGGTGGGGTTTCCCGACGTGGGTCTCACGGCAGCGGGGTTCCCAGCGGTCCGGCTACCCGCGGCGGGGCCACCCGCGGCCGGGCGTACGGGAGCCGAACTCAAGCGGATCGGGCTCACGGGAGCTGGGCCAACGGGCGCCGGGCCGGCCGAAGCCGGACTGACCGGCCGCGGGGCCGCTGCGGATGCGCCGCGCTGCGGTGCGCCGATTGAAGGCGCATCGACGGAAGGCGACTCGATCGCACCGCCGACCGCCGGACCACCGCCCGGCCGGCCGTCGACCGGTCGATCATTGACTCGCGGGGCGCCGAACCGCAGGGCGCTGCCCTCTGGGGTACCGCCCGGCCGACCGCTGACCTGCGGTGCGCGGACCTCCGGGCCGCTGTTGGGTGGGCCGCTGACCGGTCGGCCACCGACACGAGTGGCCCCGAACTGCGGGGAGCTGAACTCTGGGGAGCGGAACTCCGGAGCGCCGCCCGGCCGGCCACTGACCTCCGAGTCACCGAGCCGCTGTGCGCTGATCGCCGGGTTGCTGCTTGGTGGCGCACTGATCGGTCGACCACCGACTCGCCGGGCGCCGGAGTGCGGGGCGCTGCCCTCCGGACCACCGCCCGGCCGGCCGCTGTCCTGCCGGTTGCCGACCGTGGGGCCGCTGTTCGGAGGGCCGCTGACCGGTCGGCCACTGACTCGCGGGGTGCTGGGGTGCGGGGCGCTGACCTCTGATGTCCCGCCCGATCGCCCGCTGACGAGCGGACTACCGACCTGCGGTGCGCCGGTCGCCGGAGTGGCGACCAGCCGGCCACTGACCCGAGGAGCACCGGCGGGCGGTGCCCCGCCGGGCGGTGCACCCACGGGCGGTGCACCGACAGGCGGTGCACCCACGGGCGGTGCGCCGACGGGCGGTGCGCCGACGGGCGGTGCGCCAAGTGGTGGGGCGCTGGCCAGGGGTGCGTGCGCCTGTGACGTCGGCTCCGTCGGAGCGAAGGCATTCCACGACCCCAGCTCCGATCCGCCAGCCTCCCGGCGCGGACCGCCGTCCTGGGAGGGGGCGTCGTTCCGCGGCGGGAAGTCGTCCTCGCGGCGCGTGTTGTTCCACGTGGGCGGGTCGGCCCGGAACGGGTTGTCGTTCTGGTCACGGGCGGGGCTCCGCGGCGAGGAGTCGTCCCCGCGGGGGGCGTCGTTCCAGCTCGGCGGGTCGAGCCGGAACGGGTTGTCGTCCCGGTCCGAGGGCCCGTCGCGATGGGGGCGCTCCTCCGGGCGGGTGCGCTCGTCGTCGGCAGGATTCCCGTCCCGGGGGCGCGGCGCCGGCCGCCGGGCGGGCGCCGGCCGATACGGCGACTCCTCGCGCCTCGGCGACTCGTTCCGACGAGATGGCTCCTCTCGCCGAGCCGGCCCAGCGCCGAACGAAGGGTCGTCCCTGCGCCGTGACTCGCCCGGGCGTGACGGCCCGCCGCCGTACCGCGCCTCGTCCCGGTGCAGCGCCTGGTCCCCGTGTAGCGCTTGGTCCCCGTGCAGCGACTGGTCCCCGTGCGGCGGTTCCGCGCCGAACGGAGGTTCATCCCTGCGCGGCGGCTCCTCTCGCCGCGTGGCGTCCGCGCCGAACGGCGGCTCGCCCCTGCGTGAGGGCTCGTCGGGCCTCGGTCGCTCTTCCCTCCGCGCGGCCTCCGCGCCGAACCGCGACGGTTCGCCGCCGTGCCGAGCCTCGTTCCGGTACGCCGGTTTCGCGGCAAACGGCGGTTCGCTCCTGCGCGAGGGGTCCTCGGGCCTTGGCCGCTCTTCCCTCCGCGCGGCCTCCGCGCCGAACTGAGGCTCGCCCCGGCCCGACGGCTCGCCGCCGTAACCCGGCTCGCCGCCGTAACCCGGCTCGCCGCCGTAACCCGGCTCGCCGCCGTAACCCGGCTCGTCCCGGCGCGTCGGTCCGCCGCCGTAGCCCGGCTCGCCCGGCCGCGTTGGCTCGCCGCCGTACCGCGCCTCGTCCCAGCGCGCCGGCTCCGCCTGCCCCGGAATCTCCTCCCGACGCGCGAACTCGCCCCCGCCCGACTCGTCCCGGTACGGCGACTCGTCCCGAGAGACCTGGCCTCCCCGCCCCGAGGACGACGACTCCTCGCGGGACCCGGCCGGCTCGTCCGGCAGATCCAGGATCGCGAAGCCCCCGGTGAACGGGTCGTCCTCGGGCAACTCCGCCCGCCCCGGACGCAACCCGTCCGGCGCCCAGCTCTCCTCACCGTGCGGAACGTCGTCCGCCAGCCCGTCGAGAGCCGTGGCCCCGCCGAACGCGCTGATCCGCCCGGTCGTCTCCGGGTCCTCCTCGGCCACGACCGGCGGAGCCGCGGGCGCCTCCACCCCGTAGTGGTGGTAGAGCGCGAGCTCCTGCTCGGGGGTGAGCCCCCCGAACGGTCCCTCCGGCTCGAGCTCCGGCGCGTTCTTCACCAGCGTCTTGTCGAACGGCAGCTGCAGACGTTCGCCGTCGAGCGAAGCGTCCGCGACCGGAACGAAGCTCTCCCGGTTACCGAACAGACCCGTGTGCACGGTCACCCACTGGGGCGCCTGAGTCCGGTTGTCGAGGTAAACCTGGCCGATCTTGCCGAGCTTGCTGCCTGTCCCGTCGTACGCGGTCGCATGCACGAGTGCCTGCGCATGCTCCTGTGTCAACACGGTTGTTGCCTCCGCGGTCTTCGTCGGCCGACCGTCTTCGTCGACCAACCGGACAAGGTACCCATCCCCGGAAAGGCCTAACTCGTTGCCAGGTGTGAGGTGAAACGCTTACGGAGGGCGCACGGTTCGGCCTTGCGCCGATATGCCCCCGAACGCCGTCGCAACGCGTCAGCAGTTGACTGGCATCACGCCGGTCACAACCGTGTCGAACTGGTACATCAGGCACTTCGAGCGCATGACGCGCGGCAATCAGCCGGCGTCCCTCCAGCACATCATCCGGGTGGCCAGGTGGCCTCTCATCCGGTGCGGTATCCCCCCACCTGGGGCGCGCCTCTTGACGTGGCGGACCGGCACAGGCACGCTCTTCTCGTAGCGCGCAGCTAATGCACATGCTTGGTGGCTGAGCGTGACGAGCGGTAGAAGTACGAGCCTGTAATTTCGGCTCGGTAGTTTCGTTTCGCCGAGGTGCACGGTGGGGCGAGGTTCGGGCCGACTCCCGTCGTCCCCCCGATGTTTCAGCGGCTGCCTGTGGGAGACCGGGCTCCGCGAGGAACACGGATCAACCGGGGGAGTGGTTCGAGCGGCTGGCAAACGGGGTGTCATGCCGCCTGCCTGGGGATTCGACAGTAGTGTGCCTTGCGGCTACACTGCTAGTTTGCGCTGCCTTCTGCCTTTCGCACCTCCATTTGTTGGGGGTCGATAGGAGTGCGCGCACGACGACCGTTCGGATCCGCAGGTCCTCGGAAGGACGCATCTTGGCAGTCTCCCGCCCCGGCACAAACACTCCTCCCCGCACCGCCGCCGGCAAGCCGCAACGCATCTCGTTCGGGAAGATCGCCGAACAGCTCGAGGTGCCGAACCTGCTGGCACTCCAGACGGACTCGTTCGACTGGCTGGTCGGCAACGACGCCTGGCGGTCCCGGGTTACTGGCGACCCGTCGTCGGTTGCCGGTCTCGATGAAATTTTGACGGAGATCTCCCCGATCGAGGACTTCTCGGGGTCGATGTCCCTGTCCTTCTCCAACCCCCGCTTCGAAGAGGTCAAGGCCTCGATCGAAGAGTGCAAGGAGAAAGACCTCACCTACTGCGCTCCGCTGTTCGTGACGGCGGAGTTCACGAACAACACCACTGGCGAGATCAAGAGCCAGACCGTCTTCATGGGCGACTTCCCGATGATGACGCCCAAGGGCACGTTCATCATCAACGGCACCGAGCGCGTCGTCGTCTCCCAGCTCGTGCGTTCGCCGGGCGTGTACTTCGACCGGCAGCCCGACAAGACCTCCGACAAGGACGTCACCAGCGTCAAGGTGATCCCGAGCCGGGGCGCTTGGCTGGAGTTCGACGTCGACAAGCGCGACACGATCGGCGTCCGGATCGACCGGAAGCGTCGGCAGGCCGTCACGGTCCTGCTGAAGGCTCTCGGCTGGACCCCGGAGCGGATCCGGGAGCGCTTCGCGCACTCGGAGATCGTCCTCGCGACGCTGGAGAAGGACCACGTCCAGACCCAGGACGAGGCGCTGCTCGACATCTACCGCAAGCTGCGTCCGGGCGAGCCGCCGACGCGCGAGAACGCCCAGACGCTGCTCGACAACCTCTTCTTCAACCCGAAGCGGTACGACCTGGCCAAGGTCGGTCGCTACAAGGTGAACAAGAAGCTGGAAGTCGGGATGCCGATCACGACCGGTGTCCTCACCGAGGACGACATCGTCGCGACGATCGACTACCTGGTGAAGCTGCACGTGGGCGACGCCGACTACGAGTCGGACGACATCGACCACTTCGGCAACCGGCGCCTGCGCACGGTCGGCGAGCTGATCCAGAACCAGGTCCGCGTCGGCCTCTCCCGCATGGAGCGCGTCGTCCGCGAGCGGATGACGACGCAGGACGTCGAGGCGATCACGCCGCAGACGCTGATCAACATCCGGCCGGTCGTCGCCTCCATCAAGGAGTTCTTCGGCACCAGCCAGCTGTCCCAGTTCATGGACCAGACGAACCCGCTGGGTGGCCTCACCCACCGGCGCCGCCTGTCGGCGCTCGGCCCCGGTGGTCTGTCCCGCGAGCGGGCCGGCTTCGAGGTCCGCGACGTGCACCCCAGCCACTACGGCCGGATGTGCCCGATCGAGACCCCGGAAGGCCCGAACATCGGTCTGATCGGTGCGCTCTCGACGTTCGCGCGGGTGAACCCGTTCGGCTTCATCGAGACGCCGTACCGCAAGGTCGACAACGGCGTCGTGACGTCGCAGATCGACTACCTGACCGCGGACGAGGAAGACCGGTACGTCAAGGCCCAGGCGAACGCGATCCTGGACTCGACCGGCCGCTTCACCGAAGACCGCGTCCTGGTCCGCCGTAAGGGCGGTGAGGTCGACTACGTGCCGGGCACCGAGGTCGACTACATGGACGTGTCGCCGCGCCAGATGGTCTCGGTCGCGACCGCGATGATCCCGTTCCTCGAGCACGACGACGCCAACCGCGCCCTGATGGGTGCCAACATGCAGCGCCAGGCGGTGCCGCTGCTCCGCAGCGAGTCGCCGCTGGTCGGCACGGGCATGGAGGCGCGCGCCGCTCAGGACGCCGGTGACGTCGTGCTGGCCGAGCAGGCCGGTGTGGTCGAAGACGTCTGTGCCGACTACGTCACGCTGATGCACGACGACGGAACCCGCCGCACCTACCTACTGCACAAGTTCCGCCGCTCGAACCAGGGCACCGCGATCAACCAGCGCCCGCTGGTCGAGGAGGGGCAGCGGATCGAAAAGGGCGGCGTCATCGCCGACGGTCCCTGCACCGACGAAGGCGAGATGGCGCTCGGCAAGAACCTGCTCGTCGCGTTCATGCCGTGGGAGGGCCACAACTACGAGGACGCGATCATCCTGAGCCAGCGTCTGGTTCAGGACGACGTCCTCACCTCGATCCACATCGAGGAGCACGAGGTCGACGCCCGCGACACCAAGCTGGGCGCCGAGGAGATCACCCGGGACATCCCGAACGTCTCCGAGGAGGTCCTGGCCGACCTCGACGAGCGCGGCATCGTCCGGATCGGTGCCGACGTCACCACCGGCGACATCCTGGTCGGCAAGGTCACCCCGAAGGGTGAGACCGAGCTGACCCCGGAAGAGCGGCTGCTCCGCGCGATCTTCGGTGAGAAGGCGCGCGAGGTCCGCGACACGTCGCTGAAGGTGCCGCACGGCGAGTCCGGCAAGGTCATCGGCGTCAGCGTGTTCAGCCGGGACGAGGGCGCCGAGCTCTCGCCGGGCGTGAACGAGCTGGTCCGGGTGTACGTCGCCCAGAAGCGGAAAATCCAGGACGGTGACAAGCTCGCCGGCCGTCACGGCAACAAGGGCGTCATCTCCAAGATCCTCCCGGCCGAGGACATGCCGTTCCTCGAGGACGGCACGCCGGTCGACATCGTGCTCAACCCGCTCGGTGTCCCGGGCCGGATGAACATCGGTCAGGTCCTGGAGACCCACCTCGGCTGGATCGCCTCCCAAGGCTGGAAGGTCGAGGGAGACGAGGCCTGGTCGAAGGAGCTGAAGCGGATCGGCGCCGACGAGGCCGAGCCGAACGTCAACACCGCGACCCCGGTGTTCGACGGTGCGCGCGAGGAAGAGATCACCGGGCTGCTGGGCTCGACGATCCCGAACCGCGACGGCGACCGGATGGTCGGCTCGACCGGTAAGGCGCGTCTGTTCGACGGCCGCTCCGGCGACCCGTTCCCGGAGCCGGTCAGCGTCGGTTACGTCTACATCCTGAAGCTGCTCCACCTGGTCGACGACAAGATCCACGCCCGGTCGACCGGTCCGTACTCGATGATCACGCAGCAGCCGCTGGGTGGTAAGGCGCAGTTCGGTGGCCAGCGCTTCGGTGAGATGGAGTGCTGGGCCATGCAGGCCTACGGCGCCGCTTACGCCCTGCAGGAACTGCTCACGATCAAGTCCGACGACGTGCTCGGCCGCGTGAAGGTCTACGAGGCCATCGTCAAGGGCGAGAACATTCCGGAGCCGGGCATTCCGGAGTCGTTCAAGGTTCTGCTCAAGGAACTCCAGTCGCTCTGCCTGAACGTCGAGGTTCTCTCGTCGGACGGCGTGGCTCTGGAGATGCGCGACTCGGACGACGAGGTCTTCCGGGCCGCGGAGGAGCTGGGCATCGACCTGTCTCGCCGCGAGCCGAGCAGCGTCGAAGAGGTGTGAGGTTCCGGGCCGGCGGCGACAGCAGCCGCCGTCGGCCCGTAACGAGGGTCAGAGCTACACCAAGGCAGTACCAAACCTCTAGACGAGGGACTGAAACACGTGCTTGACGTCAACTTCTTTGACGAGCTGCGAATTGGCCTCGCGACGGCCGACGACATCCGTCAGTGGTCGCACGGCGAGGTGAAGAAGCCGGAGACCATCAACTACCGCACGCTCAAGCCGGAAAAGGACGGGCTCTTCTGCGAGAAGATCTTCGGTCCCACCCGGGACTGGGAGTGCTACTGCGGTAAGTACAAGCGCGTCCGCTTCAAGGGCATCATCTGTGAGCGCTGCGGCGTCGAGGTGACCCGGGCCAAGGTCCGCCGTGAGCGGATGGGCCACATCGAGCTGGCCGCACCGGTCACGCACATCTGGTACTTCAAGGGCGTCCCGAGCCGGCTGGGCTATCTGCTCGACCTGGCTCCCAAGGACCTCGAGAAGATCATCTACTTCGCGGCGTACCTGATCACGAGCGTCGACACCGAGGCTCGCCACCGCGACATGTCGACGATCGAGGCCGAGATCGCGGTCGAGCGTCGTCGCGTGGAGGAGCGCCGGGACGCCGACATCGACGTCCGCGCCAAGAAGCTCGAGGCCGACCTGGCCGAGCTCGAGGCCGAGGGCGCGAAGAGCGACGTCCGCCGGAAGGTGAAGGAGGGCGGCGAGCGCGAGATGCGCCAGCTGCGCGACCGTGCGCAGCGGGAGATCGACCGCCTCGACGAGGTCCTCGACACGTTCCGCAAGCTCGACGTCAAGCAGCTGATCCCGGACGAGCTCCTCTTCCGCGAGCTGCGCGACCGGTTCGGTGAGTACTTCACCGGTGGCATGGGCGCCGAGGCGCTGCAGAAGCTGCTGGAGCACTTCGACCTGGACAACGAGGCCGAGAGCCTCCGCGAGACCATCCGCTCGGGCAAGGGTCAGAAGAAGATCCGTGCCCTCAAGCGGCTCAAGGTCGTCGCCGCGTTCCTGAACACCCGCAACTCGCCCATGGGCATGGTGCTCGACTGTGTCCCGGTCATCCCGCCGGACCTGCGGCCGATGGTTCAGCTCGACGGTGGCCGGTTCGCCACCAGCGACCTGAACGACCTGTACCGCCGGGTGATCAACCGGAACAACCGGCTCAAGCGCCTGCTCGACCTGGGCGCGCCGGAGATCATCGTCAACAACGAGAAGCGGATGCTGCAGGAGGCCGTCGACGCACTGTTCGACAACGGCCGCCGCGGCCGGCCGGTCACCGGCCCGGGTAACCGTCCGCTGAAGTCGCTGTCCGACATGCTCAAGGGCAAGCAGGGCCGGTTCCGTCAGAACCTGCTCGGCAAGCGCGTCGACTACTCCGGCCGTTCGGTCATCGTCGTCGGCCCGCAGCTCAAGCTGCACCAGTGCGGCCTGCCGCGCTACATGGCGCTCGAGCTGTTCAAGCCGTTCGTCATGAAGCGTCTGGTCGACCTGAACCACGCGCAGAACATCAAGTCGGCCAAGCGAATGGTCGAGCGTGCGCGCCCGGTCGTCTGGGACGTGCTCGAAGAGGTCATCTCCGAGCACCCGGTGCTGCTCAACCGCGCGCCGACCCTGCACCGTCTGGGCATCCAGGCCTTCGAGCCCCAGCTGGTCGAGGGCAAGGCGATCCAGATCCACCCGCTCGTCTGCACCGCGTTCAACGCGGACTTCGACGGTGACCAGATGGCGGTGCACCTGCCGCTGTCGGCCGAGGCTCAGGCCGAGGCCCGGGTGCTGATGCTGTCGAGCAACAACATCCTGTCGCCGGCGTCGGGTCGTCCGATCACCTCGCCGACCCAGGACATGGTGCTCGGGCTCTACCACCTGACCGCGGTCCGCGAGGGTCGTGTCGGCGAGGGCCGGGTCTTCGGTTCCGACGCCGAGGCCGTGATGGCGTACGACCTGGGCGAGCTCAACCTGCAGACCCCGGTCAAGATCCGGATCGACGGTGCGCCGCGGGTCGACAACGGCCCCGGCAAGGAGCCGTGGGTCGCGCCGGAAGACTGGGAGCCGGGTTCGACGCTGCTCGTCGACACCACGCTCGGCCGGGTGTTCTTCAACGAGACGCTCCCGACCGACTACCGGTTCGTCAACTACGAGGTGCGCAAGCCGCAGCTCTCGGCGATCGTCAACGACCTCGCCGAGCGGTACCCGAAGGTGCAGGTCGCCGCGACGCTGGACGCCCTCAAGGCGTACGGCTTCCGGTGGGCCACCCGGGCCGGTGTCACGATCTCCATCGACGACGTCGTGACGCCGCCGAGCAAGCCGGAGATCCTCGACCGGTACGAGAAGGACGCCGACAAGATCGAGAAGCAGTACCAGCGCGGTGTGATCACCGGCGAGGAGCGCCGTCAGGAGCTCATCGAGATCTGGACCAAGGCGACGAACGAGGTCGCCAAGGCCATGGAAGCGAACTTCCCGGAGACCAACCCCATCTGGATGATGGTCAACTCGGGTGCTCGCGGAAACATGATCCAGGTCCGGCAGATCGCCGGTATCCGTGGTCTGGTCGCCAACCCCAAGGGTGAGACGATCCCGCGTCCGATCAAGTCCTCGTTCCGCGAGGGCCTGTCGGTGCTGGAGTACTTCATCTCCACCCACGGTGCCCGTAAGGGTCTGGCCGACACCGCCCTGCGTACCGCCGACTCGGGTTACCTGACCCGTCGTCTGGTGGACGTCTCGCAGGACGTCATCATCCGCGAGGAGAACTGCGGCACCGAGCGTGGTGTTTCGGTTCCGATCGCGACCGAGAGCGCGGACGGCTCGCTGGTCAAGCACCAGCACGTCGAGACGAACTCCTACGCCCGGACGCTCGCGACCGACGCGAAGAGCCCGGACGGCGTCGTGGTGGCCCCGGCCGGGTCCGACCTCGGCGACGTCCTGATCGACGCGCTGGTCAAGGCCGGCGTCCAGGACGTCAAGGTTCGCTCGGTGCTGACCTGCGAGTCGGCGATGGGCGTCTGCGCGTACTGCTACGGACGTTCGCTCGCGACCGGCAAGCTGGTCGACGTCGGCGAGGCGGTCGGCATCATCGCCGCCCAGTCGATCGGTGAGCCCGGCACCCAGCTGACGATGCGTACCTTCCACACCGGTGGTGTGGCCGGTGACGACATCACGCAGGGTCTGCCGCGTGTGGTCGAGCTGTTCGAGGCCCGGGTCCCCAAGGGCAAGGCTCCGATCGCCGAGATGGCCGGTCGGATCCGGATCGAGGAGACCGAGAAGTCGCGGAAGATCGTCATCGTCCCGGACGACGGGTCGGAGGAGGTTGCCTACGACAAGCTGTCGCGTCGCGTGCGCATGCGCGTGGCCGACGGCGAGAGCGTCACGGTGGGCCAGCAGCTGACCGACGGTGTGGTCGACCCGCACGAGGTGCTCCGCATCATGGGCCCGCGGGCCGTGCAGCTGCACCTGGTCAACGAGGTGCAGAACGTGTACCGGTCGCAGGGTCAGCCGATCCACGACAAGCACGTCGAGATCATCGTCCGGCAGATGCTCCGCCGGGTGATCATCATCGACTCGGGCGCGACGGAGTTCCTGCCCGGAGCTCCGATCGAGCGGCCGATGTTCGAGAACGAGAACCGTCGGGTGGTGGCCGAGGGCGGCGAGCCGGCTTCGGGTCGTCCGATCCTGATGGGTATCACCAAGGCGTCGCTGGCGACCGAGTCGTGGCTCTCGGCGGCCTCCTTCCAGGAGACCACCCGGGTGCTCACCGATGCGGCGATCAACGCGCGCAGCGACTCGCTCATCGGTCTGAAGGAGAACGTGATCATCGGAAAGCTGATCCCGGCTGGTACCGGCATCGCCCGGTACCGCAACATCCGGGTGGAGCCGACCGAGGAGGCGCGGGCTCAGGTCTACTCGATGACGCCGTACGACGACGTCGAGTACGGCGGTTTCGGCACCGGCTCCGGCCAGGCCGTTCCGCTGGACGACTTCGACTACGGAAGCTTCAACCGCTGATCTGAAGTCAGGGCCGCGGGCCGCTCGGGAGATCCCGGGCGGCCCGCGCTCGTTGAAGCAGGGATCATGGCACCATGCAGTGTCCGGTGTTAGCTCAGGCAGGGGGGTGTTGATGACCGAGGTTCGCCCCTCGCCGTGGGCCCGCCCCCGGCCGGGCCAGGCTCCGGCCGAGATCGCCCTCACGGTGCCGGGGCCGCCCGAGATCCTGGAGTCACCGTCGGCGCCCGCGCCCGCGCCGGTGGTCGGGGCCCGTCCCGTCGTGCCGGCTCCCCGGGTGGCGGGGACCGGGGAGCGTCACCCGCAGGATCCGGACGAGACGACGTCGAGCAAGGCGACCGCGGTGCTCGCGCTGGGCATCGTCGGCGTCCTGCTGATGTTCTGCGGCGGCGGGCTCGTCCCCGGGGTGGCCGGCCTGCTGATGGTGCGCACCACCCGCACCGAGATCGCCGCCGCGGCGGGTTTCCTGACCGGCGGTCGCGCGTTGCGGGCGGGGGAGATCCTGAGCTGGGTGGCGGTCGCGGTGAGTGCGGTCGTCATCGTGGCCGTGGTGATCGGTCTGTTGATCGGGTCCGTGGGCAGCGGGCCGCAGTACGACGAGAACGTCAACTGATGGCGGTGAACGTCCCGCCGCAGTCGGCGGACCGTGGCAAGGAGCGCGGCGGTCGCCGCGTTCGACGAGGAGAGAGATGACCGACCGACCTGGCTCTGAGCCGAACCAGCCTTACGACCCGCGGGATCCGCGCAGTCAGGGGCGCCCTGGGGAGGAGTCGCAGCCGCCGAGCGGATTCAGCTTCCCCGACTACAACAACCCCTCCGCGCCGCCTGCTCCGCAGGCCCCCAACTTCAGCGTCCCCGACTACGGCCAGTCCCCGGACAGCCCGTACGGCCAGCCGGCGACGCCCCCGCCGTCCTACGGCGACCCGAACCAGCAGCAGTACGGCGGCGGTCAGTACGGCGGCGGCGGTCAGTACGGCAGCGGCGGCAACCAGTACGGCTCGAGCGGCAACCAGTACGGCTCCGGGGGCACCCAGTACGGCTCGGGGGGCAACCAGTACGGCTCCGCGGACAACCAGTACGGCTCCGGGGGTAACCAGTACGGCAGCAGCAACCCGCCGTCGTACGACCCGCCGCCCTACGGGCAGCAGCAGCCGCCGTCGTCCGCGCCGACGTCCGGCTACGGCTCGCCCTGGGGCGGTGGTGCCGACCAGACCCCGGGCTACGACCCGAACAACCCCGCCGCCCCGACGTCCGCCTACGGCGCCGCGCCGACGTCCGGGTACGGCTCGGGTTACGGCGCGACGCCGGCTGACCCGACCTCCGGGTACGGTGCCGGGCCCGCCGCGCCGACGTCCGGGTACGGCGCCGCGCCGACCTCGGGCTACGGTGCGGCCCCCACGTCGGGCTACGGGGCCGGGGCTCCGTACGGGTACGACCCGAACAACCCGGCCGCTCCCACGTCCGGGTACGGCGCACCGCCCACCTCGGGTTACGGCGTCGGCGCGCAGCCGGGCTACCCGACGTCCGGTGCCTACGGGGCGCCCGGCGGCGGCTACGGGAGCCCCGGGCCGCAGAAGGAGCAGCTGGCGCTCGTCTCGATGATCGCGGGCATCGTGTCCGCGGTGCTCTCGCTCGCGAGCTGCTGCACGTTCTTCATCGGGTTCCTGCCGATCATCGCCGGCATCGTGGCGGTCGTCCTCGGCTACATGAGCCAGAAGAAGATCAACGAGTCCGGCGGCGTGCTCCAGGGACGCCAGCAGGCGCTGACCGGCATGATCGCCGGTGGCGTCGGCGTCGGCCTGTCGATCATCTTCATCATCGTGAACATCGCGTTCATCGCCAGCAACTGAAATCGTGACGCCGGCCCGGCACCTCGGAGACGGGGTTGCCGGGCCGGCGCGCGCTCCTGGGAATGCCAGCCGCCGACGGCAGGGTTGTGGCAGTCTGGGGAACCCCGAGGTACCGTTACACGCGGTGCCTACTCGTGGTGTGAGCTGCGAGCGGTGACCAGGTCAAGACCGGCAGTAACACGCGCTACCGAGGCTCGGCAAGAGGGCTGGGGTAGTCGTTTTGACCTGTGGTCGAGCCGTAGGTAGTCTTGGCTTTCGTGCCTGGGTGCTGCTCAGGTACGCACGTGCGCCCTCTGCCGGGTGCACGGCCTCCCCAGGGGTCTGCTTGCAGACTCTTGGCCTGCGGCTGGCGCGACACGCCCGACCGCGGGGGTCGGAGGAGCCGGACATCTGGCACAACACGAGGACAGAGCGTTTAGCAGGGCAACAGCCGAGAAGAAAGCGGAGACCCCGTGCCCACGATCCAGCAGTTGGTCCGCAAGGGCCGGCAGGACAAGGTCGAGAAGACCAAGACTCCTGCGCTCAAGGGCAGCCCGCAGCGCCGTGGCGTTTGCACGCGCGTCTACACCACCACGCCCAAGAAGCCGAACTCGGCTCTGCGGAAGGTGGCGCGTGTCAAGTTGAGCAGTGGCGTCGAGGTCACCGCGTACATCCCGGGCGTTGGTCACAACCTCCAGGAGCACTCGATCGTGCTCGTCCGTGGCGGTCGTGTGAAGGACCTGCCCGGCGTGCGCTACAAGATCATCCGCGGCTCGCTGGACACGCAGGGTGTCCGCAACCGCAAGCAGGCCCGCAGCCGCTACGGCGCGAAGAAGGAGAAGAGCTGATATGCCCCGCAAGGGTCCCGCTCCGAAGCACGCGGTGGTCATCGACCCCGTGTACAACTCGCCGCTCGTAACTCAGCTGATCAACAAGGTGCTGATGAGCGGCAAGCGGTCCGTGGCGGAGCGCATCGTCTACGGCGCGCTCGAGGGCGCCCGTGAGAAGTCGGGCAACGACCCGGTCGTGACGCTGAAGCGCGCGCTCGACAACGTGAAGCCGGCCCTCGAGGTGCGCAGCCGCCGTGTCGGTGGCGCCACCTACCAGGTCCCGGTCGAGGTTCGGCCCGGTCGCAGCACCACGCTCGCGCTGCGCTGGCTGATCCAGTACAGCCGCGCGCGTCGTGAGAAGACCATGACCGAGCGACTGATGAACGAACTTATGGACGCGAGCAACGGTCTCGGCGCAAGCGTGAAGCGCCGCGAAGACACGCACAAGATGGCCGAGTCCAACAAGGCCTTCGCGCACTACCGCTGGTAATCCGCGTCCTGCACTCGAAGCTGAAAGGCAAGGCAGATGGCTGGCAACAACGCCGCCCTGGCCAAGGTCCGCAACATCGGGATCATGGCCCACATCGACGCGGGCAAGACCACGACGACCGAGCGGATCCTGTTCTACACCGGTATCAACTACAAGATCGGTGAAGTCCACGATGGCGCAGCCACCATGGACTGGATGGAGCAGGAGCAGGAGCGCGGCATCACGATCACGTCGGCCGCGACGACCTGCTACTGGCACGACCACCGGATCAACATCATCGACACTCCGGGTCACGTCGACTTCACGGTCGAGGTGGAGCGGTCGCTGCGGGTGCTCGACGGTGCGGTCGCGGTCTACGACGGTGTTGCCGGTGTTGAGCCGCAGACCGAGAACGTCTGGCGCCAGGCCGACAAGTACCACGTCCCGCGGATGTGCTTCGTCAACAAGCTCGACCGCACCGGCGCGGACTTCTTCCGTTGCGTCCAGATGATGATCGACCGGCTGAACTCCACGCCGGCCGTCCTGCAGATCCCGATCGGGCTCGAGGGCGACCACATCGGCGTCGTCGACCTGGTGGGTATGCGCGCGCTGACCTGGCGCGGCGAGACCCAGAAGGGCGAGGACTACGCGGTCGAGGAGATCCCCGCGGATCTGCTCGACGAGGCCAACGAGTGGCGCGAGAAGCTCCTCGAGACGATGTCCGACGTCGACGACTCGATCGCCGAGGCGTACCTCGAGGGCGAAGAGATCTCGGTCGAGACGCTGAAGGCCGCGATCCGTCGGGCCACGCTGGCCGACAAGGTCAACCCGGTCGTCTGCGGCTCCGCGTTCAAGAACAAGGGCGTCCAGCCCATGCTCGACGCGGTCGTCGACTTCCTGCCGAGCCCGCTCGACCTGCCGTCGATCGACGGCACGAAGATGGACGGCGAGACCCCGGCGGCCCGGCACTCGGACGACCAGGAGCCCTTCAGCGCGCTGGCGTTCAAGATCCAGTCCGACAAGCACCTCGGCACGCTCACCTACCTCCGGATCTACTCCGGGCGGCTGGACGCGGGCACCCAGGTGATCAACTCGACCAAGGACCGCAAGGAGCGGGTCGGGAAGATCTACCAGATGCACGCGATCAAGCGTGAGGAACTGCCCAGCGTCGGCGCCGGCGACATCGTCGCGGTGCAGGGGCTGAAGCAGACCACGACCGGTGACACCCTGAGCGACCCGTCGAACCCGATCATCCTCGAGTCGATGACGTTCCCGGACCCGGTCATCGAGGTCGCGATCGAGCCGAAGACCAAGGCTGACCAGGAAAAGCTGGGCACCGCGATCCAGAAGCTCGCGCAGGAAGACCCGACGTTCAAGGTCCACAACGACGAAGAGACCGGTCAGACGGTCATCGGCGGCATGGGCGAGCTGCACCTCGAGGTGCTGGTCGACCGCATGCGGCGCGAGTTCAACGTCGAGGCCAACGTCGGTAAGCCGCAGGTGGCCTACCGTGAGACGATCCGTCGCTCGGTCGAGGGTTACGACTTCACCCACAAGAAGCAGACCGGTGGTTCGGGTCAGTTCGCGAAGGTGAAGATCAACCTCGAGCCCATCCCGCAGGACGGGGATGCGCCGAGCTACGAGTTCGAGAACAAGGTCACCGGTGGCCGGGTGCCGCGGGAGTACATCCCGTCGGTCGACGCCGGCGCCCAGGACGCCATGCAGTACGGCGTGCTGGCCGGTTACCCGCTCGTCGGCATCAAGTTCACGCTGGTCGACGGTCAGTACCACGAGGTCGACTCTTCGGAGATGGCCTTCAAGATCGCCGGCTCGATGTCACTCAAGGAAGCGGCCCGCAAGGCCGACCCCGCGCTTCTCGAGCCGATGATGGCCGTAGAGGTCACGACGCCCGAAGAGAACATGGGTGACGTGATCGGCGACCTCAACTCGCGGCGCGGTCAGATCCAGGCGATGGAAGAGCGTGGCGGTGCCCGCGTTGTCCGGGCCCTGGTTCCGCTCTCCGAGATGTTCGGCTACGTCGGAGACCTCCGGTCGAAGACCCAGGGCCGGGCGAGCTACTCCATGCAGTTCGACTCCTACGCCGAGGTTCCTCAGAACGTCGCGAAGGAGATCATCGCCAAGGCAACGGGCGAATAAGCCCCGAGCTCAGGCGATACCCGACCCGAAACAGACCCGGACGCACGGCGTTCAGAGTTTTAGTCCACAGGAGGAAAGACCAGTGGCGAAGGCGAAGTTCGAGCGGACCAAGCCGCACGTCAACATCGGAACCATCGGTCACATCGACCACGGTAAGACGACGCTGACTGCGGCGATTACCAAGGTTCTGCACGACAAGTACCCGGACATCAACCCCTTCACGCCGTTCGACCAGATCGATAAGGCGCCGGAGGAGCGGCAGCGCGGTATCACGATTTCGATCGCGCACGTCGAGTACCAGACGGAGTCGCGTCACTACGCGCACGTCGACTGCCCGGGTCACGCTGACTACATCAAGAACATGATCACGGGTGCCGCCCAGATGGACGGCGCGATCCTGGTCGTGTCCGCGACGGACGGCCCGATGCCGCAGACCAAGGAGCACGTGCTCCTGGCCCGCCAGGTCGGTGTTCCGTACATCGTCGTCGCCCTGAACAAGGCCGACGTCGTGGACGACGAGGAGATCCTCGAGCTGGTCGAGCTCGAGGTGCGCGAGCTGCTCAACCAGTACGAGTTCCCGGGTGACGACGCTCCGATCGTGCGTGTCTCGGCGCTGAAGGCGCTCGAGGGCGACGCCGAGTGGGGCGAGAAGATCATCGAGTTGATGAACGCTGTCGACACGACGATCCCGGAGCCGGAGCGCGACCTCGACAAGCCGTTCCTCATGCCGATCGAGGACGTCTTCACGATCACCGGTCGCGGTACGGTCGTCACCGGTCGTGTCGAGCGCGGTGTGCTGAAGGTCAACGAGACGGTCGACATCGTCGGCATCAAGGAGACCAAGCAGACCACCACGGTCACCGGCGTCGAGATGTTCCGCAAGCTGCTCGACGAGGCGCGTGCCGGCGAGAACGTCGGTCTGCTCCTCCGCGGCATCAAGCGGGAAGACGTCGAGCGCGGCCAGGTCGTCATCAAGCCGGGCACCACGACTCCGCACACGGAGTTCGAGGCGACGGTCTACATCCTCAGCAAGGACGAGGGTGGGCGCCACACGCCGTTCTTCAACAACTACCGGCCGCAGTTCTACTTCCGTACCACCGACGTGACCGGCGTCGTGACCCTCCCCGAGGGCACGGAGATGGTCATGCCGGGTGACAACACCGACATGTCGGTGAAGCTCATCCAGCCGGTGGCCATGGAGAACAACCTGCGGTTCTCGATCCGCGAGGGTGGTCGGACCGTCGGCGCCGGCCGCATCAGCAAGATCAACAAGTAGTAGTCCACGGGGGCCGTCAGGCCCCGGCGTGGCGCGGCGGTCGGGTCGCAAGACTCGGCCGCCGCGCCACGCGGACCACTATCCGGCAGCCCACCAGACCCCCGGCGTTAGAGACAGGACTGAAGTTTCCATGGCGGGACAGAAGATCCGCATCCGGCTCAAGGCCTATGACCACGAGGTCATCGACAGTTCGGCGCGGAAGATCGTTGACACGGTGATCCGCACCGGCGCGTCGGTCGCGGGCCCGGTGCCGCTGCCGACGGAGAAGAACATCTACTGCGTGATCCGCTCGCCGCACAAGTACAAGGACTCCCGCGAGCACTTCGAGATGCGGACCCACAAGCGGCTGATCGACATCCTCGACCCGACGCCGAAGACCGTCGACTCGCTCATGCGTCTCGACCTCCCCGCCGGCGTCGACATCGAGATCAAGCTCTAAGGACGTAATCGCGCTCGGGTCCGGACTCAGGACCCGACAACGCATTACGACGCCATTTGAAGGACACGCCCGGTCAGCACCACAGGCCGGGAGAGGATCCGGACCCAAGAGAGTCGGAAAGAAGTTATGGACAGGCAGATCAAGGGGATCCTGGGCGAGAAGCTCGGAATGACCCAGGTCTTCGACGAGAACAACCGGATGATTCCGGTGACCGTCGTTCAGGCCGGGCCGAATGTCGTGACCCAGGTGCGCACCCCCGAACGTGACGGCTACTCCGCGGTCCAGGTCGCTTTCGGCGCCATCGACCCGCGGAAGGTGAACAAGCCGGAGAGTGGCCACTTCAAGGGCGCCGGCGTCACCCCGCGGCGGCACCTGGTCGAGATCCGCACGACGGACGCGGCCGAGTACGAGATCGGGCAGGAGATCTCCGCGGAGATCTTCGAGCAGGGCATCAGGGTCGACGTCGTCGGCACCAGCAAGGGCAAGGGCTACGCGGGTGTCATGAAGCGGCACGGCTTCAAGGGCCTCGGCGCCGGCCACGGTGTCCAGCGCAAGCACCGCGCGCCGGGCTCGATCGGCGGCTGCGCGACCCCGGGTCGTGTTTTCAAGGGCGTGCGGATGGCCGGCCGGATGGGTGGCGTCCGTACGACCACGATGAACCTCAGCGTGCACCGTATCGACGCTGAGAAGGGCCTGATCCTGGTCAAGGGCGCTGTGCCCGGGCCCAAGGGCGGGCTGGTGCTCATTCGCACCGCCGCCAAGACCCAGCTTGGTAAGGGCGGTGTGCCGAAGTGACCACGATTGACATCGTCGACGCCGGCGGAGCAAAGACCGGCACGGCTGACCTGCCCGCCGAGATCTTCGACGTGACGACGAACATTCCGCTGATCCACCAGGTCGTGGTGGCTCAGCAGGCGGCGGCCCGTCAGGGCACGCACAAGACCAAGACCCGTGCGGAGGTGTCCGGCGGTGGGGCCAAGCCCTACAAGCAGAAGGGCACCGGCCGCGCCCGCCAGGGCTCGACCCGCGCACCGCAGTTCACCGGCGGTGGCGTCGTCCACGGCCCGCAGCCGCGCGACTACTCGCAGCGGACGCCCAAGAAGATGAAGGCTGCTGCCCTCCGGGGCGCGCTCTCCGACCGGGCCCGCGGTGGCCGGGTGCACGTCATCACCTCGCTGGTCGAGGGCGACGTGCCCAACACCAAGGACGCCGTCAAGGCACTGGCGAACCTGTCCAGCTCGCGGCACGTCCTGGTCGTCGTACCCCGCGGGGACCGTACGGCCTGGCTGTCGGTGCGGAACATCGCTGAGGTCCACGTCCTGACGCCGGACCAGCTCAATACCTACGACGTGCTGATCAGCGACGACGTGGTGTTCCTGAAGGACGCCTTCGACGAGTTCGTGTCCGGCTCCGTTGCCGGTGGCGCGACCGCCAAGGCCAGCTCCCGCGAGCTGCCCGATACCGAGGAGTCGAAGTGATTTACGACCCGCGGGACATCCTGCTTTCTCCGGTCGTCTCGGAGAAGAGCTACGGGCTCCTGGACGAGAACAAGTACACGTTCTTCGTGCGGCCCGACGCGAACAAGACGCAGATCAAGATCGCGGTCGAGCAGGTGTTCAACGTCAAGGTCACGGCGGTCAACACGCTGAACCGGCAGGGGAAGCGCAAGCGGACCAAGTTCGGCACGGGTAAGCGGAAAGACACCAAGCGCGCGATCGTGAGTCTCGCGCCCGGCGACCGCATCGAGATCTTCGGGGGGCCGGTCTCCTGACGGGGGCCGGACCACTCTGAGGATCGAGAGCTGAGGGATACAGATGGGCATCCGCAAATACAAGCCGACTACGCCGGGCCGGCGTGGTTCGAGCGTCGCCGACTTCGCCGAGATCACCCGTGACCACCCGGAAAAGTCGCTGGTCCGCCCCCTGCACAGCAAGGGCGGCCGGAACGCGCACGGTCGGATCACCACCCGCCACCAGGGCGGTGGACACAAACGCGCCTACCGGCTGATCGACTTCCGCCGGGCCGACAAGGACGGCGTGCCGGCCAAGGTCGCTCACATCGAGTACGACCCGAACCGCACCGCCCGCATCGCGCTGCTGCACTTCGTCGACGGCGAGAAGCGTTACATCGTCGCGCCGAACAAGCTGAAGCAGGGCGACCGCATCGAGTGCGGCCCCGGCGCCGACATCAAGCCGGGCAACAACCTGCCGCTGCGCAACATCCCGGTCGGTACGGTCGTGCACGCGATCGAGCTCCGGCCCGGTGGCGGCGCGAAGATCGCCCGGTCCGCCGGGGCGAGCGTCCAGCTCGTCGCGAAGGACGGCCCCTACGCCCAGCTGCGTATGCCGTCCGGCGAGATCCGCAACGTCGACGCCCGCTGCCGTGCCACGGTCGGCGAGGTCGGCAACGCCGAGCAGTCCAACATCAACTGGGGTAAGGCCGGCCGCATGCGGTGGAAGGGCAAGCGCCCGACCGTCCGTGGTGTGGCGATGAACCCGATCGACCACCCGCACGGTGGTGGTGAGGGCAAGACCTCTGGTGGTCGTCACCCGGTCAACCCGAAGGGTAAGCCCGAGGGTCGCACTCGCCAGGCCAACAAGGCCAGCGACAAGTTCATCGTCCGCCGCCGCAAGACCAACAAGAAGCGCTGAGGTTTGTAGGCCATGCCCCGCAGCTTGAAGAAGGGCTACTTCGTCGACGACCACCTGATCAAGAAGGTGGACGCGCAGAACGCCCGCGGAACCAAGAACGTCATCAAGACCTGGTCGCGTCGCTCGACCGTCACGCCGGAGATGATCGGTCACACGCTGGGCGTCCACGACGGACGCAAGCACGTGCCGGTGTTCGTCACCGAGGCGATGGTCGGCCACAAGCTGGGCGAGTTCTCGCCGACCCGCACGTTCAAGGGTCACGAGAAGGACGACCGCAAGAGCCGCCGCCGCTGACGCGGATCCCGTACCCGGTGATCAGTGCGTTCGGTAGCCCGGGCGCGGAAGACACGAGAGAGCAGACAGATGGCAGTGATCGACGGCAAGCGCGTGAATCCGCGACGCGTGGCGCTGCTCGGGGACGCCCCGGGCGCATTCGCCGAGGCGCGGTATGTCCGGACGACGGCGATGAAGACCCGGCGCGTGGTCGACCTCATCCGGGGGATGCCCGCGAAGGAGGCGCTGACCGCGCTCAAGTTCGCCCCCCAGGCCGCCAGCGAGCAGGTCTACCGGGTGGTGGAGAGCGCGATCGCGAACGCCGAGCACAACGAGCGGCTGGACCCCGATTCGCTGCTCGTGACGAAGGCCTTCGTGGACGAGGGCCCGACGATGAAGCGGTTCCGGCCGCGCGCCCAGGGGCGTGCCTACCGGATCCGGAAGCGCACCTGCCACATCACTGTCGTGGTGGAGAGCGTGGCCCCGACGGCGAAGCCGAAGCGGGCGCCGAAGAAGGCGAGCGGCGGCCGAGCGGCAGCCACGAAGGGAAGCGCCGAGTAATGGGTCAGAAGGTCAACCCGCACGGCTTCCGGCTCGGCATCACGACCGAGTGGAAGTCCCGCTGGTACGCAGACAAGCTGTACAAGGACTACGTCGGAGAAGACGTGGCGATCCGGAAGATGATGTCGCGCGGTATGGAGCGCGCCGGCATCTCACGGGTCGAGATCGAGCGCACCCGTGACCGGGTCCGCGTCGACATCCACACCGCCCGGCCGGGCATCGTCATCGGCCGTCGTGGTGCGGAGGCCGATCGGATCCGCGGCCAGCTCGAGAAGCTCACCAGCAAGCAGGTCCAGCTGAACATCCTCGAGGTCAAGAACCCCGAGGCCGACGCTCAGCTGGTCGCCCAGGGCGTTGCCGAGCAGCTCTCGAGCCGGGTCAGCTTCCGGCGCGCGATGCGCAAGGCGATGCAGTCGGCGATGAAGTCGCCGGGCGTCAAGGGCATCCGGGTGCAGTGCGCCGGTCGCCTGGGTGGCGCCGAGATGTCGCGGTCGGAGTTCTACCGCGAGGGCCGGGTGCCGCTGCACACGCTCCGCGCGAACATCGACTACGGCATCTACGAGGCCCGCACCACGTTCGGCCGCATCGGCGTCAAGGTCTGGATCTACAAGGGCGACGTCGTCCAGAGCCGGGCCGAGCGCGAGGCCGCTGAGGCCGCGCTGCGTCAGCACCGTGGCAACCGTCCCGAGCGTCGTCGTAACGCCGGCGGTGGCGGTGGCGGCGGCCGTAGCCGCGGCGACCGCCAGGGCGGCGGCCGTGGTGCCGAGCGCACCGAGGCCGAGGCTCCGGTAGCGACCGAGACCCCGGTAGTGACCGAGGCTCCGGCGGCGGTCGAGACTCCGGCGACGGAGACCCCGGTGGCAACTGAGCCGGCCGCCACGCCGGCCGTCGAGGCGCCCGAGGCCGCCGCGACGCAGGACAACGCAGGTCAGGAGGGCTGACCCATGCTGATTCCCCGCAGGGTCAAGCACCGTAAGCAGCACCACCCGACGCGTCGCGGCGCGTCCAAGGGCGGTACGGCGGTCACCTTCGGCGAGTACGGCATCCAGGCTCTGGAGCCCGCCTACGTGACGAACCGGCAGATCGAGTCGGCCCGTATCGCGATCACCCGCCACATCAAGCGTGGTGGCAAGGTCTGGATCAACATCTACCCGGACCGCCCGCTCACGAAGAAGCCGGCCGAGACCCGCATGGGTTCCGGTAAGGGTTCGCCGGAGTGGTGGATCGCCAACGTCAAGCCGGGTCGGGTGCTCTTCGAGCTGCAGTACCCGAACGAGCAGATCGCCCGCGAGGCCATGCGTCGCGCGATCCACAAGCTCCCCATGAAGTGCCGGATCGTGATGCGCGAAGGGAGTGAGGCGGCGTGAGCAGCGGCCCGAACGACAAGGCTGCCGAGCTGCGCGAGCTCGACGACGAGCAGCTCGTCACCCGGTTGCGGGAGGCCAAGGAGGAGCTCTTCAACCTCCGCTTCCAGAGCGCGACCGGTCAGCTGGACAACAACCGCCGGCTCCAGGTCGTCCGCCGGGACATCGCCCGGATCTACACGATCATGCGGTCGCGTGAGCTCGGCATCGAGCAGGCGCCGAGTGAGGTGACGGCCTGACATGAAGTTCAATGACATGGTGAGGCCCGAGCTCGTGGCGGCGCCGAGCGCCAGCGAGGTGACGTCATGAGTGAGGAAGCTGTGAGCGAGGCCACTGCCGGGATTTCCCGGAACGACCGCAAGACCCGTGAGGGTTACGTGGTCAGTGACAAGATGGACAAGACTGTGGTCGTCGAGGTCGAAGACCGCGTCAAGCACCGTCTGTACGGCAAGGTCATCCGTCGGACCAACCGGCTGAAGGCGCACGACGAGCAGAACGACTGCGGCGTCGGCGACCGGGTCCGGCTGATGGAGACCCGGCCGCTGTCGGCCACCAAGCGGTGGCGCGTCGTCGAGATCCTCGAGCGCGCCAAGTAGTCCGCTGGGCCGGAGGGTTCGGGAGAACCCTCCGGCACACTTGAGATTGTTCCGTTCCGCCAGGCTCTCACTGAGAGAACCGGCGCGACATCAATGGAGTTGACGTGATCCAGCAGGAGTCGCGACTGCGTGTCGCCGACAACACTGGGGCCAAGGAGATCCTGTGCATCAGGGTCCTCGGTGGCTCCGGACGGCGGTACGCGGGTATCGGCGACATCATCGTGGGCACCGTCAAGGACGCCATCCCCGGCGCGGGCGTGAAGCGCGGTGACGTCGTGAAGGCCGTCGTCGTCCGCACCGTGAAGGAGAAGCGGCGGCCGGACGGCTCCTACATCCGTTTCGACGAGAACGCCGCGGTCCTGATCAAGGACGGTGGCGACCCGCGCGGGACCCGCATCTTCGGCCCGGTCGGGCGTGAGCTGCGGGACAAGCGGTTCATGAAGATCATCTCGCTGGCCCCGGAGGTGCTCTGACATGGCGAAGCTCAAGATCAAAAAGGGCGACACCGTCCTGGTCATCGCCGGCAAGGACAAGGGCGCCAAGGGCAAAGTGATCCAGGCCTATCCCGACACCCAGCGCGTGCTGGTCGAGGGCGTCAACCGGATCAAGAAGCACACGAAGGTCTCCACGACCCAGCGCGGCGCCAAGTCGGGCGGGATCGTGACGCAGGAAGCCGCCATCCACGTCAGCAACGTGATGGTGATCGGCTCGGACAACAAGCCGACCCGCGTGGGTTACCGGACCGAAGAGGTCACCCGTGAGGACGGTTCGATCCAGCGCAAGCGGATCCGGGTCTCGCGGCGGAATGGTGAGGACATCTGATGACTGCCCCGGCCACTGAGAAGATCCAGCCGCGGCAGAAGCTGCGGTACCGCGAGGAGATCCTCCCCGCGCTGCGTGACCAGTTCAAGTACGCGAACGTCATGCAGGTTCCCGGCGTCGTCAAGGTCGTCGTGAACATGGGTGTCGGCGACGCGGCTCGCGACTCGAAGCTGATCGACGGTGCGGTCCGTGACCTCACCGCGATCACCGGTCAGCGTCCGCAGATCCAGAAGGCCCGCAAGTCCATCGCGCAGTTCAAGCTGCGTGAGGGCCAGCCGATCGGCGCGAAGGTCACCCTGCGCAACGACCGGATGTGGGAGTTCCTGGACCGCCTGCTGTCGATCGCGCTGCCCCGTATCCGCGACTTCCGCGGGCTGTCGGGCAAGCAGTTCGACGGTCACGGCAACTACACGTTCGGCCTGAACGAGCAGTCGATGTTCCACGAGATCGACGTGGACAGGATCGACCGCCCGCGGGGCATGGACATCACGGTCGTGACCACCGCGACGACGGACGAGGAGGGTCGGGCGCTGCTCAAGCTCCTCGGCTTTCCGTTCAAGGAGAACTGAGCATGGCGAAGAAGGCCCTGATCCAGAAGGCGTCGGGCAAGCAGAAGTTCAAGGTGCGCGCCTACACTCGCTGCCAGCGCTGTGGCCGTCCGCGCGCCGTGTACAGGTCGTTCGGTCTGTGCCGCATCTGCGTTCGTGAGATGGCGCACCGCGGCGAGCTTCCCGGAGTCACCAAGTCCTCGTGGTGACTCTCGTCATCACTAAGAACGAAGGACCTCTCCGGAGGTCCGCTGCTTCGCCGAAGGCCTTCGGGAACCGCGGCGAGAAAGGCATGAACCCATGACGATGACCGACCCGATCGCAGACATGCTCACGCGTCTGCGCAACGCCAATTCGGCGTACCACGATCGCGTGTCGATGCCGCACTCGAAGCTCAAGGCCCACGTCGCCGAGATCCTCCAGCAGGAGGGCTACATCTCCGGCTGGACCGTCGCCGACCCGGCCGAGGGTGCCGTTGGCAAGGTCCTCACCGTTGACCTGAAGTACGGCCCCAACCGGGAGCGGAGCATCGCCGGCCTGCGGCGTGTCTCGAAGCCCGGCCTGCGGGTGTACGCGAAGTCCAACAGTCTGCCCCGCGTGCTGGGCGGCCTCGGCGTGGCGATCATCTCCACGTCATCCGGGCTGCTCACCGACCGGCAGGCCACGAAGCGCGGAGTGGGCGGGGAAGTCCTCGCCTACGTCTGGTAGGGGAGAGCATGTCACGCATCGGTAAACTGCCGATCCCGGTCCCTTCCGGCGTCGACGTCGCGATCGACGGCACGAACGTCACCGTGAAGGGCCCGAAGGGGACGCTCACCCACCAGGTCGTCGAGCCGATCACGGTCGGCCGGGCGGACGACGGGACGATCGAGGTCTCGCGCCCGAACGACGAGCGTCGGTCCAAGGAACGTCACGGGCTGACCCGCACGCTGGTGGCCAACATGATCGCCGGCGTCACCACCGGGTACAGCAAGACCCTGGAGATCCAGGGCACCGGTTACCGCGTCCAGGCCAAGGGTTCCGACCTCGAGTTCGCGCTCGGGTTCAGCCACCCGGTCACCGTCCGGCCGCCGGAGGGCATCACCTTCCGGGTCGAGAAGCCGACCACGTTCGTGGTCGAGGGCATCGACAAGCAGCTGGTCGGCGAGGTCGCCGCCAACATCCGCAAGATTCGTCCGCCGGAGCCCTACAAGGGCAAGGGCGTTCGTTACCAGGGCGAGAACGTCCGGCGTAAGGCCGGAAAGGCAGGTAAGTGATGGGTGCTCAGCTGCTTCACCGCAAGTCCGGGGCCGGCGTCTCCGCCGTCCGCCGGGTGGGCAAGGCACGCCGTCACTTCCGCCTCCGGAAGAAGGTCGCGGGCACCGAGACGCGTCCGCGTCTCGTCGTCACCCGGTCGACCCGGCACATCTACGCCCAGGTCATCGACGACACCGCCGGCCGCACGCTGGCGTCGGCCTCGACCCTCGACACCTCGATCCGGGGTGGCGACGGAGACAAGTCGGCCCAGGCCAAGAAGGTCGGCCAGCTCGTCGCCGAGCGCGCCAAGGCGGCCGGGATCGACGCGGTCGTCTTCGACCGCGGCGGCAACAAGTACCACGGGCGGATCGCGGCTCTGGCCGACGCCGCCCGCGAGGGTGGGCTGGAGTTCTGATGAACAACAGCACCGTAATCAGCTACGAGGGGAACGTCTGATGCCTGGTCAGCAGCGCCGAGGCGGTGGAGGCGGCGAGCGCCGGGACCGCCGCGACGGCGGGCGGGGCGGATCGGCCCCGGAGAAGTCGCCGCACATCGAGCGCGTAGTCGCGATCAACCGTGTGGCGAAGGTCGTCAAGGGTGGTCGTCGGTTCAGCTTCACCGCGCTGGTCGTGGTGGGCGACGGCGACGGCACCGTGGGTGTCGGCTACGGCAAGGCGAAGGAGGTGCCGGCCGCCATCGCGAAGGGTGTCGAGGAGGCCAAGAAGCACTTCTTCAAGGTGCCTCGGATCGGCTCCACCATCGCGCACCCCGTGCAGGGCGAGGACGCCGCTGGCGTCGTCCTGCTGAAGCCCGCCAGCCCCGGTACCGGTGTCATCGCCGGTGGCCCGGTGCGCGCGGTGCTGGAGTGCGCCGGTATCCACGACATCCTGAGCAAGAGCCTCGGCTCGTCGAACGCGATCAACATCGTGCACGCCACGATCGCGGCGCTGAAGATGATCGAGCGCCCGGAGGCCATCGCGGCTCGCCGCGGTCTCCCGCTCGAGGACGTCGCGCCCCGCGCCCTGCTGCGGGCTCGTGCGGCGGGAGGGGAGTGACGTGGCTCGGCTCAAGGTCACCCAGATCCGGTCGTCGATCGGCACCAAGCAGAACCACCGCCACACGCTGCGGTCGCTCGGCTTGAAGCGGATCAACGACGTCGTCGTGAAGGAAGACCGCCCCGAGATGCGCGGCATGGTTCACACCGTGCGCCACCTCGTGACGGTCGAGGAGGTCGAGTAACGCCATGGCCCTCAAGGTCCATCACCTGAAGCCGGCCCCTGGCGCTCACACCCCCAAGACCCGCGTGGGTCGTGGTGAGGGCTCCAAGGGTAAGACGGCCGGTCGCGGTACCAAGGGAACCAAGGCCCGTTACCAGGTTCCGGCTCGCTTCGAGGGTGGGCAGATGCCCATCCACATGCGACTGCCGAAGCTCAAGGGCTTCAAGAACCGGTTCCGGGTGGAGTACCAGGTCGTCAACCTGGAGCGGCTCGCGCAGCTGTTCCCGGACGGCGGCGAGATCGGTCCGGAAGAGCTCGCCCTGGCCGGTGCCGTCCGGCCGGGACGCCCGGTGAAGATCCTCGGAGACGGGGACCTCGGCGGCGTCACGCTCACCGCGACCGCGCACAAGTTCTCGGCCAGCGCCAAGGAGAAGATCCTGGCCGCCGGTGGCTCGGTCAACGAGCTCAGCGGCGCGGCTGCGCCGTCCGAGGACTGAAGTACAGCAACCGGTATCCGGCCCGGGCGGAACTCGCCCGGGCCGGACGTCGTTGGTCCCTATGGCTTCCTCAGCGCCTTCTCAGGGTGTTGTGCTCCCGTCGAGATTCGGCGTGGGGCACGGGAGACCGACTGACTGTTAGAGTTCGCAACACAGGCCCGCGCCTGACGGCGGAGCGGGCAGCCCCGACCATGACTTGGCCGCTAGTTCCTCGAGTGCGGAACTCGCGGCCTTACCGATCAGCGGGCCACGTCTGTACGACAGTGGGGTCCGTGCGCAGGAGGACTTGTGCTCGCCGCCTTCGGTAGGGCGTTTCGTACGCCCGACCTGCGCAAGAAGATCTTCTTCACGCTCTTCATCATCGCGATCTACCGGGTCGGCGCCACGCTGCCGTCGCCAGGCGTGTCGGTCACGAACATCAACGCGTGCATCGACCAGCTGAACACGGGTGGTGGCAGCGACGTACTCACGCTGCTGAACTTGTTCAGTGGCGGTGCGCTGCTGCAGCTCTCGGTGTTCGCGCTGGGCATCATGCCTTACATCACCGCCAGCATCATCCTGCAGCTGCTCGTCGTGGTCATTCCGCGGCTCGAGCAGCTCCGCAAGGAGGGCCAGGCGGGGCAATCGAAGATCACGCAGTACACGCGTTATCTGACGATCGGCCTGGCGATCCTGCAGTCGACCGGCTACATCGCCCTGGCCCGGAGTGGCAACCTCTTCCAGGGCTGCACGCTCTCGGTCATCCCGAGCAACACCGCCCAGCCCGAGTGGCTGACGCTGACGACGCTCGTGCTGACGATGACCGCGGGCACCGCCGTCGTCATGTGGCTCGGTGAGCTGATCACCGACCGCGGCGTCGGCAACGGCATGTCGGTGCTGATCTTCACGTCGATCGCGGCGCGGATCCCCTACGAGGGCCAGAACATCCTCGAAACCAAGGGTGGTCTCGTCTTCGGCATCGTGCTCGTGGTCGTCCTGGTCGTCATCGGCCTGGTGGTCTTCATCGAGCAGGCGCAGCGGCGGATTCCGGTCCAGTACGCGAAGCGGATGATCGGCCGGCGGATGTACGGCGGCACGTCCACCTACATCCCGTTGAAGGTCAACCAGGCCGGTGTCATCCCGGTGATCTTCGCCTCATCGCTGCTTTACCTGCCCCAGTTGTTCAGCCAGCTCGGCGACCCGAACAACCCCGGTTCGGTGCAGCGGTTCGTCGACAAGTGGATCACCCCGGCCGACTCCTGGGTGCACATCGCGCTGTATTTCGCACTGATCGTCTTCTTTACGTACTTCTACGTGGCGATCACGTTCAACCCGACCGAGGTCGCGGACAACATGCGAAAGTACGGCGGGTTCGTCCCCGGCATCCGGCCCGGTCGGCCGACCGCGGAGTATCTCGGCTACATTCTCAGCAGGATCACTCTTCCGGGGTCGATCTACCTGGGTATCATCGCGGTTCTTCCGAACTTGTTCATCTCACTACTCGACAACGGCGGCAACAGCACGCAGAACTTCCCCTTCGGGGGTACGGCGGTACTGATCATCGTCGGTGTCGGTCTCGAGACCGTTAAACAGATCGAGAGCCAGCTTATGCAGCGCAACTACGAAGGCTTCCTCCGCTAGTGCGGCTGGTACTGGTCGGCCCCCCGGGTGCGGGCAAGGGGACTCAGGCCGAGTTCATCGCAGCTCACCTCTGCGCGCCCAAGATCTCCACCGGTGACCTGTTCCGCTTCAACGTGGGGCAGGGCACCCCGCTGGGCGTCGAAGCGAAGAAGTACATGGACGCCGGTCAGCTCGTGCCGGACGAGATCACGATCAACATGGTCCGTCAGCGTCTCGCCGAGCCGGACGCAGGCGACGGTTTCCTGCTCGACGGGTTCCCGCGGAACGTCCCGCAGGCCGAGGTGCTCGACGACATGCTGAAGGAGCTCGGCGTCAAGATCGACGTCGTGCTCGAACTGGTGGTCGAGGACGACGAGGTGATCCGGCGGCTCTCCGGGCGCCGTACGTGCCGTGGTTGCGGGAAGATCTGGCACGTCGAGTTCGATCCGACCACCGTCGACGGGGTCTGCGACCGCTGCGACGGCCAGCTGTTCCAGCGTGACGACGACAAGCCGGAGACGATCGCCAAGCGCCTCGAGGTCTACCACGAGCAGACCGAGCCGCTGGTCGACTTCTACAGCGCCCAGGGCAAGCTGGTCGGGATCGACGCCACCGGTCCGGTGGAGGACGTCACCGATCGCGCCATCGACGCGCTGGGGCCGTTCGAATAGACCGAAGGTTGAAGGGCCGGGCTTTCGCCCGGCCCTTCAACCTGTCTCCACCCCACAAGGCGTGGGATGACCATCTGCCGGGTTTCCAAACACGTTCCTTCCCGAAGTACTGTCGGAACGTGTTCAGGACGCAGGAAATCCAGCTCAAGTCACCCGCCGACATCCTGCTGATGCGCGAGGCCGGCCTGGTCGTCGGGAAGACGCTGGAGCGCCTGCGCGCCGCGGTCGCACCGGGCATCTCCACCGGAGAACTCGACGCGATCGCCGAGGAATCGATCCGGTCGATGGGCGGCGTTCCGTCGTTCAAGGGCTACCACGGCTTCCCGGCGTCGATCTGTGCGTCGGTGAACGACCAGGTCGTCCACGGCATCCCGAGCCGGGGCCAGGTCCTGCACGACGGCGACCTGATCTCGATCGACTGCGGCGCGATCGTCGACGGCTGGCACGGCGACTCGGCGATCACCGTCGGCGTGGGCACGGTCGAAGAGAAGTACTTGACGATGGCCCAGGTCTGCGAAGACGCGATGTGGGCCGGCTTCGCCGCGGCGAGGGTCGGCGGGCGCCTCACCGACATCAGCTACGCGGTGGAAACCACGGTCCGGGCCGGCGGCGGATACGGCATCGTCAAGCACTACGGCGGCCACGGCATCGGCACCGAGATGCACCAGGACCCGCACGTGCTCAACTACGGCAAGCCGGGCCGCGGGCCGAAGCTGCGGGTGGGCATGGCGCTGGCGATCGAGCCCATGATCACGTTCGCCGACCCCGACACGGTCGAACTCGAAGACGGCTGGACGGTCGTGACCATCGACGGCTCGCGCGCCGCCCACACCGAACACACGTTCGTGCTCACCGAAGACGGCCCGTGGGTGCTGACCGCCCTCGACGGCGGTCTGGCCCGGCTCGGCGACGCGGTGACCCGGCAGCAGTCGCGAGACTGACTCGCCGTGGGTGGCCCGGGGGAGAGACACTGGACCCATGGCGTCGCCGTTACCGGAGAAACCCGAGCCTCCGCAGTCCCCGCCGGCCCTCAGGGTCGGGGACGCGGAGCGTCAGACCGTCGTCGCCAGGCTGCAGAAGGCCCTGGACGAGGGTCGGCTCGACCTGCACGAGTTCGACGAGCGAGCGGCCGCGGCCTACGCCGCCAAAACCGACGCCGACCTGGTGCCGCTCACCGCTGACCTTCCCGCGCAGCCCGGCAACACCCCTCGGCCTCCGGTCGCCGGGGGTGGCGAACGGGCGACCGAGGTCGCGGTACCGAGGCGAGCGGGGCTCACCGGTTCCGAGCGCAGCTGGGTGCGGATCGCGTTGATCCTCTCGGTGATCTGGGCCGTCACCAGCGTCGCGCGCGGCGAACCGTCGTTCTACTGGCCGATCTTCCCGATCGGGATCTGGGGTGCGGTGCTCCTGGCCAACCGGCTGACCGGGAAGCGCGACTAGCCCACCCGAGGGCGCGACGAGTACGGCCGAGCGGGCCGGTTTGGCGGGTCAGGCGCCGACAACGTAGACTTAGTTGCTGGCGCCTTGCGTCTGTTCTCTCGCTATGTCTAGCGAGGGACGCGGCTGAAGACCTGATGCGCCTCACCGAGTTTTACCGCCGGTGCCTCCGGGCCCGGAACGACGTCACGATTGCGGAGGACATGCCCAAGAAAGACGGGGCCATCGAAATCGAAGGCCGAGTGGTCGAAGCGCTGCCGAACGCGATGTTCCGCGTGGAGCTGCAAAACGGACACCTCGTCCTGGCTCACATTTCCGGCAAGATGCGGCAGCACTACATCCGCATCCTGCCCGAGGACCGGGTCGTCGTGGAGCTTTCGCCCTACGACCTGTCCCGTGGGCGCATCGTCTACCGCTACAAGTAATCGACAGCAGCGCGCTGGTCCCTCACGGCTGGCGGCGTTTTCTAGGAGATGGCGAACAGCCGTGAAGGTCAACCCGAGCGTCAAGCCGATCTGTGACAAGTGCAAGGTGATCCGCCGTCACGGCCGGGTCATGGTGATCTGCGAGAACCTGCGCCACAAGCAGCGCCAGGGCTGACCGCACCGTCGCCCTCTCCTCAGGGCGGTGCGAAGCAGGGAACCGAATTCAAGCGTCCGAGGCGTGAGCTGAGAAGCGAGCGTCCCACCCCCGGTCGGAGGCCGGGGCCCGTCTGGGCAGACGGGAACTCGAAGACGCTCAGACCTCCGCAGACGAAGGAGTACGCCCACCCATGGCACGTCTCGTCGGCGTAGACCTCCCCCGCGAAAAGCGGCTGGAGATCGCGCTCACGTACATCTTCGGCATCGGCCGGACCCGTTCTCTGGAGACGATCGCGGCGACCGGGCTCGACCCGAACGTCCGCGTTCGCGACCTGTCGGACGAAGACCTGGTTCGACTTCGTGACTACATCGAGGCTTCGTTCCGGGTCGAAGGTGACCTTCGCCGCGAGGTCGCCGCTGACATCCGGCGCAAGATCGAGATCGGTTGCTACCAGGGCATCCGGCACCGGCGCGGCCTTCCTGTGCGCGGTCAGCGCACGCACACCAACGCGCGCACCCGTAAGGGCCCGCGCAAGACCGTGGCCGGCAAGAAGAAGCCGGGCAAGAAGTAACCGCCCGCTGCCCAGCCTTAGCTACCGCATTTCTCGAGGAGACTTTTAGCAATGCCACCGAAGAGCCGTGGCGCCGGGGTCAAGAAGGTCCGGCGCAAGGAAAAGAAGAACGTCGCGCACGGCCACGCGCACATCAAGAGCACGTTCAACAACACGATCGTGTCGATCACGGACCCGCAGGGCAACGTGATCAGCTGGGCGTCCGCCGGCCACGTGGGCTTCAAGGGCTCGCGTAAGTCGACGCCGTTCGCTGCCCAGATGGCTGCCGAGAACGCTGCCCGCAAGGCGCAGGAGCACGGCATGCGCAAGGTCGACGTCTTCGTGAAGGGCCCGGGCTCCGGTCGCGAGACCGCCATCCGGTCGCTGCAGGCCACCGGTCTCGAGGTGGGGTCGATTTCCGACGTCACCCCGATGCCGCACAACGGCTGCCGCCCGCCCAAGCGCCGCCGCGTCTGATCAGCACCCACGTACGAGGAGACTGAGGAGAAATGGCCCGTTACACCGGTGCTGATTGCCGCCGTTGCCGGCGCGAGAAGATGAAGTTGTTCCTCAAGGGGAGCAAGTGCGACTCGCCGAAGTGCCCGATCGAGGTCCGGCCCTACCCGCCGGGCCAGCACGGCCGCGGTCGCACGAAGGACAGCGAGTACCTGCTGCAGCTGCGTGAGAAGCAGAAGGCCAAGCGCATTTACGGCGTTCTGGAGAAGCAGTTCGGCGGCTACTACGTCGAGGCGAACCGCAAGCAGGGCAAGACCGGCGACATCCTGCTCCAGATCCTGGAGTCCCGCCTGGACAACGTCGTGTACCGCGCCGGCTTCGCGAAGTCGCGTGACATGGCGCGCCAGGTCGTCCGCCACGGCCACGTCCTGGTCAACGGCGTCAAGGTCGACATCCCGTCCTACCGCGTGAGCGAGAACGACATCGTCGAGATCCGGGAGAAGTCCCGCGAGCTCACGCCGTTCGTCGTCGCCCGCGCCGAGGCCGGTTCGCGCGGGATCCCGGCCTGGCTCGAGGTTCTCACCAGCCAGATGCGGATCCTGGTGCACGCCCTCCCGGCCCGGCAGGTCATCGACACGCCGGTCCAGGAGCAGCTGATCGTCGAGCTCTACTCGAAGTAATCGGTGGGGCGGTGCGATGAGCACCGCCCCGTACGATTGTCAGTGCCGCGCAGGTCTTCTGCGCGGTAAGGCGGGCGTCAAATAGCGGATGCCCGGACCGACAGGAGTAAGAAGTGCTCATCACCCAGCGTCCTACGCTGACTGAAGAGTCCGTCAACGAGTACCGCTCGCGGTTCGCGATCGAGCCGCTGGAGCCCGGATTCGGCTACACGCTGGGCAACTCGCTCCGGCGCACGCTGCTGTCCTCGATCCCCGGTGCCGCGGTCACCAGCATCAAGATCGACGGCGTCCTGCACGAGTTCACCACCGTTCCGGGGGTGAAAGAGGACGTCACCGAGCTGATCCTGAACATCAAGCAGCTCGTGATCAGCTCCGAGAACGACGAGCCGGTCACGATGTACCTGCGCAAGCAGGGCCCCGGCACGGTCACCGCCGCCGACATCGCGCCGCCGGCGGGCGTCACCGTGCACAACACCGACCTGCACATCGCCACGATCAACGCGAAGGGCCGGCTCGAAATGGAGCTGACCGTCGAGCGTGGCCGTGGTTACGTCTCGGCGGTCCAGAACAAGCAGCCCGGGCAGGAGATCGGCCGTATTCCGGTCGACTCGATCTACTCGCCGGTGCTGAAGGTGAAGTACGCCGTCGAGGCGACCCGTGTCGAGCAGCGGACCGACTTCGACAAGCTGATCATCGACGTCGAGACGAAGAACTCGATCACCCCGCGGACGGCGCTGGCCTCGGCCGGCTCGACCCTGGTCGAGTTGTTCGGGCTCGCCCGTGAGCTCGACGAGACCGCCGAGGGCATCGACATCGGTCCGTCGCCGCAGGACGCCGCTCTCGCGGCCGACCTGGCGCTGCCGATCGAGGAGCTCGACCTGACGGTCCGTTCCTACAACTGCCTCAAGCGTGAGGGCATCCATTCCGTGGGTGAGCTCATCTCCCGCAGCGAGGCCGACCTCCTCGACATCCGCAACTTCGGTGCGAAGTCGATCGACGAGGTCAAGATGAAGCTGGCCACGATGGGTCTCGCGCTCAAGGACTCCCCGCCCGGGTTCGACCCGGCGAACGTCGTGGACACCTTCTCCGACGCCGACTACGACGGCGCCGACTACGCCGAGACCGAGCAGCTGTAACCCGCTGTCCGTGGTCGGACCTGAGTCAGGTCCGACCACGGAGCGGCCAACCGAGGAGCAAGCAAGATGCCCACGCCCACCAAGGGTCCCCGCCTCGGCGGTAGCCCGGCGCACGAGAAGCACCTGCTGTCGAACCTGGCACGGGCGCTGTTCGAGCACGGCCGGATCACCACCACCGAAGCCAAGGCGAAGCGGCTACGCCCGTACGCCGAGCGGCTGATCACCTTCGCCAAGCGCGGAGACCTGCACGCCCGTCGCCAGGTGCTCAGCCTGGTGCGGGACAAGGACGTGGTCGGTCACCTGTTCGCCGAGATCGGCCCGCGGTACGTCAACCGCCCCGGCGGTTACACCCGGATCGTCAAGACCGAGCCCCGCAAGGGTGACAACGCTCCGATGGCGATCATCGAGCTCGTCGAGGCGCTGACCGTGGCACAGGCGGCCGTCGGCGAGGCCGAGCGCGCTCGCGGCACCCGGTTCGCCAACGCCAAGGACGACAAGGCCGCGGCCCTGTCCGGCGACACCGACACCGACGCTGACACCGACGCCGACGACACCACGGTGGCCGAGGCCAAGGCTGAGGCCGCCGAGGCGAAGGCCGAGGCCGCTGAGGCCAAGGCGGAAGCCGCTGAGGCCAAGGCCGAGGCAGCCGAGGCGAAGGCCGACGCCGCCGAAGGCGACGAGAAGGCCTGATCCCCGCTGGATCCAATGCCTGACGACGGGCCCGCCGGTGACCACACCGGCGGGCTCGTTCGTGTGCGGCTCGACATCGCGTACGACGGCACCGGCTTTGCCGGCTGGGCGTTCCAGCAGGACCAGCGCACGGTCCAGGGCGTCCTCACCGAGGCGCTGGCCCGCGTCACCCGCACCGACGTCTCGCTGACCGTGGCCGGCCGGACCGACGCCGGCGTCCACGCCTCCGGGCAGGTCGCCCACCTCGACCTCCCGGCCGAGGTCTGGGACACCCTCGAGGCGTCCCTGGTCCGCCGTCTTTCCGGTGTCCTTCCGGGGGACGTCCGGCTGCGGGCGGTTTCGCGCGCGCACCCGGACTTCGACGCCCGTTTCGGCGCGCTCCGGCGGCGGTACGTGTACCGCATCACCGACGCCCCGTGGGGAGCCGAACCGCTGCGCCGCCACGACACGCTGGCCTGGCCGCGGCGCCTGGATCTCGAGGCGATGCGGGAGGCCGCGCGCCACTTGCTCGGTGAGCACGACTTCGCCGCGTTCTGCCGCCGCCGCGAGGGGGCCACCACGGTCCGGGGCCTGCAGGAGTTCCGCTGGGAGATCGCCGGCGAGGGCCCCGGCCGCGTGCTGCAGGCGCACCTGGCCGCCGACGCGTTCTGCCACTCGATGGTCCGGAGCCTGATCGGCGCGCTGCTGGCCGTCGGCGAAGGACGCCATCCGGCCGAGTGGCCGGCCGGTCTGCTCACCCGCTCCGAGCGGGCGAACAACGTCACGGTGGCGCCTCCGCACGGACTGACGCTGGTCGCGGTCGAGTACCCGGCCGACGACGAGCTCTCCGCCCGTATCGACCTCACCCGGCGCGTCCGGACGCTCGATACCAAGATGGGCACGTGACCCACTCTGTCGACTGGTCCCGCCTGACCCATGCCTACGGCAGCGCCGAGGACGTTCCGCGTCACGTGGCCGCGCTCCGGTCGGACGACGCGGACGTCCGGGACGAGGCGCTCGGTGCCCTGTTCAGCAGCGTCGTCCACCAGGGCACCCGCTATCCGGCCAGCGCGTACGCGGTGCCGTTGCTGCTCGACCTGATGGGCGACCCGACCGTGCCCGACCGCGCGTTCATCGGGCAGCTGCTGGCGATGATCGCGATCGGCGGCGACGAGGCCTGGCTGCCCGAGACCCTGCCGGTCGACGAGCTGCGGCTGCAGTCGATCGGCGGCGAGGACGCGATGGCCCGGGTGCTGCGCAGCGGCTGGGACGGTCTGTCGATCGACGACCAGGCCAAGGTCGACGCGCTGGCCGAGGAGCGGGCCTACGACGCCGTGGCCGCCGGGTTACCGCTGCTGCGCCGTCTGGCCACCAGGCCCGCCGCGGTCGCCGTCGCCGCCGGAAAGGCCGAAGCCGCGGCGGCGGCCCTCGGTGCGGACGCCTCGGCCGCCGCCGCGTCCGCCGCCGCCGTGGCCGAGGGAGCCACCGGGAGCACCGGCATCACGGCGGCCGCGCTCCCGCCGGCCGGGTCCACGCCGATGGGGGCACTACCGGACGACGACGGCGTCGCGTTGGTCGCGGCCTACACGATCGGCTGGTTCCCGGACGCCGACCCGGACGCCTCGCTGGTGACACTCGACGCGCTCGCAGCCGTCGGCGACGAGGCCGAGACCGCGGTGGCCGTCGTCGCGGCCGGGCTGCTGGGTGCGTCCGGTAGCGAGTCGATGGCACTCCGGGCTCTGACCGAGGCGCGGCCGGTCGTCCGCTGGGCCGGTGCGATCGCGCTCGCGAAACTGCGCGGCCCCGCGGCCGGGCCGGACGTGGCCGCCGAGCTGCTGCACTGGGCCGGCGGCGGCAGCGCGCCGGACGTCCGGATGCCCTACCTGAACGGCGACCTGGCCGGCTACGCGGCGCTCGCGCTGCGTCAGCTCGGCCCGGCCGTGGACGCGGACGCGTTCAACGCGTTCCTCGCCCGTCTGCCGCAGGTGCAGGCGTCACCCGCGCTGACGGTCGCCGGGGAGGCGCTCCGGCTGGCCTGCCCGCACGGCCCGGTGTTCGCGAACACGCCGTTCACCGCTCTGGAAGGTCGCCAGCAGCGGCTGGCCCAGGTGCTCGCCGCGTCGCCACGTACGTGGCTCTACGACGAGCTCCCCTTCGGCAACTTCGCGATGCTGCTCGGCGAGTACGGCTTTCCCGACTCCCACGACGCGATGCGCCAGTACGTGAGCCCTTTTTAGCCTAGTAAGTCAGCCCTTCAGGGCCGCTCCGACGACCTCGCGGGCTTCCTCCTGGATGCGCGCGAGGTCGTCGGCGCCCTTGAACGACTCGGCGTAGATCTTGTAGACGTCCTCGGTGCCCGAGGGCCGGGCCGCGAACCAGCCCGTCTCGGTGACGACCTTCAGCCCGCCGATCGGCGCGTCGTTGCCGGGCGCCGAGGTCAGCTTCGCGACGATCGGCTCGCCCGCCAGCGACTCGGCGGTCACCTGCGACGGCGAGAGCTTGCCCAGCAGGGCCTTCTGCTCGCGCGTGGCGGGCGCGTCCACCCGGGCGTAGGCCGGGGCACCGAACTGCTCCGTCAACGCCGCGTAGTGGACGCTGGGGGTCTTGCCGGTCACCGCGGTGATCTCGGCCGCGAGCAGGTCGAGGATGAGCCCGTCCTTGTCGGTGGTCCAGACCCGCCCGTCCCGGCGCAGGAACGACGCCCCGGCGCTCTCTTCGCCCCCGAACGCCACCGAGCCGTCGAGCAGCCCGGGAACGAACCACTTGAACCCGACCGGCACCTCGACCAGCCGACGTCCCAGCGACGACGCGACCCGGTCGATCATCGACGACGAGACCAGCGTCTTGCCGATCGCGGCGTGGGCCGGCCAGCCCTCGCGGTGCGCGTAGAGGTACTGGATCGCGACGGCCAGGTAGTGGTTCGGGTTCATCAGCCCGGCGTCCGGCGTCACGATGCCGTGCCGGTCGGCGTCCGCGTCGTTGCCGGTGGCGAGGTCGAACTCGGACCGGCGGGTGATCAGCGACGCCATCGCCGAAGGCGAGGAGCAGTCCATCCGGATCTTGCCGTCCCAGTCCAGCGTCATGAACCGGAAGTCGGCCTCGACCAGCGGGTTCACCACGGTCATCGCGAGCTTGTAGCGGTCGGCGATCTCGCCCCAGTAGGCGACCGAGGCCCCGCCCAGCGGGTCCGCCCCGATCCGCAGGCCGGAGGCCGCGATCGCGTCCAGGTCGACGACGTTCGGCAGGTCGCCGACGTACTTGTCGAGGTAGTCGTACGTCGACGTGGTGTCGGCCCGGCGGGCGCGCTCGAACGGCACCCGCTTGATTCCCCGCAGACCGTCGGCGATCAGGTCGTTCGCGCGCTCCTGGATCCACTTCGTGGCGTCGGTGTCGGCCGGGCCGCCGTGGGTGGGGTTGTACTTGAAACCGCCCTCGTCCGGCGGGTTGTGCGACGGGGTGACCACCACGCCGTCGGCCAGGTGCTGCGTGCGGCCGCGGTTCCAGGCCAGGATCGCGTGCGACAGCGCCGGGGTCGGCGTGTAGCCGTTCCGCGAGTCGACCAGCGTGGTGACGCCGTTCGCGGCGAACACCTCGAGCGCGGTCGTCCAGGCCGGCTCGCTCAGCGCGTGCGTGTCGCGGCCCAGGTAGAGCGGGCCGTCGGTGCCCTGCGCGGCGCGGTACTCGACGATCGCCTGGCTGGTCGCGGCGATGTGGTCGTCGTTGAACGCGCGCTTCAGGCTCGATCCGCGGTGCCCGGAGGTGCCGAACGCGACCCGCTGTTCGATCGTGGCCGGATCGGGGTGCTCGGCGTAGTACGCGGTGATGAGGTGGGCGATGTCGACGAGATCGGACGGCTCGGCCGGCTGCCCGGCGCGCGGATTGGTCGACATGGTGAGCTCCTCACGAAAACTGGGATGACCAGCGGGCGGGGTTCAGGGAGAATCATCCCCCCGTGGGCTACGTCGAAGTATCTGGGCTGGGGCAGACACTGCCCGACGGTCGTGAACTGTTCCGCGAGGTGTCTTTCCGGGTGGGGGAAGGCGCAACCGTTGCGCTCGTCGGCGCGAACGGCGCGGGCAAGACGACGCTGCTGCGAATGATCTCCGGCGACGCGACGCCGCAGCAGGGATCGGTCACCACGGTCGGCGGGCTCGGCGTGATGCGCCAGTTCATCGGCTCGGTGCGGGATCAAACCAGCGTGCGGGACCTCCTCGTCAGCCTGGCCCCGGCCGCGATCCGCACCGCCGGTGAACAGCTCGAGAGAGCCGAGCTCGCGATGATGGAACGCGAGGACGAGCCGACCCAGCTGCGCTACGCCGAGGCGCTGTCCGGCTGGGGTGACGCCGGCGGGTACGACGCCGAGGTGCTCTGGGACACGGTCACCGTCGCCGCGCTCGGCGTCCCGTTCGACCGGGCTCAGCACCGGATGGTCCGCACGCTCTCCGGTGGTGAGCAGAAGCGCCTCGCGCTGGAGGCGCTGCTCCGTGGCCCCGAGGAGGTGCTGCTGCTCGACGAGCCCGACAACTACCTCGACGTCCCGGGCAAGCGCTGGCTGGAGGAGCGGCTGGTCGAGACGCCGAAGACCGTCCTGTTCGTCAGCCACGACCGCGAGCTGCTGGCCCGCACCGCCACCCACGTCGTCACGCTCGAAGCGCACTCGGCCTGGGTGCACGGCGGCGGGTTCGAGAGCTACCACGCGGCGCGCGGCGCGCGCCTCGACCGGCTCGACGAGCTGCACCGGCGCTGGAACGAGGAGCACACCCGCCTCAAAGATCTGGTCCGGACGCTGCAGCAGCAGGCCAAGAACAGCGAGGCGATGGCGGCGAAGTACCACGCGATGCAGACCCGCCTGCGCAAGTTCGAAGAGGCCGGGCCACCGCCGGAACGACCGGTTTCCGAGCAGGTGAAGATGCGTCTCGGCGGCGGCCGCACCGGCGTCCGGGCCGTGATCTGCGAGAAGCTCGAGCTCAGCGGCCTGATGAAGCCGTTCGACCTGGAGGTCTACTACGGCGAGCGGGTCGCGGTGCTGGGCGCGAACGGCAGCGGCAAGAGCCACTTCCTGCGCCTGCTCGGTGGCGACCAGGTGGCCCACACGGGCTCGTGGCGGCTCGGGGCCCGGGTCGTCGCCGGCCTGTTCGCGCAGACCCACGAGCACCCCGAATGGGTCGGGAAGCCGCTGGTCGAGATCCTCAACCGGGGGTCGGGCACCCGCCGGGGCGTCGACCGGGGGAAGGCGATCTCGGCGCTGCGCCGGTACGGGCTGCAGTCCCAGGCCGACCAGGACTTCGCGACGCTCTCCGGCGGGCAGCAGGCCCGGTTCCAGGTGCTGCTGCTGGAGCTGGCCGGCTGCACGTTGCTGCTGCTCGACGAACCGACCGACAACCTCGACGTGCAGTCGGCCGAGGCGCTGGAGGAAGGACTGGCCGCGTTCGACGGCACGGTGCTGGCGGTGACGCACGACCGCTGGTTCGCGCGAAGCTTCGACCGGTACCTGTCGTTCGCCGCCGACGGCGAGGTCCGCGAGACCACCGAACCGGTGTGGGACAGCGGGCGGGTGGTGAGAGCCCGCTAGCCGCACAGTGCGGATCAGGCGTCGCGGCGGCGCAGCACGACGTAGCCGGCCGTGAGCGCCGCGGCGGCCCAGACCCCGAGCAGGCCCAGGCCGGTCCACGGGCCGTAGTCGCGGGCCCAGCGCGGGTCGTCCTGAGGGCCCGCCAGGTGCAGCATCACCCAGCCGAGCTGGTCCGGCAGGTACTGGGTGACGGTGTTCAGGTGCGGCACGTTGCCCAGCCCCTGGGAGCCGAGCAGCAGCAGCGGAAGCAGCACTCCCAGCGACGCCACCGGGTTGCGCAGCGCGGTCGCGACGCCGAAGGCGAACATCCCGATCAGCACCAGGTAGATCCACGCGCCGACGAGGGGGGCGTCTCCCGGACCGACTCCCCGCTCGCCGAGCACGGCCCGGGCCGGGAAGAACGCAGCCGGCACGGCGAGGGCCGCGGCCACCCCGAGCGAGCCCGTGACGGCCAGACCCTTCGCGACGAAGAACGCCCCCCGGCGTGGCACGGCCACCAGCGACAGCCGGATCGTCCCCGAGCGGTATTCGGAACCGACCGCCTGCACCGCGAACACCACGAGCGCGAGCTGGGCCAGCGTCAGTCCGTAGAACGCGGTGAACACCGGCTCGAACCGGTCGTCGGGCACGTCGCGCATCGCCGAACCGAGCAGCGCACCGAGCCCGGCCGCCGATACCACGGCCAGCCCGAGCAGGACCGCCGCCGACCGCAACGAGAACAGCTTCGTCAGCTCAGCGCGGATCACGAGACCAGCCTCAGGAACGCGTCCTCGAGCGAGCCGGCGTCGCCGACGAAGTCGTCCAGCGAGGAGTCGGCGAGGAGCCGCCCGCGGGCCAGCACCAACAGGTGGTCGGCGGTCAGTGCCATCTCGCTCATCAGGTGGCTGGAAACCAGCACGGTCCGGCCCTCGGCGGCGGCGTTCCTGGCCATCGTCCGGAACCAGCGGATCGCCTCCGGGTCGAGCCCGTTCGTCGGCTCGTCGAACAGCAGGATCGGCGGATCGCCGAGCAGCGCGGCCGCGATCCCGAGCCGCCGGCTCATGCCGAGCGAGTACGTGCCGGTCCGGCGTCGCGCCACGTCGTCGAGCCCGACCAGCGTGAGCACCTCGTCGATCCGGGCGGCCGGGATCCGGTTGGACTGCGCCAGCCAGAGCAGGTGCGCGTAGCCCGACCGTCCGCGGTGCGCGGCCGGCCCGTCGAGCAGCGCACCCACGTGGCGCAGGGGGTGGCGCAGGTCCGCGTACCGGTGGCCGTCGATCGTCACCGCGCCGGCCGTCGGACGGTCGAGGCCGAGGATCAGCCGCAGCGTGGTCGACTTCCCGGCGCCGTTCGGGCCGAGGAACCCGGTCACCTGACCGGGTCGGATGGTGCAGGTCAGAGCGTCCACCGCCGTCGTACGACGGTAGCGTTTGGACAGTTCCCGCAGTTCGAGCATTTCTTGACGCTAGGCCGCGCGCCGCCGCCGGACAGCCGGCGAAAGTTGGCGGACTTCGCGACGAACGTTGACGGGTGCCCGGAGCCCTTAGCCTGCTGGGCATGGGTGCGCTCATCCTGTACGTGCTGATGCTGGGCACGGCGTTCGCCGCCGGGCGGTGGGTGCGGGCCCGCTGGCTCGTGGGTGGAGTCGCCGCCGGGGCCGCCGGGGTGCCGGTGACCGGTGCCGTCGCCGAGCCCGCGATGGCACCGCAACTCGCGGTCACCTACCTGGTGTTCGTGGTGCTGCCGCTGGCCGCGGGCGCTTACCGCAGGCAGCACGTCCGGCTGCTGACCGCGCTGCGCCAGCGCAACGCCGAGCTGCGGAGGTCGCACGCGCTGCTGGCCGAGCAGGAACGCCTGCGCGAACGCCTGCGGATCGCCCGGGACATGCACGACGCACTGGGCCACCGTCTGGGTCTGGTCTCGATGCGGGCGGCCGCGATCGAGGTCGGTGACGCCCCGCCGGAGCACCGGGCCGCGGTGGCCGAGCTGGCCACCCAGGTCCGCGAGGTGGCGACGGAGCTCCACACCGTGGTCGGCGATCTCCGCGCCGACCCCCCGTCCCCGCCCGGCACCCCGAGCTCCGGCCCGCGTGACGCGGTGGCCCGGGAGCGGCGGGAATCGGTGAGCTCGGAGGCGCAGGAGGCCGAGGGATGGCCCGCGGAGGGGGATCGGGAGCCGGGTGCGTCGGGGGTTCGGGGGATCGACGGGCTGGTGGAGCGGTATCGGCGGGCGGGGGGATCGATCGCGCTGCGCGGGAGCGGCCCGGTGGGGTTGCTGTCGGGCTCGGTCGAACGGGCGGCTTATCGGGTGATCGAGGAAGGGCTGACCAACGCGAGCAAGCACGCGCCCGGCGCGCCGGTGAGCGTCACGCTCGAGTGGGAGGACGACACGTTGCTCTTGAGCGTGGAAAACCCGGCGCCGCGCGTGCCGGCGGGTGAGGGGTACGGCCTCCGAGGCCTCGACGAGCGCCTCCGGCCGCTCGGCGGCGCCTTCGCGCATCGGTGGGAGGGCGGCCGCTTCCGCCTGACCGCGATGCTTCCGACCGCGGCACCCACCGCCCCATCCACCGCCGCGCCGGTCGTGGCACCGACCGCCGCGCCGGTCGTGGCGCCGACCGCCGGGCCCGGCGGATTCGGGGACGAGGGACTCGACGGGCGGGAGGGTGCGATCGATCGGGTGCGTTCGTTCGTGCTCGGGGCGGCCACCGCGGCGATCCTGTTCGGGGCTCTGCCCGCGGCGATGATGCTCGGGGTGCGGTGAACACCGTGATCCGGGTGCTGATCGCCGACGACGAACCGTTGATCCGGGCCGGGATCCGGGCGGTGCTGGAGTCGGATCCGGGGCTCTCGGTGGTCGCCGAGGTCGCGGACGGGCGTGCCGCCGTCGAGCGGGCTGCCGCGCCGGGGGTGGACGTGGTGCTCGTGGACATTCGGATGCCGCTGCTCGACGGGCTGGGCGTCGTCGAAGAACTGCGGCGGCGCAAGCCCGCGCTGCCGGTCGTCGTCCTGACCTCGTTCGGAGGCGAGCCGAACGTCGTGCGGGCGGTGCGGCACCGGTCCGCCGGGTTCCTGCTCAAGAACGCACGGCCGGCCGAACTGATCGCGGCGGTGCGTGCCGCGCACGCGGGGGAGGCCTACTTGTCACCGGCCGTCGCCCGGATCGTTCTCGGAATGGTCGAGCCCGGCGACGCGGAGCGCCGCCGGGCCGCTCGCACCCGGCTGGCGACGCTGGCCGGCCGCGAGCGGGACGTGGCCGACCTGGTCGCCGAGGGCCTCTCGAACGCCGCGATCGGCACCCGCCTGCAGATGACCGAGGCGACGATCAAGACCTACGTCAGCCGCATCCTGACGAAGCTCGGCTGCGAGAACCGGGTGCAGATCGCGTTGCTGGTTACTTCCGCTTGTCCAGAGCGTCGATCGTGAAGTACAGGAAATCCTGGGCGCAACCGTCGATGACCTGGTCTTTCTCCGCCTTCTTGCCGGACGTGTAGGCGCCGCTGGAGAACACCAGCCAGTGCCCGTACGCCTTGCGGTAGAACCACCAGTCCTTCTTGCCCGACTGCCCCTCGGCCGCGACGTTGTGCCGGCGCGGGACGAAGCTGCCCGCGGTGCTGCCCTTGATCGCGGTCTCGGCCTGGGCGGCGGTGGCGGCGTCGGGGAAGTTCAGCGCGCCGAACGTCACCGCGCAGCTCGTCGTGGTGTTCACCGCGGTGACACTCGTCACTTCGGAGCACTTGAGCTTCTTCACCAACGCGACCGCGGCACCGTCGACAGAGGTGCCGCAGTTGGCGACCTTGTCTTGGCCGGTGCGCGTGTAGCTGCCGCTCGTCGGGATCGTGTATTTGGGCTGGCTGAGCGCGGTGAGCTCGAGCGGGGCCGGGTCGGTCGTCCGGGACGCGAGCTTGTCGGACGCGCCGGACGACGAGGTCGGGGCCGCGCTGGAGGGCGCGGTACTCGGGCTGGGAGCGCCGGTCGTGGCGGACGGCTTCGGGGCGGCCGCCTTGTCGGTCGAGCCGTCGTCGCGCAGGAAGTACCAACCGCCGAGGGCTGCCAGGATCAGCACCAGCACGACCACGCCGGCGATGATCGCGATCAGCTTGCCGCGGCCGCCGGGCTCGTCCGGCGGGGGCTGGTTGAGCGGACGGCGGGTCGGGGTGACCGCGGTGCGGTCGTTCTCGGCCCGGACCGGTAAACCGCTGCCGCCGTAGCCGTAGTTCTGGCCGTACGGGTCACCGCTCGGGCCTTCGAGCGGCGGGTACGCCGCGGGGGCACCGCTGGACGGTATTCCGCTGGCCGGCATGCCGCTCGTGGGCATGCCGCTGGCGGGGATGCCGCTCGAGGGGGCGCCGGGCGGCGGGCCGTAGCGCTCGGGCTGCCGCTGGTAGCCCGAAGGCCCCTCCTGGTAGCCCTGCGCCTGATAACCACCGTCGGGGTAGCCGCCGTCCTGGCGCCCGCCGTCCTGGCGCCCGCCGTCCTGGCGCCCGGCGTCCTGGTATCCGGTGCCGGGGTAGCCGGCCTCCGGGTAGCCGCCGGACGGGGCCTCCTGGTAGCCGGTCGGGTAGCTGCCCGACGGGGTCTCGCGGTACCCGGCCGGGCCGGTCGGGTAGCCGCCCGGGTAGCCCGGCTGGGAGCCGTGGCCCTGGTCGGGGTATCCCTGCTGCTGCGGGTCGGCGGCATATCCCTGCTGGTCGGCGGGGTAACCCGGCTGGTTGCCGTACCCCTGGGGGTATCCCGGCTGATCGCCGTAGCCCGGCTGACCGCCTTGGTACCCCTGCTGGTCGGCGTAGTCCTGCTGCTGCGCGCCGGAGTAACCCTGCTGCGCGCCCGGGTAGCCCTGCTGTTCGCCCGGGTAGCCCGGCTGCTGGCCGCCGTAACCCTGCTCGGCCGGATAGCCCTGCGACCCGGCTGGGTAGCCCTGCGGCCCGGCCGGGTAGCCCTGGGATTCGGCCGGGTACCCCTGCGGCCCGGCCGGGTAGCCCTGGGACTCGGGCGCATAGCCCTGTTCGGCCGGATAGCCCTGCGGGTCGGCCTGGTAGCCCTGCGGTGTGCCGTAACCCTGATCGGCGTACCCCTGCGGCCCCTGCTGACCGGCGTACGGCGGTTGCTCGCTGTAACCCTGCTGGTTGCCGTACCCCTGCTGGTCGCCGCCGTACCCCTGGTCGGGATAGCCCGGCTGCCCCTGGTAGCCCTGCTGGTCAGCCGGGCGGCCCGCAGGCCCGCCCGGCGCCGCGTGCTGGCCCGACGGCGTCTCCTGGTACCCCTGCTGGGACTGCTGCGTGCGCGACGGTTCGAACCAGCTCTGCTCGGAGTCCGCGCCGTAAGCGTGCTGGTCGGGGTACCCCTGCTGGGGGTAGCCCCCCGGTTGCGGGTAGCCCGGGTACGGAGGCTGGGAGGTACCGTCGGGCCCGGGCTCGTCGGCGTTGCGCTCGTCGGCACCGGGCCGACGCGCTGGGGGGCTGTCCCAACCCGGTTGGCTCGGAGGCGGCGGCGTGCTCATGACGCGAGCCTAGCTACCCTGCGCAGCAACTGTGCGTCGCATCCACGGGCACCGGACTACTCTTAAGAAGCTACGTCGTGCCCGGGCCCGCCTCGGCACGCCGATTTTGACCATGCTCGAATCTGCCGGGTATCCTTGGCTGCTGTTGCGCGTTCCGTGGGTGAACCACCCGGTTGCGGCGCGCTCCACCGCCGGTGAGCGGCCAGCGGATCCGAGAGTACTGACGAGACAAGGTAGACCCGTGCGTACGTTTAGCCCGAAGGCCGGAGACGTCCAGCGTCAGTGGCACGTCATCGACGCGAACGATGTCGTCCTCGGACGGCTCGCTACCCACGTAGCCCAGCTGCTGCGCGGTAAGCACAAGCCGATCTTCGCGCCCCACGTCGACACCGGTGACTTCGTCGTCGTCGTGAACGCGTCCAAGGTCGCCCTGACCGGTAACAAGCGCGAGACGAAGGTCGCCTACCGCCACTCCGGCTACCCGGGCGGCCTGAAGCGAGTCGGCTACGCCGAGCTGTTGGAGACGCGTCCGGAGCGGGCCATCGAGCTCGCCGTCCGGGGCATGCTCCCGAAGAACAAGCTCGGTCGCCAGATGCTGAGCAAGCTCAAGGTCTACGCCGGCCCCGAGCACCCGCACAGCGCCCAGAAGCCGACGCCGTTCGAGATCAACCAGGTCGCCCAGTAATCCGCGACATCGCTGACCAGCTGTAGGAGATTTTTAGCGTGACCATCCCTGTCGTCGCGGAGAAGCCGGTCCAGACGGTCGGCCGCCGCAAGGAGGCCATCGTCCGGGTTCGCATCATCCCGGGCTCCGGCCAGTTCAAGCTCAACGGCCGCACCCTCGAGGAGTACTTCCCGAACAAGGTGCACCAGCAGCTCATCCGTGAGCCGTTCGTCACCCTCGAGAAGAACGAGCAGTTCGACATCGTCGCGAGCCTGCGCGGCGGTGGCATCACCGGCCAGGCCGGTGCGCTCCGGCTGGCGATCGCGCGTGCGCTGATCATCCTCGAGCCCGACGACCGTCCGGCGCTGAAGAAGGCCGGCTTCCTCACTCGTGACCCCCGGGTCAAGGAGCGGAAGAAGTACGGCCTCAAGAAGGCCCGCAAGGCGCCCCAGTACAGCAAGCGCTAGTACCAGTACAGCAAGCGCTAGTACTCGAAGCGCTGATTTTTCAGCTCGGTATGTTGTCCCGGCCGGTGGCTGTCTTGCCACCGGCCGGTGTGTTTCCCAACCCGGCGGAGTGACGGATCTGATGGGTCGTCTGTTCGGTACCGACGGAGTACGAGGCCTCGCCAACGGCGACCTCACGCCGGAACTCGCGATGGCGGTTGCCGTCGCTGCGGCGCACGTGCTTGCCGGAGTCGAAGGGCCGCGTCCGAGGGCAGTCGTGGGTCGTGACCCGCGCGTCAGCGGCGAAATGCTCGAGGCGGCGGTCTGCGCCGGCCTCGCCAGCGCGGGCGCGGACGTGACCAGAGTCGGCTCGCTGCCGACCCCCGCCGTCGCCCACCTCACCGCCGAACTCAGCGCCGACCTCGGGGTCATGCTCTCGGCGAGCCACAACCCGATGCCCGACAACGGCATCAAGCTCTTCGCGCGCGGCGGGCACAAACTGCCCGACGAGATCGAGGACGCGATCGAGGAAGCGATCCGGCACAACGCGGCCCGCGAGTGGACGCGCCCGGCCGGTGCCGGGGTCGGACGCATCGGTGACCTCACCGACGGCGGCGAGCGTTACGTCGAGCACCTGCTCACCACGCTGCCGCACCGGCTCGAGGGCATCACGGTCGTCGTCGACTGCGCGAACGGCGCGGCGTCCGCCGTGGCGCCCGAGCTGTACCGGCGGGCCGGGGCGACGGTCATCGCGATCGCCGCGGAGCCCGACGGGCTCAACATCAACGAGGGCGTCGGTTCGACGCACCTCGACGTCGTGCGGGCCGCGGTGCTCGAACACGGCGCCGACATCGGCGTCGCGCACGACGGCGACGCCGACCGGTGCCTCGCGGTGGACGCCGACGGCAACACGATCGACGGCGACCAGATCATGGCGGTCCTCGCGCTCGCGATGAGGGACGCCGGAACGCTGATCGACGACACGCTCGTGGTCACCGTGATGAGCAACCTGGGCCTGACGATCGCGATGAAGGACGCCGGCATCTCGCTGGTCACGACCGGTGTCGGCGACCGGTACGTGCTCGAGGCGCTGCGGGCGCAGAACCTGGCGCTGGGCGGCGAGCAGAGCGGGCACGTGGTGATGCCCGCGCACGCCACCACCGGCGACGGCCTGCTGACCGCGCTGCACCTGATGGCCCGGATGGCGTCCACCGGCAAGACGATCGCCGAGCTCGCCGGAGCCGTGACCCGCCTCCCGCAGGTGCTGATCAACGTCCGGGTGGCCGACAAGGCGGCCGTCGCCGAGGCCGAGTCGGTCGCGACCGCGGTCGCCGAGGCCGAGCGCGAGCTGGGCGGCACCGGACGGGTGCTGCTCCGCCCCTCGGGCACCGAGCGGCTGATCCGCGTGATGGTGGAGGCGAAGAGCCAGGAGTACGCCGAGGCCGTCGCTCAGCGCATCGCGAAGGTAGTAGCTGACGTCGGCTAGAACGGCCGACCAGGGACTCGTCCGGCGCTTCGCACTGGCGCTGGCGGTGGCCTGTGCCGCCGCCGTGCCGGTCGCGCTGCTGGCGATCGTGGTCAAACACGTCGACGGCCCGGTGGCCCGGCTCGATCTCGCGGTCGCCGACGGTCTCAACCGGTTCGCGGTCGACCACCGAGGGTTCGTCGACGCGCTCGACGTGATCTCCACCGTCGGCCACCCGGCGACGTTCCGGCTCGGGGCCACCGTGGCCGCGCTCTGGCTGCTCGCGGTCGACCGTCCACGGCTCGCGCTCTGGACCCTCGTCACCACCTGGGGCGGCGCGCTGCTCGGCGTCGTTCTCAAAGTGGTGGTCACCCGCGCCAGACCGGTGCTGCCGGACGCGGTGGCACACGCGGACGGATACTCGTTTCCCTCCGGCCATGCGCTCGGTGCGTGCGTGGGCAGCGCGGTGCTGCTGTTGCTCTGGCTCGACCTGGCCCGGCCGGATCGGAAGGCGTTCGGCTGGGCGGCGGCCGGTCTCGTCACCGCGATCGTGTGCTTCTCGCGGATCGGCCTCGGCGTCCACTACCTGAGCGACGTCGTCGGCGGATGCCTGGTCGGCCTGGGCTGGACCGCGGCCACGACGATCGTGTTCCAACTCTGGCGACGCGACGCCGGGCTGGCGCCCGTCGACGTGGTCAGCACCGGCCTCGAACCCGAGCGCGCCGAGCCGGACGACGACCCGCGCCCTTTGCCGCAGTGGTGGGGGAGTCTCACCGAAGCCGGCCGGCTGCTGCCGAGGATCGTGCCGTTCTGGATCGGTCTCGTGGCCGTCACTGCCGGTATCGGCGAGCTGCTGGTCCGGTTCGTTCCGGACGACACCGGCCTGAACCGCTGGTTCGCCGACCACCGCGCCCCGCTGTTCGACGACCTCACCGCGTTCGGCTCGCTGATCGGCGAGACCGGCACGATCACCGTGATCACGGTCGCGAGCTGGCTCGCCGCCCGGCTGATGTACCGGCGCTGGCTGGAGCCGACCGTGCTGCTGTTCGCGGTGCTCGGCGAGGTCTGGGGATTCGTGCTGGTGACCGCGCTGGTCGATCGTCCCCGGCCGCCGGTGCCCCATCTTGATCTCGCGCCTCCGACCAGCAGTTTCCCGTCCGGGCACACCGCGGCGACGGTGTGCTGCTACGGGGCGCTGGCGGTGCTGGTCGGGGGCGGGCGGCGGGCCTGGTATCTCGGTGGGGTCGCTGTGCTCGCCGCGGTCGTCGGCCTCTCGCGGGTCTACCGCGGGATGCACCACCCGTCGGACGTGCTGGCCGGAGCCGCCTACGGAGCGGTGTGGCTCACGATCGTGGTGGTGATCCTGTTGCACAGATCACCGGGACCCGATCGATTTGCTGTCCGAAAGGTCAGGAGTCCTCGCCGAAAGTAGCTCTCTGTCATCCCGGCGTAGGGAGCCGGGTAGTCACTTGGGTAACCTCGGCTCCATGTGTGGAATCGTTGGGTACACCGGCCCGCGTCGGGCGGTCGACATCGTGGTGGAAGGTCTCCGCCGGCTCGAGTACCGGGGATACGACTCCGCCGGTGTCGCCGTGATCGACAACGGCCGGATCGGTTTGGAGAAGAAGGCCGGCAAGCTGGCCAACCTGACGAACGCGCTGGCCGATGCCCACAGCCCGGTCGGCAACACGGACGCGTCGACGGCGATCGGCCACACCCGCTGGGCGACGCACGGTGGCCCGACCGACCGCAACGCGCACCCGCACCTGTCGGCCGACGGCAGCATCGCCGTGATCCACAACGGCATCATCGAGAACTTCGCGGCCCTGCGCAACGAGCTCGAAGACCGGGGCGTGGAGTTCCGCTCCGACACCGACACCGAGGTCGCCGCGCACCTGATCGCCGAGGCCTACTGGTCGCTCGACGGCCAGAACTACGGCCACACCAGCACCGACGCCGGCTCGGGCCGGTTGGCCGAGGCGATGCGCATCGTCTGCCGCCGGCTGGAGGGCGCGTTCACGCTGCTCGTCGTGCACCGGGACGTGCCGGGCGTCGTCGTCGGTGCGCGCCGGAACTCGCCGATGGTCGCCGGCCGCGGTCAGGGCGAGAACTTCCTGGCGTCCGACGTGTCGGCGTTCATCGAGTACACCCGCGAGGCCGTCGAGCTCGGCCAGGACCAGGTCGTCGAGGTCACCGCGGACGGCATCGTCGTCACCGACTTCGCCGGCGGGGCCGCCCAGGTACGCGACTACCACGTCGACTGGGACGTGTCGGCCGCCGAGAAGGGCGGCTACGACTACTTCATGCTCAAGGAGATCGCCGAGCAGCCCCAGGCGATCGCCGACACGCTGCGCGGCCGCCTGACCGAGCACGGCGAGATCACGCTGGACGAGGTCCGCCTCACCGACCAGGACCTCCGCGACATCGACAAGATCTTCGTGATCGGCTGCGGCACCAGCTACAACGCCGGTCTGGTCGGCAAGTACGCGATCGAACACTGGACCCGTATCCCGGTCGAGGTCGAGCTGGCCAGCGAGTTCCGCTACCGCGACCCGGTGCTCGACCGGTCGACGCTGGTCATCGCGATCAGCCAGTCCGGCGAGACGATGGACACGATCATGGCGCTGCGCCACGCCAAGGAGCAGAAGGCGCGCGTCCTGGCGGTCTGCAACACGAACGGTTCGACGATTCCGCGCGAGTCCGACGGGGTGCTCTACACGCACGCCGGCCCGGAGATCGCGGTCGCGTCGACCAAGGCGTTCGTCACCCAGATCATCGCGGTGTACCTGGTCGGCCTGCACCTCGCCCAGATCCGCGGCATCAAGTACGCGGACGAGGTCGCGGCGATCGTCGACCAGCTCAAGGCGACGCCGGACGCGGTCGCCGAGGTGCTCCGGACGATGGAGCCGGTGCGCAAGCTGGCCCGGGACCTGTCCGGGTCGCAGCAGGTGCTGTTCCTGGGCCGGCACGTCGGCTTCCCGGTCGCGCTGGAAGGTGCGCTGAAGCTCAAGGAGCTCGCGTACATGCACGCCGAGGGCTTCGCCGCCGGTGAGCTCAAGCACGGCCCGATCTCGCTGATCGACGACGGGGTGCCGGTGATCATCACGGTGCCGTCCCCGCGCGGGCGCAGCATCCTGCACGACAAGATCGTGTCGAACATCCAGGAAGTGCGGGCCCGGGGCGCACGGACGGTCGTGATCGCGGAAGAGGGCGACACCGCGGTCGAGCCGTACGCCGACCACATCATCCGGGTGCCGAAGACGACGACGCTGCTCGCGCCGCTCACCACGGTCGTGCCGCTGCAGGTGCTGGCCTGCGAGATCGCCGCCGCCCGCGGCAACGACGTCGACCAGCCGCGGAACCTGGCCAAGTCGGTCACGGTCGAGTAGCAGGCTGAGTCAGCCTCGCCGACCCCGGCCGCCGTCGGAGCTGATCACCTGGCCGGTCACCCAGGCCCCCTCGGGCCCGGCCAGCCAGGCGATCAGAGAGCAACTCGAGTGGTCACGGAACCCACCGTGCCACCCGGCCGGTCCGGCGTGCCAGGGTGGTGGGCGTGATCGTCAGTGTCGGCATCGACGTGGTGCTCGTCGAACGGTTCGCGGCGGCGGTGGCCCGTACCCCGCACTTCGCCGAGCGGCTGTTCACGGTGGAGGAGCGGCTCACCTCCGCCGGCCACCCCCGGCCAGCGGATTCGCTGGCCGCGCGGTTCGCCGCGAAGGAGGCCGTGGCGAAGGCGCTGGGCGCGCCCGGCGGTCTGTTGTGGCACGACTGCGAGATCGTCGCGGACGAGGCCGGCCGGCCGTGGCTCACGGTGAGCGGCACGGTGGCCGAGGCCGCGGCGAAACTCGGCATCACCCGCTGGCACCTCTCGCTCTCCCACGACGGCGGGATCGCATCGGCAATGGTGGTGGCGGAGGCCGCATGAGTGCTGAGGACGCAATGACGGGCGCCTGGCCGGTGAAGACGATCCGGGCCACCGAGCACGAGGCGATGGCCGGGTTGCCGCCGGGCGGGCTGATGCGCCGGGCCGCGGCCGGGCTGGCCCGGCGGTGCGCGTCGCTGCTGGCCGGCTCCGGTGGCGTTTACGGTGCGCCGGTCGTCCTCCTGGTCGGTGGCGGTGACAACGGTGGCGACGCGCTCTACGCGGGCGCGACGCTGGCCCGCCGCGGTGCGGTCGTCCGCGCGGTGGCCGGGGTGCAGGACGAACGGGTGCACCGCGCCGGGCTCGCCGCGCTGACCGCGGCTGGTGGCCGCCTGGTGGAGCTCTGCGACGTCCGCACCCGGCCCGCGCTGATCGTCGACGGGCTGCTCGGCATCGGCGGGCGCGGCGGTCTCCGTCCGGACGGCGCCCGGCTGGCCGACGCCGCCGAATCCTGGCGTGCCGAGGGCAGCCTGGTCGTCGCCGTCGACCTGCCCAGCGGCGTCGAGTCCGACACCGGTGAGGTCACCGGTGTGGCCGTCACCGCCGACCTGACCGTCGCGTTCGGCAGCTACAAGGTCGGCCTGCTGGTCGGTGAGGGTGCTCAGCGCGCCGGGCTGGTCGAGCTCGTCGACATCGGGCTGAACTTCGCCGAGCCGCCTGCGCTGCGGCTGGTCACCGCCGAGGCGGTACGCGGCTGGTGGCCCCATCCGGGGCCGAACGACGACAAGTACACCCGCGGCGTGGTCGGTCTCGCGTCCGGGTCGGAGCAGTACCCGGGCGCGGCGATCCTGTCCACCGGTGGTGCGCTCTCCGGCCCGGCCGGCTACGTCCGCTACGCCGGGGCGGCCCGCGAGGCGGTCCGGTTCGCCCATCCGGAGGTCGTCTGCTCGCCGACGGTGGCCGACGCCGGCCGGGTGCAGGCCTGGGTCGTGGGTTCCGGTCTCGGTACGGACGACGACGCGGTCGAGGCCGTGCGTCGCATCCTCGCCACCGACCTGCCCGTGGTGCTGGACGCCGACGGGCTCACGATCGTCTCGCAGCGCATGGATTGGCTGCGTGAGCGCGAGGGGCCGACCGTCGTCACCCCGCACGACCGCGAGTTCGCCCGGCTGGCCGGTGAGGTCGGTCCCGACCGGCTGGCCGCCGCCCGCCGGGCCGCCCGCGATCTCGGCGCGACCGTCCTGCTCAAGGGCAACCGCACGGTCATCGCCGGTCCGGACGACGCTCCGGCGTTCGTGGTGGCGGCCGGAGTGCCGGAACTGGCCACCGCGGGCACCGGCGACGTGCTGTCCGGCGTCATCGGGTCGTTGCTGGCGGGTGGGCTGCCCCCGGCCGAGGCGGCCGCGGCCGGTGCCTTCGTTCACGGCACGGCGGGCCGGCTGGCCGCGGAAGCCGGGCCGGTCGTCGCGTCAAGGGTGCTGGCCCGACTCCCCGACGCGGTGCGCCGCGTATTGCGCGATTAAACGCTGACCGACCGGGCGAGTAACGCTTTCGACCGTATGAATATCGGTCGGGAATTCAGCGGAGGAGCGGGTTTCGGCGATCCGATAATCTTTTGCCGCGAGTAAAGATGATGCTCGCGGCGCTTGATCGGAATTCCGCACCCGGAGGGGCCGTGTCGATTTCTCTGTTCACTTTCCTGACCCTGGTTCTCTGTATCCCGCCAATTGTTTCGACGTGGCCGGGCAATCGGATCGACCGGCGTTTGCGCGAGCCCGAGAAGGTTCGCCTCCTCACCTATTTACTTTCCGGGTCACTCGTACCGGCGAATTTCGCGGTGGCGCTGTTCCACGGTGACTGGCCGCTGACCACCGACCGGGTGTGTGCGATCGGGCTGTTCTCGGTGGACGCCCTCGCGGTCGGGCTGCTCCTGCTGGTCGTCCACCAGCGCTGGATCGACCCGCGACCGGCCGGTCAGCCGCGGCGGATCGTCGCGATCGGAGCGCACCCGGACGACCTCGAGCTGGCCTGTGGCGGCACGATCGCGAAGCTCCACGACTCCGGCCACGAGGTGCACGCGCTCGTGATGTCCGGAGGCGAGGTCGGCGGTGACGCGAGCCGGCGCCCCGGCGAGGCGGTGTCGGGCGGGAAGCTGCTGGGCACCACGAGCGTCACCGTCCACGACTTCCCGGACACCCGGCTGCGCGACGTCGAACTGGAGATGACGCAGGTCATCGAGGCGGCGATCCGCCGGTACAACGCGGACATCGTGCTGACCCACTCCGGGAACGACCAGCACCAGGACCACCACGCCGTGCACCTGGCGACGCTGCGCGCCGGGCGCCAGCACCCGGCGATCCTCTGCTACGAGAGCCCGTCGGTGACCTCGGACTTCAGCCCGCAGGTCTTCGTCGACATCGGCGACTACGTGGACGTCAAGGTCAGTGCGGTCAGCGCGCACCGGGACCAGGCGGGCAAGCCTTACATGACCGGCGACCGGATCCGGGGCATCGCCAGCTTCCGCGGCTCGCAGGCGAAGATCGCGCACGCCGAGGGCTTCGAGCCGGTGCGGCTGCTCTGCTCCTCGGTCGGTGACCTGTGACGGCGCCGCTGGTGGTGGTGACCGGGGCCGCCGGGCCCGCCGGGCGGAGCCTGTGCACCCAGTTACGGGCCTACGGCGTCCGGGCGCTCGGAGTCGACCTGGTGCCGCCGCCCGACGACCCGGACGTGCTGGCCGTGCCGGCGGCCGGCGATCCGGCGCTGCCCTCGGTGCTGACCGAACTGGCCGCGCGGCACGGCGCCGCGCTGATCATCCCGACCGTCAGCGAGGAACTGCCGGCGCTGGCGCCCTACGCGGACACGCCCACGCCGATCGTCGTCGGTTCGGTGACCGCCACCGCGCTCGCGCACGACAAGTGGTGGACCGCCCGGGCCCTGGACGCCGCCGGGGTACCGGTGCCGCACTGTCTCGTCGTCGAGGGCGGCTGCACCCCGGCCAAGCTGGTCGACCTGCTCGGAGCCCCGTTCGTCACGAAGCCGCGGGCCGGGCGGGGTGGACGCGGCGTCACCGTGCACCGCCCGGGCGCGAACTGGGACCGTCCGCTGCCCGACGTGCCGCGGATGATCGCCCAGGAGTTCGCGCCCGGCGAGGAGTACGCGGTGGACCTCTACCGCTCCCGGGACGCGGCCGGCGCCGATCCGGTGGTCGTACTGCGCAAGACGAGCCGGACGCACGGCGAGGTCGGCAACGCGGTCACGGTCGAGCGGGCGGACGAGCAGGACGTCGCCGAGGTCGCCCTGTGCGCCGCCAGGGCACTGCAGCTCTACGGCCCGGCCGACGTCGACGTGCGGCGCCGTGCCGACGGGACGCCGGTGGTGCTGGAAGTCAACGCCCGATTCGGTGCGCACAGCGCCGCGGCTCCGGAGATCGTCCGGGCGTTGCTGGCCGAGTACCTCGCGGCCGTGGCGGTGCCGGTGTGATCGTGCTGACCGCACTGTTCGCCGCGCTGAGCCTGCCGATTTTCGTCCTGGGTTCGTTCAAGATCGTCTACTACCCGGCCGCGCTGCTATTCGAAATGCGACGCAAGGCCGAACCGATCTTCACGCACTCCGAGCCGTTCGTCTCGATCATCGTTCCGGCCTACAACGAGGGGGTGGTGCTGACCAATTGTGTCGATTCGATCCTCGCCGACGATTATCCGGCGAAAGAGATCATTCTGGTGGACGACGGATCCACCGACGAGACTTTACAGATAATGCAGAGGTATGCGGACGACCCGTCCGTGATCATCGTCGCCAAGGAAAACGGCGGGAAAGCGTCGGCGTTGAATGCCGGTATCGCCCGGTCGAGCGGGGAAATCCTGTTCTTCGTCGACGCCGACGGCGTGTTCACCCCACGGACGATCCAGCAGATGCTCACCGGTTTCGACCGGGCCAGCGTCGGGGGCGTCTGCGGTAACGACGAGCCGGTGAACCTCGACCGGCTGCTGCCCCGCATGGGCGCGCTGATGACACACGTCGGCACCGGGTTCTGCCGTCGCGGGCTGGCGCTGATGAACTGCCTGCCGATCGTCTCGGGGAACCTCGGCGCATTCCGCCGGTACGTCATCGAGCGGGTCGGCGGGTTCCGGGAGGACTGCATCGGTGAGGACCTCGAGCTCACCTGGCGGGTCCAGCGGATGGGGTTCCAGATCAACTTCCGTCCCCAGGCGACCGTCTACGCGGAGGTACCGGCCACCGTCCGGGGTCTGTGGAAGCAGCGCGTCCGTTGGGCGAGGGGGTTCCTGCAGACGACGCGAATCCACCACGACATGATCGGCCGTCCCCGTTACGGGCCGTTCGGCCTGTTCCTGGTGCTCAACGTCGGCGCGATGCTCGTCGTCCCGGTGCTGCAGCTGATGACCGTCGTGCTGCTGCCCGTACTCGCCGCGACCGGCCGCGCGCCGATCGGGTCGACCGGCCTGGCCGTGCTGGGCTGGCTCGGGCTGATCTCCGGCCTGATCGCGGTGCTGTTCGCGCTCGCCCTCGACCGGGCCTGGCGCGACCTGCGTTTTCTCTATCTGGTCCCGATCTGGCCGCTGTACTCGCTCGTGATGAGCGCGGTCATGGTCTGGGCCGTCGTTCTCGAGCTACGAGGTACTCGCGCGGAATGGAACAAGCTCAGCCGCACCGGCGTCGTCAGCCGGCCCGAGGTACGGCCCCAGCCCGTGGAGGCGGCGCCCGGGTGAGCCGCCGACGGTTCCTGCAGGGAGCGGTGGGTGCGCTGGGCGCTCTCACGGTCGGTGCGGCGGCCGAACCCCCGGCCCCGACGCGGACGCTCAGCCTGGGCTTCGACGACGTGCTGACGGCCGGCCGGGCCCCGGACGCCGCCCGCAACCGGATCGCGCTGCTGGGGGCCACGGCGGTCGCGGTCACGGCCGGGCGGGCCGACTGGACGACGTTCCGCTGGGCCGATCGGCCCAGCGCCAGGGCCGCGCAGATCGCACGGGCCGGAACCGACCCGTTCGGCGTCGTCGTGACGTCGGTGGAGGCGGGCCGGACGGTCGTCGCGGTGATCGACGTACTCGCCGAGCGACTGCTGGCCGGGCGTCCGGAACTGGCCGCCCGGGACGCCCACGGGGTGGCGTCGCCGTTGCGCCCGTCGTTGACAGCGCTGGCCGAGGGGGAGGTCGGAGACCGGGTCGTGGCGATGGCCGACTACGTGCTCGGTCACTACCCGGTCCAGGCGATCAACCTGACCGAACTGGACTTCTACGAGTTCGGCTACGGGCCGGACGACCTGCGCGAGTACCGGCGGGCGACCGGTGCGGCCGACTGGCCGCGCCGCCCGGACGGCAGCGTCGACATCGACGCGGAGCCGATCGGCGTCTGGCGGTCGGGCCAGGTGGCCGCGGTGATCCGGCGGGTCGCCGAGGTGACCCGCAGGCACCGGGCGTCGTTGCTCGTCGACGCCAGGGTGTCCTGGCCGGACCTGTCCCGGCGGGGGCGGGAGTTCGGCCAGCACTACCCGACGCTGCTGGCGGCCGCCGATCAGCTGGTGCTCTGGTACCTGCCGGGCCTTTCCGGCCACCCGGCGACCGTCGAGCGGCTGCTGGCCACGCTCCCGGAGAACGAGCGCCGCCGGTACGTCCTGTCGGTCGGGCTCTGGTCGGACACCGGCGCGTCGGTACCCGACCGGCTCGGTGACGCGGTACGAGCCGCCGAGGGAGCCGGGCTCGGCGGCACCTGGGTCACGCCCTACGGCCTGCTCGGCCCCGGTACCGAGCACGCACTACGCCGAGCCTGGTCCCGGGACGTCCGGGTGTAGTCCACGTCCGAAGTCCTGGGAGACTGGAGGAATGCTGCAAGCGGAAGCGGTGATCGACCTCGACGCGATCCGGGCCAACACGGCCTACCTGGCCGGCCGGGCCGCGGAGCACTCAGCCGCGACGATGGCCGTGGTCAAGGCCGACGGCTACGGCCACGGTGCGGTGCCGTCGGCCCGGGCCGCGCTCGCCGGTGGTGCGACCTGGCTCGGCGTCTGCACGGTCACCGAGGCACTCGAACTACGCACCGCCGGCATCAAGGCACCGGTGTTGACCTGGCTCAACGCTCCCGGTACGGACGTCACCCCGGCCATCGCCCAGCGCGTCGACGTCGGCATCCCGAGCGTCCGCCTGCTCGACGAAGCGGTCGCGGCGGCGAAGGCGGCCGACCGGACCGCGCGGCTGCACCTGAAGGTCGACACCGGACTCGGCCGGTCCGGCGCGACGCCGGACGACTGGCCCGACCTGCTGACCGCGGCGGCCAAGGCCGCGGCGGAGGGAACCGTCGAGATCGTCGGCGTCTGGAGCCACTTCGCCTACGCGGACGCCCCGGGGCACCCGACGATCGCGGCCCAGATCGCGACGTTCCACGAGGCGCTGGACGTCGCCGAGCGGCACGGCATCAGACCGCAGGTGCGGCACCTGGCGAACTCGGCCGGCACGCTGTCGCTGCCGCAGGCCTACTTCGACCTGGTCCGCCCGGGTGTCTCGGTGTACGGGCTGTCGCCGATCCCGGACTGGCCGGCCGCCGAGGCGCTGCGCCCGGCGATGACACTGCGCGGGCGGGTGCTGATCGCCAAGCGGGTGCCCGCCGGCCAGGGCGTCTCGTACGGGCACACGTACCACACCACGGCCCCGGCGACGCTGGCCGTGATCCCGCTCGGGTACGCCGACGGGATCCCGCGGCACGCGAGCAACGGCGGCCCGGTGCTGCTCGGCGGCAAGCGCCGGACGATCGCCGGACGCGTCTGCATGGACCAGTTCGTGCTCGACGTCGGCGACGACCCGGTGTCCGACGGCGACGAAGCGATCCTGTTCGGCCCAGGCGACCAGGGCGAACCCACCGCCGACGACTGGGCTGACGTGGTCGGCACGATCAACTACGAGATCGTCACCCGGGTCGGCGCCCGGGTGCCGCGCACGTACGTGGGGGCCTGACGATGGATCCCGCCAAGGCGGTCAGCAACGCCGGATCCGGAGGCGTGTCCGCCGCGCTCGGCCTGGCCGGAGCGCTGGTCGGTGCATTGGCCGCCGGGGCCGCGGCCGGTGTCGCGGCCGAGCGGTTCGCGGTGCGCCGCCGCCGCCGGGCCGACGATCCCTACGGCGACGAGCCGTTCGGGGCCCTGCCGTACGACAACGCGCGGATCGTCACCGCCGACGGCGTCGATCTCTACGTCGAGACCGTCGAGGCGGACGGCGAGCCCGACCTGACCGTGATTTTCGTCCACGGGTTCGCGCTCGACATGGGCACCTGGCACTTCCAGCGCCGGGTCTTCACCGGCAGCGAGGACCCGAGCGTCCGGATGGTGTTCTACGACCAGCCGGGCCACGGGAAGTCCGCGCCGCGGCCGGACGGGAACTACACGATCGACCAGCTCGCCGACAGCCTGGCCGAGGTGATCGCCAAGGTCGCGCCAGAGGGCCCGCTGGTGCTGGCCGGGCACTCGATGGGCGGCATGACGCTGATGTCGCTGGCCGAGCGGTACCCCGACCTGGTGCTCGACCGGGTCGTCGGGGTGGCGCTGGTGTCCACGTCGGCGGGTCACCTGGACGACGTCGCGCTCGGATTCCCGCCGATCGTCGCGTGGCTCCGCGGTGCGGTCACGCCGACGCTGAGCCGGGTCCTGCGCTGGCAGCCGGTGATGGCCGAGCGGGGCCGCCGGTCGGGCAGCGACCTGGCCTTCCTGCTGACCAAGCGCTACGGCTTCGGTACCCCCGACCCCAGCCCGGCGCTGGTCGAGTACGTCGAGCGGATGAACGAGGGCACCCGCGTCGACGTCATCGCCGGCTACCTCTCGACGCTCTCCCAACACGACCGGTACGCGGCGCTGGAGGCGTTCGCCGGCCTCGAGACGCTCGTCGTCTGCGGCGACAAAGACCTGCTCACGCCGGTCGAGCACACCCGCGAGATCGCGAAGCTGCTGCCGAAAGCCGCGTTGCTGGAGGTCCCCGACGGCGGCCACTGCACGCTGATGGAGCACGCCGACGTCACGAACGACGCGCTGGCCGAGCTGTTCCGGCGGGCCGCGCTGGTGGCAGGCGGGCGTCGTCCTTCGTCGGCGGCCAAGCGCAGCGAGTCGGCGGCGGCGAAGCAGCGCCGCGGGTGGGCCCGGCGGGCCGGGGAACAGCAGCGCAAAGCACTCGATCGGATCCTGCGGCGGAAGGGCGCCTGATGTTCCTCAAGACCGCGGACGACACGCGCGACCTCGGGCGTGCGCTCGCGACGGTCCTGCGGGCCGGAGACCTGATCGTGCTGGTCGGTCCGCTGGGCGCGGGGAAGACCCAGCTCGCGCAAGGGATCGGTGCCGGTCTCGGCGTCCGCGGTGCGGTCACGAGCCCCACGTTCGTCATCTCCCGCGTCCATCCGCCCGACCCGTCCCTCGGCGGTCGGCTTCCCCTCGTCCATGCGGACGCCTACCGGCTGGGCGACGTCGCCGAGGTCGACGACCTCGATCTGGACGCGGACGTCGACCGGGCGGTCACCGTGATCGAGTGGGGCGCCGGCCTGGTGGAGCAGCTCACCGACGGCTACCTGGAAATCCGCCTCGACCGGGACGAGGACTCCGACGTCCGGGTCGCCACGCTGATCCCGCACGGGAGCGACTGGGCCGCCCGCCTCGCCGCACTCGACCTCGCCTGAGCCCCGGAGCTGGTCAGGCCGGCGCGTCGCGCCCGGCCAGCACCCGGATCGTGGGCAGCGCGCCGACCAGCGACGACGCGCAGGCCAGCGCGAACACCCAGGGCACCGCGGCGGCGGTGACGAGTACTCCGGCCACCGCGGCGCCGATCGAGCTGCCGACCAGGAACGCGGTGATCAGCCAGGCGAACGCCTCGGTCACGGTCCCGGCGGGCGCGAGCCGGTCGATCGCCAGGAACACCAGCGTGATGATCGGCGGCAGGCACAAGCCGCTCACCACGCTGAACGCCAGCGCGAGCGGGAACGCCCCGGACGACGTCGGGACGAACGCCATCGGCAGGTACCCGACGCCCAGGGCGCCGAGCAACCAGGGCAGGACCCGCCCCGGCGACACCCGGTCGGAGCGCCCGGAGAACCAGACGCCGACGAACAGCGCGCCCCCGGCGTTCGCGGCCACCAGCCAGGCCGTCCAGCCGCGATGGCCGGACGCCTCGCTGAACGCGGCCGCCGCCACCGGGTAGGTGCCGATGGTCAGGCCGGCCAGCAGCATCGAGACGTAGACCCGGCGCAGGCGCGGTGGGCGCAGCGCACCGGCCCAGTGCCGCTCCTCGACTTCGGCCGGGCGCCACTGCCGGGACTGCGGCGCGGCGGCGAACCAGAGCGTGCCCGCGAGCCCGATCACCGCGGCCGCGTACAGGCCGCCGGCCGGGCCGAACGCGGTCGCGATCAGCACGATCAGCGGCCCGAGGACGAAGATCAGCTCCTGCGAGGCCGCGTCCAGCGCGTAGACGCGGGGTACCTCACGTTCTCCGAGCACCGTGGGCCAGATCGCCCGGAGCCCGGGCTCCACCGGCGGGGTCGCCGCTCCGGCGATCACCGCGACGACGATCCCGGTCAGCGGCCCGACGAACGGCAGCGCGGCCAGCGCGGCGGAGCAGAGCACGCCCGCGCCGACGATGACCCGCGTCTGACCGGTGCGGTCCATCCGGCGGGCCAGCACCGGACCGCCGACGGCCGTGCCGGCCGTGTAGGCGGCGGCCAGTGCACCGGCGACGCCGTAGCCCTCCGACGAACCCCGGGTGAACAGCACCAGCGCGACCGGGATCATCCCGGTGGGAAGCCGCCCGAGCAGGCTCGACGCCAGCAGGCGGGCGACCACGCGCTGGCGCAGCAGCGCCAGCGGCGAGCGCGCGTCGGAGATCTCGTGCTGGGACATGGGCTTCCCCGGGAGTGGAGCGGGCGGGATCGGAACGCCTCGGCCCGTTGGTGACGGGGCCGGGTGGCCGCGTCAGCGGCCCGCTGATCCGGGGAAGTCTCCGCGCTCGCGGTCGTCGCCGTAGAGCGGCAGCTGAACCTCGAGCGACATGCGACGAGTATGCCCGAAGCGGCCGCCACGCGACAGCGACGCGACTCCGCCCCCGTGGGAGCGGCACGGCTGCTACCGGGAGGTATTAGAGTTCGCCTATCTGTGAAATAGGAAGGAACGCCTGATGAGCGTCACCGATGACCTGGTGCAGAACGCCGAGCGGTACGCGGCGAACTTCGACAAGGGCGACCTGCCGCTCCCGCCCGGCAAGGGCGTGGCGGTACTGGCGTGCATGGACGCCAGGCTCAATCCCTACGGCCTGCTCGGCCTCAGCGAAGGCGACGCGCACGTCATCCGCAACGCCGGTGGGGTCGTCACTGCCGACGAGCTGCGGTCGCTCGCGATCAGCCAGCGCTTGCTCGGTACCACCGAGATCGTCCTGATCCACCACACCGACTGCGGGATGCTGACGTTCACCGACGACGAGTTCAAGGCGTCGATCCTGGCCGAGACCGGGTTGAAGCCGTCCTGGGCGGCCGAGGCGTTCAGTGATCTCGACGTGGACGTGCGCCAGTCGATCGCCCGGATCAAGGCCGACCCCTTCATCCCGCACAAGGACTCCGTCCGCGGTTTCGTCTACGACGTCGCGAAGGGAACCCTCACCGAGGTGCACTAGAGCCGGTGTCGAAGTCGTTGAGAGCCATTCGTTGACGGCTGCGACTCGATCCTCGTTCGCGGAGGTGGGCGTCCTGGCCGGCCTTGGTCGGGCCCTCGCCGGCCAAGACCCGGGACGGACGTGCGCGAGGCCGTCCCGGGCCCGGCCGGGGCACCCCGAGACCGGCCCGGCGCGTGATCGACCGGCCCGGGCGGCGTGTGGTGGGTCGGTTGGTCCTCGGTAGGTGGGGCTCGTCGCTGTTCATCCGGAGATCGTTCGGCCGGTCGCCGCCGGTCGGGTTGGGTGGTCCGGGCGAGTAGCGGCGTGTCGTTGGGGTGGGTGCCGGCGGAGACGATCCGGAGAGGGTCCCGTCGGCGTCGAGGCGCGGCCACACCTACAGACGGGCGCTCCAAGGGGGCACACGCTGCAGGAACCCCTGCGGGTAGCGAGTGGCGATGGCACGATTACACGAATTACCGCGTTGTTCGCGTAGTCGTCGCTGCCGCCGCCCCGGAGGTTCCTGTGCCCCTCTCCGTCGCCTCGATCCTCGCCGAGACCGCCGCTCGGCGACCCGACCACACCGCGCTCGTGCTCGGAGACCTCCGGCTGCCCTATGCCGCGGTCTGGGACCAGGCCAAGCGGTACGCCGCGGTCCTCCGCGCGCAGGGCATCGGCCCGGGCGACCGGGTCTCGATCCTGATCCCGAACACCCCGCACTTCGTCTTCGCGTACTACGGCGCGGCGTCGCTGGGTGCGGTGGTCGTGCCGGTCCACGCGCTGCTGCGCGCCGAGGAGATCGAGTACGTCCTCAAGGATTCCGGGTCGAAGCTGTTCGTCTGCGCCGGTCCGCTGCTCGGCGAGGGGGCCAAAGGCGCGGAGCTGGCCGACGTCCCCCTGATGACGGTGATGGGCGACGCCGGACCCGAAACCGACGCACCTCGTATCGACGAGATCGCCCAGCAGACCGAACCGATCACGACGTACGAGCAGGCCGAACCGGACGACGTGGCGGTCATCCTCTACACCTCGGGCACCACCGGAAAGCCCAAGGGCGCGATGCTGACCCACCTCAACATCGTGATGAACGTCGACACCAGTGTTCTGACCTCGTTCAACACGAGCCCGGACGACATCGTGCTCGGCTGCCTCCCGCTGTTCCACTCGTTCGGGCAGACGGTGTCGCTGAACGTCACGTTCCGGGCCGGCGGCACGCTCGTGCTGATGCCGCGGTTCGACGGGCCCAGCGCGGTCGCGCTGATGATCAAAGAGAAGGTCACCAACTTCATCGCGGTCCCGACGATGTACATGGCGGTGCTCGAGGCGATCCGCAACTCCGGGACGGGCGAGAAGCCGCCGTTGCGGCTGGCGATCTCCGGCGGTGCGTCGCTGCTGCTGAGCGTCCTCGAAGAGTTCGAGCGGGTGTTCGAGATCCCGGTCTACGAGGGGTACGGCCTGACCGAGACGTCTCCGGTCGCGACGTTCAACCAGAAGGACTTCCCGACGAAGCCCGGCACGGTCGGCCGTCCGATCTGGGGGGTGGACGCCGAGATCGCGCGGCCCGAGATCGAGGAGCGCATCGAGCTCGTGCCCACCGGCGAGCTGGGTGAGATCGTCATCCGCGGCCACAACATCATGAAGGGCTACCTGAACCGCCCGGAGGCCACCGCGGAGGCGATCGTCGACCGCTGGTTCCGCACCGGTGACCTCGGCACCAAGGACGAGGACGGCTACATCACGATCGTCGACCGCAAGAAGGACATGGTGCTGCGCGGCGGGTTCAACGTGTACCCGCGCGAGGTCGAAGAGGTGCTGATGCGCCACCCGGACGTCGCTCAGGTCGCGGTGATCGCGGTGCCGCACCCGACGCACGGCGAGGAGGTCTGCGCGGTGGTCGTGCCGGCACCGGGCTCCACTCCGGACGCCGCGGAGATCATCGCCTGGTCGAAGACGCACCTGGCCGGGCACAAGTACCCGCGGATCGTCGAGTTCGTCGAGGCGTTCCCACTCGGCCCGTCGGGCAAGGTCCTCAAGCGGGAACTCAAGACGCGCTTCCACGGGTGAGACACACGAACGCCGCCGACCAGGGGTTGGGTCGGCGGCGTTCGGTATCTGGTCGATGGTGCAGGGGTCGCCCCCTGCTGCGGACGGCGGTTGCCGATCCGTGACCCAGCTGTTAGTCGATCGTGAGCGTGTTCAGGATGTAGTCACAGCCGGTCTTGATCTGCGACTCCTGGTCGGCCCACTGGCAACGGATCTGGATCTCCTTGGTCTTGTTGAACATGAAGTAGCTGTAGGCCTTCGCCGTCCCGAAGTTGAACTGGTAGAAGTACCCCTTGTAACCGTTGTAGGTCACGTTCTGCCGGGTTGTGGCGTCCTGACCGATTCGCTTCACCAGACCGTCGAACTCGGTCTCGAGCTGCGTGTCGCTGATCGTGCTCGTGTCGGCCGGGAGCGTGTACGAGTCGAGGATCAGGAAGTCGTTCTGCTCGGACGCGGACGTCGCCATCGCGGCGGTGTACTCGCTGCTGGCGCCGGTCGTCTCCGAGCTCGGGGCCTTGACCTCCTGGAAGCCCTCGGGCAGCCGGACGCTGAACGGCGCGCCGGCCGGACGGACCTCGGGGCGGCTGGTGTCGATCGACGGCCCGGTGGACTCCGGCGTGGCCGGCGTGGAGGCCGTGCTCGACGGAGCGGTCGAGTTGCCGCTGGGCTTCGTGGTCGCGGTGTCGTTCTTGTCGTCGGACTTCGAGACGAGCCAGGTACCGACGCTGCAGACCAGGATGATCACGACGACCACGCCGACGATTCCGCCGACGATCCAGCCGGTCTTGCTCTTCTTCGGCGGGGCCGGCGGTGGGTAACCGCCGCCCGGGGCGCCGTAGGCGCCCGCCGGGTTCCCGTAGGGGTCGGCCGGAGCGGCGTACGGGTCGGCGCCGTAGGCACCGGCGCTCGGGTTGCCGTAGGCGCCCGCGCTCGGGTTCGCGTACGGGTCGCCCGGGGGTAACGGCGCGGTCGGGTTCGCCGGCGGCTGGCCGTACGGAACACCAGAGGCCGGCTGGCCGTAAGGACCACCGGAACCGGGCTGGCCGTACGGGTCGCCCGAACCGGGCTGGCCGTAGGGAGCGCCGGAACCGGGCTGGCCGTACGGGTCGCCGGAACCGGGCTGGTTGTACGGAGACCCGGACTGGGGCTGGTTGTACGGAGACCCCGACGACGGCTGGCCGTACGGGTTCGCCGGCTGACCGTATGGGTCGTTCGGCTGCCCATAGGGCTGGTTCGGGTCGTAACTCATGCTAGTTCCGCTCTTCTCCGGTCGTCATGGGCTCATCACCGGCCCCGATTCAACCCCAGCATGCTGCGCCGATGACGTTCCGGGTGTGCCGATGCCGACGCAAACACTGTCGCGTACCGGACACAGTTGTCGCACAGCGGACCAAGCGCCAGTGGCCGTACGGCCCCCATCTGGGGGCACATTCGCCCCGTACGCCTCGCTGCTTTCAGTCGATCGTGAGCGTCGACAGCATCTCTTCGCAGCCGCGGAGAATCTCCGATTTCTTGTCGCTCCACCGGCAGAGGACCTGGATCTCCGTCGTGCCGTTGAACACGAAGTAGTTGTCGGCTTCGTCGGCCCCGTACCGGAACGTGTAGCGGAGCGCGCGGTAGCCCCGCACGGTGACCGCGCTCCCGGTGGTCGGGTCGTGGCCCAGGTCCTTCACCACCGCATCGGTCTCGGAGCGCAGCGTGGCGTCGTCCAGCGTGGTGGCGTCGGCCTTGAGCTCGTCGGAGTTCGTGACGATGACGTTGGCGGTGTCGGACGTCGTCAGCGCGGCGGCGGACGGGTGCGAAGCCTCGCCTCGCAGCGACGCGGGAGCGGTCACCTCGACGAATCCGGTGGGGACCTGCCAGCTGTAGGGCGCGCCGGCCGGTCGGAGCGTCTGGCGCTCGACCGGCGCCGCCGCGGACGACGGTACGGACGAGGACTGCGACGACCGCGAGGCGGACGCTTTGGCCGCGTCCTGTTTCTCGAGCAGGAAGCCGCCCATCACGCACAGCGTGAGGCAGCCGACCACGAGAACCAGCGCGGCCAGGAAGCCGATGACGAGCCACACGCCGATGCTGCGCCCGGACGACCGCGGAGGTTCCACCGGTGGCGGTGCGGCCGGCGTGTACCCGTACGAGTTGTAGTTGTCGTAGCTCACGGCGTACAGGGTGGTGCCGGGCGCCACCGGCGACCGTCCACCGGCCGACGCCCACTCTGTCGGCACCCGAACGTAAAGTTGTGGCGTGCTGGCTCTCGTGGTCGATACCGCTACCGCTGCTGTGACCGTCGGCGTCGTCGACTTCTCCGACGGTGAGGCGGCGGTGCGCGCCGAGCACGTGGTGGTCGACGCCAAGCGGCACGGGGAGACGCTGGCGCCGGGCATCCGCGCCGTGCTCGACGAGGCGGGCATCCGCGCCGCAGATCTCGCCGCGATCGTGGCCGGGGTCGGCCCGGGGCCGTTCACCGGCCTGCGGGTCGGGCTGGTCACCGCGGCGTCGCTCTCCGATGCGCTCGGTATCCCGGCGTACCCGGTCTGTTCGCTCGACGGTCTGGCCGGGCCGGGGCGTCCGCTGCTGGTCGCGACCGACGCGCGGCGGCGCGAGGTGTACTGGGCCCGGTACGACGAGGCCGGTGTGCGCGTCGAGGGCCCCGCGGTGGCCAAGCCCGCCGACCTCGCGTCCCATCTCGCCGCTGAGACTCCGGTCGCGGTCGGCAGCGGTGCGGCGCTGTACGCCGGGCAACTCGGGCTGCCGGTCGAGGAACCGCTCTACCCCACGGTGGCCGGCCTGGCCCGCCGCGCCGCCGACCGCGTCCTCGGTAAAGCTCCGGCCGAGCCGCTCACCCCGCTCTACCTGCGCCGGCCCGACGCGGTGGAGCCCGGCGCCGCGAAATCAGTGCTGACGTGATCCTGGCCCCGATGCGCTGGTGGCACATCGAGGAGATCGGCCCGATCGAGCGAGACCTGTTCGGCGACGAGGAGTGGTCGCCGGGCATGTTCTGGTCGGAGCTCGCCCAGCCCGACACCCGCTGGTACCGGGTCGCGGTCGAGGACGACGAGGTGATCGGCTACGCCGGTCTCTGCGTCTACGGCCCGGAGGACGCCTGGGTGCAGAACGTCGCCGTGCGCCGCGACCGGCAGGGCTCCGGCCTGGGTCGCCGGATGCTCGACGAGTTGCTCGACGAGGCGGTCCGGCGCGGCGCCCGGCAGGTGCTGCTCGAGGTCCGGGCCGACAACGGACCCGCTCAGCGGCTGTACGCTCGCCGCGGGTTCGAGGCCGTGGGGCTCCGCCGCGGCTACTACCAGCCCAGCGGCACCGATGCCGTGGTCATGCAGTGGGAGGCGAGGGGGGAGTGATGGACGCACCTTTGGTACTGGGCATCGAGACGTCCTGCGACGAGACCGGTGTCGGCATCGTCCGCGGCTACGAACTGCTCGCCGACGCGGTCGCGTCGAGCGTCGAGCAGCACGCCCGGTTCGGTGGGGTGGTACCCGAGGTCGCCAGCCGGGCGCACCTCGAGGCGATGGTCCCCACCGTCCACCGCGCGCTCGCCGACGCCGGGGTGACCCTCGGTGACGTGGACGCGATCGCGGTCACCGCCGGTCCCGGGCTCGCCGGTGCGCTGCTGGTGGGTGTCGCCGCGGCCAAGGCGTACGCGCTGGCGCTCGGCAAGCCGCTGTACGGCGTCAACCACCTGGCCGCGCACGTCGCGGTCGACACGCTCGAGCACGGGCCGCTGCCCGAACCCGCGATCGCGATGCTGGTGTCGGGCGGTCACTCGTCGCTGCTGCTCGTCGACGACCTGACCGGTGACGTCGAGGCGCTCGGCGCGACGATCGACGACGCCGCCGGCGAGGCGTTCGACAAGGTCGCGCGGGTCCTCGGGCTGCCGTTCCCCGGCGGGCCGCCGATCGACCGGGCGGCGCGCGAGGGCGACGCGGCGGCGATCGCGTTCCCGCGCGGGCTGACCGGGCCGCGAGACCTCGCCGAGCACCGGTTCGATTTCTCGTTCTCGGGCCTGAAGACCGCGGTCGCCCGTTGGGTCGAGACCCGGCAGCGCAACGGTGAGCCGGTGCCGGTGGCCGACGTCGCGGCGTCCTTCCAGGAGGCGGTCGCCGACGTGCTGACCGCCAAGGCGGTCGAGGCGTGCAAGCGCAACGGCGTCGAGACGCTGGTGATCGGCGGCGGGGTCGCGGCGAACTCGCGGCTGCGTTCATTGGCCGCCGACCGGTGCGAGAAGGCCGGGATCCGGCTGCGGGTGCCACGCCCGAAGCTCTGCACCGACAACGGTGCGATGGTCGCGGCGCTGGGGGCCAGGCTGGTGGCCGCCGGGGTGGCGCCGTCCCCGCTCGACCTGCCCGCCGACTCGTCCCTGCCGGTCACCGAGGTCGTGATGGCGTGATCGTGCGGATGGTCGAGATGGCGGCTCATCCCGAGGCGCACCAGGACCTGGTCGACTGGGCCTGTGCGGTCGGCGTACCCCAGCTCGAGCGAAACCTCGACCACATCAGCTCCGAGGTCTTCACGTCCGCCGACAACCGGCTCGTGGTGATCTCCCGGTGGCGGTCGGCTCCGGTGCCGCTCGCCGACCCGCCCACCCATTGGCTCCGACGTGAGGCGCACTCATGGGACTTTTCGCCGGTCGACCGGTAATTCTGGACGTCGACACCGGTGTGGACGACGCGCTGGCGCTGTTGCTGGCAGTGGGGTCGCCGGCTCTGGACGTGCTCGGGGTGACCTGCGTCGCAGGCAACACCGGGCTCGAGCCGGTCGTCGCGAACACGCTGCGGGTGCTCGACGTCGCCGGTGCGCCGGCCGATCTGCCGGTCGCGGCGGGCGCCCGGCGTCCGCTGATCGACCCGCCGCATCTCGCCCAGCCGGACGCGACCCAGACCGCCGAGCACGTGCACGGTTCCGACGGCCTGGCCGACATCGGGCTACCGGCGTCGCCCCGGCCGCTCGACGAGCGCCACGCGGTGGAACTGCTCCGCGACCTGCTCCGTGAAGCCGAGACCCCGGTGACGCTGATCCCGCTGGCGCCGATGACGAACATCGCGCTGCTGCTGCGGAGCTACCCCGAACTGCGGGGCAAGATCGAGCGGATCGTGCTGATGGGTGGCGCGGTCAACGGTGGCAACGTGACCGCGTCGGCCGAGTTCAACGTGTTCGCCGATCCGGAGGCCGCCGCGATCGTGTTCGGCGCCGACGTGCCGGTGACGATGTACGGCCTCGACGTCTTCTACTCGGTGCGGGTCAGCGAGGCCGACGCGACCGCGATGGCGGAGTCCGACGTGCCGTCCGCCCGGCTGGCCGGGCAGCTGCTGCTCTACCGGATGAACGGTGAGCTGGACTCGGCCGAGATCGGTGACGCGGGTGCGGTCGCGTCGGTGATCGCGCCGGAGGGGCTGTCCACCGAGGCGCTGGAGGTGAGGGTCGAGCTCGAGGGGCGCTACACACGCGGGTGCACGGTCGTCGACCGCCGCAGCGCGAGCGACAAAGACTGGGACCCGCACCGCCACCAGCCGGCGCCGGTCGTCGACGTGGCGCTCGACGTCGACGCCAAGCGTTACGCCTCGCTGTTCGTCTCAGTGGTGTCGGGACGCGACACGTAACGCCGGCCGTAGAGCACCGAGCCGACGAGCCCGGCGGCGACGCCGAGCAGCAGCGTGAGCAGGCCGTCGGTCGCGCCGAGCACGATCGCCGCGATCGGCGGCCCGAGCAGCACGACGCCGACCGGACCGCTCCACGGCCCGGCGGTCTCGCCCAGCAGGCACACCGCGCAGGCGACCAGCGCGCACACCGCGGCCAGCGACGGCAGCAGCCCTTCCGCGGTGAAGCACGCCCAGGCCAGTCCGCAGGCCGTCGCGATCAGCCCGAGTTCCCGCCATCCCCGCGCCCAGTGCGTGACCGCGTCGGCCGGCTTCGCGGGACCGGGCCGGACGACGGTGGCCAGCGCGGCCACACACGCCACCATGCCGATCACCGCCACCAGCGCGAACGGCCGGTCCATGGCCGGAGCCGGTGCGCTCGACGTCACGCACATGACGACGTCGCTCGAGCTGCCCGGGTCGCCGGGCAGGTCCCGCGGAGGCGCCGTCCCGGCCGCCCGCACGATCGTGTTCATCGGCCCGACCGCGGCGCTGATCGCGTACCAGACCAGCGAGACCGCCAGCAGCACGACGCCGGTCGGTACCGCCCACGGCATCGGCCGCCGCAGCACCCACCAGCCCGCCACCCCGGCCAGGCCCGGCACCAGCCAGGACGAGAACGCCCAGTCGCGCTGGAGCAGATATCCGGCGCAGTCGAAGTCGCCCGCCCCCTCCACCCACTGCTGGGCGTCGTACGCGCCGACGACGAGCGCGAGCCCGAACAGCGCCACCGCGACGCGCCTCATCACGCCCGGCACCGTACCGTCAGAGCCGGCGGCAGATCAGCGCGATCGGGTTCCCGGCCCGCCGGGTGAGGACCACGGTGGCCTCCTCGGGCCCGGACAGTTTCAGCTGGGGCCGTAGCTGCTCGGGCGTCACCGCGGTGCCCCGCTTCTTGATCTCGACCCGTCCCACGTCGCGGCGGGCCAGTTCGGCCCGCAGCCGTTTCACGCCGAACGGCAGTACGGTCTCGATCGCGTACGCCCGCGCGAACGGCGTCGGGCGCAGTTCGCCGGTGGTGAGGTAGGCGATCGAGGGATCGAGCAGCCGCCCGCCGATCCGATCGGCCAGTTCCGCGATGAGATGCGCGCGCACCACGGCGCCGTCCGGGTCGTAGAGGTACCCGCCGATGTCCCCGACCGGTGCCTCCCGCGACCCACTCCCGGTCAACTCGGCCGCAGCCGGCGGAGGCGATCCGGCCGGGCCGGGGCCGGGCAGCAGCGTCGCCCTCCGCGGGACCCCGGCCAGCGGGCCGAACCAGATCGCGGCCTCGACCACCTCGCCCCGCTCCGACACCCATTCGGCCTCGGCCCCGGCCGGTATCCGCTCGTGGTCGATCCCCGGCGCCACCTTCACCACGGTCCGGGGTATCCGCTCGGCCAGCGTCAGCAGGAACGACCACGGTGGAGAGTAGGCGTCCGGATCGAACACCCGCCGCCCGCCGGATCGTCGCGCCGGATCGCAGAACGCCGCGTCGAACGCCGAGAGATCGACGTCCGCCGCCTCCCCGCGGATCACCCGAACCCGCTCCGAGAGCCCCAGCGCCTCCACGTTGGCCGCCGCGACCGCCGCGGTCACTGGATCGCGCTCGACGCCGGTCGCGTCCAGACCCGCACGGGCGAGCGCGATCAGATCGGCCCCGGCACCACACCCCAGATCGACGACACGGCGCGCACCGCTGCCCGCCAGCCGGGCGGCCCGGCGACCGGCCACCGAGCCGCGGGTGGCTTGCTCAGCGGCGTCCGGCGTGAAGAACATGGCGGCAGCGTCGGATCCCAGCTTGGTCGCGGCGGAGCGCCGGAGGCGCTGCTGGGTGAGCGCGAGCGAGACCAGGTGCGGGTCGTGGCCGGCCGCGCGGAGCCGGGTGGCCAGCGCGAGCGGGTCACCACCCACCGCGGCCGCCTCCAGTGCAGCGGCCCCGGCCGGTGACCGCAGCGCCGAGACGTCCGAAACCTCCACGGCCGCTCATCTTCACATACGAGCCCGGCCAGGGGTTTCCCGCGCCGGCCCGATCAATCCGGGAATCCCGTTGAACCGAGGTGGCCCCACCCGCGTGATGCGAACGAGTCGGTGGCGAGCGACGGTGCTCATGACGCTGCCTGATAGCCGGGGAGCCGAAGGAGCCGAGAGAGCCATGGGAACCGAGAGTGGCTGAACGTCGGCGAGCGTCTCGGGGCTGGGTCGAATACGACATCCGGTCCGAGGGCGTGGACAAAGCCGCGGAACGAGCGCCTTCGGGACGCTCGTCCGGGCGTAGGCCCAGTCGGCGCGATCGCCGGGAGCAGCAGCGGGAGGAGCCGGGGTACGGCGGTTACCTGGGGTACGGCGACCCGGGCGAGTACGGCTTCGGCGACGTGCGTTCGTCGCAGTACCAGGAGCTCGAGGCCGCCTACGGGGGACCTCCGGGGCACGGACCGGGCTCTCCGGCCTACGACCCGTACGACCCCGGGTACCGCACCGGGGTCTACGAGCAGATCCGCGACGACGGTCCGGTCTACGGCGATCCGACGTTCGGCCCCAGCTACGGCGAGCCGTCCTACGACCACGGTTACCCCGCGCCCCGCGGCTACGATCCCTACTTCGGTGACCAGCGCGGTTACCGGGCGGAAGAGTACGGCGCCGGTGGCGTCCAGGGCTTCGGCGGCCTGCTCGCGATCGAGAGCGGCTCCAGCGCTCCGGCCGAGCCGGAACTGCCGCAGTTGCCCGCGGGAACGGAGATCGAGCTCCGCGACCGGGTCCGCTCGCCGCTCCCGGTGCCGGAGACCCTCGCCGAGGCGCGCGGCCTGCTGTTCGAGACCGGCACGGTGGTGCCGGTCGGGCTGGCGTCCGAATGGCTGCGCCCGGAAGCGCGGATCGTCCCGATCCAGCCCCGCCCCGAGGTCGACGACCTCGTCGCCTGGGCGATCCAGGCCGACCGCGGACCGGTCCTGCGCCTGCTCTGCGGTGCCGGCGGCCAGGGCAAGACCCACGCCGCCCAGCAGGTCTGCGCCGCGCTGGAGGCTCAGGGCTGGCTCGCCGGTTTCGTACACCTGCCCCCGGCGAACTGGCGCTCGATCAGCATCAACGACCTGGAGGAGACCGGCCCCGACCGGACGCACTGGGAGAAGGAGCTCCGCCGGGCCGGGGAGGTGATCGCCGGCATCCGGTCGGTCGCCCGTCTGCGCACGCCGACGCTGCTGGTCGTCGACCAGGCCGAGTCGGTCGGCCCGCTGGTCGGCGAACTGCTGGCGACGATCGACGAATACGGCGCCGCCCCGTGGATCCGTGTCCTGCTGCTGGCGCGCTCGCCCGACGGCTGGTTCACCGACCTCTCCGAGGCCCACCGGCTGCGGTCCTGGGTCTCGCCGAATCCGCTACCGCTCGGTTCGCTGCCCTCGCAGCTCGGCGGAGGCGAGTCGGCCGCGGTCTGGCGCGCCGCCGTCGCCGCGTTCGCCAACCGCGCCGTCTCCGACGGCGTCCTGCCCCGGGCCGACCTCGCCCGCCTGACCTCGCCGCCCCCGGCCGGCCTCTGGGGCACGACCCTCGACTTTTATGCGGACGCCGCCCTGCGCGTTCTCGACGCGACCGCGCCGGCGCTCCGGCGGCACACGCGCCGGGACGGTGGCGGGCCCGATCCCGTCGCCGGTGTGCTGGCGTACGAGCGGCGGCAGGTGTCCGCGGTGCTCGCGGCGGCCGGTTGCGCGATCGAGGACGGTCAGCGCGACTGGGCGATGGCCGTCGTGAACCTGCTGCCCGCAGCGACGCCGGAGGCCGCGATCCACGCGCTGCGGGCCGTGCCCCCGCCCTGGCAAGTGCCGCCGGACCGCCGCGCGGACGTCGCGATCGCGCTCTCCCGCCTCTACCGGGGCACCACCGAGGCCGGCTGGTCCTCACCGCGTCCGGCCCGCCTGGCCGACGCCCACCTGCTGGATCTGGCCGGGAGCCTGGCCGACCCGGAGTGGTCGGCGGTCATCTCGAACATCTGCGGTGAGCTCGATCCGCTGGCCGCGCTGCACGCTGCGTCCGCGCTGATCCGCTGCCTGTCCGCCCCGACGCCGTCCCGGCGGCAGGAGCGGGCGAAGAACCGGATCAGCGTGTCGCTGCCCTGGCTGCTGCAGACCGCGCCGCACCGGTACGCCCAGCCGCTCACGCTGTTGGCCCCCGAGCGGTACACGAAGGCGATCGGCGACCTGCTGGCCGTGGACGGCGTCCCGGACGAGACCGTGCAGCAACTCGACTCGCTGGTGCTCTCGATCGGTTACACGCCGAGCCGGGCGGTCATCGCGGCCGCGTTGTCGGACCGGCTGGTCGCGGCGGCCTACCCGGGCTCGGACGGGACGCCCGACCAGCTCAGCGAATACGCCCGGTGCCTGAACAACCTGGGCATCCGTCTCTCGGCACTGGGTCATACCGAAGATGCGCTGGCCCCGGCCGAGGACGCGGTCGCGGTGCAGCGCGGGCTCGCGATGTCGGACGCGTCGTACCTGCCCGACCTGGCGATGTCGCTGGACCTGCTCAGCTCGGCGCTCGCCGACGCCGGACGTCCGGAAGACGCCCTGCCGCCGGCCGAGGAGGCCGCGGTCGCCTACCGGCGTCTGGCCGCGCAGGACTCGGTCAGCTACCTGCCGGAGCTGGCGACGGCGCTCAACACGCTCGGGATCAGGCTCACCGAGTCCGGGCGACGCGAGGCCGCGCTGGACCCGGTGGAGGAGGCGGTCGCGGTCTGCCGCCGGTTGGCCGTGATCGACCGCGCCACTTACCAGCCCGAGCTGGCGTTCTCGCTGACGAACCTGAGCATCAGCCTGGCCGACCTGGAGCGCTCGGAGGAGTCGATCGAGCCGGCCGAGGAAGCCGTCGTCGTCTACCGGCGTCTGGTCGCGGCCGACTCGGTGGGTCACCTGCCGCAGCTCGCGCTGGCGCTGAACAACCTGGGGAACCGGCTCGCCGAGACCGGCCGCGGCCGGGAGGCGCTGCAGCCCGCCGAGGAAGCGGTGTCGGTCTACCGGCGTCTGGTCGCGTCGAACTCGACCGCGTACCTGCCGAACCTGGCCGCGTCGCTCAACAATCTGGGGATCCGGCTGGCCGAGGCCGGGCGGCAGCAGGAGGCGCTGACGCCGGTCGAGGAGGCCGTCGAGGTGTACCGGCGGCTGGCCGACACCGAGGGCGCGGCGTACCTGCCGGAGCTGGCCCTGTCGCTGCACAACCTGGGCAACCGGCTGGTGCGGCTGGCCCGCCCGGACGACGCGCTGTCGCCGGTCGCCGAAGCGATCGCGATTCGGCGTCAGCTGGCCGCCGAAGACCCGAACCCGCACCTGCCCGACCTGGCCCGGTCGCTGGCCGCCGCGAGCGCGACGATGGGCGCGATCGGGCGGGTCGAAGAGGCAGCGGAGGCCGCGGCCGAGGCCGTCGAGGTCCTGGAGGCGACGCCGTCCCCGTCGCGCTCCGAAGACACGCTGCTGATGGCCGCGATCAAGATCCGCGACGACGCGTACTCGCGCCTGGAAACCGACGACGAACGCAACGCCCGCGCCCTCACGCAGACGACCACCACCGTCCGCGCACTGGGCTGGGGCGCCGGCCAGCAGGTCCCGCCCCATCCCCGCCGCCGCCACTAGGGCGTGGGCTACTGGTAGCTGACGTATTCGGGGGGAGGGGAGAAGGCGAGTACCTCGGCGGGCTGGTAGCGGGCCACGTCCTCGTCGTAGAAGAGCTTGTAGCCGAGGTGGAACTGCTCGGGACGCCGGACCGCGGCGTAGGTGGCGTCTTTCTGCTCGCGGTTGCCGAAGCCGTCGACGTGCTGCACCATCGCCAGCCCCGCGCGAGGCACGATCCGCTCGACGTCGGGCAGCATCCGGCGGCGGAACTGGTGCAGCACGAACAGCTTCTGTGGCAGGTTCTCGGCGCGGACGATGTCGGCCACGTACGCGGACGCCTTGTTGACCTCGGCCGCTGACACCTGCCCGACCACCGTGCCCGGCACCTGGTCGTACCCGACGCGCCACTCCGGGTCGAGCGCGATCCCGACGTTGGGGTGTTCCAGCGCCCACCGGTACGGCCGGATCGCGTCCGGGAAGCTCAGCCGGCCGGGCTGGACGTCGAGCACGACGAGCGCTTTGGCCCGCTCGGCGGCCTCGAGGTACCGGCGGACCACCGACGGCTTGATGCTGTGGCTGTAGATGCCGTGGGGCCCGGGTTGCCGGTCGGCGACCCGGACGATCAGCTCGAACGCGATCTGGACCGGACGCTCGGGGGTGGCGAAGGGCGCGGCGGCCGCGCGCAGGCGGGGGACGATCGCGTCCGGGGGAGCCTCCCCGAGGACACCGAGAGTGCCGCCGCCGGTGCTGCCGTAGTACGCGATCACCCGGTAGCCCGGGAAGATCGTCCGCCCGCCGAGAGGCAACTCGGTCGGCCCGCTCGGCGACGGAGACGGAGACAGCGAGGGTTCCACGGCTTGCGGCGTGGAACCCGCACCCCCGTGGGTCGGCGCGGACCCGCACGCGGCCAGCACGACGACGGCCGCGATCGCGATGGCTCGGCGAAACGCACTGATCCTCCGGTTCATGCCGTTCAGCTAACCGGACTTCCGGCAAATGATCACGGATTGCCAGCAAGAACGGCTTTCGGAGCGTCGCGAGCCGGTTTGAGGGCCTTTCTGGCAATCGCGAGATCGTTACGAGAGTGTCGGCAAGGGGACGTTTACTGGCGATTTGCTCCGCGTCGCGAAACTCTGCCCCGGTCGTCGGAGGGACCGGCGAGATTGGAGCGTCCTATGAGGATCGGGAAGCGATTGGTCGCGGCGGTGATGCTTGCGAGTGCGGTCGCGGGAGTCGCACTCACGGCGGCGCCGGCGCAGGCCGCCGTGAAGCCGAACACGAACAACACCAAGATCGACTTCGGCCGGATGAAGTCCGTGCCCTGGTCGACCGTGACGTTGCCGGACGGCACCGCCTGTCCGGGCGGTCACATCGAGGAGATGACCGGGCCCAAGGACGGCGAGTGGGGCGCGGCCGTCCACGACGGTCTCTTCTACCAGGTGAACGAGGGTGCGATCGCCGACGTGACCGGTGACGGCTACCCCGACCAGCTGGTCCGCTACAGCTGCACGGTGCTGAACACGAACATCGGCTTCCACTTCTTCTACCTGTACAGCTTCTACAAGACTCCCTACGGGCCGGAGCTGCGCCCGATCCACCGGCGCTTCATCACGTCCAGCTACGCGGACGAGACCGGAGCCGGGAAGTGGACGACGGCGTTCGTCAGCGTCACCGACGGTGCGGTGGACGTGGGGCACACGCTGGACACCCAGCCGGGCGTCCTCGTGCGGCGAACCTTCACCCCGACCGAGACGCCGATCGGTATGGTCGCCGACCGTCCCCTGCCCGACTACCCGCAGGCCGACACGGCGCCGCCGACCGAGTGACTCCGGTGCGGTGCGCGCTCGGTGCGAGCCCGCACCGCACCACCTCACCCTCGACCGTGGCCACGTCCTGGGCCAAGACGGAGGAGCGAGCACGTCGAGCGCGGCACACGAAAGCGCCTACTTCGCCCGGCCGGCCCGCCGCCCGGCCCGTAAGCACCGACGCGGCTGCGGTGGCCGCCTTGCTGCAGACCCGGGCTTCTCGTGTGGGTCGGCTGCGGCGCAGCCGCGTACATCGATGCCGCGGAGCAACCGTCCGCGCGGACGTCGTCCTCACGATCCTCGGCGTCGGCGACGCACCCGCTTGGCGCTCGGTCGCGCTGGTCGACCGACGCCGGTGAGGCAAGCGCGCCGAGTCGGCTCGCCGCGCGCACTACCGCCGACTCGCGCCGCGATCCGCCCGAGCAAGGCGAACATTTCAGAGTCGATCGCCCAACGACAATCGCTGATACGCCTCCCGGGCTCGACCGGATGCGGCGGACGCGCCGTACCGATCGAGCATCTGCCGGGAGCGCCACCCACCCCGCGGCATGCTGATCGGTCCGCGTCCCCGATCGCCGAGCCCGTCCCGCGTCCCCGGTCGACCCGTCAGCGTCGAGCGCCGGCTCCCGTGGGGTGCGCTGTGCGACGGCCACCAACCCCCGACTAGGGCTTGTCTTCCGAGCTCAGGAGGTCTACGAGCTGGGCGGCATTGCGCTGTGCGTAGTCCGAATAGCAGTTGTTCATCAGCACGTGCGTCTCCTTGGCCCCCAACCCCCGAATCCGGGGCGCCCACTCCTCCATCTCCTTCTCCGAGTACAGGTATCCGAACTTCTCGTGGATGTCCTTGCTGGTCCACTTCTCGCTGTGTCCGTGGAACCGCACGACTGCCAGCTCGGCCGTCGCCACCACGATCGGCGGCACCGAGCTCGCGTGCCCCTGCGGCATGTCGACGACGACGTACGGCACCTGGTAGTCCGTCAGGAACCCGAGCGTCGTCTCCGCGTTCTCCGCCGACAGCCACGTCTTGTTGCGGAATTCCACGCAGATCCGGTCCGCGCCGCACCGCTCCTTCACCGCCAGGATGTACTCCCGGTTGCGCCGCCCGATCGGGAACCACTGGGGGAACTGGAAGAGCAGCGCGCCGAGCTTGCCGGCGTCGCGGAGCGGCTGCAGGGCCGCGAGGAACCGTTCCCAGACCTCGTCCACGACGGCGTCGTCCAGATCGCGGAGGTAGACGTTCTTCTTCTCCGAGGACGGGCCCAACGACTCCCGGAGGTCCTTGTAGAGCGCGCCGGGTCGGGTCGGGTGCTGCGTGAGCAGCGAGAACGCCTTGATGTTGAACGTGAAACCATCCGGCGTCCGTGAGGCCCACAGCGCAGCCGTGTTCTCGGCCGGGGGCGAGTAGTAGGTCGAGTCGACCTCGACGATGTCGAACTGCGACGCGTAGTACCCGAGCCGCTCAGCGGCCGACTCCGCGCCGTCGGGGTACCACCCGGACGCGATCAGTGTCCGGTCGGTCCAGGAGGCGGTGCCGACCCGAATACGTCCCATGCCTGGCCGGTGCCCAGCGGCACCACCGCGAAAACTCAGCGACGAGCGGCGGTGTGCTCGATGACCGCGTCGGGCCCCGGGAAGATCAGGCCCTGGTGACCGTCGTTGAACGCCACGAGGTACGGGGGCTGTCCCTGGTTGCCCCGCACTTCCAGGACCTCACCCCAGAGGTCAGGCGACCCGGTCGTGTATCCGTGTACGTGTACCCGGTCGCCGATGTGAGCCTGCATCGTCCTGCTCCTCCATTGGGGGCCCTGGCTGGTGCCGCCGCTACGACCAACTCTTCCCCGCCGCCCCACTGTCAGGAAGAGTAACCGTGTCAACTGTTCGTGAATTCTGCGGCCCACGTCACACGGGGAACCTAACGCGTGTACTGAAAGTAATCAACTGATCGCTCCGGGCTACTATACGACACGTGCCTGGCCAGTCAGATGAGAAAGATCGAGAAAGATCGGGAGAACCGCGTGACTCATCACCGGTCCGAGCGCGCACATCCGGAACGTTGCCGAGTCGCTGGCACTCGGCTTGACGGAGTGCCAACAACTGCTAGGGTTCGTTTAGCACTCGACCTTCGAGTGTGCCAACTCGTGCACGAGGGCGTCTTGATCCCCGCGACGGCGAGCCGCTCCGTGAAGCACCGGTGGATTGCAACGGTTTGCACCCCACGAAGGGGGAGGACAAAGACGTGACGACCGCTACCAAGGTCACCATCCGTCCGCTCGAGGACCGCATCTTGGTCCAGGCGAACGAGGCCGAGACGACGACCGCTTCCGGCATCGTCATCCCGGACACCGCCAAGGAAAAGCCCCAGGAGGGCACCGTACTGGCGGTCGGCCCCGGCCGTGTCGACGACAAGGGCACCCGGGTTCCGGTGGACGTGAAGGTCGGCGACACCGTCATCTACTCGAAGTACGGCGGCACCGAGGTCAAGTACGCCGGCGAGGAGTACCTGCTGCTTTCGGCCCGCGACGTTCTCGCGGTCGTCGAGAAGTAAGCCTTGTCTTGACGCGTTCGCCCCGGCGACGGCGGCCGGAACCCCGGCCGCACGTCGCCGGGGCGAACGCGTTTCTTGCCGGTATCTAGATAGGGATTGCCCAAAAAGATGGCGAAGATACTCAGCTTCTCCGACGACGCCCGAAAGGGACTCGAGCGCGGTGTCGACGCGCTCGCGGACGTCGTCAAGATCACGCTCGGCCCCAAGGGCCGCAACGTGGTCCTCGACAAGAAGTTCGGCAGCCCGACGATCACCAACGATGGTGTCACCATCGCGCGTGAGGTCGAGCTGACCGACCCGTACGAGAACCTCGGCGCTCAGCTCGCCAAGGAGGTCGCCACCAAGACGAACGACGTCGCCGGTGACGGCACGACCACCGCGACCGTGCTGGCGCAGGCGCTGGTCCGTGAGGGCCTTCGCAACGTCGCCGCCGGCGCGAACCCGATCGCGGTTCGCCGGGGCATCCAGGCCGCCGTCGACGCCGTGAACGCCGCGCTGCTGGAGAAGGCCATCCCGGTCGAGTCCAAGCAGTCGATCGCGCACGTCGCGACGATCTCGGCCCAGGACGCCACGATCGGCAACCTGATCGCCGAGGCCATGGACGTCGTGGGCAGCGACGGTGTCATCACCGTCGAGGAGTCCTCGGCGATGGAGACCGAGCTCGAGGTCACCGAAGGTCTGCAGATCGACAAGGGCTACATCTCGCCCTACTTCGCGACCGACACCGAGAGCCTCGAGGCGGTTCTCGAGGATGCCCGCATCCTCGTGACCACCGAGAAGATCTCGTCGATCACCGACCTGCTCCCGCTGCTGGAGAAGGTCGTCGAGGCGAAGAAGCCGCTGCTGATCATCGCCGAGGACGTCGACGGCGAGGCGCTGTCCACGCTGGTCGTCAACTCGATCCGCAAGACCTTCACGGTCGTCGCGGTCAAGGCGCCCGGCTTCGGAGACCGTCGCAAGGCCATGCTGGGCGACATCGCCGAGCTCACCGGCGCGCAGGTCATCGCCCCGGAGATCGGCCTCAAGCTCGACCAGGTCGGCGTCGACGTGCTGGGCACCGCTCGCCGGGTGACCGTCACCAAGGACAACACCACGATCGTCGACGGTGGCGGCTCGGCCGAGGGTCTGGCCGGTCGGATCTCGCAGATCAAGAACGAGATCGAGGCGTCCGACTCCGACTGGGACCGCGAGAAGCTCCAGGAGCGCCTCGCGAAGCTCTCCGGCGGCGTCAGCGTGATCCGTGTGGGCGCGGCCACCGAGGTCGAGCTCAAGGAGAAGAAGCACCGCATCGAGGACGCGATCTCGGCGACCAAGGCGGCCGTGGAAGAGGGCATCGTCGCCGGTGGCGGCACCGCTCTGGTGCACGCCGGCCCGGCGCTCGACGGCAACCTCGGGCTGACCGGCGACGAGGCGACCGGTGTGGCGATCGTCCGTGCGGCGCTCTCCTACCCGCTGCGCAACATCGCCGAGAACGCCGGCCTCGAGGGCGGCGTCGTGGTCAGCAAGGTCTCCGAGATGCCGGTCGGCTCGGGCCTGAACGCGGCCACCGGCGAGTACGGCGACCTGGTCGCCCAGGGCGTCGTCGACCCGGTGAAGGTGACGCGCAACGCGCTCGCCAACGCCGCGTCGATCGCCGGTCTGCTCCTCACGACCGAAAGCCTGGTCGTCGAGAAGCCGGCTGAGGAGGAGTCCGCCGGCCACTCCCACGGTGGTCACGGTCACAGCCACAGCCACGGCCCGGGCTTCTGACCCGTTGCACGTCCAAGGCCGGTGGGGCTCGCCCCACCGGCCTTTTTACTGCGATTTCACGCCGCCCGGCGAACCACCGCAGGCCGGGCGAAGGGCCGGTTGCCGCGCCGGCCGCCCCGAGTGGTGCCCACGCCGAGCCTCAGATCGCGCGCACGATCTCCGCGGGCTGGGCCGGAGGGCAGATCGCGTCGCCCCGGCCGGTGCCGAGGAGCTGGTTGCGCTCGGCCTCGGACAGGCCGCCCCACACCCCGTACGGCTCGCGCACGGAGAGTGCGTGCGCACGGCACGGCTCCACTACCGGGCAGGCCGCGCAGATCGCTTTGGCCGCGTTCTCGCGTCGGGCCCGCGACGGGCCTCGTTCGTTGTCGGGGTGAAAGAACAGCGCGCTGTCGAGACCGCGGCAAGAGCCCTCGAGCTGCCAGTCCCAGACGTCGGTGTTGGTGCCGGGCAGGCGCCGGACGTCGGCCATGGGTCCTCCTGGTGAAACTGCCGGTGCGACGCTCCAGCTAATTCCCCTGGTAGGAGGCGGGAAACGCGTCCGGACGAGATATTGCATCGATCTTGCGTCGAAGAGCGAGTCAAACGCAGGAGGTTGCGTCGTTTCGAGGATGTGATCCTTGACCGGACGGTGGATTGGCCGGGCGCTCATTCCGGGGTGAAATACCGTCCTGGGCAGTTTCTGGACCGTCCGAAGTGTCATGTCGACATTACTCAGTGTCGCCGAAGCTGCCACCCGCTACGCTCCGCGACCGTCCGGTCAACAGAGCCTCGGCGGCCCGACGAAGTAGTTGAGAATTTGATCTATCCCCCTCTGACCTGCGGATTGACCTTGCGATCCGGGCCAGGCGCTCTCATCCGTCCGGGGGATGGGTTTGGGCCGTGCGGACAGGTGCCGCCCGCGGGCTTCGCTGGCAGGCTACGGTCAGGAACCGTGGCCTGCAGTACGCCGACAGGGCGACGATGACCGGGGCAGCTCCGTCCGGAGGAGGCGTCGAACGCGAGTTGGACGTGCTGGCAGCCCGGGCGGCGCAGTCCGATGCGGCAGCCACCGCCGAACTGCTCCGGCAGGTGCAGCCCATGGTGGTGCGCTATTGCCGCGCCCGGCTGGGCCGAGCCGGTGGCGGTACCTACACGACGGCTGACGACGTAGCGCAGGAGGTGTGTCTCGCGGTGTTGCACGCACTGCCTCGCTATCGCGACCAGGGGCGCCCCTTCACGGCGTTCCTCTTCCGCATCGCCGCGAACAAGGTGACCGACGCGCACCGCGTCGCCGCCCGCGAACTCGGCGTTCCGGTGCAGACGGTCCCCGACACCATCGCTCCCGGTGGTGGCCCGGAGGGGTTCGCGATCGACGCCGACTCGTCCCGCCGCATGCGCGACCTGCTCGACACGCTCCCGCCGGCCCACCGTGACGTCCTGCTGCTGCGTATCGCGGTGGGGCTGTCCGCGGAAGAGACCGGCCAGGCGCTCGGCATGAGTCCCGGTTCGGTCCGGGTCACCCAGCACCGGGCGCTGAATCGGCTCCGCCGGACGCTCGATCCGGTCCGGGAGACGGCATGAGCGCACACGGCGTTCCCGACCGCCACGGGTTGGTTGACCCGTTCGACGACGAAGCCGACCCTGCTGTGGATGCGATCCTGCGCGACAACGCCCTGCTGGACGCCCTGGGCCGGGGCGAGCTCCCGGCCACCTACCGGGCCGACGTGACGGCCCGCCTGCTCACCGGCTGGCGTGACGACGTCGACCGGGGCCTGCCGCCGCTGTCCGTTCCGGATAGCCGGTCGCCGGTCCTGCTGACGACCGCGGACGACGCGACCGAGTTCCTGGCCCGGTACACCGACGAGGCCGCGACCGACATGCTGCCGCGCGTCGACGGCTACCGCGAGCCCGGCGGATACCACGAGCACCGCGGTTACCACGACCGCAACGGCTACCACGGCTCGCACGACGTCGACGTCGACGGCTTCGGTGAGGCCACGACGCCGCTCCCGTTGTTCCGCGAGCCCGACCGCATCGACGAAGCGGCGCGATCGGCGTTTGTTGCCGCCGGTTACGCCCGTCCCTCGGCCGAGCTGCGCAGCACCGACCACCTGCGGGCCGGTGACGAGCCGACCGAGCAGTTCGCGAAGCCCGAGAGCCCGGTCGCGACGTTCGACGGGCCGGGCGGCGACGGCGACGACACCGGCGGGACGCATCGCAACGGCCGACGCCCGCGTCGCCGGAAGTACGACCGGGTGGTGGTGGCCGTCGCCGCGACCGCAGCGATCCTCGCCGCCGGTTCGGCCGGCAGCGTCGCGGCCGCCGCGACCGCCCACCCCGGCGACACGTTGTGGCCGATCAGCCGCGTCGTCTACGCCGATCGGGCCAAGTCGATCGTCGCCAGCGAGGAAGCGCACGCGTCGCTGCGGAAAGCGCGCGAGGCGATGCAGCGGGGCGACACCGACGCGGCCCGCCGGTACGTCGCCGAGGCCAAGGACAAGCTCGATCACCACGTCCGCGACGGCTCGGACGAGGCCGACGCACTCGCCGCCGACCTCCACGAGACGACCACGTCGATGCCGGGCATCGATCCGGACGGCACGATCACCGACTCACCGAGCACCGCCGGCACCGACAACCCGAGCACGAATGCGTCAACCCGGTCGCGGTGGCAGCGCCATCAGCGCGGCGGCCGGAACGGCTCGCAGTCGGCGTCACCGTCGGCCGCGCCGACGCCGAGCCCGGCTCCGAACCCGTCCCAGTCGCAAGGGCAGACCCAGCAGCCGCCGCCGGCCACCACGGATCCGACGCCGCCGAGCGAGCCGACCGACCCGAGCGGTCCGGCGACCGAGAGCCCGGGGACGACCGCACCGGAGTCGCCCGACACCGGGCAGGCGAACCCGGATCCGGGCCAGCAGACCGGCGCCGAGGCACCGGCCGCGGCGACCGGGTAGCTCCCCACCGCCGCCACCCGAGGCCGGGCGAGTCGCTAGGCCTCGCTGTCGTCCGCGTCGTCGACCGCGTCTTGCATCCCGTCGGCGTACCCGCGGGCATACTCCCAGGTCACGTACTCACTGGGGTCGGGGTCGAACGCGGGCTCGTGCACGCGGGTGCGCCCTGCGACGAGCAGGTGGCGGAGGTTCGCCCGGAGCAGATCCCAGGCGAAGTAATGCGGTACCCGGCAGTCTTCGCAGTCGACGACCAGCCCGCGGATGTCGCGGGCGGTCAGCAGCGCCTCGTAGACGTCGAGGTCGGCCAGGTCGTCGAGAACGTCCTGCCGCTCCTCCGCGGTGAGTGGCTGCACACCACCACGACCCGGCCCGTCGTCGTCGAGGGCTGACGTCGGGTCGGTCGGATCACCCGCGAACGGGTCTAGCGGTTCGTCCTGCACGGTCCCACCGTAGCCGCACGTGCTTCGCCGCGCCTTCCCCCTTGACACGACGCTGGGAGGGGTTTTCGATCGGCCGACACCTCAGATAACGCTGTGTGCTGGCGCCGTTACCGGATAGCTCACGTCGGCGCGGAGCGTCACGGCCCCGGTGGCCCGCTGCGGGAAGTACAGCCGCGAGCCGCCGGTGATCTCCAGCGTCAGAGAGGCGGCGTTCCAGGCCAGTGCGCCGAGCGGCACCGACAGCGTGTGCGTGCGCCCGTCGAGGACGATCGGCAGCGCGGTCGCGAAGTTCCCGGCGATCAGGTTCCGGCCGGTATCGACGACCTGCGCGTAGAGCGACGTCCGCGGCGTGTCGCCGGTCGCCCGGTAGGTCAGTTTCAGGGTGGGCGGGCCGACGACCTGTCGTCCGGTCGCGGCCGGCCCGGCGATCCGGACCGCGTTCACCGCCGGTGCCGCCGCGACGTCGGTGCCGGAGGTGTCGGCCGGGCTGAACGCGAGCGTCCCGGAGCCGGTCTTCCGGATCTGATGCGTCCCGCCGAGCGGATAGGACCGGGCTCCGCGCCAGACGCCGGCGTCGTCCACGTACTCGAAACCCGGGCCGGTCGCCGTGCCTCGCCGGCGCTTGAGCCAGCGGTCGAACCAGGCCACGGTCAGCGCCTCGACGTGACCCGCGGCCCCGGCCGGTGTGTTGCACACGCCGTGCCCGCCGCAGAACCACACCATCTTCACCGGCGTGCCCGACGTCCGGAGTGCGTTGTAGTTGGCGATGCCCTCCCGCAGCGGGAAGAGCGTGTCGACGGTGCCCTGCACGATCATCGTGGGGACGCGGACCCGGCTGATCAGCCGGCCGGCCGGGCCGTGGTCTCGCCACCAGGCCTCCAGTGCGGGGGACGGGAGCGCGCCGGTGGAAGCCAGTGCGCAGGTGTCCTTGACCTGCTGGGCCAGCCGGTTGGTGCCGGCGGAGCCGGCGAGGCAGAGCAGGTTGCCCCAGCCGGTCTTCGCGGTCCGGTTCGGATACATGCTGTTGACCAGCGAGTTCCAGGCGATCGTGGGCACGATCGCGTCGATGCGGCGGTCGAGGCCGGCGGTCACGAACTGGATGCCGCCGCCGTAACTGCCGCCCGCCATCCCGACGCGGGGGTCGTTCGCGCCGTCCCGCTGGGCTTCTGGCTGCTCGGCGAGCCAGCTGACCAGGGTCTGCATGTCCCGGCCCTCGTACTTGTAGTAGTCCACCGAGGCCGCTCCGCCGGACTTCCCGAAGCCGCGCGGATCCCAGGTGACGACGTTGTACCCGGCGTTGTTCAGCCCGGCGACCGTGGGTGAGGCCGGGTTGGTCTCGCCCGCCGAACCCCAGCCCGGTCCGAAGAGCACCGACGGCGCTCTCTTCCCCGCGGTCAGTCCGGTCGCCGGAAACAGATGGACGACGATCGGGGTCCCGTCGAACGAGGTGACGGTCACCGTGCGGATGCTCGGGGCGGGCGCCGCCGCAGAGGCGGGCGCGGAGAAGCCGAGCGCGAGACCGACGGCGAGAAGTGCTCCGACCACGCGGCGTACCGGAACGAGGGTCACGGACGTGAGGTCTACCACTCGGTGAGTTCGGTGTACGGCGTTGTCCCGAACCGGTGTGAGCAGCACCGATTCAGCTTGTCTCGGTAGTTTTCGCAGGTCTCATCCGCCCCATCCGTAGCCCGGGCGGGGACTCCGAGTGATAGTTGCTGACGGCTACGATGAGGCATGCTGCCTCAGGTCGACCCCGCTGTATTCGCCGCACCGGACTCACTCGCTGAGTTGTTCGCCCCGACTGCGCTGACGTTCGACGACGTGCTGTTGTTGCCGGGCGAATCCGACATGATGCCCAGCGAGGTCGACACCACGGCCAGGTTGACCCGGGAGATCTCGGTCCGGATCCCGCTGCTCTCCAGCGCGATGGACACCGTGACCGAGGCCCGGATGGCGGTCGCGATGGCTCGCCAGGGTGGCGTCGGCGTGCTGCACCGCAACCTCTCGATCGACGACCAGACGGCCGAGGTCGACAAGGTCAAGCGGTCGGAGTCCGGTATGGTCTCCAACCCGGTGACCTGCTCGCCGGACGACACGCTCGCCGACGTCGACCGGGCCTGTGGCCGGTACCGCATCTCCGGCCTGCCGGTCGTCGATTCCGACGGGGTGCTGGTCGGCATCGTCACCAACCGCGACATGCGCTTCGAGACCGACTCGTCCCGGCGCGTCCGCGACGTCATGACGCCGATGCCGCTGATCACCGCGCCGGTGGGCGTCGACCCCGACGAGGCGCTGCGGCTGCTGCGCGCCAACAAGGTCGAGAAGCTGCCGCTGGTCGACGTCGAAAATCGCCTCTGCGGGCTGATCACCCACAAGGACTTCGTCAAGAAAGACCAGTTCCCGCTGTCCACGAAGGACGCGGACGGCCGGCTCGTGGTGGCCGCGGCGGTCGGCGTCGGCGAGGACGCGTACAAGCGGGCCCGGTCGCTGGTGGACGCGGGCTGCGACATCATCGTCGTCGACACCGCGCACGGGCACAACAGCGCCGTCGCCGAGATGATCCGGCGGGTCAAGGCCGACACGGCGGCCCAGGTCATCGGCGGCAACGTCGCCACCAAAGAGGGCGCCCAGGCGCTCATCGACGCGGGCGCCGACGCGATCAAGGTCGGCGTCGGGCCGGGCTCGATCTGCACCACCCGGGTGGTGGCCGGGGTGGGCGTCCCGCAGGTGACCGCGATCTTCGAGGCGGCGCGGGCGGGCCGGGCCGCCGGTGTCCCGGTGATCGGCGACGGTGGTCTGCAGTATTCCGGAGACATCGCGAAGGCGCTGGTGGCCGGGGCCGACACGGTGATGCTCGGTTCGCTGCTGGCCGGGGTCGAAGAGAGCCCGGGCGAGCTGCAGTTCATCAACGGCAAGCAGTTCAAGACGTACCGGGGCATGGGGTCGCTCGGCGCGATGCAGAGCCGCGGTCGTCAGCAGTCGTTCTCCAAGGACCGGTACTTCCAGGACGACGTCGCCTCGGACGAGAAGCTGGTGCCCGAGGGCATCGAGGGCCAGGTGCCCTACCGGGGCCTGCTCGCCGCGGTGGCGCACCAGCTGGTCGGTGGTCTGCGGCAGTCGATGTTCTACGTGGGCGCGCGCACGGTGCCAGACCTGCAGCAGCGTGGCCGGTTCGTCCGGATCACCGCGGCCGGTCTGAAAGAGAGCCACCCCCACGACATCCAGATGACGGTCGAGGCGCCCAACTACGCCAGCCGGAAGGCGTGAAATAGGGTGATGCCTTCGGTCCGGTGGGGTTAAGGGGCTCGCTTTGAACATGTCCGTGGAGATCGGGATGGGCAAGAACGCCCGCCGCGCCTACCACTTGGACGAGGTCGCGATCGTGCCGTCACGACGGACGCGTGACGTCAACGACACGTCGCTGGCCTGGCAGATCGATGCGTTCCGCTTCGATCTGCCGCTGGTGGCGAGCCCGTCCGACGCGACGATGAGCCCCCAGACCGCGATCGAGGTGGGCCGGCTGGGCGGCCTCGGCGTCCTGAACGCCGAGGGGCTCTGGACCCGGTACGACGACCCGACCAAGATCCTGGAGGAGCTGGCCTCGCTCCCGGACGCGTCCCGCCGGACCCGGCGTCTGCAGGAGGCGTACGCGGAGCCGATCAAGCACGAGTTGATCAGCGAGCGCATCCGCGTCATGCGCGACGGCGGCGTCACGACCGCGATCCGCATCTCGCCCCAGCACACGCTCGAACTCGCGCTCGAGGCGATCGCGGCCGGCGTCGACCTGCTGGTGATCCAAGGTGCTGTGGTCTCGGCCGAGCACGTGACGACGTCCGGGCCGACGCTGAACCTCAAGCAGTTCATCGCCGACCTCGACGTGCCGGTGATCGTCGGTGGCTGCGCGAACTACCAGACCGCGCTGCACCTGATGCGCACCGGCGCGGCCGGCGTCGTCGTCGGCACCGGCGCCGACCGGTGGGCGACCGAAGACGCCGTCCTGGGGGTGCGGGTGCCGATGGCCACCGCGATCTCCGACGCGGCCGCCGCCCGCCGCGACTACCTGGACGAGACCGGCGGCCGGTACGTGCACGTGATCGCCGACGGCGAGCTTCAGACGTCCGGCGACATCGCGCGGGCGATCGCCTGCGGCGCCGACGCGGTGATGCTCGGCCAGCCGCTCTCGGTGGCCGCCGAGGCGCCCGCCGCTGGTGCGTGGTGGCACCCGATGGCGTCGCACCCGAAGCTACCCCGCGGCAGCTACGTCCCCTCGCCGTCGGAGTGGCCGCTCGGAAGCCTGTCGACGGTCGTCGAGGGCCCGGCCGACGACCCGAACGGGTCGCTGAACCTGTTCGGCGGCCTCCGCCGCGCGATGGCGAAGACCGGCTACTCGGACGTGAAGGCCTTCCAGAAGGTCGACCTGGTTGTCACGCGCTGAGATCCGTCCCTACGGGGACGCCGATCTGGACGCCGTGCGGGACGTCTGCGTGCGTACGGCGCACGTGGGTGAAGACGCCCGGCCGTTCTACCCGGACCCGTCGATCTTCCCGACGGCCTTCTCCGACCCGTACGTGGCGTTCGAGCCCGAACTCGCGTTCGTCCTCGACGACGGGGAGCGGGCCGTCGGGTACGTCGTCGGTACCGCCGACACCCCGGCGTTCGTCCGGCGCTTCCGGGGGGAGTGGTTGCCGTCGGTGGCCGCACGGTGGCCGCTGACCGCCGGCGACACTCCGACGGATGCGATCGTGCGCCTGCTGCACGATCCCGAGCGGATGTTGCTGCCCGAATTGACGCCGTACCCCGCCCATCTGCACGTCGATCTGCTTCCGGAGGTCCAGGGGCGGGGGTTCGGGCGTGCGCTGATCGGGCGTTTCTTCGGTGCTCTGGCGGCCCAGGGCGTCCCGGCGGTGCATCTGGGCATGGTGCCCGCCAACGTGAAGGCCCGGGCGTTCTACGACCGTCTGGGGTTCCACGAGATCGCTGTATCGGATCAGCCGACGACTTATCTCGGCCAGAAGATTGACTCCGCCATTCGCTGATGTCACGGTTCGACGATGGATCACTTCGACGTCGTGGTCATCGGATCGGGATTCGGTGGCAGCGTCAGCGCGCTGCGGCTGACCGAGAAGGGCTATCGGGTCGCGGTTCTCGAGGCCGGTCGGCGGTTCGCCGACGAGGAGCTGCCGCGGTCGTCGTGGGACGTGCGGCGCTACCTCTGGGCGCCGTGGCTGGGCTGCTACGGGATCCAGCGGATCACGCTGTTGAGGGACGTGCTGATCCTGGCCGGTGCCGGAGTCGGCGGGGGCTCGCTGGTGTACGCGAACACGCTCTACGAGCCGCCGCAGGCGTTCTACGACGATCCGCAGTGGCGGCACATCGCCGACTGGAAGGCCGAGCTCGCGCCGCACTTCGACCAGGCCGCGCGGATGCTCGGCGTCCGGTCGTATCCGCGGACGACCCCGGCCGACCGGGTGATGCGGACGGTGGCCGCGTCGATGGGGGTGGAGGACACGTTCCGCCCGACGCCGGTCGGAGTCTTTCTGGGAACGCCCGGCGTCGCGGTGCCGGACCCGTACTTCGGGGGAGCGGGACCCGGCCGGGTCGGGTGCACGCACTGCGGCGAGTGCATGACCGGGTGCCGGCACAACGCGAAGAACACGTTGGTCAAGAACTACCTGTACCTGGCCGAGGCCAACGGTGCGGTGGTCTTCGAGCGGACGACCGCGGTGGCGATCAGGCCGGTCGACGACGGGTACTCCGTCGACACGGTGGCGACCGGACGGGGAAGACGCCGGCGCACGTTCACGGCTTCGCAGGTCGTGCTGGCGGCGGGCGCGCTGGGGACCCAACGGTTGCTGCATTCCTGCCGGGACGAGGGCCACCTTCCCGACCTGTCGCCGCGCCTCGGCGTGCTCGCCCGGACGAACTCCGAGGCGTTGCTGGGCGCGAACCGTCTGCGGGTCGAGGAGGGGGAGAACTTCGCCGACGGCGTCGCGATCACGTCGTCGTTCCATCCGGACGCCCAGACGCACATCGAGCCGGTGCGGTACGGGCGCGGCAGCAACTTCATGGGGATGCTGACCACCGTGCTCCCGCCGCCAGGGAAGCCGCGGTGGGTGGGGTGGCTCGGCGCGATGGCGCGGAACGCCGGGAAGGCTCGCCACATCCTGTGGCTGCGCCGCTGGTCGGAGCGGACGATCATCCTGCTCGTGATGCAGTCGGCCGACAACTCGCTGACGACGTACACCAGGCGGACGCTGTTCGGGCGGCGCCGGATGACGACCCGGCAGGGCCACGGGGCCCCGAACCCGACCTACCTGCCGCTGGGGCACGAGGCGACCCGGCGGACGGCCGAACGCATCGGCGGCATGGCGGGCGGAACGCTGGTCGAGGCGTTCGACGTGCCGATGACCGCGCACTTCATCGGGGGCTGTGCGATCGGCGACTCGCGCGAGACCGGGGTGGTCGATCCGTACCACCGCGTCTACGGCTACCCGGGCCTGCACGTGGTGGACGGGGCCGCCCTGAGCGCCAACCTGGGCGTGAACCCGAGCCTGTCGATCACCGCTCAGGCCGAGCGAGCCATGTCCTGCTGGCCCAACCGGGGCGACGTGGATCCCCGCCCGGCCCAGGGCGCTTCGTACCGCGTGGTGGCGCCGGTGCCGCCGAGGCTCCCCGCCGTACCCGCCGACGCCGAAGGCGCCCTGCGCCCCAGCGCCCCGACGCACTGACCTGGAGCCCGCCGGGCTCGCTCTCGGTGGGCCGCCATCGATTAGGGGTAGTTGGGGCTACTACGCTGGGACGTATGAGTTTGCCTTCCCCCGTTCTCGTGGTTGATTTCGGTGCGCAGTACGCGCAGTTGATCGCTCGCCGGATTCGGGAAGCGAAGGTCTACTCAGAGGTCGTTCCGCACACGATGCCGGTCGCCGAGATGCTCGCGCGCAAGCCCGCCGCGATCGTCCTGTCCGGCGGCCCGTCCAGCGTCTACGCCGACGGCGCTCCCGGCGTCGACGCGACGCTGTTCGACGCCCAGGTGCCGGTCTTCGGCATCTGTTACGGCTTCCAGGCCATGGCCCAGGCGCTCGGCGGCACGGTCGCGCACACCGGCAACCGCGAGTACGGCGGCACGAAGCTCACCGTCCTCGATCCGGGCGTCGTCTTCGCCGACCTCCCCACCGAGCAGGACGTCTGGATGAGCCACGGCGACGCCGTGAGCCGCGCCCCCGAGGGCTTCCTGGTCACCGCAGCCACCGCGGGCGCACCGGTCGCCGCGTTCGAGAACACCGCCCGCGGCTTCGCCGGTGTGCAGTTCCACCCCGAGGTGCTGCACACCGCCCAGGGCCAGAAGATGCTCGAGCGGTTCCTCTACGAGGTCGCCGGTATCGCTCCCGACTGGACGATGGGCAACGTCATCGCCGACCAGGTCGACTTGATCAGAAGCCAGGTCGGCACCAAGCAGGTCATCTGCGCCCTGTCCGGCGGTGTCGACTCCGCCGTCGCCGCGGCCCTCGTCCAGAAGGCCGTCGGAGACCAGTTGACCTGCGTATTCGTCGACCACGGGCTGCTGAGGGACGGCGAAGCCGAGCAGGTCGAGAAGGATTACGTCGCCTCGACCGGCGTCCGCCTGAAAGTAGTGAACGCGCAGCAGCAGTTCCTGGACGCGCTCGCGGGGGTGACCGACCCCGAGCAGAAGCGGAAGATCGTCGGCCGGGAGTTCATCCGGACGTTCGAGGCCGCCGAGCGCGAGCTGATCGCGGAGGCGGGCGAGCACGGCGAGACGATCGAGTTCCTGGTCCAGGGCACGCTCTACCCGGACGTGGTCGAGTCCGGGGGCGGCACCGGCACCGCGAACATCAAGAGCCACCACAACGTCGGCGGTCTCCCCGAAGACCTGCAGTTCTCGCTGATCGAGCCGCTGCGGATGCTGTTCAAGGACGAGGTGCGCCAGGTCGGCCTGGAGCTGGGCCTGCCCGAGGCGATCGTCTGGCGGCAGCCGTTCCCCGGCCCCGGGCTGTCGATCCGGATCATCGGCGAGGTCACCGCCGACCGTCTCGCCCTGCTCCGGCAGGCGGACGCGATCGTCCGCGAGGAGATGTCCGCTGCCGGGCTCGACCGGAGCATCTGGCAGTGTCCGGTGGTCCTGCTGGCCGACGTGCGCAGCGTCGGCGTCCAGGGCGACGGGCGTACGTACGGGCACCCGGTCGTGCTGCGTCCGGTCACCAGCGAGGACGCGATGACCGCCGACTGGGCCCGGGTGCCGTTCGACGTGCTGTCGAAGATCTCCACCCGCATCACCAACGAGGTCGCCGAGGTGAACCGGGTGGTGCTCGACGTGACGAGCAAACCGCCGGGCACCATCGAATGGGAGTGATTACCCCTCTTCGGAGGTCCGGATGCCGAATGTGAGCAGTCTCACTCGGGTAGCTCCGGTGGGGTAACGTGGAACGAACCGCACCGCGATGAGCAGGTCCAACGTGCGGAGCCACCGCCTGGTGGCGGGTCCGCGTGGAGGGATCGGACCAGTTTGTGCCCCCGTTCGGGGTGTCTTCCGCTTGGGCGGCGACTCAACGGGGAACTCATACTTCTTGGTCGAACATCTGAACGCCGCGAGACGTATATGCGAATGTACGTCCGCTAGTTCGGGACCCAGGCGTAGGAGACGCTCGAGGTCCATGCAGGAGGCGCGCCGCACCGATCGGCGCGAACCTCAGACCCGGCGCAGGCCCAGGAGGAATTCGGGGTGCAAGCGAGACCATGGCGGCGCAGTTCAGGCCGTCCCCGTCCGGCTGGCCGTCGGTGGAGCCGTGGGCTCCGCCGCGGCGGCACATTCGCCCGTCGCGTGCTGGTCAGGCGGCGCGGCGGCATCGACGCGGGCGGTCCGCCCGGCGCCGACGAGATGCAGCCGGTCGGCCCGTACACCACGCTCACCTGGCCCGATGGGGAGACTCAGCGGATCGGAGACCCGGTGCACACAGTGTCGGTCCGTCGGCGCCGGGGGCGCCCAGCCCTCGAGACCACCGCTGAGCGGCTCGCGGCCGAAGCGCCGCAGCCGGCGCCGCTGCTGACCGGGGAGCCGACGATCGTTCGCCGATGCCAGTTCGCGGTGGTGCAGTCGTGCACGCTGGCGAGCCTGCTGCTGGGCCTGGCGGCGATCTTCGCCGTCCTGCACGGCGAGGTGCGGATCGCCGCGGCCGTGCTGCTCGGCTGCGTCGTCTTCGACGGCGTCGACGGCGCGCTGGCGCGGGCGTTCGGCGTCTCGACGCCGTTCGGCGCGCAGATGGATTCGCTCGCCGACATGTGCTCGTTCGGCATCGCGACACCGGTCGTGGTGTTCGCCTGGCTGGCCGGGCCGAGCCCGACCGTGGTCGCCGGGGTGTCGTGCGGGCTGATCGCGATCTGCGCGGCGATCCGGCTGGCTCGGTTCAACGTCTCGCCGAAGAACGGGCGGTTCTTCTCCGGCGTGCCGACGACGATCGCGGCGGCGATCGCGGTGCTCGCGGTGCTGATACGGCCGGACGCCGGCCGCTGGGCGGCGCCGCTGTTCGTGGCCGCGCTGGCGATCGCGATGGTGAGTTCGTTCCCGTACCTGAAGATCGGGGCGCTGAAGCGGGTGCCGAAGTGGCTGCTGCCGCTGGGCGCCGTTGCGGTGGTCCTCGACCCCACGACGACCCTGGGCCTCCTGGTAGGCGCGTACCTGCTGTCGGGCCCCCTACTCTGGGCCCGCCAGAAACGCGGCATCGCGGCTGTGTGAGCGGCCTGCCGAGGACGACTTACGTGGGCGGCCTGCCGAGGGCGACGCTGCCAAGCGTGCGCGACGACTTGAGTATCAGGCATACGCGGCGTCGTCGCGCACGCTAGGCAGCCCCGCCCTCGGCAGGCTCCAGGTCAATGAATCAAACAAGGCCGCCCCGCCCGTGAAGGCGGGACGGCCTTTCTGTTCTGACGTGGAGCCTGCTGAGGGCGGGGCTGACAGTCGAGCGCGACGACGCCGTGGCCTCAGGGTTCCCGCCACAAGGAGGCGCGCTCGCCTGTCAGCGTCGCCCTCAGCAGGCCGCCCACCTCAGATCCAGTGGGCGAGGGGGGTCTCGCCGCCCACTACTCGCTCGCCGGGGCTGACGAGGGGCTCGGCAGCGGCGGCCGGGAGGTAGACGTCGGTGCGGGAGCCGAACCGGATCAGGCCGTAGCGCTCGCCCTTCGCGAGGAGCGCCCCGACGCCGGCCCGGTTCACGATCCGCCGTGCGATCAGCCCGGAGCGCTGCGCGACGACGACCCGCCCGTGCACGGTCTCGAGCACCGTGTAGCAGGCGACGTTGTGCTCCGCGGCCGCGGTCATCGCATTTGCGTACCCGCCCTCCTCGCGGAGCACGGTCACGACCCGCCCGGCCACCGGCGACCGGTTCACGTGCACGTCGAGCACCGACAGGAACACCGAGATCCGCAGCCACTCGTCCGCACCGAAGCGGGTGTCGGTCAGCCGCTCGACGGCCAGCACCTTGCCGTCGGCCGACGACACCACGGCCCGCGGGTCGTCCGGCACGATCCGGCGCGGGTCGCGGAAGAACGCCGCCACCGGCAGCGCCAGTGCGGCCGGCACCAGCCACGCCTTCGACCGCGGGCGCACGAGCTTGGTCAGCACCGCCGCACCCGCGACGAGCCCGCCGAACGCGACGCCGTTCGAGTCGATGCCCATCCGCTTGGTCACCGCGACGTGACTCGGCACCTCGGCCGGGCCCAGGCGGGCCGCGAGGTGAGGCGTCGCCGGCGTGAAGCGCAGCTGGTGCACCCGTAGCGGCGGGAACGACCGGAACACCCGGTCGGTGCGCACGGCGTGATCGTCGGCGACGCCGGACAGCGGGTCGCCGCCGGTCGCATCCGTGGCCACGGTCAGGACGCCGTCCGCGGCCAGCAGCGGCCGGATCCGGTCGACGACGGTCGGGTGCAGCGCCGGACGCGCGACGACCGCCACGTCGACCGGGGCGGGCAGCTCGGCGACGTCGGCCGGGAGGTCCTTGCGTACGGTCACCCGCCCGGCGAACGTGTCGCTGCCGCCGAGCAGCTCGTCGGCCGGCCCGTCGGCGACCACGACCACCTGGTCGTTCGGCATGATCACGCCGAGCACCCGGTCGACCACCGTGTCACCGGGGGTCACGCCCACCACCAGGACCGTTTTCGGACCCGGATGCCGGGCGACCTCGGCGGTCAGTGCTTTCGCGGCCACCGGCCCGACGGCCCGGTCGGACAGTGCGAGCGGTCCGGCGTCCGGCCGGGGGAAATCTGCGTGGTCTGCCATCACTCACCCTGCGTGTCGGCGTTTCCGTCCGAACCCCAACAGCCGGACGCGGCCCCAGCATATTGCTGAGGCCGCGTCCGGCTGTCGGGTCGGTTATCGCTCGGTCGGTGGTGCGGTGTCCACCCGGATCACCGCGGCCAGCGCACAGAGCCCGAGTACCCCGGTGAGCAGCAGCGCGATCACGAGGCCGCCCCGCCGTCCCGGTCGGCCGGGAGTTCCTTGGTCTCCCCGGCCTTCCGGTCGCGCACCGGCAGCTCGGCGGTCGGCGCGGTGTTGGTACCGGACTCGACCTTCGGCGCGTCCGGCTCGTCCGCGTCGTCCTCGGAAAGCTCGGAGAGTTCGGACGGACGGTCGAGCACCGCGGTGCCGGCGGGCGAGATCGGGCTCGACGGGCCGACGTGCGCCGGACCGGCGTGGGAGGGATCGTCGAAGCCCGCCTCCCGGTAGGCCGCGGCGATCGCGTCCGCGTCCAGCACCCCGTCGACGCGCGGGAGCTGCATCGAGGCGAGGAACGGGTCGTTGTACGGGTCGGGCTCGAGCGTCGGCTGCGGGGCCTGCGGCACCGTGATCGGTGCTGCGGCCTGCGGACGCTGCGGACGCAGCGCGCTGATCAGGCCGACGAGCCCGATGATCAGCAGCAGGCTGGCTCCGATCCACGCCGCCGGGACGTGCAGCGGGTCGCTGCTGATCATCGCCACGCCCCACCACGACACGGCCGCGGCGAACAGCAGCGCGAAGACCAGCGAGACGCTGTCGACGGGGTGCCGCTTCATCGGGAAACCTCCAGGTCACCGGCGCCGTGGTGGATGACCAGCTTCAGGTCGCTGGTGTCCGCCCCGTTCGCACCGTAGTCGGAGTAGACGCCGTTGATGCCCAGCCCGCTGTCGTCGTGGTCGAAGACCTCCGCGTCGCCGGCGCCCATGTCGTAGTCGACCGTGACGTCGACGTCCGGCGGGAGCTGGACCTTCGTGTCACCCAATCCGGTGTTGATCTCGATCGTCCGGGTCACGCCGTTGAAGTCGATGTTGCGGAGGTCGAGTTCGAAGTCACCGGCGCCGAGCTGGTACTGCGGCATGACCTGCTCGAGAGCGGTCGGCGCGTAGCTGACGTCCCGGCGGCCTTGGTGGCCGCCGTCGGAGTTCTCCGCGGCTGCGCTGACGCCCAGCATGAGCGTCAGGATCACGCCGATCGGGATCAGCCAGCGGGCACGGCCGAACCAGGTGCCGACCAGCAGACCGGCGGCCAGGATGCCGAGCGCCAGGGCCACGAAGCCACTGAACGGGATGTGCACCCCGGCCGAAACGATGATCAGCAGGACGACGATCGCGAGGCAGGCCACCGAGAACGTCAGCCGGCCGAGGATCGAGCGCTCCTTCGGACGCTTGGCCTTGCGTCCGCGCGGGGGGAACGGCGGGACCGGGGGCACCGCCGGGTAGCCGGGGCCGCCCTGGGGTCCGTACGGCCCGTAGGGCGCGAACGGCTGCGTGTAGGGGTCGGCGGCCGGGGCTCCATAGGCGGGAGCTCCGGACGCAGGAGCCCCGTACGCGGCAGCCCCGTACGCAGCAGCACCGTAGGTCTGCGGGCCGCCGTAACCGGGCGCGGCCGGCCGGTCGTAGGGTGCCGGTCCGTAGCCCGGAGCGGACGGAGCACCGTACGGCGGGGCGGACGCCACGAACGGAGCCTCGGGGGCCGAGGGCACCGACGGGGGCACCGGTGCGGTGACCGGAGCATCGGCAGCGGCGCCCATGGCGGCCCACGATCCAGTCTGGGCGGAGCCGGTCTGAGCGGAGCCGGTCGTGTGGGTGCCGGTCGCGTCGGAGCCGGACTGGTCGGGGCCGGACGGGCCGGGGCCGGACGGGCCGGGGCCGGACGGGTCGCTCAGGTCGGCGGCGGCCGCCGTGGTGACCGTGGTCGGGGCACTGCCGGGCCCGTCACCGAACGACGCACCGCTCGGCGAGGTCGGCGAGGTCGGCGCACCGCCACCGGGGCCGCCCCCACCGGGGCCGCCCCCACCGGGGCCACCCGGGCCCGACGGTCCTTCGGGGCCGGTCGGCGGGGTCCAGCCGCCCGGATACCCGGCGCCGACCGGCGCGGGCGGGTAGCCGTGGTGCTGACCGGTCCGCCGGAGCAGCATCATGCCGCCGATGAGACAGGCGGCCAGCAGCAGCGTGGACGGCAGCCCGTTCGAGAACGAGGCGACGAGCACGATCGCGGCCAGCGCGATCAGCCCGACCGTCGCGGCCGGCGAGGTACCGGAGCGGCCGCGTCCGAGCAGCGACTCCAGCGGCGAGGCCGGCTCGTCGTCCATCGGCAGCACGACCCAGGCCACCAGGTAGAGCAGCGCGCCGACGCCGCCGAAGAAGACCAGCACGGTCAGGATGACCCGGAACAGGATCGGGTCCGTGCCGGTGGTGCGGCCGAGGCCGGCACAGACACCGGCGACGACCTTGCCCTGCTTCGTGCGCGTCAGGGTCCGGTAGCGGTTCCAGGCCGATCCGTTGCCGGCGCTGGTACCGGTACCGGCGGCCCAGGGTGCGCCCGGTGGCGGCGGAACCGGTCCGGGGGGAGGCGGGGGCTGGGTGGGCTGCGGCCCGGCGGACGACGTCGACCCGGCTGATGCGGAGTCCGACGCCGCGGCTGAGCCGCTGGGCGAGGTGGAGCCGGTGTCCGGCACTGGCTCGCGAGGGGGGTCGAGGCTGTCCATGTGATCGATACTCTCGGCCGGGACGCTCGCGGACCATCGGGCACGACCCTGATCGGACCCTGATCTGCGCTCGGACCAGATCTCGGGGAAGCTCCCCGTGGTCAGCGGGCCCGGATGGTGTGACGATCGGAGACGTCAACTTGTGAACCCGGGAGGAATCATCACTACGCCAGCCCATCGCGGGCCCGGCGCCGGCCCCGCCGAGGCCCCTCCCGCGCCCCAGTCAGCCCCGCCCATGGCTCCTTTCCCGAACGGAGCTCCCCACACGACGGCCCTTCGTGCGACGGCCCTTCACACGGCGGCGCCCCACGCGCCGTACGTGACGAGTGCCCCGCCGACGCCGTACGCGGACGCACAGCATCTCGCGGCCCAGTACCTCGCGGCGGCCCAGCAGGCCGCCGCCGAGCGCACCCGCTCGGCCGAGGAGATGCGTGAGGCCGCGGCCCGGATCGCGGCGAAGCACGCCGATGCCGCCCGTCAGAGCGCCGAGAAGGCGTCCGCGCGCCACCTCGCCGCCCACGGCGTGGCTGCCGAGCGCGCGGCCGCCGCGGCCCGCAAGGTGGCCGCCGCGGCGACCCGGGCCGCGGCCGGAGCGGCCAGCGCGGCCGCACCCGGCTTCGACTCCGGCCTCTCGACGGCGTCCGGCGTCCCGATCCGCCGGCTCTACCGGCGCACCGACGACCGGGTGCTCGGCGGCGTCGCGTCCGGTATCGCCGAGCACGTCGGCGCGCGGCCGCTCGTCGTCCGGCTGGTGTTCCTGGTGCTGCTGGCGTTCGGCGGCATCGGCGCCGTGCTCTACGCGGTGTTCTGGGCCGTGCTCGCGATCGACCCGGCCGCCGAACAGCGCGGACGTCGCCGCGACACCGGCCAGCTCGTCGCGTTCGTGGTGTTCGGCCTCGGCATCATCGTCGTGTTGCTCGGTGTCGGGGGGAGCAGCCAGCTGGTGCTGGTCTGGTGTCTCGGCGTCGTCGCGGTCGGTGCCGCGCTGGTCTGGCGCCGGGCCGATCCGATCCAGCGCCAGCGCTGGGTAGCGGCCGCGCCGCAGGTGCCCTGGCTCGGGCCGGTGCTGAGTGGCGGCCGCGGAATGATGGCGGTCCGGCTGCTCGGCGGCGGCGTCCTGGTGATGATCGGGCTGGTCGGCTTCCTCGTCTTCGCCGGCGAGTGGGAGTCGGTCCGCGACGGTCTGCTGTTCGGCGGCGTGCTGCTGGCCGGCGTCGCCCTGGTGCTGGCGCCCTGGCTGGCGCAGATCATCATCGAGCTGCGCGCCGAGCGCAGCGAGCGGATCCGCTCGCAGGAGCGGGCCGAGATCGCCGCGATGGTCCACGACCAGGTGCTGCACACGCTCGCGCTGATCCAGCGCCGGTCGGCCGACCCCCGCGAGGTCGCGCGGCTGGCCCGCGGCCAGGAGCGCTCGCTGCGCAACTGGCTGTACAAGCCGACCGCGTCCGCGGCCGAGCGGATCGGCGCGGCGCTCGAGGAGGCCGCGGCCGAGGTCGAGGACGCGTTCGCGGTGAGCGTCGACGCGGTGGTGGTCGGTGACTGCGCGCTCGACCCGGGGCTGACCGCGCTGGTGCAGGCGTCCCGCGAGGCTTTGGTCAACGCGGGCAAGCACGCCGGGGTAGCGTCCGTGTCGCTGTACGCCGAGATCGAGCCCGATCAGGTCAGCGTCTTCATCCGTGACCGGGGCCGCGGTTTCGACCCGTCGAACGTCGACGACGACCGGCACGGCGTGCGCGGCTCGATCCTCGGTCGGATGGAGCGGCACGGTGGGAAAGCAGAGATCCGGAGCAGTCCGGGTAGCGGTACCGAGGTCCGGCTGACGATGAAACGCACGAACGGTGACTGAGATGACGACACCAACTGACGGCCGGGTCCGGGTCGTCCTGGTCGACGACCACGGGATGTTCCGCGCCGGCGTCCGCGCCGAACTCGGCGGATCGGTCGAGGTCGTGGGTGAGGCCAGCACGGTGCCGCAGGCGGTGTCGGTGATCACCGCGCTCACCCCCGACGTCGTGCTGCTCGACGTCCACATGCCCGACGGTGGGGGACGGGCCGTGCTGGAAGCGATCCGGCCGACGCTGCCACAGGTGAAGTTCCTGGCTCTGAGCGTGTCGGACGCGGCCGAGGACGTGATCGGGCTGATCCGGGCCGGCGCCAGGGGCTACGTCACGAAGACGATCGCCGCGGACGAGCTGGCCGACGCGGTGAAGCGGGTCGCCGACGGCGACGCGGTGTTCTCGCCGCGGCTGGCCGGGTTCGTGCTCGACGCGTTCACGCAACGGCCCGAGACCGTGGTGCGCGACCCGGAGCTCGACCTGCTCACGAACCGCGAGCGCGAGGTGCTGCGTTTACTGGCCCGCGGCTACGCGTACAAGGAGATCGCGAGCGAGCTGTTCATCAGCGTCAAGACGGTGGAGACGCACGTGTCGAGCGTGCTCCGCAAGCTCCAGATGTCCAACCGCTACGAACTGTCCCGCTGGGCCGTAGACCGCCGCCTCATCTGAACGGGCTCCTGGTCAGAGCAAGGCGCGGGCTCGGGGGCGGCGCGCAGGCTTGGGCTCGGGGGTCAGAGGGCAAGCGCGGGCTCGGGGGCGGAGCGCAGGCTTGGGCTCGGGGGCAGCGCGCAAGCCGATGGCCCGCGTCGGAAACGACGCGGGCCATCGATGTTGGTGTTCACTCCGATTCGGCTAGTAGGCCGTACAGGCGACGGCGGGCCTCGGTGAGGATCTCCACCGCCTTCTGCCGCTGCTCCTCCGTGCCGACCTGAGCGACCTGACCGGCGGCCTGAACCATCGGGCCGATCGCCTGGTGCAGGTCGATCATGCTCTGCTCGACGCCCTCGGACGCCTGCGCCCACGGTGCGGGCTGCTCGGCGAGTGCGTCGGCCTCGGCGCGGCCACTGTCGGTGAGAGAGACGAGACGCTTCCCGTTGCTCTCTTCGATCGTGACCAGTCCCTCGTCCTCCATGAGCTGGAGAGCGGGGTAGAGCGAGCCCGGGCTGGGCCGCCACATTCCGTTACTGCGCTCGGCGATCTCGCCGATCATCTCGTAACCGTGCATCGGCCGATCGCGGAGCAGGACGAGAACAGCGGCGCGAACGTTGCCACGCCGGCCCCGACGCCCGCCCCGGCCGTGCGGACCGAACGGGCCGCCGAAACCCGGACCGCCCGGGCCCCCCGGACCGAAGCCCGGAGCCCCCGGCGGAAACGGCGGCTGACCGCCGAAGCCGGGGAAGAAACCATGCCGTCCACGGCCTCGGCCGCGGTGTTCATGAGGTGTGCGGTACATGAGTGCCTCCTGAGTAGATGTAGTACCGATGCACTAACGATATATCGGAAACACATCGATACGCAAGCCTCGCCGAGATCAATCGGTTAGCCGGGCTCCGTCGAACGGCCTATCTGAGGGCGCCGCACGGATCGGACGCCCCGTCGGGGGCCCCAACGCGCCGTTTGGGCGCATACCATCGGTACATCTCGACTTCCTGTCTCGGCGACCGACTAGGGGGTGAGCGGCCCGCATGTCGACGCGTGCGCTCTCGACCGCTTTCGATTCGTGTCTGGGTTTCGACCAGCACACCCAACGGTCCGCGTCCGGTCGCAGGTTTGCGACAGTCCCTGGACGGGCCGAGGCATGAGCGCCGAGGCCACCCCGTTCGGGTCGAATCCGACTCAGCCGCTCGGCCGGCGCGCGTCAAGCGACGCGGAAACCGGCGGAACGGTAACGGGGGGGCCGGTCAGAGCCTTCCGGGCTCTGTTGCGGGGTGGTGTCGCCGGGAGCCGTGAGACCGACCCGCTGCACACGCTGCTCGGGCTGCACCGGGCCGTGCATCCCAAGGCTGAAGTCGACGTCCTCCGCCGCGCCTACACGATCGCTGAGCGTGCTCACCGTGGTCAGATGCGCAAGAGCGGAGAACCGTACATCACGCACCCGCTCGCGGTCACCGAGATCTGCGCCGAGCTGGGGATGGACACGACCGCGCTGGTCGCCGCGATCCTGCACGACACGGTCGAAGACACGCAGTACACGCTCGACCAGCTCCGTGCCGACTTCGGCGGCGAGGTCGCGCTTCTCGTCGACGGGCTGACGAAGCTCGACAAAGTCCGGTTCGGCAGCGCGGCCGCCGAAGCCGAGACCAACCGCAAGATGATCATCACCGCCGGCCGCGACCCGCGCGTGCTGGTGATCAAGCTCGCCGACCGCGTCCACAACATGCGGACGCTCGGCTTCAAGTCCGGCCCGTCGCAGCAGCGCATCGCGCGCGCGACGAACGAGGTGCTGATCCCGCTCGCCGGTCGGCTCGGGATCCACCAGATCAAGCGCGAGCTGGAAGACCTCGTCTTCCGCATCCTGCAGCCCGAGGCGTACGCCGAGGTCGAGCACCGGGTCGAGATGCGGATGACCGAACGCCGCAAGTACCTCGACGAGCTGGTGGCCGGTGCCGCGGCCGAACTGCGTGGCGCCCGGATCAAAGCCACCGTGACCTGGCGCGACCGCCACCTCAAGTCGGTCTGGAAGCAGATCAACAAGACCCCGAACGCGCCCGCCGACTTCATCGGCGCCGACCGGCTCGTCGTGGTCATCGAGGGTGAGCCGACCGATTGTTACGCGGCGCTGGGCATCATCCACGGACGCTGGCACCCGATACCGGGCCGGTTCAAAGACCACATCGGCGTCCCGAAGTTCAACATGTACCAGTCGCTGCACACCACCGTGATCGCTCCCGACGGCCGCTGTGACGTGCTGATCCGCACCGAGGGCATGAACCGGGTGGCCGAGTACGGCATCGCGGCGCTGCACCGGTTCGGGCGCGACCGCGTCGGTGACTCGGCCGCCGAACTCGAGTGGCTGCAACGGGTGCTCGACTGGGAAGGCGACGCCGCCGAGCCGGGCGAGTTCATGGACTCGCTGCGTTCCGGCCTGGCCGACCACGAAGTCATGGTGTTCACGCCGAACGGCCGGGCGATCAGCCTGCCGGAAGACGCGACCCCGGTCGACTTCGCGTACGCGGTCTCCACCCATCTCGGCGACCGGTGTATCGGTTCCAAGGTGAACGGCCAGCTCGTACCGCTGGCCCGGCCCCTCTCCGACGGCGACGTGGTGGAAGTCCTCACGTCGCCGTCAGAGTATTCGGGGCCGAGCGAGGAGTGGCTGCAGTTCACGAAGAGCCCGCAGGCCCAGATCCAGATCCGCCGTTGGTTCACCGAGGGCGTCTCGGAGCTCTCGGTGGAGAACGGCAGGCGCGACATCGCGGCGGCGCTGGCCGCCGAGGGCCGCGTGCTCGCTCACGACCGGCCGCTCTCCATGCTCGCCCGGGTGCTCGACCTGCCCGACCACGACTCGCTCTGCGCCGCGGTGGCCGACGGCCGCCTCGACCCGGCCGACGTCGCCCGCCGCCTGATCCTGATCGTGGACGGACCGGGCGAGGAGTAGCCGCTACTTGACGGTGATGTGGCGTTCGACCACGTCGGTGCGGCTGCCGTCCGCGGCCGACTCCCGGTAGACCGCGAGCTCGTAGGCGCCGGCCGCCGGTACCTCGACCGTGAACTGGAACGGTTGTTTCTGGGTGCTGCCCGCGCTGGTGTAGCCGGTGATCGGCTCGCCCGGCCCGTCCAGGCTCCAGAGCAGCGTCCCCTCGAACGCGACGCCGGACCCTCGGACCAGGAAGCTGCGACCGACGGTCGCGCCCTCAGCCGGTGCGCTCAGCGTGATCGCCGCGTCGATGGCGGCGGACCCGGTCACCGGGCTCGCCGCCGCGGTGGTTCCGGTCACGGCACTACTCGATCCGGACGTAGTGGGAGCAGCGGGTTCCGGGCTGTCGTCACCACCGCAGGCCGCCGTGGCTCCGAGTAGGCCGGTGAGTACCAGTCCCACCCCGATGGTTCGGATGTCGTGTCGCCGCATGAAGCTCCCCCCGCTGGTCGCCCACATGCTCTAGCCTGCCGGACGCGAGGTCGAGTACCGACGCAGTCGATTTGTCGGATTATTCCGGAGACGCCGGTGGCTGTTTTGTTGCTCGGTTCCGAGGAGCTCCTCGTCCACCGCCACCCTCACGTGCGGGTGCTCGTCCGGCCCGCGGTGATCGCGGTCGTCGTGGTGGGGCTGGCCGGGCCGCTCGGGTACGTGGTGTCGCAGCCGTCGACCCGGTGGGGGATCGCGGCGGTGGCGGTGCTGGTGCTGCTGGCGTCGGCGTCCAGGCCGGTGCTGCACTGGCTGACGACGACGCTGACCGTGACCGATCGGCGCCTGGTGCTGCGGTCCGGCGTGTTGGCGCGGTACGGGCGAGACATTCCGCTGGGGCGGATCGAGGACGTCTCGTTCGAGCACACGCTGCTGGAGCGGATGCTGGGCGCCGGCACTCTCTACGTCGACCTGGCGTCCGACCGGGGCGTTGTCGTCGTGCAGAACGTTCCCCGGGTCGAGCACGTCCACGCCGTGATCTACGAACTCCTCGAGGAGCAGCCGCTCCCCGACGAGTCCGACGAGGACGACGAGTCCGACGAGGACGACCTGGACGAGGACGACCTCGACTAACTGTCGGCGCGGGCGGGCTCGAGATCGGTTCGCTGGCCCGGAACCGAGCCTTCCGGCAGCACGGCCTCGTCCGCCCCTCGATCGTCCGCCTCGGAAGCGTGCGGATCGTGGATCTCAGCGGCGTCAGCGGCCTCCGCGGCCATCAGTTCGGCGGCGGACTCGGGCGGGGCGGCGGCGGCGACCGCGGCGGCCACGTCCTCGTCGGGGACGACGACCCCGCCGAACACCCAGCGCTTGTACGACCAGAACCGGAACAGCGTGGCGACGCCCACCGCGAACAGCCGGACGACGTTCAGCGCGACCTGGTCGTGCAGGTCGAACCCGTACTTCGCGACCCCCACGATCGCCGCGGTGATCGCCAGCCCGACGCCGTTGAGCGCGAAGAACAGCATGTACTCGCGTCGCAGCCCGGACCGCTCGTGCTTCCGGAACGTCCAGTGGCGGTTCGCGAAGTACGCCAGCGTCGTCGCCACCGTGGTGGCCACGATCTGCGCCTTCACCGGACCGATCACGAAGAGCAGGTTGAAGATCGCGGTGTCGATCACGAAGTTCACCGCGCCGATGACCCCGAACGACGCCAACTGACGGAAGAGCCCGTCCCGACCGGCTCGGAGCTTCGCCAACAAAGTCACGTGCGCCACGATAGAGACTCTGTGCACGTCACCAAGAATCACGGGTTAGATTCTCGCCGGGTCGGGCTCGTACAGGGTGTCCTCCGGATGCAGGAACACCCAGCGCCGATACGCCCAGAACCGGAACACCGTCGCGATCGCGATCGCGAACAGCTTGACGACGTTCAACGCGGCCACGTTCCCGACGTCGAACCCGTAGGACGCGATGGCCAGGATGCCCGCGGTGATCACGAGCCCGATCGCGTTGAAGACGAAGAACAGCAGGTACTCGCGGCGCAGGCCGGACCGCGCCCGGTGCCGGAACGTCCAGTGCCGGTTCATGAAGTACGACGACGTGGCAGACACCACGGTCGAGGCCACCTGGGCCTTGATCGGGCCGATCGACAGCAGCGCGTTCCAGACCGCGAAGTCCAGCACGGTGTTGACGACGCCGATGATGCCGAACTTCGTGAGCTCCTTGATCAGCGCGTGCCAGCGGTCACGAAGACGGCGGACGAAGTTCACCGATCGAGGATATGCGCCGCCGTTCCGAGGCGCTCGCGGGGCAAGGTCTTGCATGTCATGGTCACGGACCCCGGCCGTCCCCGGTTCGACCGGCCGGTCCGGATAGCCTTCTGCCATGCACCCCCGTACCGGGCTCCCGGTAGTCGGCATGGTGGGCGCCGGCCAACTCGCCCGGATGACCCATCAAGCCGCGATCGCACTCGGGCAGTCACTGCGCATCCTCGCCGCCCACCCCGACGACGGTGCCGCGCTCGTCGCGGCCGACGTCCTGATCGGCGAGCACACCGACCTGGCCGCGCTCCGCAAGCTCGCGGCCGGCGCCGAGGTGGTGACGTTCGACCACGAGCACGTGCCGCCGGAGCACCTGCGGGCGCTGGTCGCCGAGGGCGTCACGGTTCACCCGGGTCCGGACGCGCTGATCCACGCGCAAGACAAGCAGGTCATGCGCGAGAAACTGGCCGCGCTTGCCGCGCCGATGCCCCGCTGGGCCCCGGTCGCGTCGGTGGACGACGTGATCCGGTTCGGGGTCCCGGCCGTGGCCAAGGCCACCCGCGGCGGTTACGACGGCCGCGGTGTCTGGATGGTCGACGACCCGGCGCAGGTCCAGGAGCTCCTCGACGCCGGGACTCCGCTGATCGTCGAGGAGCGGGTCCCGTTGGTCCGCGAGCTGGCCGCGGTCGTCGCCCGGTCGCCGTTCGGGCAGGTCGCGGCCTGGCCGGTGGTCGAGACCGTGCAGCGCGACGGCATCAACGTCGAGGTGATCGCCCCGGCGCCGGGCCTCTCCGAAGAGCGGGCGATCGAGGCGCAGGAACTGGCGATCCGGCTCGCCGCCGAACTGGGCGTCGTCGGGGTGCTGGCGGTCGAGCTGTTCGAGACGGCGGACGGAATCCTGGTCAACGAGCTGGCCATGCGCCCGCACAACTCGGCGCACTGGACGATCGAGGGTTCGCGGACGTCGCAGTTCGAGCAGCACCTGCGGGCGGTGCTCGACTACCCGCTCGGTGCGACCGGGCTCACCGCGCCCTACGTCGTGATGGCCAACCTGCTCGGCGGCGACGTGACGCCCCCGACCCCCGGAATGGCAGCCCCCAGCGGGGCGGCCCTGCGCGCGGACGCCTCCGGGGACGACGGCGAGCACCACCACAAGCCTCCGGCCGAGATGACGCTCGACGAGCGGATCCACCACATGATGGCGGCTGAGCCGGGCGTCAAGGTGCACCTGTACGGCAAGGAACTCCGCCCCGGGCGGAAGGTCGGGCACGTCACCGCACTCGGCGACGATCTGGAGGACGTCCTGCGCCGTGCGCGCCGGGCCGTGCACTGGCTACGAGAGGGAGAAGATTCGTGACCGTCGGTTTGATCATGGGCAGCGACTCGGACTGGCCCACGATGAAAGCGGCGGCCGAGGCGCTGACCGAGTTCGGCGTCGATCACGAGGTGCGGGTGGTGTCCGCGCACCGCACTCCTCGGGTGATGCTCGACTACGCGGAGTCGGCTGTCGACCGGGGGCTGACGGTGATCATCGCCGGTGCGGGCGGCGCCGCCCATCTGCCGGGCATGGTCGCGTCGATGACGCCGCTGCCGGTGATCGGCGTGCCGGTGCCGCTCAAGCACCTGGACGGCCTGGACTCGCTGCTCTCGATCGTCCAGATGCCGGCCGGCGTCCCGGTGGCCACGGTGAGCATCGGCGGCGCGCGGAACGCCGGCCTGCTGGCCGTACGCATCCTCGCGGCGACCGACGAGACCCTCCGCGCCAAGATGGCCACGTTCCAGGACGACCTGCGAGCCCTGGTGGCCACCAAAGACGCCGCGCTCCGGAAAGAGCTCAGCTAGGCCCGTGCGCGGGCCACTCGATCTTGGGGCAGTGGTCCATGACGACGGTGAGGCCCGCGTCCAGAGCGCGGGCCGCCGCGGCCTCGTCGGTCACGTCCAACGGCGTCCAGACGCCCGAGGCTCCGGCGGAGACCGCCTCGTCGAAGTGCGGCCCGACGAACTGCGAGCGACGGTAGACGGCCACGACGTCGATGCCGGTCGGCACCGACGTGTGACCCTCTTCACCTAGCACGGACTCCGCCCGTGGGTTCACCGGCACGATCCGGACGCCGTTGCGCTGCAGGAACGCCGCCATCTGGTACACGGTCCGGTACGGCGAATCCGTGAGGCCCACGAACGCCCACGTCTTCGCCGCCAGCAGCTTCCGGATGTCTTCTGCCGAGCTGTGCATGATTCCAACGTACGTCGGGTTCAGGCGCGACCCATGCCCCGGTACTCCCAGCCCGCGGCACGCCACACGGCCGGGTCGAGGCAGTTACGACCGTCGACCACGCGCTTGTGCGCGACGACCTTGCCGAGCGTCACCGGGTCGGCGTGACGGAACTCTTCCCACTCGGTCAGCACCGCGACCGCGTCCGCGTCCCGGATCGCGTCGATCGCCGAGGTGGCGTAGGTCACGGTCGGCAGTGCTCGCCGTGCGTTGTCGATGCCCTGCGGGTCGTAGACGGTGACCTGTGCACCCGCCTCGACCAGCAGACGCGTGACCGCCACCGCAGGCGAGTCGCGCACGTCGTCGGAGTTCGGCTTGAACGTGGCACCGAGCACACCGACCCGGGCCCCGCTCAACGAGCCCCCGACGAGCTCGGTCACGAGCGAGACGGCCTTCTCCCGACGGCGGTCGTTGATCTGGTCGACCTCGTTGAGGAACCGCAGCGCGTGACCGACGCCGAGCTCGTCGGCGCGGGCCTGGAAGGCCCGGATGTCCTTGGGCAGGCAGCCGCCGCCGAAGCCGACACCGGCGCGGAGGAACTTGTTGCCGATCCGGACGTCGTAGCCGATCGCCCGGGCGAGCTGCGTGACGTCCGCGCCCGCGACCTCCGACACCTCGGCCATCGCGTTGATGAACGAGATCTTCGTCGCGAGGTACGAGTTCGCGGCGACCTTCACCAGCTCGGCGGTCGGGAAGTCGGTGACGACCGTCGGTACCTCGCGGTCTTCGGCCACCCCGAGCTCGTACACACCCTTGTAGGTGGCCTCGAGCATCTGCTGCGCCCACTCGCTCTTGACGCCGAACACCAGGCGGTCGGGCCGGAGCGTGTCCTCGACCGCGAAGCCCTCACGGAGGAACTCCGGGTTCCACGCCACCTCGACGCCGAGGCCGTCGGGCGAGTGCTGCGCGACGAGTTCTTCGACCCACTCGGCCGTGCCCACGGGAACGGTCGACTTCCCGACTACCAGCGCCTTTCGCGTCAGATGCGGCGCGAGTGACACCACGGCCGATTCGACATAGCGCATGTCTGCGGCCATCGAACCCGCCTTTTGGGGCGTTCCGACGCAAACGAAGTGCACGTCGCCGAATTCTGCGGCTTCGGCATACGAGGTCGTGAAGCGCAACCGGCCGGTGGCGAGATTGCGACGGAGCATCTCGTCGAGGCCGGGCTCGTGGAACGGCACCTGGCCGTCGGCGAGTTTGGTGATCTTGGACTCATCGACGTCTACACCGAGCACTTCATAGCCGAGTTCGGCCATGGAGACGGCATGGGTGGCCCCTAGATAACCCGTGCCGAGAACGGTGAGGCGAGGTCGTTGGGGGATCGATTCCGACACGCGTGCTTCCTCCTGTGGCAAGACCCACCGGGTCAGCTCTATTGGGGCCGGGCGGGGTGCAGGGGCCGTCCGGGTCGTCTCAACCGTACGAGCATAGGTGGTGCCTACCATGCCGCACGCCGAACTACTCTCCCCGACCGCTACAGTCAGAACAACTTAATGAGCGTTAAGGCTCGTGTTCACCTTTTATCCGGGCGGAAGGGATTTATGCCGTGGACGCTTCGTTCGGTATCTACCGGCTTGCGGAGGAACACGGTTATGTGCGCGACGCGGTTCGGGAGATCGCCGACGAGGTGATCGCCCCGCACGCGGCCGAGGTCGACGACCAGGCGCGCTTTCCGGAAGAGGCCCGGGAAGCGCTGACCAGAGCCGGATTCCACGCGGTGCACGTGCCCAAGGAGTACGACGGCGAGGGCGCCGACGCGATCACCGGTGCGATCGTCGTCGAGGAGGTGGCCCGGGTCTGTGCGTCGAGCTCGCTGATCCCGGCCGTCAACAAGCTCGGCTCGACGCCGGTGATCCTGTCGGGGTCGGACGAGCTGAAGCGCGAGGTCCTGCCGCCGCTGGCTCGGGGCGAGGCGATGTTCTCGTACGCGTTGTCCGAGCGCGAGGCCGGCTCCGACCCGGCGTCGATGACGACCCGGGCCGTGCGCGACGGTGAGAACTGGGTGATCAACGGCACCAAGGCATGGATCACCAACTCCGGCATCTCGACCTATTACACCGTGATGGCGAAGACCGATCCGACGGCCGGTGCGCGCGGGATCTCCGCTTTCGTGGTCCACAAGGACGACCCGGGCTTCTCGGTCGGGACGCCGGAGCGCAAGCTCGGCATCAAGGGTTCGCCGACCTGCGAGGTCTACTTCGAGAACTGCACGGTGCCGCTGCACCGCATCGTCGGTGAGCCGGGCACCGGCTTCGCCACCGCCATGCGCACGCTCGACCACACCCGGCTCGCGATCGGCGCCCAGGCCGTCGGCATCGCCCAGGGCGCGTTCGAGGTCGCGCGCGACTACGTCAAGCAGCGCAAACAGTTCGGCCGCTCGATCGCCGACTTCCAGAGCCTGCAGTTCATGCTCGCCGACATGGCGATGAAGATCGAGTCGGCACGGCAGTTGGTGTACGTCGCTGCGGCCAAGGCCGAGCGCGGTGAGCCCGACCTGACCTTCTTCTCGGCCTCGGCCAAGGTGCTGGCGTCCGACACCGCGATGTCGGTGACCACCGACGCGGTGCAGTTGCTCGGTGGCGCGGGGTACACGAAGGATTTCCCGGTCGAGCGGATGATGCGGGACGCGAAGATCACGCAGATCTACGAGGGCACGAACCAGATCAACCGCATCGTGATGGCGCGCCAACTCTTGAAGTGATCGCGCGGCCTCGCGCCGGTGCACCACACTGTCGGCGTGCTGCCGTCGCCGCTGCCGGTCACCGACCTCGCTGCGGTGCCGCGTGCGTTCGACGACCCGGACCCGGTCGTCCCCGGGGTGACGACCGAGGCGCTCCGGCGTCCGTCCAGGGTCTCGGCCGAGCGTGCTCGGCCCGGAGGCGGTGGCGCGGCTGGAGTGCGGGCCGATCCCGGCCGGGCTCCGGACCGCGCTCGAGCGACCGCCGCACGCGGTGCGGTGCTGGTCGGCGCGCGGACCGGGCCGGTCCTGCCTGCGCTCACCGGCCCATGTCTATTTCGGTCACCCGCGGCTGCGGGTGAGGTGGATCGGGAAGGTCAGCAGTGCCTGAGCTCGAACGCGATAGTCAACTGGAACTGCCGTACGGCGTGCGGATGCGGTCGGTCGGGACGAGCGCGACCGCCGACGTCGTACCGGCCGCGACGATGTCGGCACCGGTGCGGTCGGTCGCGCCGGGCGGATTCACTGCCGCGCTCGCGGCCCAGGACGGGATCGACGCCAAGCTCGGCCCGGTGGTCGAGGCGGCCGGGATGCGGTCGGTGCTCGCGGTGCCGATGGACAACATCACGGTGGAACCGGGCCTCACGGGTGCATCGGGCCTCACGGGGGCATCGGGCGCGGGCGGCCCGGCGCGCGGGATGACCGGCGCGCCGCACGTCGAGATGACGGTGCCGGCGCCGGGCCCGGACGAGGGCCAGGTCGTGCTGGAAGTCGACTCCGCCGGGCTGATGCGCTGGCACGTCGACGCCGACGCGGTGGCCACGGCGGCGGCGATCGCCGACGGGTCACCGCGCACTTCCGTGCTCGGGATCGCCCCGGTGCGCGCCGGGGTGACGCAGACGTTCGTCATTCCGATGTCGCCGGTCGAGAACGGCGACGGGCGCCGGGGGCTGCTCGGGTTCGGCATCCGGAAGGTGCTGCACCTGATCCGGTTCCCGATCGAGTCCGCGGCGGCGGCCGCGGGCAAGGTCGTCGTGGGCTGGTGGGAGGACCGGAACCGGCCGCACGCACTCCGGCTGCTGACGCCCGACAACGTCGACGCGGTGCCCGAGCCCGGCGGTGTGGACGCCACCCGGCTGGCCGGGCTGGCCGACAAGCCGTTCCTGGTGCTGGTGCACGGCACGTTCAGCACGATCCGGGGCGGGTTCGCCGGACTCGGCCGGCCCGGTGCCGGGCCCGACCTGGCCGAGCTGATCGAGCGGTACGAGGGCCGGGTGCTGGGCTTCGACCACCAGACCCTGCACGTCGACCCGGCGTTCAACGCGACCTGGTTCCTCGGGCGGTTACCGCGCGACCGGCCGCTGACGCTCGACCTGCTGACGCACTCGCGAGGGGGGCTGGTGGGCCGGCGGATCGCCGACCCCGCACTGGCCGCGGCGGCGGGGGTCCCGGCTCCGACGATCCGCCGGCTCATCCACGTCGGGACGCCGAACGACGGCACGGTCCTGGCGTCACCCAAGCGCTGGACGACGCTGATCGACGTGTTCAGCAACCTGTTCTCGCTGTTGCCGGACGAGCCGGCCACGGCGACGGCGGAAGCGGTGATCGAGCTGGTGAAGCAGATCGCGACCGGCGTGTTCAACGGGCTGTCCGGTCTGGCGGCCATGGACCCGGGCAACCCGGCGGTCGCGGCGGCCAACACCGGGTCGCTCGGAGCCGGTGCGCAGGGCATCGCGGGCGCGGTCCGGGCGATCGCGTCCGACTTCACCCCGGCGGCGGGCAACCTGAAGCTGACCGCGCTGAACGCGCTGGTCGACCCGTTCTTCGGCGCCGGCAACGACCTGGTCGTGCCGACGCAGGGCGTGTACGAGGCCGGCGCCTACCGGGTGAGCACGCCGTACGTGGTGCCGTCGGCGAACGCGGTGGTGCACACCGCGTTCTTCGGCGACCCGCAGGTGCGCGGGAAGCTCGCGGAGTGGCTGCCCGGCGCGGTCAGCGAGAACTGACCCGTCAGAGGCGGCGGGTCTCCTGGGGATCGTCGTTGTCGGGCGGCGGCGGGGCCGGGTCGTCGTCGTTGCGGGAGCGGCCGTAGACGGTCGGTGCGTAGCTCGTCGGGCCCGGGTTCTGGGCCTGCGGTGGCTCCGGGGCGGAGTACGCCGACGGGTACGTGGACGCCGGGTACTGCTGGCCGACGTTGCCGGGGCTGCCCGGGTACGGCGAGGCGGACGGGAACTGCGCCGAGCCCGGTGCCTCGGCCGGCCGGGTGTCGTAGTTCGGCGACGCCCCGTAGGTCGACGGCCCGTAGCTGGCCGGGAACGGCTTCGTCGGCTGCGGGGCGGGGGTGTCGTCGAAGTTCGGCGCCGGAGGGGCGTCGTAACTCGGCGGCGGGTCGTAGGCCGGTGGCGGGTCGTAGTTCGGCGGCGACCCGTACACACCGGGAGCCTGCTGCCCTGGCCCGCCCGGCCCGCCCGGCCCGCCCGGAGTCCCGGGGGCACCGAAGCTGCCCGGCCCGCCGGCACCCGGCGGCGGCCCGTAGGGCCCACCGGGCGCTCCCGGCCCACCAGGTCCACCAGGTCCACCAGGCCCAACCGGTCCACCAGGACCAACCGGCCCACCAGGTCCACCGGGTCCGCCCGGGGGCTGGGCGCCCAGGGGCAGGCGACGGTCGGGAGACGGGACCGGGGCCGGCGGCGGAGGCTTCTTCCGCCACCGCGCGGGCACCACCACCGGCATCAGCAGCAACACCCCGAGAAACCAGAGCCACCCGTTCGCGATCGGCGTCACCAGCGCCTGCTGATCGGCCGTGCTGAGCACGTCCTTGCCGAGGTCGTAGACCGGCGAACTCGTCGAGAGCCCGAGCCCGGACACCGCGAGCAGCCCGATACCGGCGACCAGCGGCCCCACCGGAGACAGCCGCGTCGCCAGCAGCACCCCGATGGCGATCGCCGCCACCACTAACATCGCGATACCGATATATCGGTCGGTATCGGTGGCGTTCTGGAGCCGCACCGTCCCCCGGATCAGGTGATTGCCACCGAACCCGACACCGACCCACGCCACCGGCGCGAGTATCAGGGCGAGAACCAGGCTTCCGAAGTGCCGCATCAGGTCTCCCCGGGGCCGGGCCATCAGGTCACGTCAGCACCACCAGCGTTGTCCATGGTCAGACGCGGGTCAAGGGACCTTCTCAGTCGAGCAACCGGGTGAGGTACGGAAACCTCCCGGCCATCGCCCCGGAGCGCAGCCACCGCTCCCATTCCGGATTCCGGCGCAGCTCCGCCAGCGCGGCCCGGGCGCCGTCCAGATCCCCGCGCCGGGCGGCGTCCAGGGCCGCGTGGACGGCCCGGGTGCTGTCCGGGGCCAGCTCGGCCAGCGCCGCGCTGTCCCCGTCCTCGTAGGCCCTCTGCATCGCCAGCAACTGGCGTAGCTGCGCCAGCGGGTTCTCCGCGTGGTCGACCCGGAGATCGACGGCGACCGCGTCCCACGGCTCGGTCACCCGGCGGCCGCCGACGACCAGCAGCGCCGCCGACTGGCGTCCGCGCAGATCGCCGCCCGCGGCTTCACCGGCCTCCAGCACGGTCAGCAGCCGCTCGGCCAGCGGCGCCGCGCTACGCACCCACGCGTCCGCCATCGCGTCCAGAACGGCGGGGGAGCGGAGCAGGTTGCCCTGGACGCTCCAGCCGTCGCTGTAGCGGTCACCGGCGGTGGCCAGGCAGTCGTCGCCGGTGTGCACCGCGACCGACCCGTCCGCAGCCAGCACCGCGACCTGGCGGCCGGAGGCTCCGGCGTCGCGCCCGAGCAGCGTCGACAGCACCGACCCGACCGGAACGCCCGCCTCCAGCCCGGCCAGCGCGTGCGGGCCGTAGCCCCGCCGCGGCTGCGACTGGGTGACGACGACCCCGATCCCGGCCTTCCCCCACGGCACCGCCCGCCCGACCGCCAGCACACAGGACGCCACTCCGACGCCCAGCTCTCCGGTGACCGGATCCTGGCCGAGTACCGAGAAGGTCACCGGCCGCCGGCGCGGATCCGGCCGAGGATCCAGACCGCCTCGACCCCGTCGCGCCAGGTGATCTTCTTGCCCTCGGCGCGGCCCCGGGCCCGGTAGTTGATCGGCACCTCGTAAGGCCGGATCCCGCGCTTGAGCAGCTTCGCGGCGACCTCGGCCTCCATGCCGAAGCCGGGTTCGCGGATGTCGAGGTCGCGGTAGAGCGACGTCGGCATCAGCTTGAAGCCGGTCTCGAGGTCGGTGAGGTAGCAGTTGAACAGCACGTTGCAGGCCGTGGTGACGCCCCGGTTGCCCAGCACGTACCAGTACGAGTACGACGCGTGCGACCCGAACGTCCGGGTGCCGAAGACGACGTCGGTGTCGCCGTTGAGCACCGGGCGCACGAGCTTCGGGATGTCTTCCGGGGCGTACTCCAGGTCGGCGTCGCAGACGACGACGTAGTCGCCGGTGGCCAGACCGGCGGCGGTGCGGACGGCGGCGCCCTTACCGCGGTTGAGCGGGTGCGCGCCGTGCACCAGGCGTTGGTCGCTGAGCCCGGCGAGCGCGGCCGCGGTGCCGTCCCGGCTCCCGTCGTCGACCACGACGAGTTCCATCTCGCAGGGGTAGTCCACGTCGAGGACGCGTTTGACCGCAGCCGCGACCGTGCGTTCCTCGTTGAAGACGGGCATCAGCACCGAGAGCTTCACGCGGTGAGTCTAGGGATCTCCGGCCACCCGGCGCAGACACCTCTGGACAGATACCAACGAGACCAGAGTTGCAATTGGGTGCAGAGTGCCCCAAAGCTTCCATTGCGGCATTGAGTCTGATAGACACGTTATGTCCTTATCTGGACGTCCGGAAGGAGGTGGCATGGCAGGAGCTTCGGTCCCGATTCAGTCGGTGGCAGCGTCGCCAGGGCCACCGGCTAAATCGAGGAGTTGCCGTCCGCGATCCGGGGCCACCCGGGTCCAAGACGGCGACTTATTAGCCGGTTCTGCTGAAGCCCGTCGCCGCAGCACGCGGTAGACGCTTCGGCGACACGGTTCGGAGGGGCGCCGGATTCTCCACTCGATCCTCCCCAGGGGGTGGAGCCCCCAGCGCACCCCAAGAAGACGCAACACAGCTATCCAGCACAGGGACCCCGGCTCGCGGACCGCGAGCCGGGGTTCTGCTGTCAGTAGCGGACGGTCACCCGTTCGGTCTCCGCCAGGTGGTCGACCCGGGCCGGGTCGGGGTGGCGCAGCAGCACCAGACCGGCGCCCGCGACCAGCGGCGCGAGCAACCAGTCGACCGGTGAGGGCTGGTTCCGCTCGTCGGTGCCCACGAGCAGACGGCCGCCGGAGGCCAGGCCGAGCTCTGCGGCCCGGGTGCGCCCCAGCGCGACCACCTCGGCGAGCGATCCGACGCCGATCAGCCCCGGTCCGTCCGCGTCGACCGGCCGGTACGGCGTGAACCGGTCGCCCTGCCCGCGCACCTCGACCGCGTAGTCGTCCGTGCCCGGCGGCACCTCGCGGAGCGGTGCGGCCATCGGGGCCAGAGACAGCGCCCACACCTCGTCGGCGTCCGGTGCCTCGTCCGCGCGATCCGCGGCGACGAAGGCGGCGTCCGCCTCGCGTTCGCCGGCCGCGACGGCGGCGTAGTCGACCGCGACCCCGGCGCGCCAGCAGCCCAGCAGGATCACCGCGGTCTGCCAGTGCGCGGGCAGCAGCACCGCGGCCGTGGCGGCGGGCTCCACCCCGGTCTCCTGCAGCAGGTTCGCGGTCTTCGCGACCCAGTTGTCGACGGTCGCGACCGAGAGCTCCACGCGCTCGCCGGTGCGGTCGTCGTACTGGGTGATCAACGGGCGGCCGGGGTCGTCCGCGAGCGCCTTCCGCAGCACCGCGTCGGGTGTCTCCATGCCTCGTCCGCCGCCCTTCGAGCCTGTTCGGTTGCCGCATCGTTGCACGCCGGGTGAGCCCCGGGTGCACGGCGTCCGGCTCACTCATCCTGCAACCGAACCCGCCGACGGCTTGTTCGTGGACGCCAGCTCCACGACTCAAGCCGTAGCTCGACGAACGCGGGAGATCAGCTTCATGGCTCGACACACGACAGCGCGCCGGTGGGCCATCGCCCTCCCGGCCACGGTCGTCGCGGCGGTCGCCGGCGGCTTCGCACTCGCACCGGCCACGGCCCTTCCGCTGGCCGGCGCGGCCACCGAGCACGCGGCCTCCGCGGCCGTGGCCCCGGCCCCGATCGCTCCGGCCCCCGCTGCTCCGGCCTCGGCCGTCCCCGCGAACGCGACCCAGCAGACGGCCGCCGCCGTCGCGGACGGCAGCACGGTCAAGGGATCCGCCACCCCGGCCAGGATCTCGGTCCGCACCCACGCGCTCGGCAGCGCTGACCGGCCCGCTCGCGGCGCGTCCGCCGCCGTCAGCCAGCCCGCCGGTGTCCCGCTCGCGTTCGCCCCCGCCGCCGCGGCGGCCGCCGACGAGCCTCGTGTGCTGCGCACGGTCGTCTCCGGCTCGTTCTCCGCGGTCGGCGTCAGCTGGCAGCGCGACCCGTCGCTCGGCAAGGTCAGCGTCGCGGTCCGCACCCGTGCGTCGTCCTCCGGCGCCTGGTCCTCGTGGACGACGGCGCGCAACGGCGAGAACGACGACCGCAACGGCACGAACGCGGTTCCGCTGGACGTGCGGGAGGGCCCCGGCCTGATCTGGACCGGCGAGGCGGTGACCGCCGAGGTCGTCGTCACCACGGTCTCCGGTCGTCAGCCGGTCGACGTCAAGGTCGATCTGATCGACCCGGGCGCCGACAGTGCCCCGGCCCCGGCCCCGGTCACCGACGGCGACGAGGTGGCCCAGTCCGACCCGCTGACCGCTGCTCCCACGCCCACCGCCTACGGCAACGGCGTCGTCAAGATCTACAGCCGCGCGGCCTGGGGCGCGAACCCCGCGTACCTGAAGTGGACACCGGCCTACGCGCCGAAGGTCAACGCGATCGTCGTGCACCACACCGCGACCTCGAACGGCTACACGGCCGAGCAGGTCCCGGCGATGATCCGCTCGATCTACTACTACATGGCCGTCACCGAGAAGTACGGCGACGTGGGCTACAACGTGCTCATCGACCGTTTCGGCCGGGTCTGGGAGGGACGCTACGGCGGCCTCACCCGGGCGGTCGTCGGCGCGCACGCCGGTGGCTTCAACTCGGGGACCAGCGGCATCGGCATCATCGGTGACCACACCAAGGTCGCCGTCTCGGCCGCGGCCAAGGAGGCCGTCGCCCGCTACTCCGCGTTCAAGCTCGGCACGGCGAAGGTCAACCCGGCCGGCACCACCGCGCTCACCGGTGGCCCGTCCACGAAGTTCACGACCAAGACGACGCTCACGCTGCCGACGATCTACCCGCACCAGAGCACCAGCTCCACCGCGTGCCCCGGCACCTACGGCCTGGCGATCCTGGACTGGGTCCGCACCCGCGCGAAGTCCCTGGTCTCCGCGTACAAGCTCGGCGCCGTGACCGCCAACCCGGTGGTCGCCAAGCCCACCACGTCCACGAAGCCGGTGGCTCGGCCCACGCCGACGCCCGCCGTGACCACGAAGCCGGTCGCGGCCGTCACCACCGCGCCGGTCACCCCGGCGCTGCCGACCGGCGCCACCGCCGTCCCGGCGACCGGCCTCACGCTCTTCGGCGCGGGTAACGGCCACGGCCGCGGCCTGAGCCAGTACGGCGCGAAGGGCGCCGCCAAGCAGGGCCTGACCGCGACCCAGATCGTCGGCTTCTACTACCCCGGCGCGGCGCTGACCGCGAAGGGCAACCCGAACCTGCGCGTCCGGCTCTCCGCGATCGACAACGGCTTCTTCGCGCTCGTACCGACCGCGGGCACCACGGTGAGCGGCGTCGTCGCCAAGGCGGCCGACGGCACCACCGTGAAGCTGCCGGCCAAGGCGGCCTGGCGGGTCGCCCGCAACGGCGCGAGCTACGTCGTCCAGGAGAAGGTCGGTTCGGTCTGGAAGACCGGCTACACGCTCGCCGCACCGGTCACGTTCAGCGGTCCGAAGACCCTGAAGGTCGACTACAGCACGCCCAAGGGCGACTGCCGCGGCGGCAGCAGCGTGACGTTCACCGGCTCGCTGACCGCGGTGGTCTCCGACAACGCGGCCCGGTTCGTCGCGAACATGCCGCTCGACACGTACCTGTCGGGCGTCGTCGCCTCGGAGATGCCGTCCAGCTGGCCGGCCGCGGCCCTGCAGGCGCAGACGCTGGCGGCGCGGACCTACGCCGCCGCGAAGATCACCCCGTCGCGTTACTACGACGTGATCGATACCCAGGCCAACCAGTGCTGGGACGGCGCGCTGTCGCAGACCGCGGCCACCGACGCGGCGATCGCGGCCACCGCGGGCACCGTGCTCACGGTCGGCGGCAAGATCATCAGCGCGGAGTTCTCCTCCGACAGCGGCGGCTACACCGCGCCCGGCAAGGTCGGCTACCTGCCGGCCAAGGCCGACCCGTACACGCTGGCGGCGGCCTCGTCCGCGACCAACTGGAGCGTCGTGCTGACCCCGGCGCGGCTCGCGGCGGCCGACGGCGCCGCCGGTCTGACCTCGGTGAGCGCGATCCAGGTCGTGACTCGCACCGGGGCGGGCAAGTGGGGCGGCCGGGCGGAGTCGATCAAGCTGTACGGCACGGTGGCCGGCGGCAAGTCGACCGCGGTGACGGTCACCGGCTCGCAGTTCCGCGTGAACCTCAACCTGAAGAGCACCTACATCGGGTTCACGAAGTAATCCGACCCGCTACGGTGGCCGTCGGGGACTCCCCGGCGGTCACCGTCCGCATTCAGGTGAAGCCCCAGGAAACCCTCCGGAAACGCTGGAATGAATTGATCCAGTGGCCGCTAACCGGACAGCGGAGGAACGTGTCACTATCCGGACGGGGCATCCTCATCCGCCCAGCCGGACGGGGCCGACCGTGCGGTGACGGGTGCCACTCGGGCGTACGCTCTACAGCGCGGGAGGCCGGGGAGGCCTTCCGTGAACGGGGTCACGGCCGACCCCGGGTACAGGCGCAAGTCGGCAACCTGGGTAAGACGAACAGGTCGACGAGGAGACAACTGGTGACAGGCGGCAACGGCCCCCGAGTCCTTGTCGACGCCACGGCGGTCCCCGCGGACCGTGGTGGCGTCGGTCGGTACGTCGACGGGCTGCTACCAGCCCTCGGCCGAGCGGGTGCAAATCTGGCAGTCGTCTGCCAGCGGGCCGATGCGGAGCGTTACGGCCGGCTCGTTCCGGCCGCGACGGTGGTCCCGGCTCCGGCGGCGGTGGCCCACCGTCCGGCCCGGCTGGCGTGGGAGCAGACCGGCCTGCCTCTGGTGGCCCAGCACGTCGCCGCCCAGGTGGTCCACTCGCCGCACTACACCCAGCCGCTGCGGGTTTCCTGCCCGGTCGTGGTGACGGTGCACGACGCGACGTTCTTCACCGACCCGCGGCACTACGACAAGGGCAAGGGCGCGTTCTTCCGGTCGGCGACCCGCACCGCGATGCGCCGGGCGTCCCGGGTGATCGTGCCGAGCAAGGCGACGCGCGACGAGCTGATCCGCCTGCTGGACGCCGACCCGACGAAGCTCGACGTCGCCTACCACGGTGTGGATCCGAGGGTGTTCCACGTGCCCGACGACGCCGAGTGCGCACGCGTCCGGGCCCGGCTGGGTATCGGCCAGGCCAGCTACGTCGCGTTCCTCGGGGCCCAGGAGCCGCGGAAGAACGTCCCGAACCTGATCCGCGGCTGGGCCCGGGCCTGCGAGCACCGCGAGGCGCCGCCGGCGCTGGTGATCGCCGGTGGCTCCGGCCACGACGAGGAGATCGACACCGCGATCGAGGAGATCCCGCCGCACCTGCGGCTGATCCGCCCCGGTTACCTGCGCTACGCCGACCTGCCCGGCTACCTCGGCGGTGCGATCGTGGTGGCCTACCCGAGCCACGGCGAGGGCTTCGGCCTGCCGGTGCTCGAGGCCATGGCCTGCGGCGCCTGCGTGCTGACGACCCCCCGCCTCTCGCTGCCCGAGGTCGGCGGCGAAGCGGTCGCCTACACCAGCGAAGACGCCGACCAGATCGGCACCGACCTGGCCGCGCTGCTCGACGACCACGACCGCAGGGCCCAGCTCGGTGAGGCCGGCCGCGCCCGCTCGCTCGAGTTCTCCTGGGACGCGTCGGCCGAGGCACACCTGGCCAGCTTCACCAGAGCGGTTGCGGCCACCTCATGAGCGGCGCTTTCTACCCGGTCATCCCGGCCGGTGGCAGTGGCACGCGTCTGTGGCCGCTCTCCCGGGCCGGGCACCCGAAGTTCCTGCACCCGCTCACCGGCGGCGATCGCACGCTGATCCAGGAGACGATGGACCGCTTGCGCTCGCTGTCGCTGCCCGGTGACACGTTCGTCGTCACCGGCGCCGCCCACGCGGCCGCGGTGGCCCGCCAGCTGCCCGAGGTGCCGGCGTCGAACATCGTGGTCGAGCCGGGCCCGAAGGAGTCCGGCCCGGCGATCGCGCTGGCCGCCGCGCTGATCCAGCGTCGCGATCCGGACGCCGTGATGGGCTCGTTCGCGGCCGACCACGTCGTCCGCGACGTGCGGTCGTTCGTCTCGACGGTGAAGACCGCGATCAAGACGGCGGCCGACCACAAGCTGGTCTGCATCGGCATCACGCCGACGCACCCGGAGACCGGCTACGGCTACATCCGCTGTGGCGACTACCTGCCGACCGGCGCCCGCGAGGTGCTGGAGTTCAAGGAGAAGCCCACCGCCGACGTCGCGAAGCAGTACGTCGACTCCGGTGAGTACGTCTGGAACGCCGGCATGTTCGTCTGGCGGGTGGACGCACTGCTCGCCGAGGTCGAGCGTCAGCTGCCCGACCTCTACAGCGGTCTGATGAAGATCTGCGAGTCGTGGGACCTGCCGCGCCGGGACGAGGTGCTGGCCGAGGTCTGGCCGCGGCTGCCGAAGATCTCGATCGACCACGGCATCATGGAGGACGCGGCCGCCCGCGAGCAGGTCGCGGTCGTCCCGGGCGGGTTCGGCTGGAACGACCTGGGCGACTGGGACACGCTGGGCGCGGTGCTCGAGGCCGACGCGGACGGCAACGTCGTGGTCGGCTCGGCCGACCGGATCATCACGGTCGACACGACCGGCTCGATGGTGGTGCCGAGCGCGAGCCGCACGGTCGCGCTGCTCGGCATGCGTGACGTGGTCGTCGTCGATACTCCGGACGCGCTGCTGGTCTGCCCCCGCGACCGGGCGCAGGAGGTCAAGAAGCTCGTCGAGGCACTCAGGAACAAGGGTGCGAGCAATCTCTGCTGAGGCCGTCGTCTCCGAGCCCCGGACGCGCGAGTGGCGGCCGGACTTCCCGCTGGACATCCGGCGATCGCTCGGGCACCTGGCCCGCGGGAAGGGTGACCCCACCCAGCGGCTGACCGACGGTGCGCTGTGGCGGACCGCCCCGACGCCGTCCGGGCCGGTCACGCTGCGCCTGCGCCGTACCGACACGGTCGTGGCCGAGGCCTGGGGGCCGGGTGCGGACTGGATGCTGGAGCACCTCCCCCCACTGCTCTGTGCCGACGACCGCGTCGACGACTTCGTCGGGGTGCTGGACGCCGCTCCGCACCCGGTGTTGTCCGAGGCTTGGCGCATCTGTGGGGGCGGACTGCGCTTCCCGGCCACGCGGCTGCTGTTCGACCAGGTGTCGGTGGCCGTGCTCGAGCAGAAGGTGACCGGCATCGAGGCCCGCCGGTCGTGGCGTGAACTGGTCTGGCGGTTCGGGTCACCTGCGCCGGGCCCGGCACCCGCGGGGATGGCCGTGGCGCCGTACCCGGCCGACTGGCTGGCGATCCCGGACTGGGAGTGGCACAAGGCCGGGGTCGACGTGTCCCGGCGGCGCGCGATCCGGGCCGCGGCTACCGTGGCCGCCCGGCTCGATCAGCTCGTCTCGGGATCGGTCGCGGACGCCGTCCGGGTGCTGTGCACGTTGCCGGGCATCGGCCCCTGGACCGCCGCCGAGGCGGTGCAACGCGCGATGTCCGGCGCGGACGCGGTCAGCGTCGGTGACTACCACCTGCCGAACGTCGTCGGCTGGGCGCTGGTCGGGCGAAGGCTCGACGACGCCGGGATGCTCGAGGTGCTGGCGCCGTACGCACCGCATCGCGCGCGGGCGATCCGGCTGGTCGAGGTCGGCCCGGCGGCCCGTCCGCCCCGCCGTGGGCCTCGGTTCTCCCCCCGCGACTACCGGAGTTTCTGACCGGATCGACGACCCTCGGCCTCGCCCCGTCGTGAGAAAGTGGACGGTGGAACGTGGGGGCGCGTCGGGGGGTCTGGGGACGATGGTGAGCTTGGCAACGGGGACCGAATCCTCGCAGACCGGACCGGCGCGTACCGTGCGCATCGGCTTGTGGGGGGCACCGCAGAGCGGGAAGACGTCGTTCCTGGCCGCGTTGCAGATCGCGGTGGTCCGTCCCACTGATCAGAGCGACTGGATCATCGCCGGGCGGGACGACACCGCGTCCGACTTCCTGAGCCAGAGCACGCATCAGCTCGACGAACTGCGCATCTTCCCGAGCGCGACGAGCAACTCCACGGTGCTCGGCTGGCGGTTCTTCAGCCGCGGGCCCGACGTCCGCACCGGGTTCTTACGCCGCCGGCGCCCGACCCAGCACGTGTTCGAGGTCGAGACGGTCGACGTCGCCGGCCGGCTGTTCGCGAACGTCCAGCCCGAGCCCGACGACGACGGCGGCTACGACCTCGACTTCGGCGCGGACGACGACGACCAGGGCCTGAGCGCGTTCGACGACCCCGAGATCCCCGAAGACGACCTGGAGCGGATGTACCGCCACCTCGCGCAGTGCGACGCGCTCGTCTACCTGTTCGACCCCAAAGGCCGCACGCCGTACAGCTACGTGCAGCGGACGCTCGAGCAACTCGTGCGCCGGGCCGACGAACTAGGGCGCATCACCGACGGCAAGTTGCCGCACCACCTGTCGGTCTGTATCACCAAACTCGACGACCAGGACGTGTTCCGGGAGGCGTTCCGGATCGGTGCGGTGTTCACCGGTACCGACGAGATGATGCTGCCGTACGTCCCGCCCGAGTACGCCCGTGAGCTGTTCGAGCACCTGACGCCCGACCAGGCCGACGACTCCGGCGCGATCGTCCGGGCCAGCATCCAGCGGTACTTCCACCCCGATCGGGTCCAGTACTTCGCGAGCTCGTCGGTGGGCTTCTACGTGGGCCCGACCGGGCGGTTCCTGCTCCACGACCACTCGAACGTGCGGGTGACGCCGAACGGGGCCCCGGTCATCCGCTCGCAGGTCCGCCCGGTGAGCGTCCTGGAGCCGTTCCTCTGGCTGGAAAAGAAGGTCCGCGCCGCGGGCGTCGGGAGCTGAGGGTGGCCGGGCTGCCTCTGGCGGCCGGGTGGGCGGTACTCGGGAAGACCCCGGGAGCCGCCGGTGACTACCGGATCCTGCGGTCCGACCGGACGACGTTCACCCCCCGCGAGTACCTGGCGATCCTCTCCCGCTTCAGCCCGGGCACACCGCGTCCCCCGTCGGCCCGCCCGACGCCGGACGCATTGCCGTGGGTGTCGACCGGCTATGCGGCCCGCACCGGCCGGCCGGGCGTCCTCGGGCTCGCGGTTCGGGAGTGGACCCGGGATCTGGACGCCGCCGGGCGTCCGATCGCGACCACGACGTTCGCGTGCGTGCCGTTCGCGATGCTGGCCGGCCATCCGGTGACCTACACCGACCTGTACCGCGCGATCCGCGCCGCCGACATCCCGTCCCGGCCGGACGGCGCGACGCTCGAACTCCGGCTGCCGCCGCTCGACCCCGAGGCGCTCGAGGCCGAGATCGACCGGGCCGGGCTCGATCTGGTCGTGGACACGACCGCGCTGCTGCTCAAGAGCCCGGTCGCGGTGCTCGGCGCGCCCCCGGTCACGACGGAGCAGCACGTGTCGCAGCGGCTGGCGTTCCTCGACGCGGTCACGTCCCTGCTTCCGTACGGCCAGCGGGCCCGGCTGACCGTGAGCACCTGGGCGCAGGCCGATGCCGAGCACCGGATCCGGCTCGCGGTCACCGCCCGGACGCGCCCCGGCGACGAGGCCGTCCGATGGGGCGAGTCGCGGGAGTGGGGTGAGGTGCGCGAGCCCACCGAGCGGTACCGCGCGCTGCTCTGGGAACTGGTGGACGGACCGGCCGAGACCGCGGCCCTGATCGATCACCTGGCCTTCCACGGCCGGCCGCACGGCGTCGACCTGAAGCACGCGTTGTCGGTGCTGGCGCCGATCCACCGGGAGGCCGAGCTCGGACCGCTCGCGATTTCGCGTCCGCCGGAAAGTAGTGGCGGATCGCTGGGTGACCTGAGGGCTCTGCTGGCCGGGCCTCCGGGGGCGCCGGAGGCGGTGGAGTACGCGCTCGGCGCGCTGCGGGCGACGGCTCCGGCCGCGGCGGAGCTGCGGCCGGAGCTGTGGAACGCGCTGGTCTGGCTGTGCCGCTACGGGCCGGAGCTGGGCGCCGCGAGCTTCCGCCGGTGGATCGACGTGCTGAGCCGGTGGATCCCGCTGACCGCGCCGGACCACCGCAACGGGCGGATGGTCGGCATGCTCACCGTGCTGCTCTACCTCGACGGCGGGCGGCCGCCGACACCGCTCGGCCGGTTGCTGGCCAAGGACGGACGCTCGGAGATCAGCACCGGTGTCGTCGAGGGTTATGCGGCGGTGTGCCAGGCGGCGGAGTCGGCCGAGTGGCCGAACCGGATCATTCAGGCGCTGAGCGACCAGCTCCGCGATGCCGGCCACCCGCCCACCCGGATCGCGCTGATGGAAGCCAGCTCGATGGTCGGCATCCTCACCGCCGTGGAGGCGCCCAGCGGGGTGGACGTACCGACGCTGGCGCGCATCCTCACAACGCTCGACGCGGGCCGCGTCTAACCGCGCCGGCGGACCGGCGCGGTCCGTTCGACCCGGTCGAGGTCACGCAGAGCGGGGTCGGGTTTGCCCTGGTCACGGGACGGAACCCCGGCGCCCAGCCCGGCGTCGCGAAGGGCCGAGGCCAGGTCGAGCCCGCGCTGCTTCCGGATCTCCTCGGCCGCCGCGGTGTCCGCGGAGTCGAACGACTCCAGGCGCAGCGCCGGGCTGCCGGTGCCGTCGGCGTTCGGTTCGACCACGAGGACGACCTCCGTCGAGTCGGGATGGACCAGCCAGGCGTGGAACGCGTTGCGGTCGTCGCCGCCGGCCCAGACGCCGCCTTCCAGCTCGAAGCCCTGGTCGGCCAGCACGCCGGCGGCCACATCGGCGACGTTGACCCGCAGCTGCGACTGCGCCTGCGCGCTGCGGGCGTTCGTCGCCACCTGGACCGACCGCGTTTCCAGCTCGGGCGCCACCACCGTGACGATCTCCCGCAACCGCTCCGGGCTCGCCTCGTCGATCTCGCGCCGGGCCTCGGCGAGGTCGGCGATCAGCTCGTCGTACGCACCGGCGGACCAGTACGGAACGTCCACGGTGACGTCGATCGGCTTGCCGTCGGTGTCGACCGCGGGAACCGTCCGGACGTCCTCGGTGGCCAGTTCCACCAGCCCCAACGCCTCGGACGCGGTGACTCGCAGCAGTCGATGGTCGCGGTCGGCCAGTTCGACCTCGAGCCGCAGTTCGACGAGTTCGGCCAGGACCGCCTGCCCCTCCGCCGTCGCGGCCTCGCCGAATCCGGAGTTCGCGCTCGCGACCGCGTCGTCGAGCCGGGCGTTCAGCCGAGCCAGCCGCCCCGGGGCGAAGCGTTCGTGCGGCAGGGCGTCCGCGATGAGCGTCGCGGTGGCCCGAGCGCCGGCGAGGACGTCGCGCGCGGTCCCGGCGGCGAACGACCGGGCGTCGGCCAAGGACCGGTAATCGGCGCGGAGGGCCGCCAGTTGCACCTCGCGAGCCCGCCGCTCGGCGGTGACCGCCGCGTTCAACCGGGCGCCCGCGGCCGCGATCAGGTCCTTGAGCTCGACGCCCAGCGCACGCTGCTCGCCGATCCCGGCGGCGACGTCCCGGTCGATCCCGGCCAGCCGTCGGTCGATGGAGCGGTTCAGGTCGGCGGCGGCACCGGTGAGCCCGGCCAGCGCCCGCTCGGACGCACTCGCCCGGGCGCCGAGCTCGGCCACGCTCTGCTCCAGGTCGCGCCGGGCCTGGGCGCGGAGGTCGGCCAGCCGGCCGGGGATCGTCGAGCCGAGGCGTGCGAGCTCGTCGCGGGCCGAGCTCGCGATCGCCCACTCCGAGGTGGACACCTGGATCGTCTGGCGGCAGTAGCAGCTCACGTCTGATCTCCGCTCAGTCCCCGCGTGGCCCTCAGACGCGTGGCCGCGTCCGCGTTCTCGTCGAGGAGACGGGTCAGGATGCCGTCGGCGCGGCTGAGCAGCGTCTCGACCTCGGACAGGCGGCCGACGTTCTCGTTGATACGCCGGTCGTCGGCGACGTGGGCCTTGAGTGCCGAGCATCGGTCCTGGTGGGAGCCGATGGCGGCCTCCAGCCGGGCCTCGACGTCGGCCAGCTCGGCGGCGAGGCGGGTGGCCTCCAGCTCGGTATCGGCCATCGCCTCGGTGCGGGTGCGCAGCGTGTCGCGGAGCCGCCGCTGGGCGGTGAGGGCCTCGGCGACGGTGCGGCGCAGCTCGCCCTCGAACAAGGGCAGGAGGCGATCCAGCTGGTCGCCGAAGTCGGCGGCCGCGACGGTGACCGCTCGCTCGGCCAGACCGGACTCGGCCGCGGCCGAGTCCACCGATCCGCGCAGCATGCGGGCAGCGGCCTTGAGCTCGGGGATCAGCTCGGCCCGCTCCGCGGCGCGCCGGAGCCCGTCGAGCTCGGCCGTCAGCCGGTCGTACTCCGCGCTCAGCTCGGCGCGCTCGACGTCGGCCCGGCGCTGTGCGGCCACCGTCACCCGGAGCCGCTGCACCTCGTCGGCGAGCTGGGTCAGCGCGGCCGCGCGGTGAGTGATCGCGTCGGTGCCGGCCGCGCCGACCTCCACCGCGGCCAGGAACCCGCCCAGCGCGACGCCGAAGTCGTCCGCGGCGTCGAGCGTGGTGGTCAGCGCGAGTGCGAGCACGAGACCGGCACCGGATTCGTCGGTTTCGGCCTGCGTCGCCGCGCGGAGAGCGTCCGCGGCCCAGGTGAGCGCGGAACGCAACGACGTCAGCGCGGCCGAACCGGCCACGTCGGTACTCATCTCGCCTCCCGAAGGGTTGTCATGTCGCCTCCTGAAGGAGCAGGACCCGCTCGGTGCCGCCGTCGGCCGGGCGCAGGACGAGTGCTTCGGGCCGGTGCCGGGACATCCGCACCCGCACCCGGTAATCGCCCGGCCGGAGGTCGGTCACCCGGGCGTCCCAGCGGCTGGCCGGCCCGCTGAGCGGCCGGACGTCGAGCTCGACCAGGCCGGGGAAGTCGTCGTCGACGACCACCAGCGGAGTCGCTCCGTCGTCCAGCCACGGCGGACGGTCGGCTGCGAGCAGAGGCAGGTCGGCGGTCAGCGGCCGTCCGCCGCGAATCTGGTTGACCCGGAGCGTGACGTCGTGCCCCTGGCCGACGCTGAAGTTCGTGAGCCACGCGGCGCCGCGGGCCGCGGTGAGCGCGGTGGCGGTGATCGCGGTGGCGCCGAGGACGTCGCCGACGATCGGGAGCGGGCTCAGGGAGCCGATGCGGACGACGTTCGCCGCGCTCCGGCCCTGCAACGCCGTGGTCAACGCCGAGGCGACGGCGTCGCTCGCGTCGAGTACCGCGCCGGCCGGCACCTGGTAGCGGACACCGGCCACGACCGGCGCGTAGGCCCGGGCCGCGCGCCAGTGCCGGACCGCGGTTCTCGCCCGGTCGGATTGCGGGGCCAGGCAGCGCAGGATGGCTTCGCGCAGCTGATCGGGCTCGTGCCCGGAGGGCGGCTGGGCGGCGTCGGCCAGTTGCTGCACGACGTCCGGAAAGGCGGCGCTGCCGATGTCGACGAGCCGGATGGTGTCGCCGTCGGTGTCGCAGAGCCCGACGTCGACGCGCGTCTGGTCGACGTGGCAGACCAGCGCCGAGCCCTGCTCGGACAGGCCCGCCGTGACGCAGCAGGAGTAGGGCGCGAGCGTAGGCGCGCTGTCCAGCAGGCGGGTCAGCCGGTCGGCGGCGAGGCTCAACGTCGGGGTGCCGAACCAGCGGTCCGGCACCGCGATCGTGAGCGTCTCGTCCGGCTCACCGAGCAGCGCGCTCAGGAACCCGGCGCACACGTCCGCGGCGGTGCGCCCACTCGGCGTGACCGGGCGGCTCCAGCGGTCGGGGGAGGAGGCGAGCAGTCCGACGATGTCGCCGACGACCTCGGGGTCGCAGCACGGCAACCGATCGAGCGAGGTCGCCCCGGCCCGAGGGTCGAGCCCGGTCCACGAGACGAGGCCCCGGACGAGGGTGGAGGAGCTTTCGCGGTGCACGGCGGCGTAGTCGCCGCCGAGCACGACCCCGACGCCACTCACTGCGCCACTCCGGCCCGGGGCTCCACGACGTCACTGATCCCCAGCAGGCTGGCCGGCACCGGGGAACCACCACGCTCGGCCGCGTCCACGAGCGCACCGACGACCGGGTGCGTCGCGCCGTTGAGCAGCGCCAGGCTGATCAGCGCGGACGTCGCGTTCGCCCGGTGCGTCTCGACCATCTGACGGACCGCGCGTTCGTCGAACGGGAACTCGTTCGGCCAGATCAGAACGCCGAAACTCGTGAGCTCGGGCGGCAGACCGCCGCGCGCGGCCGAGATCGCGCTGACCCAGGTGCTGACCACGGGCGGGTCAGTGCGGGCGACCTGGAACAACAGTCGCACCGAGAGCGCCGGCCAACGCGCCAGCTCGGCGAGGGACTGCGGGTTCGGGGTGTCGCTCGAGGCCGGGAGGGGGACGAACTCCGTCAGCAGCCACGCGACGCCCTGCAGGATGCGCTCGTCGCGCTGGCCCTTCCGCCCGCTGAGCTTCTCGCACGATCGGCCGAGTGTCTGCAGGAGGGACTCCCGCGAGCCCTGGTAGGCGACGACGTACTCGCGGACGCGCTCGAAGTCGGCCATCGTGCCCTCGCCGAGCAGCGTGTGGATCGTCGAGACCAGGCTGCGGTCACCGTCGAACATGTCCCAGCGGATCCGGTGCCGCGCCTCGCGCAGGTCGTCCGAGACCGCGTCGTCCTGGGGTCGGCCGTCGGCCGAGGGCCAGCTGAGGCCGATCCGCCGCCAGTCCGGGAGCGACCCGGTGTCGTCGGCGTCGTCCAGATCGAGCGCGGTGCCGTCGGCCGCGAGGCAATCCACCAGGCCGTCGGTGCCGCGGTGCATCGCGCGGGTCAGCATCAGCCGCTGGAGGTAGAGCCTGCTGCGAGCGTCGACCAGGAACGGCTGGGCCGACTTCCGCAGGTCGGCCCAGGTCAGCACGGCCCCGTGTTTCGGGGTCTCGGGCGGGTCGGCGAACTGGAGGTGGAACGGGTGGTGCGGCGCCGTGCTCGGGCCGGTCGTCATCCGCAGCGACGCGAGGCACCCCCGTGGCAGCAGCGCTCCGACGGACTCCAGCAACGCGAGTCGCTGCTCCAGATTCGCCGGGGCTCCCACGATCGTCGCCGGGCCGGTCAGCAGTACGGCGGCCACCGCGGCAACGTTGCCGAGCCCCAAGCCGTCGATGTACCCGCCCACGCGTCCCGCGGGCGTGGGGACGACGGCGACCCGGCACGGTCCGCGGCCGGGTGGGACCGCGGCGATCGTGCTGCGCAGCAGGCAGGTCAGCCCGATGCGAGCCACGTCCGGATATCCGACCGCCCAGCGGACCGCGGACGGGCCACCGGCATTCCGCGCGTCGACGACGATCACCCGGCCGTCGGCCCCGGCGAGCACGGCCAGGTCACCGCGGCGGGGCTCGAAGTAGCGGGTGATCGCCGCGTTGAAAACGCCCTTGTGCGGGTCCTGGGACGGCGCCAGCACGTCGGCGACGAACTCGGTCAGTTCCTGGGGTTCTTTCTCCTTGCGCCGGCCCCAATACTGGATTTTCGGGCGTGGGACCTCGATGCCGGCGTACTGGAACTCCGTGGCCCACAACCCCCGGCGATCACCGTCGAACGACTGCTCGTTCTCGCGATACCAGATCTGATAGGCGTGGGTGACCTCGGGCGTGACCCGCCGCAGGGTCGCGGCGGCATGGAGGAGCGTCGCGGCCGGCCAGTCCTGCAGCGTGTGGTGGCGGGTCAGCTGGGTGAGCGAGGCCGGGCTCAGACCGGGCAGTTGTTCGCCCGCTCGCGCGGCGAGTAGCCGGAAGGGGTGCAGTTCGGTGCCGAGCGTCCCGGTCAGCACGCTCCGGAGGCTCTCGAGCAGGGCGGCCACCGAGACCTGCGGCTCGTTCTTCCCCAGCCACACGGCCTGCCGGGTGACGAGGAACAGCGCGGCGTCCGGGTGCGCGTTGAACCACCCGCGCAACGAGTCCGCGTCGGCGGCGCTCAGCGACCAGCCGGTGAGGATCCGCGCGGCGAGATCGGCCCGCTGCGGGTCGGGGAGTCCGTTGGAGCCGGGGGCCAGCAGCGCCGTGATCAGCGGGGGAAGCTCGCCGACGGCGGTCAGCGCGTCGACCAGCGCGACGAAATCGGCCGAGGACGGGGTGCCGGCCGCGGTGATCACGGCGTCGCGGGCGGCCGGGAAGACCGCGGGCACCCAGTGTTTCTCCAGCACCTTCAGGTCGGCGCCGTGCAGGGACGGGAGAAGCGCGGTCAGGATCACGCCGTCGTCGTCCACGGTCGTCGGCAGCTCGGTCAGTACCGCCACCGCCCGCGGAACGTCGAACGAACCGGACGCCGCCCGGCGACGCAACTCGTCGACGACGGGCCGGCGGACGGCGGCGACGATCTCGTCCGGGGTGGCGAAGCTGTAGTGCCCGGTGTCGGCGGCCAGGCGGTCCTGAACCCCGGAGTCGCCGCCGAGCAGCTCCCGGTACGCGGCGAGGTACTGCCGGTACTCGGTGCTGCCCGCCGGCGGAACCGGCTGATCGAGGTCGACGTCGTCGTCCTCGGAGCGGAGGGGCTGGGCGAAGACCAGCCGCAGCGAGTGCGACGAGCGGCGGTCGACCCAGGTGCTCGCGGTCAGGCTCGCCCGGGCCCCGGCCGGGAGCCAGGACGCGACCTGGTCGATGACCGCGATCCGCGCTTCGACGGTGTTCCGCGACGCCGGCAGGAGCACGACCGGCCCGTTGAGCAGTCGCGCGGCCACGCCCCGAGCGGTCGACTCGCTGACGACCGGAGCCGGGCGATCGGGCGCGGCCGGTACCCGCTCCTCGGCCCCGTTCTCGGTCGGCCGCTGGTGCTGCACGGCCCGGTAGAACGAGCCGTACGTGCCGAAGCCGGCCAGGAACACGTCGAGCGGCACGGTGAAGAACCGGGTGTCGACGATGCTGCGGCCGAAGTGGTCCACCGCCGTCGGGTCGGTCGGCCACTCCTGGACCGCGACGCCGACGTACGGCACCTTGGCGATCCGGGCCGCGGTGAACGTCACCCAGGGCAGCGAGTCGACCTGGCCGGTACGCCGGACCGAGGCGGTTCCGGGGGAGAACTGCTGGATGATCTTGTCGAAGTGGCGTTGCGTCAGCGCTCCGGCGCTGCAGGCCAGAACTCCGTAGTCGGCCCGCTGGCCGGCGTGCTTGCCGTACTGCGCCCACTCGACGAGCACACCGCCGGGTTCAGAAGCCATTGGCGGGGCTCTTCCGCTGTGCCTCACGGATCCGGCTCACCAGCCAGACCAGCGGTTCGAGCACGTTGAACGGGCGGATCGAGCCGCGGATCCGGGTCTTGTTGCCTTGCGGAACCGTGTTGAGGTAATCGCCCGGGTCGAAACGGGAGTCCGGTCCGTAGCGGAAGCCGATCGAGGACGTCGCGAAGTACCGGACGTGGCCGGGCAGGAAGAAGTGGCCGACCGCGTCGAGGACGTTCGCCACCCCGCCGTTCGCCGAGTTGTACTTCAGCATCTCCAGGCAGCGCCGGGCGTCCTCCTGGGTCGGCTTGATCGGCGGCCGCTGGCCCTTCAGCGCCTGGATGCCGTCTTGACCGAGCGCCATCTCCAGGACGACCGGGTCGTCGAACTTCGTGACGCAGAACGCGAGGAAGTGCGGCAGCCGGGTGCCGCGGAGCCGGTTCTGGGTCGCGACCAGATACTCGATCTGGGCCAGGAGCCCGCTGAAGTTCTGGAACGCCTGGTCCTCCAGATCGTTGGTGACCGGGTCGAGCAGGTAGAGGATCCCGTCGCAGCCCGCGAGGTGCTCGACGAAATCGGCGAGCGGCGTCGAGCGGCTGGCGGCTTCGGCGCCCGCCTCGGCCGGTTCGAAGTCGAAGTCCAGGTCGTCCACCGGCTGCGGTTCGTCCGGCTGCGGGTTCAGCCAGGCCTGGTTGTTCGCCAGGCCGCCCGGGACGTCGAGCACGTCCAGCGCGAACTGGACGTGGTCGTTGCGCCGGCTGCTCGGCTGCTGGATCCCGATCGGACGCCCACCGGGCTGCCGCTCGCCCTGGAAGATCCAGCGCATCGGGGTGTTGCTCGTCGTGCCCTCGGGGAACGCGCGCTCGCCGGTCAACGTGTCCTGCCACTGGGCGAGCATCGACACCGAGGCCTCGTCCGCGCCGCGGACCGTCCAGGCCACCTTGTCCTTCGACGCCTGGGTGACCGCGGTGCGCATCGAGCCGAGGTACGTGGTCTTGCCGCTACCGCTGGCACCCCACAGGCCGATGCGGACGCCGTGCGCTTCCAGGTAAGGGGAGGTCATGCCGCACCCCCGAGCACCAGGCCGGGGAGCGGTACCCCGGACCGGAGCCGTGGACGTGGCTCCAAGCCGGTCAGCTGGGCCAGGTCCCACGCCGACGTGACCTCGCCGTCGAGGACCCCGTCGGCGCCGAGCCCGTGCCAGGCCTTTTGGGCCCGGCCCGGTGCGTTGCGCTCGAAGGTCACCGGCTCGATCTCCGGCCGGAACCGCACCGCCACGCGGCGCAGTGACTGCATTCGGACGAGACCGTCCATCGTCGTCTCCCAGTTGAACTGGCGTGGGCAGCGCGGGCTCCTGCCGTCGCCCTCCGGTGGATGCGGTGGCCGGCTACCCAGCACCGCGAGAACGTGGGGGATCCCGGTGCGCCAGTCCAGCGCCGGCAGTTCGGCGATCGCGTCCTCGACCGGTGCGACCAGTGGATGGCCGCGTTCGGCCGGGCGGAGCGTCCGCACCCGGGTACGCGCGGCGGCGATCGGTTCGAGCCCGGCCGGGTGCACGACCGGCGGCACCCGCCGCCCGCCGTCCAGCACGTGGTCGTCGTAGCCGATGACCGCCACCCGCAACGCCAGCGGCTGCGGGTGTTCGGCGGCGAGCAGCGCAAGCGTGTTCTCGATCAGGTCCAGCCGCGCCTGGACCTCGGCCGGAGCACCGCCGAGCTCCACCGCGAACACGCAGTCGACCGGCTGGTGGACCTCCGCGTCCTGCACACGCCCGAGCAGCGAGTTCCACTCCAGCGGAACGTCCCGCACCCCGACCGGCGCGAGGAACCGGACCTTGCCCGGCCCCTCCAACGCGATCTGCACGGTCACGCCGTCCCCCGGCAGTGCGACGACGGCGGCCTGCACCGGATACCAGTCCTCCGGCCGGCCTTCCGGACACGCGACCACCGCCAGCGTCACCTCATCGTCGGCGCCGATCCGGGCCACCGGGACGTCCTCGATCGGCTCCCGTCCGGGGACGACGCTGGTTCCCCGTCCGAACAGGACTTTCGGGACCACCGCCACCCGCCCGGTCGACGGATCGAGCGAGGCGATCGCGAGCGCGTAGTCGTGCCTCAGCGGAGCGCGCCGGAGGGCGTCGTCCAGCGCGCCGGCGACCGTCACCGCGGCCGGCGTCCCGAGTCGTTCGGCCAGCGCGTCTACCAGCGCGTCCAGCACCGGCCAGCTGGCGACCCGCCGGACCAGCACCAACGCACCGCTCAGCGATCGTTCGGTCAACTCCGCCGGCAGCCGTCCGGCGGTCAGCTCGGCTCCCGTCGGCGCCGCGCCGTCGCCGTCGCCGATCCCTCCGGCCAGCCGGAGCAGCCGCAGCTCACGGTCGGACGGCAGCGCCGGAACCAGCGCGGTCCACGCCCACGCCACCGCCGGATCGGAGACCGGTGTCCCGATCCGATCGACCCGCACGCGGTGCAGGGTCACCGCCTCGGCCCCGATCTCGACGACGGCCAAGCGGTCGATCTCCCCGGCCACCAACCGGGCCAGATGCGGCGCGAGCATCCCGCCGAGATCCTCGGCCCGGGGCCGGGCACCGCCGCCCGCCACCGGTGCACCCGATCCACGCATCACCCGCCGCATCCGATCGGCCAGCCCGGGCTCGTCCGCGCCGAGCGAGTCGAGCACCCGTACCGCCGCCCGGGCGTCGATGGCGTGCTGGGCCGCCCCCAGCTTCGCCGCGAACGCCTCGCGGGCCGCGTCGGTCAGACCGCCGAGGCGCACCCCGCTGCGCAGCACCCAGCCGCATCCGCCGCACACGTCGGCCGGCTCGATCTCCCGCAGGCACACCGGACAGCACTCAGGCATCGGGCACGTCCTCCGGTCGGAACGTCGTGAGCTGCTGCGGATCGACGTCCTCCGGGAGCTCGAGCGTGCGCTCGGCCAGCCGCTCCTCCATCTCCACCAGCAGCCCGCGCGCGGCCCGGCCGTTGCCGAAGTCTCGCGGACGCGCCTGCTGCCGGCGCGCGAGCACCAGCTCGGCCCGCGTCCGCACCTCGGGCAGCACCTGGTAGGCCGGGCGCGAGGACTCCGCCATCCGGGTCAGGATCAGCCCCAGCTCGTCCGGCGTGTACGAGGGGAAGTCGACCTCGACCGTGAACCGGGACGCGAGCCCCTCGTTCTGCGCCAGGAACTCGCGCATCGGCTCCGGGTATCCGGCGGCGACCACGACCAGCCGCCCCCGCAGCGACTCCATCGCCGGCACCAGGACGTTGATCGCGTCCCGGCCGAAGTCGTTCTCGCCCCGCCCGGCCAGGCTGTAGGCCTCGTCGATGAACAGGACGCCGTCGAGCGCCTTCTCGATCAGCGCGGTCGTCTTGCCCTCGGTCTGTCCGACGTAACCCGCGACCAGCTTGTCGCGGGTCGCCTCGACGACGTGCCCCTTGGCCAGCAGGCCCAGGCTGTGCAGGATCCGGCCGATCGTCGCGGCCACCGTGGTCTTGCCGGTGCCCGGCGGCCCGAGGAACAGCAGGTGCGGCGCGACCGGCGCTTCGCCGCCGAGGCGTTGCCGCAGCCGCAGCCGGTTGGCCAGCCGGCGGATCGTGTCCTTCACCGAGCCGAGCCCCACCATCGCGTCCAACTCGGACAGCACGACGTCGATCGTCGGCACCGACGCGGCCAGGTGCACCCGGTACCGCTCGGGCAGGTCGTCCTCGGTGAGCGGTTCGGCCCGGGCCGCCGCCACCTGCTCCGGCGTCGGACGCCGGGCGTCACCCGGCAGCACCCGGTCGGCCCAGCGGTTCCGCAGCTCCTGGGCGAACTCGCGCATCGTCCGGGCGTTGCCGAAGTCTTTCTGACGGGTCCGGTAGACGCCGTCGATGACCTCGCGGAGCTGGTCGGCGAACGACGGCGCCACGGCCAGCCCGGCCCGTCCCAGCTCGTCGTGCAGGATCGTCAGCAGTTCGGCCGGCTCGTAGTCGGGGAACTCGACGACGTTCGCCAACGGGATCCGGCTGCGCAGCCCCGGATTCGAGTCGAGGAACGTCGACATCTCGTTCGGATAGCCGGCCGCGATCACGACCAGCCGATCGCGGGCGTCTTCCATCCGGGACAGCAGCGCGTTGATCGCTTCCTGCCCGAACCCGTCGCGCTGCTCGCTCAGCCGGTAGGCCTCGTCGATGAACAACACGCCGTCCATCGCCTCGTCCACCAGGCGGTTGGTGTTCGTGGCGGTACCGCCGACGTAGTCGGCGACCAGGTCGCTGACCTCCGGCGCCACCAGCTGACCACGGCGGAGCACGCCGAGATCGCGATAGATCTCCCCGACCAGCCGCGCGACCGTCGTCTTGCCGGTGCCCGGGTTGCCGGTGAAGACGAGGTGACGCGCAGGCGGTTCGGAGCGGTCGGCGTGCCCGGCCTCCCGGAACGCCTGGTCGACCGCGACCCGCCGGATCAGCGACCGGAGGTGCTCCTTCACCGGCGCGAGCCCGACGAGCTCGTCCAGCCGCTCCTGCGCGGTGCGGTCGGGGAGCGCGCTCGCCATCACTCCGCGCCGGCTCAGCACCCGCGCGGTGAGCGGGGTGTCGGTGCGGGCGAGTTCGCGCAGCTCGGCCAGCCATCCGGAGGCCCCCATCTCGCGCTGGGCGGCCGCCGCCGCGATCAGCTTCGGGAGCTCGTTCCAGTCGCCGATCTCCAGCCCGTCGCGCAGCCGGACGAGCGAGATCAGCCGGGCCAGCTCGTCGGCCTCCGGCTCGCCGATCTGCCCGAACGGCGACGTCGACCGCTGGGTGCCGGCGTCCAGGAACTCGGCCAGGTCGCGGTAGTTCCGGCTCTCCCGGACGAGCTCCAGCACCCGCTCGACCTCGCGCTGCGGGAACAGCAGCAGGCAGCGGTTGGCGGTCGGACGGCTCACCCAGCGGCCGAAGTTCTCGGCCAGGGCCCGGGTGTCGCGCACGAAGTCGAGGAACTGATCGGCGCGCGAGATCACCACTGCGGTCCGGACGTCGTCCTGCGTCATCAGGTAGTCGAGGTTCTGGATCAGGAACGCGTCGGTCATCGTCCGCGGTCGGGCCGCGGACGCCGGCGGGGCGCCGGCCGAGCCGGACCGGGCCTCGGCCGCGCCACCCAGGCGATTCCGCTTGCCCTGCGGCCCGCTGAAGAACCGCATGCCCTTGGGCCGCGCCGGGGCCTCAGCCGCCGGGGCCGTCGAGCGCTTCGTCCCGACCTGCCGCGACTCGTCGTCGCGGAAGTACAGCGCATCGCGCGCCGAGCAGTACGCGATCCGTTCGAACCCGGCGGCGCGCAGCGCCTCCCAGAGCGCTTCTTCGATGCCGCGTTCGACGTAGTCGCTGCCGATGAACCGGTCCTCGATGCCCAGCCCGTGCACGACCGCGAACGGACCACGGGTGAGCCGGAGCGCGCCCGTGACGCGTTCGGCCGGGCCCTGATAGCCGACCGCTTCGACGGTCATCCCGCCGAGCCGCTCTGGCCCTGCCTCGCCGACGCCCGCGCCGGAACCCCGGCCGTGCCGCGGCGGAGGTTCTCGATGCCCCGGAAGCGCTCGTCCGGGATCCCGTTGCCCTCCTCGCGGGGCGGCGGCACGTCGAGCCCCTCCTGGCGGAGCGCGCCGGCCAGCTCGTCGGCCCGCACCCGGCGGATCTCGTCCGAGCCCTCCTCGTCGTACGTGAGGATCCGCAGCTGGGAGCTCTCCGGCTGCTCCGGCCGCGGCGACACGTCGATCACGACCTCGCTGCCGTCCGGATGGACGACCTTGGCGTAGAACGCCTCCCGCTGGTCGTCGTGCGCGAACGTGTGCCCGTCGAGCTGGTAGCCGCTGTCGACCAGCACCCCGACGACGGTGTCGGCCACGTTCGTACGCAGCTGCGAGCTGAGCTGCGCCAGCTTCGCCTGCGCGAGGACCGAGTTCAGCCGCTCCACCAGCTCCGGCTGACGTTCTTCCAGCAGGACGCGGAGCTGGTCGGTCGTCAGCGCGGAGGCGTCGGTGGTGGACGCGAGGGCGGTGTGCACCTCGTCGCGCAGCTCCTGCAGCGCACCGTCCGACCAGTAGTCGACGTCGACCTCGGTCTCGTCGTCCTCGGTGCCGGTCGCGTCGATGCCCTTCACCGTGGCGCTGTGGTTGATCGTCGCCTCGAGCGCTCGCAGGTCCTTGCCCGCGGCCAGCCGGACGACGTCCCATTCGTCCTTCGCGTAAATGACCTCCAAGCGCAGGTCGTCCAGCGCGTGCTTGAGCCTCTGCGCGCCGGCCAGCGCCGCCTCGCCCATCCCGGAGTTGTGCGTGTTCTGCACGGTCGCCAGCTCGCGGTCGAGCCGGTCGAGCTGCCCGGGCGCGAACCGCTCGTGCGGGAGGCTCTTGCGGATCAGGTCGCGGATGACCCCCGCGTCGGAGATCCAGGCCGCGGCCGCCTCCTGCGCCCGCACCCGGTCGGACTGCAGGTCGGCCAGGTCCCGCCGCAGCTCGGCGACCTGCTGCTCGCGCTGCCGGCGCTCGGCCGCCAGCGCGCCGCGCAGCGCGCTCTCCTGCCGGGCGAGCGCCGCGGTCGTGTCGGCCCGGATGCTGTCCGACTCCTGCCGGATCTCGCCCATCAGCCGGGCGGACTGCTCGGCCAGCCGTCGGTTGGTCTCGGTCTCGATCCGCTGGTTCTCCGCGCTCAGCGCGGCGATCGAGGCTTCCGCGGCACTCTGCCGCGCGCTCAGGCCCGCAGTGACCTGCTCGGCGTCCCGCCGGGTCTGCTCGCGTACGTCGTTCAGCATCCGTGGTAGGTCTTTGCGGACGTCACTGAGCCGGGCGGCCGCACGCTGGGCATTGCGCCAGGCGTCCTGGTCGACGCTGACGTAACTGGTCTTCTTGCCGCTCATCGGGGGTCTCCACTGTTCGTGACGGCCCGATCGAGGGCGGACGCGACGTTGAGGGCGGACGCGACGCCGGTCCCGGGGACGCCGACCATCTGGACGCCGTCCGGACGGATCCGGACCTCGACCCGCCGCCGTCCGCGCTCGAATTCGTCCGAGCGGTCGCGGTAGCGGTCGGTGAGGTGGTGGACCCGCTGGTTGCTGCTGCCGCGCAGGCCCCGGTCGTCGTTGCGGGCCGCGACGTAACGGCCGTCGATGAGGACGTCGGTGAGCGCGAGCAGGTCGGCGACGCCCGGGTTCGGGGGATCGCGGCGGAGTCGCTCGAGCCGGTAGCCCGTGTAGCAGATCAGCGACAGCTTCTTCGAGTGCGGAACCATCGACCGGGCCGCGCGCATCGTCGCGGCGAGGCCCTCGGCCTGTTCCATCGGCTCGCCGCCGGAGAACGTCAGGCCCTCGAACGACGAGTCGCCCGCGCTGTGCGCGAGCAGGGTCTCGGCCAGCTGCTCGGGGGAGTACGCGTTCGCCGCGGTGAACGGAATCCATTCCGGGGAGACGCAGCCGGGGCAGCTGAACGGGCACCCCTGCACCCAGGCGACCGAGCGGACGCCGGGGCCGAGCGAACGGGTGCGGCGCCAGGTGGCGGCGATGTTGAGGGCCGCGCCGGTCATGAGCGGCGTCCTCGCGACCCGGGCTCGAAGCGTGGCCACGCCCCCGCCCCGTTGATCAGCGGATCGTCGCCGTTGTTCCCGTTGGCCGCGCCGTTCGTCGGCGAGGCGGCCGGCGGGTACTGGGCGGCCGGGTTCTCGGCGGCCGGGTTCTCGGCGGTCGGGTATTGGGCGGTCGGGTATTGGGCGGCTGGGTTCTCGGCGGCCGGGTACGGGGCGTCGGGGTACGGGGCGTCGGGGCCCGGGTACGGGGGTGCTTGGCCCGGCGTGGAGGGGAAGGCGGCCGGCGGGCTCGGCGGAGCGGCCGGCGTGGCCTGCGGGTAAGGGGCGTTCGGGTAGCGGGGCGGCGGGATGTCTGCCGTCGGCCCCTGCACCGGCGCGCCACCCTGCGGCGCGAGGCCGCCCCCGAAGCGCTCGCCGACCGACCGGAGATACGCGTCCGGATCGGAGATCGCCCGCGCCCGGCGCCGCTCCTGGGACTCCCGCAGCGCGGTCAGATACACGTCCCGATCGGCCGCGATCGTCTCGTCGACCAGGCCCGGGATGACCTCGTCCCGTTTGTCGCGCCAGAGCGTCGCGGAGACGTACGGATCCCGGTTGAGCATCAGCTGCGTAGCCCGCCGCTCCCGCGAGAGCTGCTTCTCGATAGCGATCTGATCGTTCTCGTTGGCCTCGACCGCCTGCTCGTACACGGTCGGTTTCCCGAGCGAGAGCAGGAACTTCACCAACACCGGCAGACACTCGAACGTAGTGAGGAACAAGAACAGCAGCAGGTGCGCCCAGAGCAACGTGGGCCGGTCATCCGTGACCCGGTTCAACGCCTCGATCCGGATCAACAGCCCGGTGTTGTCCTTCGTCCGCGCCTGGTGTTCGGTCCGGCTGTCCGCTTGCTGCTTCTCCAGATCGGCGATGCCTTTCTCGACCTCGGTGAGGCGATCCTGCTTGGCCCCGAGGTCCTTCGATTGGGCACCCTGGAGGGACGTCCGCGCAGTATCGAGGGCGGCGTTGTAGTCGTCCTTGGCCTGGACCAGGGCTTTCCGCGCCGAGTCGCGCTGGGCCTGCAGCAGGGGCAGGGCCTGTGACTTGCTGACCGCTCCGCATTCGTCGTCGAGGTAGCACCGGTCATACGCGGCGTTGTTCTGGTTGTAGGTCTTCTGCTTGCTGTCGCGGTCGGCTTTCGTCCGCTTGACCTCGGCGTCGGAATTGACGTCGACGTTTCCCGACTGGAGGGTCTTGATCTGGCCGTTGAGGGTGGTCTGCTCTTTTCGGAGCGCCTGGAGTTGCTTGCCGTCCGGATCCGTGCGGAGCGACCGGTTGTAGGCGGAGTCGTCTTCGCTGTGCATCTTGACGATCTCCGAGTTGATCTCGGGTTCGAAGATGCGGAGGACCAGCGGCGTCGAGATGATGATTCCGATCAGGACGGCCAGGACGATCCGGGGCGCGGCGGCGCCCAGGTTCTGGTACCAGCGCTCCTGGCGCTTGACCGACGAGATCATCCACCGGTCGATGCTCATGATCGCGAGCGCCCAGAAGGCCCCCATCACGGCCGCGACCACCGGATTGACCCGTAACGCCATCGCCAGCGCGAACGCGCACGACAGCCCGCCGATGCACGCGGTGATCAGCACCGCCGCACCCAGCCCCACGTACTTCGGCCGGTCGGTCCGGCACCGCGCGAGGATCTCCGGATCGGCCGCGGACAGCCAAATCAACGGATTCCGATTCTTCATCGCCGCCCACCCACGGTAATGCGCCCAGGGCGCAGCCCACCACCGCGCACTGTTCCCCCCTGCATGACAGCCCCCAGCTGCTCACTACACATGAAACGCCGAACCCGGACACGGTGCGACATCCGAACGGGGGTCACCGTCCACATGCACCAGTAATCCGGGATGGCGATGATTCGAATGTACGCGCCGGGACAAAACTTTTTCCGGGGTGAACGCCGAGTGAACCACTCGGCGGTGAGGACCCGCCGTACGGCGGTCGTCCGATGCCCGTGGGGTTACCGCGCACCGACCGTTCGGATACGTGGAGGCGCTCTGTTCCAGGCAATTATCGGTCAGCCTGGAAAGTCATTCGGAATGCCGAGCTGTCCTGTTCGTACATGCAACTACCAATGGGGAAATTATCAACGAGTGAGCAGGAAGTTGCTCGCGTCCCGAGGCGGACGGGGTCGCGGCTCCTCGGCGGCGTACCCGACCGCCACCGACCCCATCGGGTGCCAGTCGTCGGGCAGGTCGAGCTCCGCCTTCACCAGGCCGGCGCAGAACATCGTCGACGACACCCAGCACGATCCGATGCCCTCGGTCGCCAGCGCGACCAGGAAGTTCTGCACGCCCGCGCCCATCGCGACCTGGAACATCGCGCGCTCGCTGCCGGCCCGCCGGGCGTCCGGATAGGTGTGGGCACCGTCGAGTGCCAGAACCGGCACCACCAGGGCCGGAGCTTCCCAGAGGAGGTCGCCGCGCCGGAGGCGGCGGCCGATGGCCGCCTCGTCGAACCCGTCGGCGCGCAGGTCGGTGGCCCACGCGTCGCGCATCCCGGCCAGCAGACGCTTGCGGACGCCGTCCGACGCGACGTGGACGAAGCGCCACGGGGTGGTGTGGTGGGGGGCCGGCGCGGTGACCGCGACGGCCACCGCACGGGCGATCGCGGCCGGGTCGACCGGCTCGGACGTGAACGCGCGCACCGAGCGGCGCAGCGTCACCGCCTCGCGGTGGCCCAGTGCCCGGGCCTCGGCCGTGCCCAGCGCGAACATGTCCTCTTCGAGCACGCGTACCAGCGCCGCGGCGCCGGGCCCGTCGTCCCCGCCGACGTCGACCAGCGACGCCACCCCGCGGACCACCGCGACCGGTACCCCGCCGCTCTTGCCCTTGACGAGTTCCGCGGCCCCGGCGATCTGGTCGGAGTCGGCGACGACGGTCATCGCCAGGTCGTTGCCGTGCCCGTCGGTCTGCCCGCGGAGGTCGCGCAGCGGACGCAGACCGGCCGCCCCGATCGCCACGTCCGCGACGCCGACCCGCCAGGGGCGGCCCATCGTGTCGCTGACGATGACGCCGACGTCCACCCCGAGCCGGTCGCGCAGTCCCGCGCGGAGCCGCCTGGCCGAGGCGTCGGAGTCTTCCGGCAGCAGCGCGACGACGTCCTGACCCACGTTCGACGTGTCGACGCCGGCCGAGGCCAGCACCAGGCCCTGCCGGGTCCGGACGATCTGGGTGCGGCCCCGGGTGGCGACCACCGCGGTGGTCTCGGCGGCGATCGCGGCCTCGCGCGTGGCCTCCCGGTCGTCGCCGGCCGGGACCAGCCGTCCCTCCGCCTTGCTGACGATCTTGCTGGTGACCACGACCACGTCGCCGTCCGCCAGCCACGGAGCCGCCGCGGCGAGCAACTCGCCGAGGTCGCTGCCCGCCGTCACCTCGGGCAGCCCGGGAACGGGCAGCACCCGCACGTCGTCCGCCCGTGCCGCCGCACCCCCGGCGGGGGCGGGGGAGGGCTGCGGCCCCACGACGCCCATCAGGCGATCCCGCCGATCGCGGCGGCTTCGGCGACCATCGTCCTGGCCGTCGTCGCGGGATCGGTCATCCAGAGCGGCACCGCGCGCACGTCGGCGCCGAACAGCACGGTGCCGGCGTCGGTCTCGTCGACCAGCCAGCCGTCCAGCAGGCCGCCGTAGGCCCGCGCCCCGTAGTGCGCGCCGACGCCCGAGGCCGACACCTCGACGCCGACGACCGGCAGGCACTTCTCCGCCATGCCGCGCACCGGTGCACCCCCGATGATCGGCGACACCCCGACGACCTTGGCCGACGCCGCCGCCAGCCCGGCCCGGATCCCCGGCACCCCGAGAATCGTGTCGATGCTCACCACCGGATTGCTCGGTGCGAACAGGATGAGGTCGGCCGCGGCCAGCGCCTCCAGCACGCCCGGCGCCGGCTTCGCGTCCTCGATGCCGACCTGGACGAACCGATCGGCCTCCAACCCGGCCCGGTAGCGCACCCACCACTCCTGGAAGTGCACCGCGCGCCGCCGCACGCCTGCGCCCTCCAGTTCCTCGGCCAGGACGACGTGCGTCTCCACCCGGTCGTCGGACATCGGCAGCAGCCGGACGCCGGGCTTCCAGCGGTCGCACAGTGCCTCGGTCACCGCGGAGAGCGGGTAGCCCGCGTCCAGCATCCGCGTCCGGACCAGGTGGGTCGCGATGTCCCGGTCGCCGAGCCCGAACCAGGCCGGCTCCGCGCCGTACTCGGCGAGTTCGTCCTTCACCGCCCAGGTCTCGCCGACCCGGCCCCAGCCGCGTTCCTCGTCGTGACCGCCGCCCAGCGTGTACATGACGCTGTCGAGGTCGGTACAGATCCGCAGGCCGTGCAGGGTGACGTCGTCCGCGGTGTTGACCACCGCGGTGATCTCGTGATCTCCCGGACGACCATCAGCCCAGGCCCGGACGCCTTGCAGGAAACGGGCTCCGCCGATGCCCCCGGCGAGTACGACGATGCGCATGCTCCCATCGTCGCGCACGTCCCGGACCGGATTCGCCCAGGCCCCGGCGTGGCGCCCCCTCGCACGCCGTGCCCGGGATGTGCCAGGCTGACGGGCGCACTAGTGGATAAACGGAGACCACGCCCGACGAAGGAGGGACCGTGTCGTCCACCGAGGCCGAAACGCCTGCCCGGACTCTGTTCCAGCAGCTACGTGGGCCGCTGGCGCTCCTGCTGGTCGGGGTCAACGGTTTCCTGCTGCTCGTCCAGCTGCTCGCGGTCGTGATCCTGGGCGGTGACTTCTCCGATCGGCTGTCCGCTGCGCGCGGCGGTTTCATCGGGATCGTCCCGTTCCTGCTGCCGGTGCTCGCGATCCTCCTGGTCGTGGTCCTGCAGCCCGCGCGTGAGTCGCTCGCGCAGCTGGTGACCACCGCGGCCGTCGCCGAGCTCGGTTTCTCCGCGCTCTTCGGCCTGATCTCGATCCTCGGCGGTTTCGTCGCCGGGTACGGCTGGGAGTCGCGGTTCATCAACTTCCTCGACGGCGTCGGGTGGGAGGTCCTCGTCGCCGGCGGGTTGTTCTACGCGGTGCGCACGATGCTCGTCACCCGCCCGGCGCGTCCGGCCGGGCAGGCCGGCTACGGCCCCGGTGGCTACCCGGGCGGTCCGTACGGTGAGGCCCCGTCCGACGGCACCGGCGGCGACAGCGGAGCGCGCCAGTCGCCTTACGGCCAGCCGGGCTACCCCCAGCCGGGTCAGCCCCAGCCGGGCCAGTACGGCCAGCCCAGCTCCGGCGGCCCGTACGGCGCTCCCGGTCAGCCCGGCGCTCCCGGTCAGCCCGGTGCTTACGGTCAGCCGGTCCAGCCCAGCTCGGGCGTGCCCTACGGCGGCCAGCCCGGTCAGCCGAGCTCGGGCGGCCCCTACGGTGCTCCCGACCAGCCCGGCCAGGCCAACTGGCCGTCGCAGGGCGGCAGCAACTGGGGTCAGCCCGCACAGCCGGGTGCGGTCCAGCCGCACCAGACCACGCAAGGCTGGGCCGCTCAGCCCGCCTGGCCCGGTCAGCCCCAGCCGGGTCAGCCCCAGCCCGGTCAGCCCCAGCCCGGCCAGCCCCAGCCCGGCCAGCCTCAGCCGCAGCCGGGCCAGCCCCAGCAGCCCGGCCAGTGGCCCGGCGCGGCCCCGACGTCCGGCCCGGCCGCGCCGAGCCAGCCCGCCTCCGGTGCCCCGTACGGCGGCTACCAGGCCCCGGGCCAGCCCGGCGGCTACCAGGGGGCTCAGGGCGCCTACCCGACCCCGCCCGGCAACGGCCCGGACGCGCAGGAGACGAACGTCGTGAACGTCAACGACCTGCTCCCGCCCGACCAGGGTCGCCACCGCCACGACGAGAGGTAACCCGCGCCACAACCGTCCCCGGTTCACCGGGCGGCGCAGCGACATAAGGTGGCCGTCATGGTCGAGGTCACGCGCCCGAACGTCGCTAGCACTCCGGACGACCGAGGACTCAAACGCGCGCTCCGGCGCGCCCGGGACGGCGTCAGCCTCGACCCGAGCGAAGCAGCCACGCTGCTCTCCGCCCGGGGCGAGCGCCTGGACGAGCTGCTGACGATCGCGTCCCGGGTGCGTGACGCCGGGCTCGTTGATGCCGGGCGTCCCGGGATCGTCACGTACTCCCGCAAGGTCTTCATCCCGGTCACGAGGCTCTGCCGCGACCGCTGTCACTACTGCACTTTCGCGACCGTCCCGCACAAGGTCCCGCACACGTTCCTCGATCGGGACGAAGTGGTGGCGATCGCCCGTGCGGGCGCCGAACAGGGCTGTAAAGAAGCCCTGTTCACGCTCGGCGACCGGCCCGAAGAACGCTGGCCGGCCGCCCGCGAGTGGCTCGACTCGCGCGGATACGCGTCCACACTCGACTACGTCCGGGCCTGCGCGATCGCGGTGCTCGAAGAGACAGGGCTGCTCCCTCATCTCAATCCCGGGGTGATGAGCTGGGCCGAGCTCCAGCGGCTCAAGCCGGTCGCTCCGAGCATGGGCATGATGCTCGAGACCACCGCCACCCGGCTGTGGAGCGAGCCGGGCGGCCCGCACTACGGCTCGCCCGACAAGGAGCCGGCCGTCCGCCTGCGGACGCTCACCGACGCCGGCCGGGTCGGCGTCCCGTTCACGACCGGGATCCTGGTCGGCATCGGCGAGACCCGCTCCGAGCGCGCCGAGTCGCTGTTCGCGATCCGGCAGTCGGCCCGCGAGTACGGGCACATCCAGGAAGTCATCATCCAGAACTTCCGCGCCAAGCCCGACACCGCGATGCGCAACGAGCCCGACGCCGACTTCGACGACTTCCTGGCCACGGTCGCGGTCTCCCGGCTGGTTCTCGGGCCGAAGATGCGTCTGCAGGCGCCCCCGAACCTGCTGGACGAGCTGCACACCCCCGAGGCCGAGGGCACCCGCGACGAGTACTCGCTGCTGCTCCGGGCCGGTATCGACGACTGGGGTGGCGTCTCGCCGGTGACCCCGGACCACGTCAACCCCGAGCGTCCGTGGCCTCAGATCGAGGAGCTGGCCCGCCGTACCGCCCAGGCCGGGTTCACGTTGAAGGAGCGCCTCACCGTCCACGCCAAGTACGCGCTGGCCGGCGAGCCCTGGATCGACCCGCGGGTGGCCGGTCACGTGGCCGCGCTGATGGACCCCGAGACCGGGCTGGCGAACGAGGCCGCGACGCCGGTCGGCCGTCCCTGGCAGGAGCCCGACCCGGCCCTGTTGGAGACGATGGGCCGGGCCGACCTGGGCAGCACGATCGACACGACCGGCCGCACCGAAGACCGCCGCGGCGACTTCTCGACCGTCTACGGCGATTGGGAGGCCGTCGCCGAACACGTCGAGACCCCGCTGCGGGCGGCTCCGGAACGGCTCGCGTCCGACGTCCGTAAAGGTCTGGACATCGCGGCAGCGGATCCGGCCGCACTGCTCGACGAGGCCAACACCGACGCGACGCTGGCGCTGTTCGCGGCCGAGGGCGCAGCCCTCGAAACACTGACGAAGCTGGCCGACGACCTACGGCGCGAGGTCAACGGCGACGCGATCACCTACGTGGTGAACCGCAACATCAACTTCACCAACGTCTGCTACGTCGGGTGCCGGTTCTGCGCGTTCGCCCAGCGCCGGACCGACGCCGACGCCTACCGCCTCTCGCACGAGGAGGTGGCCGACCGGGCCGCGGAGGCCTGGACCGTCGGCGCGACCGAGGTGTGCATGCAGGGTGGCATCGACCCGGAGCTGTCCGGGCGCGGGTACGCCGACCTGGTCCGGGCGGTCAAGCAGCGGGTCCCGGGCATGCACGTGCACGCGTTCAGCCCGATGGAGGTCGCCACCGCATCGGCGAAGGCGAACATGTCCGTGCACGACTGGCTCGTGATGATGAAGGAGGCCGGGCTCGACACGATCCCCGGCACGGCGGCCGAGATCCTCGACGACGAGGTCCGCTGGGTGCTCACCAAGGGCAAGCTGCCGGCCGCGGAGTGGATCGAGATCGTCACGACCGCTCACAAGCTGGGCATCCGGTCGTCGTCGACGATGATGTACGGGCACGTCGACCACAGCGGGCACTGGCTCGGGCACTTCCGGACGCTGGCTGCCATCCAGGACGAGACCGGCGGCTTCACCGAGTTCGTGCCGCTGCCGTTCGTCCACCACAACGCACCGATCTATCTGGCCGGCATCGCCCGGCCGGGGCCGACCAACGCGCAGAACCGCGCCGTGCACGCGCTCGCACGGCTGGCGTTCCACGGTCGGATCGACCACATCCAGTGCTCCTGGGTGAAGCTCGGCGACACCGGAGCGGTGCAGATCCTCGAAGGCGGCGCGGACGACGTCGGCGGGACGCTGATGGAGGAGACGATCAGCCGGATGGCCGGGTCGGAGAACGGCAGCGAGCGGAGCGTGGAGGAGCTGACCGCGATGGCCGCGGCCGCCGGCCGCCCGGTCCGCCAGCGCACCACGACCTACGGAGAGGTCCCCTCCCGCCCGTCGCTCACTCTGGCGTAGCCGCCGGCGGGGGACGCAGAGGAAGGCGGGCAGTGGCCGTGGTGCCCTGCTCGCCGGCCGAGTGGAGCGTGAGCGTGCCGCCGTGCCGGGCCAGCACGGTGGTGGCGATGGCCAGCCCGAGGCCGGTGCCGCGGATCTTGCGTTCGGTGCTCCGGGTTCCCCGGCGCAGCCGCCGGGTGACGAGCTCGAGCTCGTTGACCGGAATCCCGATCCCGGAATCCGCGACCGTCAGCGCGAGCGCTCCTCCGCTCAGATCGAGTCCGACGTCGACGTGGCCGCCGTCCGGGCTGTACCGCACGGCGTTGTCGATCAGGTGGTCGACGGCCTGCCGCAGGCGTTCGGGGTCGGCCACCAGCGGGGCGTCGGTGGGCAGCTCGGCGCGGACCGTGACCCCCTGCTCCTCGGCCATCGGCCGGTAGCCCTCGATCGCGTCCCGGACGATTGTCGCCAGATCGGTCGGGACCAGCTCGAGCATCGTGTGTCCGGAGTCGAGCGCGGCCAGGTCGAGCAGGTTTTCGACGATGTTCAGCAACAGCCGCGTGTTCCGGTCGACGACCTCGAGCAGCGGCCGGACGTTGCCGAGCGTCTCGTCGTCCTCGGACTCCTTGATCAGCTCGGTGTAGGCCGAGATCGACGTCAGCGGCGTACGCAGCTCGTGGCCGACCAGCGCGATGTACTCCTCCTCGGAGCGGGCCAGCCGCGCGGCGTAGCTCTCGGCCCGGCGCCGGTCGAGGTGCTGGCCGATCTGGGCGGCGATGCCCAGCAGCACCGAGATCAGCGAGCTCTCCGGCTCCTCGGCGTGGGCGGAGAACACCGTCAGGACGCCGGTCGTCCGCTCGCCGCTGCGGACCGGGACGGCCAGGGCGGCGTGCAGGCCGCAGCCGGCCGCCATCGGGTCGGCCATCGGCCCGGACGCGATGTCGGCCACCCAGAGCGGCGCGCCGGACTTCCAGACCGTGTGCACCAGCCCGGCGTCGGTGTCGAGGACCGAGTCCGGGAGCCGGGGGATCGGTGCCCGGCCGGGCTGGTCCCAGCGGGCGGTCGGGGTCAGCGCACCGGTCAGCTCGTCGGCCAGCCAGAGCTCGGCGTGCGGCCAGTGCAGGCACTCACCGATCGCGGCGAGCGCGTGGCCGGCGGCGACCGGCAGCGAGGGTGTGTCGACCAGGGCCTGGGCCGCGGCCAGCTCGCAGGCTTGCAGTTGCTCGGACCGCCGCCGGTGCGTGATGTCCTCGGCGGTGATCACCGCACCCACCCGGTCGCCCGACGCGTCGACGATCGGCTGCCCGTTGATCGAAAGCACCCGCGGACGTCGTCCGGGCGCCAGCGCGAGCACGTCGATCTCGCGGAGGCGCTCGCCACGCAGGGCCCGGCGCAGCGGGACGTCGTCGGCGGCGAACGGGCGGTGGTCGGGGTGGTAGAGGTGCATGGCGGTCGGCCACTCGTCCGGGACCAGGTCGGCGCTGTCATCGCCGTCCGCCATCGACAGCAGCCGGCGCATCGCCTGGTTGAAGACGATCAGGTTGCCGTCGCGGTCGCAGGCGGCGACACCGGTCTGCAGGCTGGTGAGCAGCGCGCCGGTGAACGCGTGGATCGTGTCGAGCCCGTCGGTGAGCTCGGCGATCGTGTCCGGCACCGACTCCTGCTCCGGGGCGTCGCGGAGGTGGCGGTCGATCTCGCCGGAGAGCCCGGCGGTGAAGAGCTGGGCGGCGTCGTCGATGACGGTCAGCTGCCGGGCCGACCATTCCCGGGGGAGGTGGTCACCGATCGCGAGGACGCCGACCACCAGATCGTCCGCATCACGGATCGGAAAGCCGACGTACGCGCCCAGCCCGTGTTTGCGGACGGCGGCCGTCTCGGCGAACCGGCGGTCCTGGGTGGCGTCGCTGACGATGATCGGGATCCCGGCGGCCACCACCGACTCGCAGAGGGACCGTTCGGCGGCGATCTCGGCCGGACCGGCGCCGGCCCGGCCGGCACCGAACGATCCGAGTACGACCTGACGCTGAACGTGGACCAGCGAGATCAGCGCGTTCGGAGCGCCGCAGGCCTCCGCGACGAGCCGGGCGAGCTGGTCGGCCAGGCACCGGGATGCGGAGGCGGTCGCTCGTTCGACGGCGGCGATCCGGTCGGGTGCGGTTAGCACGGTCTCCCTGCTGGGCCAGTAACCGCTGGTCGGACGATCCACTGTTGCTCCCCCACACTGGCGATAGGGGAACAATATCCCTGTTTGGGGGATTTTGGTGAACAGGCTTCGCGGTTGGGGTGATTGCGCACGATGGGGACCCTGGAGCGGCGTGAGAACCCTGCAAGTTGCGGTTACCGGCGTTCCCAGTCGGCGATACTTCGACCCTTTTTGCCGGGGTGGGTTCCCTCACCTAGGCTGACACGTGATAAAAATACACATATCAGGTCAATTTGTCTCTTGACGCGACCGGCATTACACGCGTGTAATTCCCATCGGGGATAGCTCATATCGCCTTCCACAGGGGGTTCGACGCGCCAGCCGCGCGGCCGGCGTACGAGTGGAGGAGGCACGGGAGTGGCCGCAGAAGTGATCACCGAGATCGTGAGCGGTGAGGCACCGGAGTGGCAGGATCGCGCGCTCTGCGCGCAGACAGATCCGGAGGCGTTCTTTCCGGAGAAGGGCGGTTCGACCCGCGAGGCCAAGCGCATCTGCACCGGGTGCGAGGTCAAGGCGGAGTGCTTGGAATACGCGCTGGCGCACGACGAACGCTTCGGAATCTGGGGCGGCCTGTCGGAGCGCGAGCGGCGCAAGCTGAAGAAGCGGGTCGTCTGACGCCGTCCGCGCTCGTCAGGGTGTACGTCGCCGAGGGCTTCGGCTCCAGACGACTCTGACCGTTTCCAGGTGTGCGCCGAGCGCTGCGAGTGCGGCGCTCTCCCGGCAAGTTTCCGCTGGACTGTCCGTCCGTGACGGGTCACGTGGGGGCGTGGCTGTTGCGTCCGGCTCCGGCCGTCCGGCGAGTGTGCGCCGGACACCACCGATCGACGACCGCGCCGCTCCGACGTCCCGTCGGAGCGGCGCGCGGCCGAAGAGGCCGGGCGGGGCGTCCAGGAGCGTCTCGAGCGGGGCGGCGCAGGCGTTCAGCGCGTCGATCGCGTCCGCGAGGGCGGCGGGGCCGGCTTTTGTGGCGCGGAGCGCTCGCAGGGGTGGCGCGAGCTGATTCAGGCCCTCGACGGCCTGGTGGAAGCGTGCGTGCGCGGCCAGGACGGCCGGACGGTCCGTGTGCAGGGCCGGTAGGAGGTCGCTCAGGGCGGCCAGGGCGTCGGCGGTGCGGCGCCGGGCCACGTCGGACGTCCGGATCGGCAGGACGAACCAGGCCGCGCCGACGGCGAGGATCGCGCCGACCAGGATGCCGATCAGGCGGGCGCCGAGCGCCGCCGGTCCGGCTTCGCCGTAATAGGCGTAGAGGATCGCGAGCGCTCCGGTGACCCCGGCGGCCCAGTAGGCGTAGCTGTACTCGCGGAGCCAGGCGGCCACCCCGAGCAGCGCGAAGATCGCCGCGATCGCGAGTGGGTCGCCCGGAGCGAACGCCTGGCCCAGGAGGGTGGCGGCGAGAGTGCCGCCGGCTGCACCGGCCAGCCTCAGTACGCCCTTCCAGACGACGTCGCCCCGGCCGCGGTTTCCGCTGCCGACCAGGAATGCGGTGAGGACGGCCCAGGTGCCGTGGGCCGGGCTGACGAGGTGTCCGAGCAGGAACGCGGCGGCGAGCGCGACCGCCATCTGAACGGCCAGCCGGGTACTGGGGATCGGCCGCAGTGTGCTCGCGCGGGTCACCGGTGCGGGTTCCGGAACGCCGAGCGCCGGACCGTGCGGTTCGTGCGGTTCGTGCGGCGGCCGGCGCAGCCGGGTGGCCGCCAGGGGCAGCGCCGTGGCCCAGGCGGCGGCGAGCAGGGCGACGACCGCGGCTCCCAGGGCCACGGTCCAGGGAGGGCGGCCCGGCGGTACCAGTACGGGCACGGGGACCACCAGCATCGCGATCAGCGGGAGCGTGAGCAGACGGCCGGCCAGGGCTCCCCGGGGGCCGAAGCGGCGGAGCCAGATCGCGCCGGCCAGCCCGGCGACGAACAGGGCCGCGCCGAGCGGGGGAACCGTACGCAGGAGCGCGCCGACGGCCCCCGCTCCGAGGGCCACCGCGGGTATCGCGGCCAGGCTCACGAGGCGGGTGCGCAGGCCCGCGCGGCGCTCGGCCCGGCCGAACGACATCGCGAGGACGACTCCGAGGACCGCCAATGCGCCGTGCGTCCCCACGGCCGCGTCGATCGGCAACGCGGACGCGAACGCCGCCAGCGCGCCGAGGAGCAGGATGATCGCCGAGTTGATACGCATCGCTTATTAAACTAATGGTACTTGTCGGCTTTTTGGCTCGAAGTACTCAGTGATAGCTTACTAGTGTGCATGACGTGAGCCCGGACCGAGTCGTCACGATCCGGCGCGGGGTCACCCGCCTCGCGCGCCGGCTCCGGGTCGAGCGCCCGCCCTCCGCGCTGAGCGCCAACAAGATCGCCGTGCTCGCGGCCCTCTACCGCTCCGGCCCGAGCACGCCCGGCGCGATCGCCGCCGCCGAGCACCAGCAACCGCAGTCGCTCACCCGCGTCTTCGCCGACCTCGAGGCCGACGGGCTGGTGCTCCGCGTCCGCAGCGAGACCGACCGGCGGGCCTGGGTGCTGCACCTGACCGACGCCGGGCGCGACGCGCTGCACAGCGACATGGCCCAGCGGGACGCCTGGCTGGCCGTGGCCCTGGACGACCTCACCGAGGCCGAGCGGGGCCTCCTGGAGGTGGCCGCCGGTCTGCTGGAAGACCTGGCCCGCCGCTAGGGCTGCGTCTACCGCGAGGGATCCGTGCGCACGACCGCGGACGTATCGGCCCGCGCGGAGGGCACCGCGACCAGCAGTGACGCCCCGACGACCACCAGCACCACGACCGCGGTGAGCGTCCGGAACCCGCGCCGGAAGACGCCGGCGGCCTCGGCGGCCGCGTCGAACGCGGCGCCGAGCACCACGGCGGCCGCGGGCAGCGTCACCAGGAGCAGCGGCGTGCGGCTCGGCGTCGACAGCGCGGCGGCACCCACGCCGACGAACACGATCAGCGCGAACGGCCGCAGCCAGCGGACCACCGCGCCGAACCCGGCTCCGAGGGCGACGGCGGCCACCGCGACCAGGTCGAGGACGTGCGGCGCGATCACCCCGGCGGGCTGGGCCCAGGGCCCGACGGCGGCCACCATCGTCGCCACCGCCAGCACCGCGAGCCCGGCGACCGCGATCACCCGCGCCGGGGGAGGCCAGCCGATGCCGATGTCGTGGCCGGCCAGCAGCACCGCGATCGCCGTCACCGCAATCGGGACGACCACCGGCGCGGTGAGCGCGGCGACCAGCAGGCACACTCCCGCCAAACCGAGCGCCGGCCGTCGGCGGGCCCTCAGCCCGGCCAGGAGCGCGGCCGCGAGCAGCCACGGCACCGCCAGGTTCACCGGTGTCACCGTCCGATGCGCGGCGAGCGCCCAGGGCAGCCCGGCCGTCACCACCGCGGCCAGCACCGTCGCCGGGACGCTCAGCCCGAACCGCCGCACCAGCACCGCGATGAGCAGCACGGTCACGACCGAGGCCAGCACCATCAACTCGCGCGCCGCGGTCACGGACGAACCCCGCAGCGCGGTGTAGGCCGTCACCTGGAGCCCGGCCACACCGTCCGGCTTCGTGATCAGTGCGGACTCGAACCGGTCGGGCACCGGGGCCGAGAACGGCCCGGCCAGCGCCGCCCCGGCGTACGCCACCGCCGCCGACGCCACGACCAGCAGCGCCACCGGCCACCGCCGAGCTCGCACGGGGCCCACCCGCACGAGCTCGTGGCGCCCTTGGTAACGCACCGGGCTGCTCGTCACGGGTTACATGATGGAACCCGCGCTACCGGAGCGGGGACGAGATAGCGAAGGTCGGGTGCTGCCAAGACGTCCGTCTGGGGGCAGGCCCCCGGGGGTCAGTGGTTCGGCGGATCGACGTCGTCCGGATCGAGGCCGAGCAGGTTCGCCACCTGCTCGACGACGACGTCGTGGACGAGGTCGGCCAAGTCGTCCCGGTCGTAGGCCCGGGCCTCGAGCGGACGCCGGTACACGACGATGCGCGGAGGGGTGCTGCGCCCGCGGCCACCGTCGCGGCCCGGCAACAACCGGGCCAGCGGCACGTTGCCGTCTTCCAGCACGTCGGAGTCGTACGACGGCAGCTCGGGCGGCACGTCCTCCACCGCGAACTCGACGTCGCGCAGCTGGGTGGCCCAGCGCGGCTCCAGGTGCTCGACCGCGTCCAGCACCAGATCGTCGAAGATCTGCGCCCGGCTGCGGGAGAGGGGAACGGTGGCCGGAACCAGCCGCCCGCGCATGCCCCGGCCGCGCCGGTCGCGGCGGGACGTGCCGGGTCGGCGCCGGTGCTCGGCAGGGGTGGCCATGTCAGCAGGATAGTGCGCCGGGAAACCAGGGAATCCGGGGTTCGAAGCGCGACACACCCGCGACACCGGCCCCGACCGTTGGCGCCGGAGCCCCCCGCCCGATACCGTTCCGCCGTGAGGTCTCACCGGCGCTGCTCAAAGAATGGCTGTTCTCAGCCTGCGGTGGCGACGTTGACCTACGTCTACGCGGAATCCACCGCGGTGATCGGTCCGCTCGCCGTTTCGCACGAACCGCACACCTACGACCTGTGCGAAGGCCACGCCGAGCGGCTCACCGCCCCCAAGGGCTGGGACCTCGTCCGTGCCGAGGGCGACTGGGCCGCGCCGCCGCCGAGCAGCGACGACCTGGCCGCATTGGCCGACGCGGTGCGCGAGGCGGCCCGGCCCGCGCAGCCCGAGAGCACCGAGGCCGCTCCTCAGGTGGGCCGCCGCGGGCACCTGCGCGCCCTACCCAATCCCCGCTGAGTCCGCCCCGGATAGGCTCCTCTCCAACGCACCACATCGAAGGAGCAGGCGCCGTGTCTTCCCACGACCTTTCCGGCCTGGTCAAGGCGTACGACGTCCGCGGCGTGGTGCCCGACCCGTTCAGCGAAGACGTCGCCCGCGCGCTCGGCGCCGCGTTCGCTCGTCTGATCGTGGCCGAGGGCGGCCGCAGTCTGGTGACCGCGTACGACATGCGGGAGAGCTCGGTGCCGCTGTCCCGGGCGTTCGCCGAGGGTGCGATGAGCCAGGGCGTATCGGTCGTCGAAGCCGGTCTCGGTTCCACCGACCTGCTGTACTTCGCCGCCGGTCACCTGAACCTGCCGGGCGCGATGTTCACCGCGAGCCACAACCCGGCCAAGTACAACGGCATCAAGCTCTGCCGGGCCGGCGCGACTCCGATCGGGCAGGCCAGTGGCCTGGCGACGATCCGTGCGGAGGCCGAGCGGATTCTCTCCGAGGGCGCGCCGGCCGCCGAGGTGCCCGGAGACATCAGCGCGGTCGACCTGCTCACCGAGTACGCGAACTACCTCCGGTCGCTCGTCGACCTGACCGGCATCCGGCCCCTGAAGGTCGTGGTCGACGCGGGCAACGGCATGGGTGGCTACACGGTGCCGGTCGTCCTCGGTGAGGGCCTGCCGCTCGACGTCGTGCCGCTCTACTTCGAGCTCGACGGTGACTTCCCGAACCACGAGGCCAACCCGCTCGACCCGAAGAACCTCGTCGATCTGCAGAAGGCCGTCGTCGAACACAAGGCAGACATCGGTCTGGCCTTCGACGGCGACGCCGACCGGTGCTTCGTGGTGGACGAGCGGGGCGAGCCGGTGAGCCCGAGCGCGATCACCGGGCTGGTAGCCGTGCGAGAACTGGCCAAGAACCCGGGCGCGACGATCATCCACAACCTGATCACCTCGCGCGCCGTGCCGGAGATCGTCCGCGAGCACGGCGGCAAACCGGTGCGCACCCGGGTCGGGCACTCGTTCATCAAGGCGCAGATGGCCGAGACCGGCGCGGTGTTCGGCGGCGAGCACTCCGCCCACTACTACTTCCGCGACTTCTGGCGGGCCGACACCGGCATGCTGGCCGCGATGCACGTGCTCGCGGCGCTGGGTGAGAGCGACCGGCCGCTGTCGTCGCTCGGCGCCGAATACGAGCGGTACGTGGCGTCCGGCGAGATCAACTCGACCGTGGCCGACCAGGCCGGTCGGGTGCAGGCCGTGCTGGCGGCCTTCCCCGACGCGGACGTCGACGATCTGGACGGCACCACGGTGACCTTTCCGGACGGAGCCTGGTTCAACCTGCGCGCGTCCAATACCGAGCCGTTGCTCCGCTTGAACGTCGAAGCGGCCACGGATGTACGGATGGCCGAGATCCGCGACCGGGTGCTCGCCCTGGTCCGCGCTACCCCGGAGGCATGAATGACTGTCGATTCCGCACTTCTGGAGATCCTGGCCTGCCCCAGCGACGATCACGCGCCGCTGCGCCTGGACGAGGAGGCGGGGGAGCTGGCCTGCACGGTCTGCGACCGCTCCTACCCGATCCGGGACGGCATTCCGGTGCTGCTCCTCGACGAAGCTCGCCACCGGGGTGACCAGTGACGGCGCAGATCGACGAGACCCGTCTGGACGACACCGACGTCCTGTCCGGCGCCGACCCGGCCGAGATGCTCCGGGCCACCGCCGGGGCCGGCCCGCAGCTGCGTGAGGCGGTCGCGCTGGCCGGAGAGGCCGGTCTGCACGTCCTGTCCGAGGAGATCCGCCCCCGGGCGTTGGTGCTGGCCGGCGTCGGCACCGCCGCCCGCACCGGTGACGTGCTGAACGCCGTCGCCGGCCCGCGCTGCCCGGTGCCGGTCATCCTGCACCGCAGCCGGGGCGTCCCGGGCTGGGTCGGTGCGGCCGACGTCGTCATCGCGGTCTCCGCTTCCGGACGCAGTCCGGAAGCGCTCGCCGCTGCGGAGGCCGCCATGCACCGCGGCGCGCGGCTGGTCGCGATCGGCGCGGCCGACAGCGAGCTGCAGTCGATGGCCGAGCGCGCCCGCGCGCTGTTCGTGCCGGTGCCGCGCCGCCGCCCGGCCCGGGTGGCGTTCTGGTCGCTCGTCGCGCCGGTGCTGCTCGCCGGACGCGGGCTGGGCATGTGCCAGGTCGCCGAGGCCGACTTCGCCGAGACCGCGACCCGGCTCGACAACGACGCCGACCGCTGCCGCCCGACCGCCGAGTCGTTCGTCAACGAGGGCAAGTCGCTCGCGATCGAGCTCGCGAACACGATCCCGGTCGTCTGGGGCACCTCGGCGCTGGCGACCGTCGCGGCCAACCGGTTCGCCGACCAGCTCGCCGCGAACGCCCGGTACCCCGCCATCGCCGGCAACCTGATCGAGGCCGGTCGGGGCCGGGTCGGCCTGATCGACGGCGTGTTCGGCTCGCTCGCCGACGACGTCGACGACTTCTTCGCCGACCGGGTGGACTCGGCCGGTTCGACCAAGCTGCGGCTGGTGCTGCTGCGCGACGACAGCGAGTCCGAGGTCGACGCCGCCCGCGCGAACGCGATCGAAGACCTGGCGCGTGAGCGCGGTATCGGCGTCAGCGTGCTGACCGCCGAGGGCGGTTCCGAGCTCGAGCGCCTGGCCTCGTTGATCGCCGTCCCCGACTTCGCCTCGGTCTACCTGGCCCTGCTGCACGGCCTCGACCCGATCGCGGTCCGCGCCGTCTCCGAGCTGAAGGAACGGACCAACGCGTGAGTGCGGAAGGCGGTACCAGGGCGATCATCGCGGCGCTCACCGCGAACCTCGGCATCGCCGTCACCAAGCTGCTCGCCTGGTTGCTCACCGGATCGTCGTCGATGCTGGCGGAGTCGATCCACTCGCTCGCCGACTCGGGTAACCAGCTGCTGCTGCTCATCGGCGGCCGTCGTGCGCAGAAGCCGGCGACGCCCGAGCACCCGTTCGGCTACGGTCGCGAGCGCTACATCTACGCGTTCATCGTCTCGATCGTGCTGTTCAGCGTCGGTGGCCTGTTCGCGCTGTACGAGGGCTACCACAAGCTCCAGCACCCGGAGGCGATCCACTCCTGGCAGTGGGTGCCGGTCGTGGTGCTGGTGATCGCGATCGCGCTCGAGGGCTACTCGTTCATGACCGCGATGCGCGAGACGAACAAGTCCCGCGGCTCGGCGTCGCTGATCCGGTTCATCCGGCGGGCCAAGGCGCCCGAGCTCCCGGTCGTGCTGCTCGAAGACACCGCGGCGCTGCTCGGCCTGGTGTTCGCGCTGTTCGGTGTCGCGCTGACCCTGCTGACCGACAACGGCGTCTGGGACGGCATCGGCACGCTCGCGATCGGCCTCCTGCTCGTCGTCGTCGCGATCTTCCTCGCGATGGAGACGCAGAGCCTGCTGCTCGGCGAGGGTGCCAACCCGGAGGACCTGACCCGCATCGAGCAGGCGATCACGCAGGACCACGGCACGGTCGAGCGGATCATCCACATGAAGACGCTCTACCTCGGGCCGGAGGAACTGCTGGTCGCCGCGAAGATCGCGGTGCACCACGACGACACCGCGGCCAAGGTCGCCGACGCGATCGACGCCGCCGAGTCGCGGATCCGGGTCGCCGTGCCGATCGCCCGGGTGATCTATCTCGAGCCCGACATCTACCACGCGGGCAAGCCGAAGACCGATGCGGAAGAGGAAACCCCGCATGGAGCTGCTCACTAACGTCATCCGCCCCTACGCCTGGGGCTCGACGTCCGCGATCGCCGGGGTGCAGGGCCGTCCCGTCCCCAGCCCGGAGCCGGAGGCCGAGCTCTGGATGGGCGGGCACCCGTCCGCGCCGTCCCAGCTCGCCCGCGGCGCGCTCGACACGCTCGTCGAAGCGGACCCGGCCGGCGAGCTCGGCGCGGACGTCGCCGCCGCGCTGGGCGCCCGGCTGCCGTTCCTGATGAAGCTGCTCGCCGCGGAGACGCCGCTGTCACTGCAGGCGCACCCGAGCGAGGCGCAGGCGCGCGAGGGTTTCGCTCAGGCGGAGGAATCCGGTCCGCCGCTCGGTGACCCTCGCCGCAGCTACGTCGACCCGCACCACAAGCCGGAACTGATCTGTGCGGTGACGCCGTTCTCCGCTTTGTGCGGTTTCCGGCCGGTCTCCCGGTCGGTCGAGGTCCTCGCGCCGGTCGTGCAGGACATTCCCGCGCTGCGCGCGCTCGTCGATTCTCTGCGCGAGGGAGCCGACCTCCGTGCGTTCGTGGCCGGTCTCTTCGCTCTTCCGGACGCCGAGCAGGTCGCCGTTTCTTTCGCGGACGCCTGCCGGGCCGGCGGGTCCTCGCCCGACCACGCGCTGGCCGTGTCGCTGGCGGAGCAGTACCCCGGTGACATCGGGATCGTGCTGGCGCTGCTGCTCAACCGTCTCTCGCTCGAGCCCGGCGAGGCCATCTTCCTGCGAGCCGGCGTCTTGCACGCGTACCTGCACGGAGTCGGCGTCGAGATCATGGCCTGCTCGGACAACGTGCTGCGCGGCGGACTGACGCCGAAGCACATCGACGTTCCCGAGCTGTTGCGCGTCGTCCGATTCGAAGAGTCGGCCGCGGTGCCGTTCGAGCCGGAGTCGCCCGCCCCCGGCGTCCGGGTCTGGAGCCCGCCGGTGCCGGAGTTCTCGCTGACCAGGGTCGTGCTCGCGGAGGCGGGAGGCCAGGCGACGCTGACGGCCACCGGCCCGCGGATCGTCTTCGTCCTGGAGGGCGTCGTGACGGTGGAAGACGGCACCGGGCCGGTGGTGCTCAGCGGTGGCCAGTCGGGCTACCTGCCGTCGGGGCACCCGACGCTCACGGTCTCGGGCGAGGGCACTGTTTTCCAGGCCACGACGAACCTGTAGCCCGGGTCTCGCACCGGGGGCTCGGGCCCGGGCCCGGGCTCGGGCCGGAGTCGCGCCGGTTTCGGCCGGGTGGCCGTGTGGGCCGTGTGGGCCGTGTGGGCCGTGTGGGCCCGGTGGGCCCGGTGGGCCCGGTGGGCCCGGTCTCGGGCCGGGGTGGTGGCGGTTTCTGGTGGGGTGGCTCACCGGTGGGTCGGATCTCGGGCCGGGTGGGCCGGGGTGGTGGCGGTCTGGGGGTGGGGTCTGTCTCAGGCCGGGATGAGCACGGTCGCCGGGCTGGATCGCGGGACCGTCGGCGAGGCCGGTGCCGACTGAGTCGACGGCGTCGGATCGTCCGGCGGCGTGGTCGGATCGTCCGTCGGCGGGTCCGGCTCCTGCGGCGATTCGGGCGGGTCGGGTGACACGCTGCTGGGCGCCGGAGTCGACGGCTTCGACGGCGACGGGCTGGGCCGAGACGGCGTCGGCTGAGGCGACGCCGAGGTGGTCGACGGATGCGGCATCGGAGGCGGAGCCTCGTTGTCGTCCAGGTCGACCGCGTAGTTGCCCTTGTCGTTGCCGGCGCTCCGCCCGGGCCCGGTCGACTTCGGCGACGGTCCGCCGACGGTCGTCCCGTCGCTGGTGGAGGGGCTGGCCGCGGCGAGCACGTCGGTGTGGTCCTCCGTTGCCTGATTCTGGATCACCCAGACCGCGCCGAACCCGAACAGCATCGCCAGGACGGCCGCCGAAGCGTACGCCGCCAGCCGCCGCTTCCGGGACGGCGTCGCGTTCGGCCTCAGCGGCACCACCGAGTCGAACGTCCGCACCTGGCGGAGCTCTTCCGGGGCCCCCCACGGCGACCCGGAGTGCCCCGCACCCGAGTAGTCCGCATGCTTGCGGCCGGGCTCGTCGCGGTGGGAGATCGCTTCCGGCCCGTCGCCCCGAGAGCCCGAAGCCGCGCCACTCGCCCCATCGCTGCCGGCGGCAGACCCGCCGGCCCCAGGCCCGCCGCTGGCCGCCCCGCTGACCTGCGGCCCGCCGACGGCGCCGCCGCCCATCCCGGGCCCACCGATCGCGGATCCGCCCACGCCGTGCCCGCCCCCGGCCATGCCACCGGCCTGCGGCCCGGCTGTGGCGCTGCCGTTTGCGCCGGGTGCTGCGCCTGCGTTGGCGTTCATGCCGGGTCCGTTGCTGGCGGATCCGGCCATGCCGGGGTTGTTTCCGGCGAGGCCGGTGGCCTGCGGTCCGGCTGCGGCGTTGCCGCTCATACCGGGCCCGCCCGCGGTGCTGCCGCCCATCCCGGGCCCGCCCGCGGTGCTGCCGCCCATCCCGGGCCCGCCCGCGGTGCTGCCGCCCATCCCGGGCCCGCCTGCGGTGCTGCCGTTTGCGCCGGGTGCAGCGCCGGCGTTGGCGCTCGTGCCGGGGGTGTTTCCGGCGAGGCCGCTGGCGTGCGGTCCGCCGACGGTGCCGCCGCCCATCCCGGGTCCGTTGCTGGCGGATCCGGCCATGCCGGGGGTGTTTCCGGCGAGGCCGCTGGCGTGCGGTCCGCCGACGGTGCCGCCGCCCATCCCGGGTCCGTTGCTGGCGGATCCGGCCATGCCGGGGGTGTTTCCGGCCAGACCGCTGGCCTGCGGTCCGCCTGCGGCGTTGCTGCTCATGCCGGGTCCGGCTGCGGCGTTGCTGCTCATGCCAGGCCCGCCCGCGGTGCTGCCGCCCATCCCGGGCCCGGCTGCGGCGCTGCCGTTTGCGCTGGGCGCTCCGGCGGCGTTGGCGTTCATGTCGGGTCCGCTGGCGGCGGATCCGGCCATGCCGGGGTCGCCGCTCGCGTGCGGTCCGTTCGCCGCGCTGGCGCCGAGGCCCTCGCCGCTCGTACCGGGGGCGCCCGCGGCGCTCGCTGCCATTCCTGGGTCACCGCCGGCCGGGCCGGACGCATTGTGTCCGCTCGCGGCGGCGCCGATCGCACCACCCGAGCCGAAGTCGCCGCCGATTCCCGGGCCGCCGGGTGCGCTGTTCGCCACGCCGGGGTCGCCACCGGCCGAGCCGTTGGCACTCGGCCCGCTTACGGCGACACCGCCGAGTCCAGGCCCGTCGCTGGCGCCCGGTATCCCGGCCGCGTTGCCGCCCATGCCGGGCGCCCCGGCAACGATTCCGCTCGTGCCGGGTGCCCCGGCTGTGTTTGCGCCTATGCCGGGTGCCTCGGCCCCGTTGCCGCTTGTGCCGGGTGCCTCAGCCGCGCTTCCGCTCGTGCCCGGTATCCCGGCCGCGGGGCCGCTCGTGCCTGGTGCCTCGGCCGCGGGGCCGCTCGTGCCTGGTGCCTCGGTCGCGTTGCCGCCCATGCTGGGTGCCCCGCCCGCGCCGGGCGCGCCGGACGTGCTGGCGCCTTCGCCGATTTCGGAGGGGCCTACCGCCTGTCCGACGGCGGGGGCAGGTGCCGCGTTGGCCGCCAGGCCGGCGGCGATCGGCCTGCCGACGGCGTGGTCGCCCGCGCTCGTTGCGGCGGAGCCGAGGCTGCTCGGGTCGTCGGCGGACCGGCTCGCCGGGGGAGTAGCGGCCGTGCGCCTGCTTGCCGCGGCGGTGCGACCGCTGGTCAGAGCTGCGGCCAGGCTGCCGGGTACGCCGATCGCGCGGCGATCGCTCGCCACTACGGTGTCGTCGCCCGCCGCGGGTCGGCCCGCCGCGGCAGCCGGGCCGCCGCTGATGCCGTCGCCGATGTCGGCAGGGCCGGCCGCGCCGGCCGAACCGCCGCCGGCCATGCGCGCCAGGTCGGCCAGGACCGCGCTGTCCAGGTTTGTGACGGTGGCAGGCTCCAGGCCCGCCTCGTGCGCCGGGCTGCTCGCGCGCTCGCCGGTCGCCGCGCTGCCCGGGCCTGCGACGGTCGCCGCACCCGGCTCCGAGCCCGCACCCGGCTCCGTGCCTGCACTGAGCCCAAGGCCCTCGGCGACCGTGGCCGCCGGGCTTTCCTCGGCGGCGTCGACATGACGCAGTAGCGCCGCGCCCAGGCTCGTGGTGGTACGCAGGTCGGGAGCCGCATCCAGGCCGTCGGAGCGGTTGCCCAGGTCGACGGTGATCGCGCTGAGGTCGTCGTCGGCCGCGCCGAGGTCGATGGACGCCAGAGGCGGGCCGTCGAGGCGGACGTCCTGGTCGCCGGCGCCCGTCGTCTTTCGGGTGGCGCCGGCGACGGAAGCAGCCGAATCCGCACTCGCGGCGGCCACGCCATAGGAGGCGACGCCGCTGAGTGCCACGTCCTCGACTCCAGCACCCGCCCCCACCGGCGCGGACAAGCGCGTCACGGCCGACCGCGGAGCCCCGGCCGCGCCCTGGACCGGCCGAACGGCCCGGCGGTAGTCGAGGGCTACCTCGATGGCCGCCTCCCGCAACCCGGCCGGCACCCCGAACACCGGCAGCGCCTCGCCCAGCACGTTCAGCGCGTACGTGTCTTGATTGTCCCGGCAGGTCGCGCACGGCGCCTCGGACCGGGTGCCGTACAGATGCCGCTCGATCACCCCGCGCATCGCGCCGGGACGTCCCTCTGCCGCACCGGCGTGCCGCACGAGACGACGCAGGTCGGTGCACCTCTCGCTGCCGTACCAGACGGCTACCGCGGTGGTCAGCGTCGCGCGGATGCGGTCTCGCGAGCGGTTCAGCACGGTCAGCGGGTGCCGCCCACCGATCACGGTGGCGAGCTCCCGCTCGTCCAGAAGATCGTGCCATTCGAGCTCGAACAGCAACCGTTCGCGGAAGCTGAGCGACTCCATCGCGCGCCAGACGAGGCGCCGGAGTTCGCCGTCGCTCCCGGAGTCCATGATGCCGACCAGGATGCTGGTCGCCGCGTCGGTTGCCCGCCGCGTCCGTAGTGAACGGCTGCGTGCCTCGCCGACCCGCAAGCCGCTCTCGTACGCCGCACGGGCGACCGCCGTCCGCAGCTGCTCCGGCCTGGTCAGCCGGGCACCGGCCACGTTCGCCAGCGTCTGGCCGAGCGCGAACGTCGCATTGTCGCCGTCGCGTAGCGTCCGCATGAAAAGACCGAACAACCAACGGTGGTAGCGGTCGAAGAGGGCGTCGAGTCCGACGCGGGAGATCCCGTCGGACAACTCGCGGCGGAAGCTCCCGGTCCAGCTCGCCCGGGTGCCGGGCGCGACGGAGGAGCCGGTGTCGTCACCCTGACGCAGGGCCTCGAGCACCGACGCGTCGTCCCGTAAGCCGTACGGAAGGGCGTCGCTGGTCGTGGACATGCAGTTCCTCGCCTCCGGTCGCCCCTCGAGGCATGTTCGGGACCGAGCGCACCGCCCGAAGCTGTCACGCTCCGGATCCGCGCTGTCCGCCCAGCGGAACGATCCCGAACAAACCTCGTCCATGCTCTCACCCTTCGGCCAGATGCCCGAGGACGTTCCCCGCCGTTGTCATGAAACAGACTCATCCGACGGTCTATTGACGTCATCCAGGTGGCTTCGGTTGCGTTTTGCGGCCGATTCGGAAACCTTCACAGAACGCTGCTAACCTCAAGAGGTAATGAGTACGCTCACGATCCAAGAGGCGGCGGAGACCACAGGGTGGTCACCGCGGATGCTCCGCTACATCGAGCAGGTCGGGCTGGTGGCCGCACCGCGGTCGGCCGGCGGGTACCGCCTGTACGGTCCGGCCGAGTTGCAACGCCTCCGCACGCTGCGCGAGTTGCTGCAGAGCTTCGACATCGGGCTGACCGACGTCGGCTTCGCGCTGCGGCTGCGCCGCGACGAGGAACTACGGGCGGCGCTGGACGAGTGGTTCGAGGCCCGGCCGGCTCCCCCGGCGGACATCCCCGCTGACGACTGGTTGCGCTGGGAATACGACAAGCACCAGAAGTTGCTGGCCGAGATCCCGGTCGCCCAACGCTCACGCCCGGCCCCGGTTGACGCCCCCACCGGGGCATACCCGATCGTAGACATACCGGACGACACCGGGACGTACCCGGTCGTCGACCTCCGGGAAACCGAAAGGCGCCCCGGAGCGCACCGGAACCACGAGGAGAACTGATGACAGCCGTCACCGACGCCCCGGCGGGGACCACCCCGTTCAAGGTCGCCGACCTCTCCCTGGCCGCGTTCGGCCGCAAGGAGATCCAGCTCGCCGAGCACGAGATGCCCGGCCTGATGTCGATCCGCAAGGAATTCGCAGCGGAGCAGCCGCTGCGCGGCGCCCGGGTCACCGGTTCGCTGCACATGACGATCCAGACCGCCGTGCTCATCGAGACGCTGGTGGCGCTCGGCGCCGAGGTCCGCTGGGCCTCCTGCAACATCTTCTCGACCCAGGACCACGCCGCCGCGGCCGTCGCCGTCGGCCCGAACGGCACTCCGGAGGACCCGCAGGGCGTCCCGGTCTTCGCCTGGAAGGGCGAGACGCTGGAGGAGTACTGGTGGTGCACCGAGCAGATCCTGGCGTGGCCGGGCGGTAAGGGCCCGAACATGATCCTGGACGACGGCGGCGACGTGACGCTGCTCGTGCACAAGGGCGTCGAGTTCGAGAAGGTCGGCTCCGCGCCCGACCCGTCGACCGCCGAGAGTGAGGAGTTCGGCGTCATCCTGACGCTGCTCAACCGCACCCTCGCGGAAGACCCGCAGCGCTGGACCACGATCGCCAAGGACATCAAGGGCGTCACCGAGGAGACCACGACCGGCGTTCACCGCCTGTACGAGTTCGCCAAGGCCGGCAACCTGCTCTTCCCGGCGATCAACGTCAACGACTCGGTCACCAAGAGCAAGTTCGACAACAAGTACGGCTGCCGCCACTCGCTGATCGACGGCATCAACCGCGCCACCGACGTGCTGATCGGCGGCAAGGTCGCGGTCGTCTTCGGCTACGGCGACGTGGGCAAGGGCTGCGCCGAGTCGCTCCGCGGCCAGGGCGCCCGGGTCATCGTCACCGAGATCGACCCGATCTGCGCGCTGCAGGCGGCGATGGACGGCTACCAGGTCGCGACGCTGGACGACGTGGTCGGGTACGCCGACATCTTCATCACGACGACCGGCAACAAAGACATCATCATGGCCGCCGACATGGCCAAGATGAAGCACCAGGCGATCGTCGGCAACATCGGCCACTTCGACAACGAGATCGACATGGCCGGCCTGGCCAAGACCCCGGGCGTCAAGCGCAACAACATCAAGCCGCAGGTCGACGAGTGGGTCTTCGAGGACGGCCACTCGATCATCGTGCTGTCCGAGGGCCGCCTGCTGAACCTGGGCAACGCCACCGGTCACCCGAGCTTCGTGATGTCGAACAGCTTCGCGAACCAGACGATCGCCCAGATCGAGCTGTTCACCAAGACGTCCGAATATGACAAGCAGGTGTACGTTCTGCCGAAGCACCTGGACGAGAAGGTGGCCCGGCTGCACCTCGCCGCCCTCGGCGTGAAGCTCACCGAGCTGTCGAAGGACCAGGCCGACTACATCGGCGTAGCGGTCGAGGGGCCGTACAAGCCCGACCACTACCGGTACTGATCGAACCGGCAGCCGGTGCTTAACGTCCCCTTGTTGGGGGTAGAGGGCACCTGCCGGGGTTTCGCAACGGCGTCGGGGCATCCTTTCGAGGGTGCCCCGACGACGAGTACCGGGCGCTCGCGCGCCAGGAGGTTCCGTGTCGCTCGGATCGTCGTCTGACGTCAACAACTGGCTCGTCCGGCCGGTCCGTTCCCGACTCGTTTTTCTGCTCGCTTTCTCTGCCTTTTTCCTGGTCAGTGCCGGTTGGGCGCTCGCGCTGCCCGCCAACGGCACCAACGACGAGGACGAGCACATCATCCGCGCGTACGGCGCGGCCAGCGGTCAGCTGTACTCCTCGCCCGCCGCGGCCGCCCGCGGCGGCGGCGCCTGGTACAGCGTCCCGCGCAGCCTGCTGCCGGTGAACGCCGACTGCGCCCAGCGGTGGGAGCTTCCGGCGTCCTGCCTGCAGCGTCCGCCGGACGACCCGAGCCGCACGCAGACGGCGACGGCGGCGGGCCGGTACAACCCGCTCTACTACGTGCCGGTCGGTATCCCGATGGTGATCAGCCCGAACATGGGCGGCATCGTCGTCGGGCGGCTGATCTCGGGCGCGATGGTCGCCGCGATGCTCGCCGCCGCGGTCACGATCGCGGTCCGCCGTCGCAGCCCGCTGCTGCTGGCGTCGCTGATCGTCGCGGCCACCCCGAACATGCTCAACCTCGCCGGGTCGATCAACCCGAGTGGCCTCGAGCTGGCCGCCGGCGTGCTGACCTGGACCGCTCTCCTGGCGCTCGTCCGCGCGCGGTCCGGCGAGCTCAGTGACCGCTGGACCGGTCAGTTGCTGATCGCCGCAGGCATCGGCGCCGCGACGCTGGTCTCGATCCGGACGCTCGGCCCGCTGCTGCTGGGGCTCACCGTGCTCGCCTGCACGGCCGCGGCCCGGCCCGGCCGGACGAAGGAGCTGATCCAGCGGCGGGACTCGCGTGGTGTCGGCATCGGGGTCGCGGTCGCGGCCGTACTCGGCATCGGGTGGACGCTGTTCTCCGGCGTCCTCAACAACCCGGACGCGCAGCCGCCACCGCCGCACCTCTCGTTCGTGGACAAGATCTCCTACATCCTGGCCGACCGGCTGACGCAGTGGACCGCGCAGATCGTCGGGCGGTTCAGCTACGGCGAGGTGGTCGCGCCGAACACGATGCTGGTGGTCTGGTTCGGTCTCGCGTTCCTGATCATCGTGCCCACGCTGCTGTTCGCGACCCGGCGCCAGGCGTTGCTGATCAGCGGCATCGTCGTGACCAGCGTGGTGTTCCTGGTCGGGTTCGAGGTCCTCTACTACCAGCACATCGGCTGGGCGCAGCAGAGCCGGTACATCCTGCCGTTCGGCGTCGGCGCGCTGCTGTTCGCTGGGTCGCTGCGCCGGTGGGAGTTCCGGCTCGGCGAGTTGGCTACCCGCCGGTTCGTGCTGATCTGCGGCCTTTCGGTAGCGGTCATGCACGTCTGGGCGCTCGCCGTCGTCATGACCCGCTTCCAGGTGACGCAGCGGTTCAAGGCGCTCGGGGCGCTGCACGGGTCCTGGCTTCCGGCGGTGGGCCCGCAGATCCCACTGCTCTTCACCGCCGTCGGCGGCGTCCTCATCGTCGCGACGATCGTTCTGAGCCGGGCTCCGCGGACGTCCCTCGGCGGTCCCGGGGCCGGTCTTGGGGCCGAACTTCCCTCGGCGGACGCCACCGAGCCCGCCACCGTCCCGGCGGACGCGCTGCCGCTCACCGCGGGAGTACCGGCACCGAGGTCCTAGCGGCTGTCCTCGCGAATCGGTTCAGCACCGGCTCGCCGCGCTGACAGGCCGCGCCGCGCGCAGGCCCGTCGCACCGGACCACTAGGGTGTCCGAGACGAGGCGGGGCAGGGGTTCTTCGCCGGAGAGGATGAGGTCGTGGCCGGGTCCGGAACGGCGGTTGCCCGAACCCCGGAGGCGGCAGACCCGGGTAGCAATCGTGGCCGGTGGATACTGCTCGCCGCCGTGGTCTCGTTCTTCCTGATGGGCGCCGGGTGGGCGTTCGCGCTGCCGGTCAACGGCACGTACGACGAGTCCCAGCACCTGGTGCGGGCCTACGGCGCGGCCAGCGGCCAGATCTACGCGGAGCCGGCGAACGCGATCCGCGGTGGCGGCGCCTGGTTCGACGTCCCGCGCAGCCTGCTCCCCGGCGACCTCGACTGCGCTTGGAAAGAGCGCACCTCCGCCAGTTGCCAGACGCCCGCCCCCCACGACGACACGACCGAGCGGGTGGCCAGCGCCGCCGGCCGGTACAACCCCGTCTACTACGCGATCGTCGGCCTCCCGCTGGTTGCCTCTCCCGACCTGTCGGGCATCGTCGCGGCCCGGCTGGTCTCGTCGCTCGGCGCGGCCGTGCTGCTCGGCCTCGCGGTCTGGATCGCGGTGCGCCGCCGTCGTCCGCTGCTGGTCGCCGGCGTGATCGTCGTCGCGACGCCGATGGCGATCGACCTCAACGGCGCGATCAACCCGAACGGGTGGGAGATCGCCGCCGGTGTTCTGCTCTGGACGACGCTCCTGACGCTGTTCCGCGCCCGCGAAGGCGAGCTGACCGAGCGGTTCACCCGCCAACTCGTGGTGCTGGCCGGGGTCTCGGGCTCGTTGCTGCTCGTGCTGCGCGCGCTGGGGCCGATCTGGCTGATCCTGATTCTGGCGGCCTGCCTGCTGCTGTCCCGGCGGGTGGCCGTGATGTCGCTGGTGCGCCGCCACGACGTGTGGTGGGTGCTCGGTGCCAGCGCGGTGGTCGGTCTGTACGCGATCGGCTGGATGCTGCTGGCCGGTCTCTCCGACAGCGAGGGGGCGGTCGGTAACGACGCCTCGTCGATCCCGTGGTCGGACGCGGTGCGGCAGCTCTCGCTGACCCGGATGTCGTTCTGGGTCAACCAGATCGTCGGCCAGTTCAGCTACGGCGAGACGACGTTGCCGAGCTGGACGATCATCGGCTGGTACCTGCTGGTCGGCGCACTCGTCGGGCCGGCCCTCGCGGTGGTGAAGCGGCGGCACGCGCTGGTGCTGGCGGCGATCTTCGCGACGTCGTTCCTGGCGCTGATCGCGCTGGAGTTCGCGTACCTGCGCACGATCGGCTGGTCGCAGCACGGCCGGTACGTCATGCCGTTCGGGGTGGGCCTGGTGCTGGCGGCGGTCTCGCTGCGGCGGGTCGACCGGGCGCTGGGACGCACCGGCATCGGGCGCATCGTGCCGGGGGTCGCGGTGGTCACCGGTGTGCTCCACCTCTGGGCGCTGCTGCTCGTCCAGACGCGGTTCCAGTACGGGCTCGGGTCCGGGTTCAACGTGCTGAAAGGCAGCTGGAAGCCACCCCTGGGGGTGTTCGCGCCGCTCCTCACCGAGCTGGTCGGCGTGGCACTCCTCGCGGCCGTCGCGCTCCTGCTCGTCCGCCGCTCCGGCCCCGCGCCGGTGATCGGCACCACCCCGTCCGCCACCGACGGCCCCGCCACCGACGGTCCCGCCACCGACGGTCCCGCCACCGACGGTCCCGCCACCGACGGTCCCGCCACCGACGGTCCCGCCACCGACGGTCCCGCCACCGACGGTCCCGCCGACG
>NZ_JBITDV010000010.1:0-103720 GCF_044454545.1 Cryptosporangium sp. NPDC051539 | reverse complement strand
CCGACGAGGGCCTTCCGGCGCCGGCCGTGCCCCCCGCACCTCCGAGTCAGGTCTCGTCCGCGGCCGATTCCCGGCGGTCCGACGAGGCGGTTGCTCAGTGAGCGCACCGAGAATGCAGCACGACGTCGCCGACCTCGGGCTGGCCGCGCACGGCCACAACCGGATCGAGTGGGCCGACCGGTCGATGCCGGTGCTCCGGGCGATCCGTGACCGGTTCACCGCGCAGCGCCCGTTCGAGGGCGTCCGCATCGCCGCCTGCCTGAACATCACCGCCGAGACCGCGAACCTGGTCCGCACGCTGCAGGCCGGTGGGGCCGAGATCCGGCTCTGCGCGTCGAACCCGCTCTCCACCCAGGACGACACCGCGGCCGCGCTGGTGTCGGAGTTCGGCGTGAGCGTCTTCGCCCGGCACCGCTCCGACGTCGTCACCTACCGCGAGCACCTGGACGCCGTACTGGCCCGCCCGCCCGACCTGGTCCTCGACGACGCCTGCGACCTGGCGACCGCGCTGCACACCGACTACCAAGACCTGATCGCCGGCCTCCGGGGCGGTTGCGAAGAGACGACCAGCGGCGTCGTCCGGCTGCGGGCGATGGCGTCCGCGGGCGGATTGCGATACCCGGTCGTCGCGGTCACCGACACCCCGACGAAGAACCTCGTCGACAACCGGATCGGCACCGGGCAGTCCACGATCGACGCCCTGCTGCGCAGCACGAACACGCTGCTGGCCGGAGCGAAGGTGGTGGTCGCGGGGTTCGGCTACGGCGGCCAGGGCGTCGCCGCGCGGCTGACCGGGCTCGGCGCCCGGGTCATCGTCACCGAGGTCGACCCGGCCCGGGCCCTGGACGCCACGCTGTCCGGCTACGCGGTGATGACGATGGCCGAGGCGGCGCCGGTGGGTGACGTCTTCATCACGGTGACCGGTAACCGTGACGTCATCCGGGCCGAGCATTTCGCGTTGATGAAAGACGGCGCGGTGCTCGCGAACGCGGGTCACTTCGACCTGGAGATCGATGTGGCCTGGCTGGCGGCGAACGCGGTCGACCGGCACCTCGAGGTGCGTCCGCACGTGGACGAGTACGTGCAGGAAGACGGGCGGCGGCTGTTGCTGGTCGCCGAGGGGCGAGTGGCCAACCTGGCCGGTGCCGAAGGTCACCCCGCGGCGGTGATGGATGTCGCGTTCGGCATCCAGGCGCTGTCGGCCGAGTGGCTGCTGCACAACCAGCCGGGCTCGCTCCCGGCCGCCGTCCTCGAGGTGCCCCCGGGCATCGACCGCGAGATAGCCCGCCTCAAATTGGCTGCTCTCGACGTCAACCTGGACGTCCTCAACGAGACCCAGCTCGCTTACCTGACCAGCTGGTCCAGCTGACACTTCGGTTGCGTACGACACCAGTAGGGCGTACCCGGTTGACGAAGCCACCCAGCTAAGGCTTACCGTGCATTGGTAAGGCTTGCCTTGGTGGCCTCGGCGGCGTTCCGCGTTGCCGATTTCACCGCACAGTCGACGACCGCAGCCCCGGCCGTGCGATCCGGGGCGGGCTCAGACCTGGGCAAGCGTCGACGTGGAGGGGCAGCGGATGCTGGACTACTTCTTCCCGAACTTGCTGATCGGGCTCCGGGAAGGACTCGAGGCGGCGCTGGTCGTCAGCATCCTCGTCGCCTATCTGGTGAAGACCGACCGCCGGAACCGCCTTCCGCTGGTCTGGGCCGGCGTCGCGGCAGCCGTGGCGCTGTCGGTGTTGTTCGGTGCGCTGCTCACTTACGTCGTCACCGGCCTCGACACGTTCAAGCAGCAGGAACTGGCAGGCGGCTTCCTCTCGATCGTCGCGGTCGGCCTGGTGACCTGGATGATCTTCTGGATGCGCCGGACGGCCCGCTCGATGAAGACCGAGCTGACCCTGAAGCTCGAAGCCGCGCTGACGATGGGCGCGGGCGCCGTCGCGTTCATGGCTTTCCTCGCGGTCGCGCGCGAGGGCCTGGAGACCACGCTGTTCTTCTTCAGCGCCGCCCAGCAGGCCAACAGCGAGGCCGGGCCGCTGCTCGGCTTCGTGGTCGGCATCGCGATCGCGGTCGTGCTCGCGTTCGCGCTCTACCAGGGCGCGGTCCGGATCAACCTCGGCACGTTCTTCACCTGGACCGGTGCGCTGCTGGTCGTCGTCGCCGCGGGCATCTTCGCCTACGGATTCCACGACCTGCAGGAAGCCGAGGTCCTGCCCGGCCTGAACACGCTGGCGTTCGACGTCAGCGCGCAGATCCCGCCGGACTCCTGGTACGGGACCCTGCTCAAGGGCATCTTCAACTTCCAGCCGCAGACGACGGTCCTGCAGGCGATCGCCTGGGTCGCGTACGTCGTTCCGGTGCTGACGTTCTTCCTCTGGCCCAGCAGCAAGCAGCCCGAGGCGACGAAGCCGACGCCCGAGCCGGCGACCACCTCCTGACGCTCCCCGCAACCCCCACCCCGGCCGGCGATGGCCGAGTAAACGAGGAGACAACCCCCACCATGCGGATAACCAGACCAACCACCGTGCTCGCGCTGGCGCTGGCGGGCGTCACGCTGCTCGGCGCGGCCGGATGCGGCTCGTCCGACGACAGCAAGAGCGACGCGAAGGGCGGCCCGGTCTCGGTCGCGGCCACCGATACGTCCTGCAAGCTCGGCGACACCGAGCTGGACGCCGGCACGAGCACGTTCGAGATCAAGAACACCGGCTCCAAGGTGACCGAGTTCTACGTCTACGCCGAGGGCGACCGGATCATGGGCGAGGTCGAGAACATCGGCCCCGGTCTGACCCGCAAGCTGATCGTCGAGCTGCCGGCCGGCTCGTACCAGGGCGCCTGCAAGCCCGGCATGAAGGGCGACGGACTGCGCACCGCCCTCAAGGTCACCGGCGCGGCCGAGTCGCTCGGCACCGACCAGCAGCTGGCCGAGGCGACCGACAGCTACCAGCGGTACGTCAAGAGCCAGACCGCCGCGCTGATCGCCAAGACGACCGAGTTCGTCACTGCGGTCAAGGCCAACGACGTCGCCAAGGCCAAGGCACTGTTCCCGGTCGCGCGGACGTACTGGGAGCGGATCGAGCCGGTCGCCGAGAGCTTCGGAGACCTCGACCCGCGCACGGACGCCCGCGAGAACGACGTCGAGCCGGGCACCGAGTGGACCGGTTTCCACCGGATCGAGAAGGATCTCTGGACCACCGGGGACGTGTCGAAGGACGGCGCGCTGGCCGACCAGCTGCTGAAGGACGTCCAGGAAGTCGTGACGAAGTCCAACTCGGTCAAGCTGTCGCCGCTGGAGCTGGCGAACGGCGCGAAGGGCCTGCTGGACGAGGTCGCGACCGGCAAGATCACCGGCGAGGAAGACCGGTACTCGCACACCGACCTCTGGGACTTCCAGGCCAACGTGGAGGGCTCGAAGGCGGCGATCGCCGCGCTGCGCCCCACTCTCGAAGACCGGAACCCCGCGCTGGTCAAGGAGCTCGACACCCGGTTCGCCGCGGTGCAGAAGCTGCTCGACGCGCAGACGACCGACGACGGGTTCAAGCTCTACACCGAGCTGAGCCAGGCCGAGATCAAGCAGTTCGCGACCGCGGTCGACGCGCTCAGTGAGCCGCTGAGCCAGGTCGCGGCCGTCGTCGCCCAGAAGTAAGGATGTGACGGTGCCCCGGGCCGACGGTCCGGGGCACCGTTCCGACGGAACGGAGGCGGTATGGACCCGTCCAGGGACGACCGCGGCGCGGCCGCTCAGGTCGACGAGTCAGCGGCCTCACCGGCCGCGGCCCCACCCACGGTGGCCCCACCCTCAGCCCCACCCTCGGCACCGCCGGACGCGGGCGGCACCCGGCGCGGGTTCTCCCGGCGGCGGTTGCTCGGCGCGGGCGCGGTGGGTCTGGCCGGGCTCGGAGCCGCGGCGGCCGGTGGGTACGTCGTGTCCGACGCCCGGTCCGGGGCCCGGTCCGGCGGCAGCGACACGGCGGCGTCGATCCCGTTCCGGGGCACGCACCAGGCCGGCATCGTCACCCCGGCCCAAGACCGGCTGCACTTCGTCAGCTTCGACGTCACCACCGAGAGCCGGACGGACCTGATCGATCTGCTCCGCGAGTGGACGAAGGCCGCGGAGCGGATGACGGCGGGCGAAGCCGCCGGTGAGCTCGGCGCGGTGAACGGACCGATCGAGGCGCCTCCGCAAGACACCGGTGAAGCCCTCGGCCTGCCGGCTTCGCAGCTGACGCTGACGATCGGCTTCGGTCCGTCGCTGTTCGACAAGCGTTTCGGCCTGGCGGCCAAGCGTCCCCCCGCGCTGGTGGACCTTCCGGCTTTTCCGGCCGACGCGCTGGATCCGGCGCGGTCCGGCGGTGACATCGCGATCCAGGCGTGCGCCAACGACCCGCAGGTCGCGGTGCACGCGGTGCGCAACCTGGCCCGGATCGGCTTCGGCGCGGTGGCCGTGCGGTGGTCGCAGCTCGGTTTCGGCCGGACGTCCTCGACGTCGCGGGACCAGGCCACCCCGCGCAACCTGTTCGGTTTCAAGGACGGCACCGCGAACCTGAAGGCCGAGGACGCGAAGCTGCTCGAGCAGCAGCTGTGGGCGGGTGCCGGAGACGGCGCGGCGTGGATGGCGAACGGGTCGTACCTGGTCTCGCGGCGGATCCGGATGCACATCGAGACGTGGGACCGCACCTCGCTCGACGAGCAGCAGGCGATCTTCGGCCGGTTCAAGGGCACCGGTGCGCCGAAGACCAGCAACGACGCCGACGACCGCGAGTTCGACGAGTTCGAGTTCGACACCGTGACCGGGGAATCCGAGCCGGTGATCGCCGACAACGCGCACACCCGGCTGGCGCACCCGGACTTCAACCACGGCGCGCGCCTGCTGCGGCGCGGCTACAACTTCGTCGACGGGTCGGACGGCCTGGGCCGGCTGGACGCGGGCCTGTTCTTCCTGGCCTACCAGCGGGACCCGCGGAAGCAGTTCATCCCGATCCAGCAGAACCTGGCCCGGATCGACGCGATGAACGAGTACGTCAAACACGTCGGGAGCGCGGTCTTCGCGTGCCCGCCGGGTGTGAGCCCGACCGGCTACTGGGGTGACAAGCTGTTCGAAGCCTGAGCCCCGGGCAGCACCGGAGCGCCGAGCGCGACGATCGCCCGGCGGGCGGCGAGGCGGTCGGCCTCGCGCCGACGTCGTTCGGCGACGATCGCCTTCAGGTACGCCGGCGGCGGCGTACCCGGCGGGGGCGGCGGCGTCGTGCTGCGGAACACCTCGGCCGAGAGCCGGCGCTCGAGCGACGTCCGGGCCGCGGCCCGCATGCCCGGCGCCCGGGTGATGAACTGCCGGAGCGTCATCGCCATCGCGTCGTCGATGCCGGTCAGATCGAGGTCACGGGCCCAGAAGGCCAGTTCGGGCGGCATGACGATCGGCCGCCTGCTCAGGTCGGGCAGACGCTCGACCAGCACGATCGTTCCGGCGGCCAGATCGCCCAGGCGCTTGCCGCGGGCCGAGAACAGCATGCACGTCGACCCGAAGATCCAGGTCAGCGGCGGGAGCAGCAGCCCGGGCCATTCGATCGCGACGCCGATCAGCCCCCGGGTGACCGCGTGCCGGAACCGGATCGGCCCGCCGTCGTCGCGCACCACCCGCAGGCCGAGCGCGAACTTGCCGGGGCTGCGGCCGCGGCTGAACGTCTCGAACGCGATCGGGCAGAACACGAACACGAACACGAGCATCAGGACCGAGAGCGTGCCCACCACGGCGCCGTTGGCCCGGGCCGCGATCGCGCCGAGCAGCATGCTCAGCGCGAACAGCAGCACGACCTGGATGGCGGCGTCGATCGCGATCGCGGCGGCGCGAGTGGCCAGCCGCGCCACCGGGAGCTCGACCTCGACGGCCTCCCCGATTACCAGCCCACCCTGAGTCACGGGGTCAGCCTAGCCGTGGGCTGCCAGCCCGCAGCTAGCCCGCAGCCGGCCCGCAGCTAGCCCGCAGCCGGCCCGCAGCTAGCCCGCAGCCGGCCCGCAGCTAGCCCGCAGCCGGCCCGCAGCTAGCCCGCAGCCGGCCCGCAGCTAGCCCGCAGCCGGCCTGCAACTAGCCCAGGGTGAATCCCAGCTCCACGGCGAGGAGATCGGCGATGGACAGCGCCTGATCAGCCGTGATGATCGCGCCCCGGAGAGTGGTCAGCCCGCGCGCGCCCATCATCCGGGACGTGCGCAGGTCGCATTTGCGGGCGGCGTCCGCGCTGAACTCGGCGCCGTTCAGGTCGCAGCCGTCGAACACGACCCCGGACAGGTCCCCGCGCAGCGTCGTCCCGGAGAACGTGCAGTCGCGGAACACGACCGAACCCTTGCCCCGGCGCAGGTACAGCCCGCCGGCGTCCCAGCGGCACCCGCTGATCAGCACGTCCTCGACGAACGTCGCGATCAGCCGGAAGCCCACCAGCCGGGAATCGCTGATCTCGACCCGCCGTGCCGACGCACCCTCCCAGCGCGCCCCCGCGAGGTCCGACCGCTCGATCCGGACGTCGGACAGGTCGATCGGATCGAACTTCGTGCCGGTGAAGTCGGCGCCGTCGGCGTACACGGTCGCGATCTCGCCGCGCCCGGCCGCACCGACGTACGAGCCGGTCACGCGGTTGCGGTAGAGGTCGATCTCGTCGTCGAGCATGCTGTCGGCGGGTTCGAGATCGTCGGGCTCGATCTGGGGAGCGCGGGGGACGGTACCGGTGGGAGGCACAGCCGAACCGTATTACAGCCACAATGGCGCGGTGACCGCCACCGGCCCCGGCAGCCGCAGTCGTCCCCGGCCGACCTGGGCCGAGCTCCCCGCCGACGTCCGGAACGGCATCGAAGCGGCGCTCGGCGCGCGGGTGGTCAGTGCCCGGAGCGCGCCGCTCGGCCTCACGCCCGGGCTCGCGTCCCGGGTCGAACTCGACGACGGCCGGCGCGCGTTCCTCAAGGCCGCCGGAGCACATCGCGGTGCCGGGGCGGTGGAGAAGCTCCGCCACGAGGCCCGCGTGCTCGGCGTGCTGCCCGGCGGCGTCCCCGCGCCGCGCCTGCTCGGCTTCTACGACGACGGGCGGTGGGCCGCCCTGGCCTGCACGGACGTCGACGGTCGCGTACCCCGGCTGCCGTGGGAGCACGCGGAGCTCGACCGGGTGCTCACCGCGCTCGCCGAGTGCGCCGCCGCCGCGACGCCCAGCCCACTGACCGAACCCCGGTTCGTGACCGACTGGGCCGCGGACCTCACCGGCTGGCGCTCGCTGGACCCGGACGGTGTCGCCGAGGCGCTGCCCGCCGGCCTGGCTCGCTGGGCGATCGAACATCTGGACGACCTCGCCCGCCTCGAAGCCGGCTGGTCGGTGGCCGCCGACGGCGACACGCTCCTGCACGGCGACCTCCGGGCCGACAACATCCTGCTCACCGCCGACCGGGTGTACTTGGTCGACTGGCCCTCGTCCAGCGTCGGCGCGCCCTGGCTCGACCTGCTCTTCTTCCTCCCGACGGTCACCGGCGCCGACCTCGACGAGATCGTCCGCCACCATCCGCTGACCAGGGACGTCGCCCCCGCGACGATCACCGCGACGGTGGCCGCGATCGCCGGGTTCCTGGTGACGGTGGGGCTCGAACCACCCCCTTGGTACGCCCCTGAGGTGCGTCGGTTCCAGCTCGCCGAGGCGGTGACCGCGGTGCGTTGGTTGCGAACGCGTTGCGCTGGGCCCGAGATGCTCTGATCTACCCGTTGCGCCCCGATATCGAGGACATGACCACGAACACGGCACCGGCGGAGGTGCTTCGGCGCCCCGGCACGTTGCTGTTGCTCATCGTGCTCGCCGACTCGCTCGCGTTCTACGTCTCGGACACCCACAAGTCCGTCGTCGCGCTGGTCTGCTACCTGCTCCAGATGTTTCTCGTCTACCGGATCTGGCGGGGCGCGAACGTGGTTCCGGCGCTCCTGCTCACGATCATCAGCATCTACGAGGCCTACTGCGTCAAGCAGGTACTGGACGCCGGGGTCGCCACCGACCACCGCATCTGGATCACCGTCCACGTGCTGGCGATCGTCACCACGGTCTGCGTTCTGATCAGCGGGCCGGTTCGCGGCCGGATCGGTCCTCTGCGCGGCGTGCGGTCGGTCGAATGAGAGTGATTTCCGACACGTTCCGGCACCGCCGGCGTCGCACCCTCAGCCGGACGGGCAGCACAGATGACCAGCCGGACGAACCCTCGACAGAAAAAGGCTGGTGCGGTCCGTCCTGCTGACGGACACCCGCAACGTGCCATGCGCGGCCCGAACTCTGTAACGTTCTTGTTGCTCGACCGCAAACACCACGTGTCAACCAAGTGGCTTGCGCGTCGACGCAAGGGAGTGGCTCCATCCGCAGCCGGTTCACCCCGGACGAGCCCCCCGACATCCGGTCACGGCGTCTTCACGGGCGCCCGCTGCCCCGTGCCTCGAGCGCGAACGCGCCCTGGGTCGGCCGGGATGCCCTTAAACGATCGACGTCGCGATGGAGACCGTCATGACCGCCGGGCCTTCTGCCCAGCCTGCCCTGTTGCCTGCCCACACCCGGGCCGGCGCAGTCGACACCATCGACCAGATCCGCAGCCGCGGTGCAGCGGATGCCGCCCGGATCGTCCGCCGAGCCCACTCCTACGACGTCGCCGACCTCGCGATGGGCGCGGCCGATGTGCTGCGCGGCAACGACATCGGCACGATGGTCACCGCCGCGCCGGCGCTCTACCCGCACATGTGGAGCTGGGACGCCGCCTTCATCTCGATCGGCCTCGCGCACCTCGACGTCGAGCGCGCCGGTCAGGAGATCCGCACGCTGCTCGCCGCCCAGTGGGGCGACGGCATGCTGCCGCACATCGTCTACGGCGACCGCGGTGGCTACTTCCCGGGCCCGGGCCGGTGGGGGACCGCCGAGCTCTCCGCGTCCGCGCCCGACGCGCCGCTGACCTCGGGCATCTGCCAGCCGCCGGTGCACGCGATCGCGGTCGGCCGGATCCTCGAGGTCGCCCGCCGCGGCTCCGCGGCCGACCGGGCCGCCGGCGAGCGGCTGGTGCGCGACTCCTGGGATGCGCTCTACCGCTGGCACGCCTGGCTCTCGCAGTACCGCGACCCGGACGGCACCGGCCTGATCGGTGTCGTGCACGGCTGGGAATCCGGCATGGACAACTCGCCGCGCTGGGACGGGCCCTACTCGGCGGTCGTCCCCGGCCCCGACCTGCCGTCGTACGTCCGCCTGGATCGTGAGCTCGTCCGCGACGGCGCCGAGCGTCCGACCGACGTCGAGTACGACCGGTACCTGTGGCTGATCGAGGAGATGCGGCGGGCGTCCTACGACCCGGCGAAGGTCTACGAGACGAGCAGCTTCCTGGTTGCCGACGTGTTCGTCAGTGCGGTGTTCGCGGTCGCGTCCGACGTCCTGGCCGACCTCGGCGCGGAATTCGGCGCGCCGGCCGCGTCGGTGGCCGACCTGCGGGCCTGGGCCGCGCGCTCCCGGGCGGCGGTCGCGGCCTCGTGCTCCCCGTCGACCGGTCTCGCCCGCGACTTCGACCGGCGCGCCAACGCCTGGGTCGACGTCCAGACCTTGGCCGGTTTCGCGCCGTTGATCTCCGGCGGTCTCTCCGCGGACGCGGAGCGAGCCCTGTTGGACGAGTTGCACGGTCCGCGCTGGGCCGGTCACCCCGATCTGGTCGCGAAAGTGCCACCGACCGTTTCGCCGGACTCGGAAGGGTTCAAGTCGCGGGAGTACTGGCGGGGGCCCCAGTGGCCGGTGATCTCGTGGTTGTTCGGGTGGGCGCACGCCCGGCACGGGTATGCGGCCGAGGCCGAGACGCTGCGGGGCGAGACCCTGAAGCTGGTCGGCGACGGCGCGTTCTCGGAGTACTACGAGCCGGTGACGGGCGAGGCGCTGGGAAGCCGGAAGCAGTCGTGGACGGCGGCCGTGATCCTGGATTGGCTCGACCGCTGAGAGAAGCCCGCCCTGCCTCGCGCGGAGCGGTCCATACCAGTGGTCGATGGGAATTGCAGATCCGTCGAGCCGGATACGGACGACGTGCGTCTAGCGGTTATGGACGTCGCCGGCCGCTCACTCCCCGTTCCCGACTCCGCCAACCCGCCGATCGACCCGTTTTCCGGCTTCCTCCCGCCCGGCTGGATGACGCTTCGCATCGCGCACGACCGCTGGCTTCTCTACGGCCCGCACCGCGACCGCGGCCCTTCCCGCGCGTCCGCGGTGCTCGTGGGCGAACTGACCTGGCTCCATTCGGACGAGTGGCGAGTGCTGCCGGTGGGCGAGATCCTGCCCTGGTCGCGTACGTACCCCAACGTCCTCGCGGCCCTCGACCCGCTGATGACCTGGTGGAACCTTCGCCGCCGGGTGAGCGCCTGACCGGAAGTCGCCGCGGCCTCGTCGGTGACCCGGGAAGCGAGTCGTGAACGTCGGCATCATCGGCCAGGCCGCCGGCCTGTTCGCCGTCACCAACATCGACGACATCCTCGTGCTCGCGCTCTTCTTCGCTCGAGGCACCGGGCACAAGGGCGCGGCCCGGAGGATCACGGTCGGGCAGTACCTCGGCTTCCTGGCCATCCTGGTCGTGGCCGGCGCCGCCGCGTTCGGCGCGACGTTCCTGCCCGAGGCGGCAATTCCCTACCTCGGTCTGCTCCCGCTCGCGCTGGGAATCCGAGCCGGCGTCCGGGCTTGGAGACACCGCCACGACAGCGCCGACGAACGCGCGGCCTCCGACCACGGGCCGGCGAGCCTGGAAGTCGCGGCGGTCACGTTCGCGAACGGCGGCGACAACATCGGTGTCTACGTCCCGGTCTTCGCGACCGCGGGCGCCGCCGGTACGAGCGTCTACGTGCTGGTGTTCCTGGTGCTGGTCGCGGTCTGGGTAGCGGCCGGCCGCTACTTCGCCACCCGCCGGGCGATCGCGACGGTACTGTCCCGCTGGGGCCACGTCGTGCTGCCGGTCGTCCTGATCGGTATCGGCCTGCTCATCCTCGTCGAGGGCGGCGCATTCGGCCTCTGACCCGGTCAGACCGCGCTAATCCCACCAGAAGTACCAGCTCGGGCTCCGCACCTGGCCCGCCGCCAGTGCCGCTAACGAGCCGACCCCCTGGTCGACGGCGTCCGGGCAGTACGCGTACTGCTCCACCGCCGTCTCGGCCGCCTGCCTCGGGTCCATCGGCGGCGTGGGCACCAGCAGTTCCAGCGTGTCGAACGACAGCGTCACGAGCTGGGCCCCGAACAAGTCGTGCCACCGCCTCAGCACGGCCACGTGATCGGCGCCGTCGAGGTCACAGTTCACCGCGCCCTGCCACGACAACAGCCCCGGCACCTCGAAGCCCGCCCGCGCGGGGATCAGCGCGACCAGCGTCTCCTGCTTGTCCCAGACGAACTCGGGCTCCGGCGACGGCTGGACGTCGAGCTCCGGCGACGCGAACACGTCCTCGATCGCCATCGTGTTCTGCAGCGACGCCAACTCGGCTAGCCGGCGGGCGGCGTCCATGGCCAGTCCGCGCTCCACGGCGCCGGGGTCGCTGTCGTTCTCGGCCATGTAGGCCAAATCTGCCGTTTCGTCCCCGGGGCCGACCAGGAACGGGTACAGACCGGTGCGTTCGTGCAGGCGGCGCAGCCGTAACCAGTGGTCGAAACCCTCGCCGGCCTCGACCGGGTACGACCACACCGGCACCCCGGTACCGGTGTGGAACAACAGGTCGAGTCCGGGGAGCGCGACGCCGAGCCGGACGAAGACGTCCTGCGGGTTGCCTCCCCGATCGGAGAACGAACTGACAGCGGCCACCACGCAAGTCTCTCAGGCCCACCGGCGAGTCGGCAGCCAAGGCCACCCAGAGATTGTCCCGCGTGACCCACGAGACGCTGTGACCCGCATCGTCGGGGGTGTGGACGAGCGGGATGCGGCAACATCTCCACTCATGAGCGTCATCCCCGAAAACGTCCGACGGTGACCGCGGTCGCACTCGTCGCCGCGCTGCTGTTCCTGGCCGCGAACGCGGTGTTCGTCGCGGCCGAGTTCTCGCTCACCAGCGTCGACCGGCCGCGCGTCCAGCGCCTGGCCGACGGCGGCAGCGACCGGGACGCCCGGGTCCTGGCGGCCCTCCGCACGCTCTCGTTCCAGCTGTCCGGCTCCCAGCTCGGCATCACGGTGTCGTCGCTGGTGCTCGGCTTCCTCGCCGAACCCGCGATCGGCGCACTGGCCGAGCCCGCACTGGAGGCGGCCGGTGCACCCGAGGGCGCGCGGAGTTCGATCTCCTACGCGATCGCGCTGATCCTCGCCACCGCGATCCAGACCGTGTTCGGCGAACTCGTACCGAAGAACGCGGCCGTGGCCGAGCCGCTGCGCACGGCGCACGTCATCGCGCCGATCATGCGGGCGTTCAGCGCCACGTTCAAGCCGATCATCCTGGGGTTGAACGGCTCCGCGAACTGGGTGATGCGCCGGTTCGGCATCGAGCCCACCGACGAACTCGGCGCCGGCCGGTCCCGCGCGGAGCTGGGCTCGCTCATCGCCACGTCGGCCGCCGGCGGCGCGATCGCGCCCGGCACCGCCCGGCTGGTCCGCCGCTCGCTCGCCTTCGACGACCGCACGGTCGCCGACGTCCTCACCCCGCGGACGCGGGTCGAAGCGCTGCCCGCCACGAGCACGATCAAAGATCTGGCCGAACGCTCCAAGAGCACCGGTTTCTCGCGCTTCCCCGTGTTCGATGACCAGCTCGACAACCTGCTGGGCGTCGTCCACGTGAAGTCCGTTTTCCGCTACCCGGACGAGGAGCGGGCGCAGACACCGATCCGGGAGGTGATCGAGCCGCTCGGGGTCCTCCCCGAGACCCTGGAGCTCGACGAGGCGCTCGGGCAGATCCGGCAGGAACCGCTGCAGCTCGCGGGCGTCATCGACGAGTACGGCGGGCTGGCCGGCGTGGTGACGCTGGAGGACCTGATCGAGGAACTCGTCGGCGAGGTCCGCGACGAGCACGACCGGCCGCCGGAACTGAACGTGCTCAAGCTGGGCAACGACCTCTGGCGGGTCTCCGGCCTGCTGCGCGACGACGCGGCCGCGACCCGGATCTGCTTCAACGTGCCCAGTGGCCCGTACGAGACGCTGGCCGGCCTGTTCCTCGACCGGGCCGGCAAGGTCCCCGAGGTCGGCGACTCGGTCACGGTCGACGACGCGATCGACCCGGCGACCTGGGAACTCACGGTCGAAGAGATGGACGCCCACCGCATCGCGACCCTGCGGCTCGAGCGGAAGGAATGAGCATGGACATCGGCCTCATCCTTCTCACGCTCGCTCTGGTGGCCGGCAACGCGTTCTTCGTCGGCGGCGAGTTCGCGCTCGTCACCACCCGTCGCGACCAGCTCGAACCGCTGGCGGCCCGCGGCTCGCGGTCCGCGAAGTCCGCGCTCTACGGCATCCAGCACCTCTCGCTGATGCTGGCCGGTGCGCAACTCGGCGTCTCTCTGTGCTCACTCGGGCTGGGCGCGGCCGGCGAACCCGCGGTCGCCCACCTCATCGAGTCTCCGCTGGAGGCGGTGGGCGTCCCCGAAGGAATGGTCCACCCGATCGCGTTCGTCGTGGCGCTGACGCTCGTCTCGTACCTGCACCTGGTCCTCGGTGAGCTGGTGCCGAAGAACATCGCGCTCGCCGGTCCGGTGCGCGCGGCGCTGATCCTCGGTCCGCCGATGGTCGGCTGGTGCCGGATCACGAAGCCGTTCGTCGTCTCGCTCAACGCCGCCGCCAACGGCGTCCTCAAGCTGTTCGGCATCACCCCGAGGGACGAGATCGAGACGGTCTACACCGGAGAAGAAGTGACGGAGCTGGTCTCGGAGTCGCGCGCCGAGGGCTACCTCGACACCGACGCCGAGACCCGCCTGAACCGGACCCTCTCCAGCGAGGGCCGCACCGCCGGTGACGTCGCACTCATCGGCGATCACCTGCAGACCGTGCCGTCCGGAGCGACGGTCCGCGAGGTCGAACGTCTGGTGGCGTCGTCCGGTTACTCCCGGTTCCCGGTCGAAGAATCCGGCGGTTTCGCCGGCTACGTCCATGCCAAAGACCTTCTGGACGCTACGCGCGACGAGCTCGACGAGCCGTTGCCGGAGCGTCTGGTGCGGACGATGCCCGTCATCGCGGCCGACGCGCCGCTCGCCGACGCGGTCGAAGCGCTGCGCCGGGACGGTGCCCACCTCGGCCTCGTCCGGATCGAGCGGGGGCTGGCCGTCGTCGCGCTGGAGGACCTGCTGGAGGAACTCGTCGGACAGTTGAACGAGACCCCGCCGGTCTCCGAGCGTTTGGAGCAGGCCCCCAGCGGCGACTGATCTGTGTATCAGCCACGGAGGAGGCCCCATGACCGCGTCGGTGAGCGGAACTGGCAACAGAGCAGGCAATACCGCGCGCCGCGCTGCCCGCAGCGACTGGATCACCCGGATCGGCCGCGTCGGCCTGGTCGCGTACGGCGTCGTGAACCTGTTGATCGCGTTCATCGCGATCCAGGTGGCGACCGGCGACTCGGGCGAGCAGGCGAACAAGAACGGCGCTCTGCAGGAAGTGGCCGAGAAGCCGTTCGGTTCCGCTCTGCTGTGGATCATCGCGGTCGGGCTCATCGCGCTCGCGATCTGGCAGTTCGCCGAGGCGATCTGGGGCCACGCGTCGGCCGGGAAGCGCCGGCTCAAGAAGCGGGTGATCAGCGCCGGTGAGGGCGTGCTGTTCGCGTTCCTGGCGTTCAACGCGATCAAGTTCGCGGTGGGCAAGCCGCAGTCCGGCAGCAAGACCCAGACGTTCACCGGCAAGCTGCTCGAGCAGCCGTTCGGCCAGATCCTCGTGGGCGTGCTCGGGGTCGCGATCATCGTCGGCGCGGCGTTCGTGATCTGGCACGGGTTCAAGAAGAAGTTCCGCGAGGACCTCGACCTGAGCCACGCCGACGCCAAGGCCCGGTCGGCCGCGGAGCGGCTCGGCCAGGTCGGCTACATGGGCATCGGCGCCGCGTACGCGGTAGTCGGCGTGCTGGTCGTCACCGCGGCGGTCAGCTACGACCCCGACAAGGCGTCCGGTCTGGACGGTGCGATGAAGACGATCGCTTCGCAGCCGTACGGATCGGTGCTCCTCTGGCTGGTCGCGCTCGGTTTCGTCTGCTACGGCGTCTACTGCTTCTTCGACGCGCGGTACCGCAAGAGCTAACCGGTCGCCGGAGACGCGTACACCACCACGTTCGCCTCGTACGACTGGGTCTTCCGGTCGTACGGCGACGTGCAGGTGACGAGAACCAACCGCTCCGGCACCGACTGGGCGAAGACCTCACCGGGGAGCTGGGCTTTTTTGTAGACGCGGCGGGCGGCCACCCGGTACGCCCGCCTCCCGGCGGTGCTGTCCACCCAGATGAGGTCACCCACCGAGAGCGATCCGATCTTGTAGAGCGCCCCGGGGCCGAGCTCCCGATCGTCGACGTGGCCGGCCAGGACGACCGACCCGAAGCCGGAGCCGGGCCCGGCGCCCGCCGACCACCAACCGACCCGTTTCGGGTTGTCGGGCAGCGTCAGCCCGCCGACCGGGTCCAGTTTCTCCGACTCGATGCTCGCCTCGACCCCGAGCACCGGGATCACCAGGCGCTTGGGATGGGCGACGTCCGGCGCGGCCGGCACGACGAGGGCGGGCCCGGACGGTTTCCGGGGGGACGGCGCGGGCCGCGCTTCCGCGGTCTGGCCGGGCACCACGCCGACCTCGCTCGGCAGATCCGGCGCGGGCGGCGGGAGAATCGCGTAGATCGCGGCCGCGGCCAGACAGACCACACCGCAGGCGAGCCCCAGGTAGGCCGGCCAGCGGCCCCCGAGACGGGGCAGACGGAATCGCCGGCGGTCCGGGAGCAGGAAGCGCCGGGCCGGGAGGCCCCCGCTCACTCGATCGGCCCCGCGGCGGAGCGGCGGCGCCAGAGCCAGGCTGATCCGAGCAGGAACGCCACCCCGACCGCGGCCAGCGTGGCCGCGATCTCCGGCCGGTTGCCCGACGAGATGCCCCGGCCGCTGTCGACCTGCCCGGGAGCCGCGCCGACGGCGGGCGCCGAGTCGTCGAGCAGGGACGCGTGCTGCGCCACCACCGGTGACGCCTGCCGGGCCTGCGTCTTGGCCTCGCCGTTCTGGCCGCCGGTGACCTCGGCCTCGATCAAGCGCCGGTAGGAGGCCTGACCCTGCCGCTGGGTGGTGACCCACAGACCGTCGAACGAGGAGCCGGACGTCTGCTCGTAGCGGTTGAGCGTCGCCTGCTGGGTCGAGTCGGGCCGCGCGGGCAGGTCGACGCCGAGTTTCTTGGCGATCGGGCGCAGATCGTTGTCGAGCTTCGTGTGATCGGTCAGCCAGCGGTTGGCCAGATCACGGGTGTCTTTCTCGGTGGCCTTCCGAATCGCTATCCGCGCGGCGGCGATCGCGGTGAGGTTCGCCTGGTGCGCGCCCCGTAAGTAGGACTGGTCCTGGGCGTTCACGCCGGCCACCGGCGCGGCCTGCGCGGGAGTGCCACCGATCAGCGCGCCGACCAACACGACAAACGTCGAGAGCGCCGCTGCTAAGCGACCGACCGGGGGGCTGAGCTCCCGCCGCATGGCACCGTCCCTTCCGGGCCGCCGTTGTCCACGGAGAACGTACCCGATTCCTCCTAGTGACCACATCGCTGCGCTCGGTTCGGTACGGGTGGTGTACCCGCCGTATTCGGTCCATACGCATCCCGGTCGTACGGCCGCTCTACGATCGGCGGGTGGCCGTGACCGAATCGCTGTCCCCGTCTGCCGTGGAGCCCGCCCCGGAGCCGGGTGCCCGACCGTCCCTGCGGTACCGGTTGGCGTCCGGCCTGCCGACCGACCAGGCCTGGTCGTGGTTGTGGACCGGTCTGGTCGCGCTGCTCGCGCTGGTACTGCGGCTGGTCGGGCTGGGAACGCCCGGTACGAAGATCTTCGACGAGGTCTACTACGCCAAGGAGGCGCACGACCTGCTCCAGGCCGGGGTCGAGCTCAACAAAGAGGGCGACGGGCCCGGGTACGTCGTCCACCCGCCGCTGGGCAAGTGGATGATCGCGCTCGGCGAGCACGTCTACGGCTACAACGCACTCGGCTGGCGTATCTCCGCGGCGCTCATCGGTGCGCTCTCGGTGTTGCTGCTGGCCCGGATCGCCCGGCGCATGTTCGGCTCGACTCTGCTCGGCTGCGTCGCCGGTCTGCTGCTCGCGCTCGACGGGCTGCATTTCGTCATGAGCCGGGTCGCGCTGCTCGACATCTTCCTGATGTTCTTCCTGCTGCTGGCGTTCGGCTGCGCGCTGCTCGACCGCGACTCGACCCGGTCGTGGCTGCTGCGCCGGGCCGACGACGGCGTCGATCTGAGCGGCGGTGCCGGCACCCGGGTGCCCTGGTGGCGGATCGCGATGGCGGCCAGCGCGGCCTGCGCGCTGGGCGTCAAGTGGAGCGCGACCTGGTACATCGTCGCGCTGTTCGGGATCACGTTCTGGTGGGCCGTGCAGGCGCGTCGCAGCGCGGGCGTCAAGCGGCCGTTCGTCGACACGCTCGCCCGCGAGACCGGCTGGTACGTGCTCTGTGGCGTGCTGCTGCTGGCGCTCTACCTCTCCACCTGGACCGGCTGGTTCCTCTCCGACGACGGCTGGAACCGGCACGGCAACCCGTGGCCGGGTCCGTCGTGGCTGCCGGCCTCGATCGGGAACCTGTGGGAGTACCACGTCCACGCGTACGAGTTCCACACCGGTCTGCACGCGAAGCACGACTACCAGTCCACGCCGTGGAGCTGGCTGTTCCTCGGCCGTCCGGTCGCGTACTACTACTCCAGCGACGGCGGTTGCGGGGCCGAGAACTGCTCGGCCGAGGTGCTCGCGCTGGGCAACCCGCTGATCTGGTGGGCGTTCATCCCGGCACTGGTGATGACCGGGTGGCGGTGGCTGGCCCGCCGAGACTGGCGGGCCGGCGCGATCCTGCTGATGAGCCTCGGCGCCGGGATCGTGCCGTGGACGTTCTACCCGACCCGCACGATGTTCTTCTTCTACACGCTGCCCGCGCTGCCGTTCCTGGTGCTGGCGGTGACGCTGGGCCTGGGCATGGTGCTCGGCCCGGGCGCGCTGCAGCAGACCGAGGTGGTTCCGGACCGCGTCCGATTGATGGAACCGGTGACCGACCGCGACCGCCGGTTGGTCGGAGCGGTCGCGGTCGCGGCGTATCTGCTGGTGGTCGCGGTGACGTTCGCGTACTTCTACCCGATCTACACCGGCGAGCAGCTGACGTACGAGTCCTGGCACTCCCGGATGTGGTTCGACTCCTGGATCTGACGGATCCGCCACCGCCCGCACGGGCAGCGCTGGTAGCAGGTCCGGCCCTCACTGGTCGGATGACTGGAGATCGTCTTCCACGCGTGCTTCATGGGTCCGAGCCTGCTGTAATGCTCTTGTGCACATCAACCCTTACGGCGAAGCGCCCGTCCGTCTCGCGATCGACCTCGCGGTCGATCCACCGGCGACCGCCGATGCGCTGGTGGCACGGTGCCGGGCGGCTGGGGTCGAGATTCCGGCCGGGGACGTCGACCTGGGTGCGGTCCGTACGTTCGTGGACGCCTGGCTGGGCGTCGTGGACGCGGCGGATTCCGCGGATCGGGCCGCGCGGCTGAACGCGTTGCTGGCGGCCGCCTCGGCGTACCCGCGGGTCACCGACCACGCGGGTGACGGCTGGCACGTGCACTACCGCGCCGCCGACCTGCCGCTGGCCGGGGTGTTGCGTGCGCTGATCAGCGTCGGAACCGCGCTGCACCTGACCGGACGGGGCATGCACCGGCTCGGGCGCTGCCTGGTGGCCGAGTGCCGGACGCCGTTCGCCGACTTCAGCCGCACCGGGCGCCAGCGGTACTGCTCACCGGGGTGCGCCAACCGGGACGCGGTCCGGCGGCACCGGGCGTCACGGACGCCAGCCGGGAGAGCGTCCCACCAGGCGCAGGATCCGGTCGCCGGGTGACTCGCCCTCGACGGGCGGGAGCCCGGGAGCGAACGCGCGGCCCGGCTCGGTGCGCCGCTCGTCGTCCGGAATCGATCGGACGAGCGGCAGGAGCGCGGCGGTCACGTTCTCGTCCGGGCGGAACGGCCGGCCCAGGCTCGCGGCGACGTCCCACGAGTGGATCAGGTAGTCGACGGCGTGGATCCCGATCGTGACGACGGCCGGGAGCGAGTCGTCGGGCGAGATCTCCGGAAGCGAGCACGGCCGATCGGGGTCGTCGACCGCGGAAAACGCCTTCAGGACCAGGTCGGCGGCCTGACGGTACTCGGCGGCGGGGTCGTTCCCGATCGGGGTGACCGTCCACACGGCAGGGTCGTCGCCGCGCCCCTCGACGGCGGCCGCGAAGCCGCGGTGCTGCGTGGCCAGGTGGGCGAGCAGGTCGCCGAGGTCCCAGCCCGCGCACGGGGTCGGCCGGGCGAGGTCGGCGGCCGTCACGCCGTCGACCAGATCGACGCTGAGCCGCACCACGGATGCGTCGTGGTCACGCAGGGTTTCCAAATTGATAGGCATGCGCATACGATCTACTCATGCCTATGATTTGTCAACGAGTATGTTTTCCGCATGCCACGCCCGGACCTCGCCGCGATGCTGGTGCCGCTCGGGCGGGCGCTGACCGCGGCCGAGCGGCCGATCCTCGATGCGCACGACCTCTCGATGTGGGGTTACGTCGTGCTGTCCCGCCTGGCCGACGAGCCGGTGCGCGCGCAGGCGGCGCTGGCCGAGGCGATCGGCGCCGACAAGACCCGGCTGATCCCGGTCCTGGACGAGTTGCAGTCCGCCGGGCTGATCGAGCGGCGTCCGGCTCCGGACGACCGGCGGGCCCGGGTGCTGACGATCACCGATCTCGGGCGGGAGCGCCGGGACGCGGCCCGGGCGGAGATCCAGGCGGCCGAGGAGCGGGTCCTGGCGGTGCTCACCGCGGATCAGCGGGCGGTGTTCGTGACCGCTCTCCAGACGCTGCTCGCGTCGCTCTAGGTCACCAGGGAACGCGTCCGTCGTCGTCCCAGACGGCTCCGGTGGAGCCGTCGCGGCCGAACGTCGCGAGCTTCACGATGACCCGGGCGCCGTCCGCCGCGGTCCGCTCCAGCGTCAATCCCATGGCGGACGCGAAATCCGTCGCGATCGCGCCCGGGTTCGCGGCGTTGACCAGGATCCCCTCGGCGAACAGCTCCTTCGCGTACTGCACGGTCAGCATGTTCAGCGCGGTCTTCGACGGTGCGTACGCCGACGACGCCGGGGAGCGGGCGAAGTAGTCGGTCAGATCGGTGTGCCGGGTCAGCGAACCGACCCGGCTGCTGACGTTCACGATTCGCGCCGCGGACGAACGGCGCAGCAGTGGCAGCATCGCGTTCGTCACCGTGATCACGCCGAAGAAGTTCGTATCGAACACTTCCCGCACTATCGCCAGGTCGGCCTGGCTCGGCGGCCCGGCGCGGAACCCGCTGATGCCGGCGTTGTTGACCAGCACGTCGAGGACGCCGAAACGCTTGTCGATCTCGGCGGCGGCGCCGGCGACCGAGCTCCCGTCGGTGACGTCGAGCGTCACGGTGTGGGCATCGAGTCCGTCCTTTCGCAACTCGGCCGCGGCTTCTTCTCCCCGGGAGGCGTCCCGGGAGCCCAGCACCACGGTCATCCCTTGCCGGCCCAGTTGCTCGCCGACGGCTTTGCCCAGGCCTTTGTTGCCGCCGGTGATGAGTGCGATCGTCATGCCTCCACGCTGAAGCGTTTCTCGACGGCCGGCCATGCCGTCTTCGGTCTGCGGCGATACCGTGAGGGTATGGAGTCGGTGGAGATCCGGGAGCTGACGTACTTCGTCGCGGTCGCCGAGGAGCGTCATTTCGGGCGAGCCGCTCAGCGCCTGGGGATCGCGCAACCGCCGCTGTCCCGGGCGATCAAGCAGCTCGAGCACCGGGTCGGCGTGGCGCTGTTCGAGCGCACCAGCCGGGGCGTGCTGCTCACCCCGGCCGGGGAGGTCCTGTTCGACGACGGCCGGCGTCTGCTCGACGCCTCCCGGGCCGCGGTGGCCCGGGCCCGCCGGGTCGGGGCCCAGCCGCCCCGGCTCGTGCTCGTGCTGAAGCCGGGTGCCGACGGCGGGATGCTCGCCGACGTCCTGCGCGAGTACGAGAACGCGCCCGACGCCGTGCCGGTCGATCTCTACACCTGCGGTTACCGCGAGCACGCGGGGCTGCTGCGATCGGGCGTCGGCGACGTCGCGCTGATCTACGGGAAGGACCCGGACCTGGACGGCCTCGATTGCGAGGAACTGTTCCGCGAAGGGCAGATCCTGGTCGTCGCGACCGACCACCCGCTGGCCGGGCGTCCCGCCGTGACGATGGCCGACGTGCTCTCGCAGCCGACGCCGCTGTGGACCGGTGACGGGACGGTGATCCGCCCCGGTGAGCTGCCGCAGCTCGTCGCGCTCGGACGGTGGGTCCACCTGGCGCCGATCTCGGCCGGGCACCACCTCCGGCGGGACGTGACCGCCGTCCCGGTCTCGGACGCTCCCGAGCTCCCGGTGCTGCTCGCCTGGCCCGAACAGCACCGTTCCAAGGCCCTCGCGTCGTTCGTCCGGACGGCTGTGGATATCGCCGCTGACCGTCAGTCGCTGCGCTAGGTTGCTCGCGTGAACACCCTCGCAGTGCGCGACGCCGTCTTACCGGCCGCCGTCGATCAGCCGGTGCTGATCTACCGCGACGACGCGACCGGTGAGCGGACCGAGCTGTCGGTGCGCGAGCTCTCCGGCTGGGCCGCCCGCACCGCGGCCCTGCTGCACGAGGGCTGCGGGCTCCAGGTCGGCGCTCAGGCGGCCGTGTTGCTCCCGCCGCACTGGCAGACCGCAGGCGTGCTGCTCGGCGCGTGGGCGGCCGGGGTCTCGGTCTCGTACCAGGGCTGGTCGACGGCCGGTCTGGAGCCGGCCGCGCCGATGGACGTCCGGTTCGTCAGCGCGGCCCGGCGCCGCAGCGTTCTCGAGAACCTGCCCGAGGCTCCCCACCGGTTCGTCCTGGGTCTGGGGCAGGCGGTCTCCGACGACGTCGATTTCGTCGAGGCGGCCGGCCGGTACAGCCCGAACCTGCCGTCGTACGCGCCCCTGCGCTGGACCGACGAGGCCGGCGCCGGCGGCGTGACGTACCGGGAGCTCGGCGGCATCGCGGCCGGCGTGGCCGACATGGTCGGCCTGCGCGGCGGCGACCGGCTGCTGGTCGACGCGGACTCGTTCGAGCAGCCGATCCACTGGCTGCTCACCGCACTGTCGGTCGGTGCGTCGGTGGTGGTCTGCGCGAACCTCGACCGGTCCCGCCTCGATCAGCACATCGCCGCCGACGGCGTCACCCACGTGCTCTAGGCGTCGGTAGACGCGGCCGAGGCTTCCTGGGGTGTGATCTGTGCGAGCCGCTCGGCCAGCGCCGACGTGATGAACCGGTACGAGTCGCTGCCCAGCACCAGACGCAGCGGGGCCGGCTCCTGCGACGCGCTCGCGATGATCCGGGTGGCCATCTTCGTGGCCAGGCCGCCGTACGTCGAGAGCTGGATGATCCGCCCGCCGCCCTGGGCCCGTAGATGCGGCAGCGCCGCCCGGACGACCTGGATCGACCCAGCAGGTTCGTGTTCAGCTGGTGGACGACCTCTTCGTCGGTCAGCTCCTCGGCCGCGCCGAACAGCCCGTACCCGGCGTTGTTGACGACCACGTCGATCCGGCCCAGCGCGGCGAACGCCCGGTCGACCACCGGGCGCACCGCTGCGCTGTCGCTGACGTCGAGGTGCGCCACCCAGAACTGGTCGCCGTACTTCGTCCGCAGATCGTCGGCGGATCCGCTCCGGCGGACGGTTCCGGCCACCCGGTCGCCGCGCTGCAGGAGCTGTTCGGTCATCGCGCGTCCGAAGCCGCGGTTGACGCCGGTGATGAACCACGTGCGTGAAGTCATGCCGTCAGGGTCGGCCGGAGCCGGCGAAGGTGGCAGTACCCGCCGATCCTGGGGGTGAGAGGGCCAGCCGGGGTCTGGGTTTCGGGGATCCCGGGCTGGCCCGGTCAGTCGAGTACGGGGACGGGCATCTCGGCGCGGTCTTGCTCGTAGGCCTCGACCATGCTGGCCGGGAGCAGGAGGAAGAGGCGGGGTGCGATGCGCTCGATGCTGCCGCCGCACCCGATGACCAGGCCGGTGGCGAAGTCGATCAGCGGCGTCGCGTCGTCCTCGCCGAATTCGTTCAGATCCATGACGACCGGCGTGCCGCACCGGTACCAGTCGCCGACGTAGAAGACCTCGTTGTAGTTCTGCGGACGCAGCGTCTTGACCACTCGGACATTCTCCTCCACACCCGACCGCGATGCGGGGATCGTCAGGCGTGTTGCCCGACGAGGTTCGCGAGCCGCCGCGGACCGCGCAGTTCCCAGACCGCAGCCCGCCGGTTCTCGGAATTCCTGGCGATCCGTTGCAACGATCCGGACCCTCAGCCGTGTAGTCAGGTTGTGAAGGCGTTCGGGAGTTCGGACTTCGAGGCGTACGTCCGGGCGCACGGCGCGGGCCTGCTGCGATTCGGGCACGTGCTGACGCTGGATCGGCCGGCCGCCGAAGACCTCGTCCAGGAGGCGCTGATCCGCGTCGGGCTGGCTTGGCCCCGGGTCCGCCGGGACGGCAATCCGGTCGGGTACGCGCAACGCACGATGGTCAATCTGTTCCTCAACAAGCGGCGCCGCGCGTCGGACGTCCCGGTGGCGGCGGTACCGGAGACCGGCCGGGAGGACGAGGCACTGACCGCGGTCGACTCGGCCTCCGCGATCCGGCAGGTGCTGGCCGGGTTACCGCCGAAGCAGCGGGCAGCGGTGGCGCTGCGGTACTTCGCCGACCTGCCCGACGACGAGATCGGCCGGCTGCTCGGGTGCACACCGCAGACCGTGCGGTCGCAGGTGTCGCGGGGGCTGGCGGCATTGCGCCAGCAGTTGGCGGAGGAGAGGTGAGCCCGATGCCGTCGTCGGAAGAGGATCTGCTGATCGGTGCGGATTGGGACATCCCGCTGACCGACTCCCTGGTCGAGGGCGTGCAGCGGGGGGTGCGCAGGCGCAAGGCCTACCGGGTCGTGGTGACCGGGGGAGCGGCGCTGTTCGTCGTCGCGCTGGCGCTCGTGTTCGTCCTCGACCGTGCGTATACCGGGGACGTGACGAGCCGGGTGTCGATGGCGCCGGCCGTGTCGCCGGTCGTGGACGGGTTCTCCGTCGGGCACGTGCCGGACGGCGCGAGGTTCGACGGACCGGTCAGCTCCTACGCCTGCGGGTTCACCGCGACCGGCACCGACTGCCAGGGTCAGGCCGACCCGTCGGCGACGGTCACGTTCCGTCAGCTCGATCGCCGGGGATCGAGGTGGATCTCGGTTGCGGTATGCCGTCCGTTGCCGGCTGATCCGGCCGCCGAGCGGGCCGAGATCACCCGGCGGTTGGTCGCCTGGCAGGTCGGGAGCGCGGTGCCGGTCGAGACCGTCGACGTGACGGTCGGGCGGGCGCGGATCCTCGAAGAGGTGGGTTCGCAGGTGACCGCCTACCACGTCGTGATCGAGGCCGACGACGGTGTGGTGATCGCGATCGAGGCGGACGCCGCCGTGGGCGTGGACGAGCTGAGGACGGTCGCCCAGAGCATCACCCCGACCCGCTGACGGCCGCCACGGCGGGCCTCCGCGCCGCCGGGCGGCCAGGGCCGGCCCCGCCACGCCGGCTAGCTGACGGCTTTGCCCAGCGCGTCGAGCCAGCCGGCGGTGCCTTGTTCCCGCCAAGCGGGGTCCTCGTGACCGTCGAGGAAGCTGTCTTGCTCGACGAGCAGCAGCCGCGTCCCGTCGCCGTCGGCGAAGAACTGCACAGTGGTGAGCGAGGCGGTCACGGTGGCGCCCCGGTCGGCCAGCGTCGAGGAGTACACGATCCGCTCGCCGTCCACGATGTCGTGATAGGTCGACGCGAACCGCATGTCGCCGGACGTGTTGGTCTCCCGGCCGCCGACGCGGAAGTCGAGCTCGTGCTCGTCCGCGGTCGGCGCGAACCAAGATCGCTTGGCCGTCGCGTCGGCCCAGGCGCCGAACACCGCGGCGGGCGGCGCGGAGTACGCGCGCTCCAGCGTGAACGTCGAGTTGATCACCGAACGGTCAGTCATCGTTGTCTCCAGACTTCTCGAGTACGTCACCGAGGCGGTCGAAGCTCCGTTCCCAGCCGGTGCGCTGCTGGGTGACCCACCCCTCCGCGGCACGGAGGGCGGTCGGCTCGATGCGGCAGATCCGCACCCGCCCGGTCTTCTCCGAGGCGACCAGCCCCGCGTCGATCAGCACCTGCAGGTGCTGCAGCACCCCGGGCAACGACATCTCGAACGGACGCGCGAGGTCGCTCACCGAGGCCGGCCCGCGAACGAGCCGTTCGACGATCGCCCGCCGGGTGCCGTCGGCCAGCGCCTGGTACACCCGGTCGAGCGAGGCCGAATGGTTAACCATGTGCTTAACCATAGCGACGCACGACGCAAAGGTAAAGAGATCACTTAACTATTAGCCGGCGAGTGCCCGGACGGGATCACGCCGCCGTCAGGAACTCGATCAGGCCGTACGGTGCACGCTCGCCCAGGCAGAGATCCAGGATCACGTGCGTGTCCACCGCCTCCGCCGCGCTACGCACGAACATCGGCTCCTCGTACTCGGCGAGCGCCGCCCCGAGATCGTCCGGGTGCGCGACGATCGCCCTCGCCAGCTCGGCGCCGTCGAACATCGCCAGGTTCGCGCCCTCACCGTTCGGCGCCATCAGATGTGCGGCGTCACCCACGAGCGTCACTCCGGGGACGCGATCCCACCGGTGCCCGTCGGGCAGCGCGTAGATCATCCGCGGAACGGGCCCGGTCTCGGCGTCGGTGATCAGCGCGGTGAGCTCCGGTGCCCACCCCTCGAATTCGGCCGCCACGCGAGCCGCCGCCCGCGGGTCGTCGAAGTTGATCTCCGAGACCCACTCGGACGGGCGGGCCAGCTGCACGTACGTGTGGATGACGTCTCCCGCCTCGCGGTGTGCGGCGATCCCTTTCCCGGAGTGAGCGCGTACATCGCACCGGCGCCCACCGCTGCGGCGGTGGCCGCGTGCCTGACGTCCACGTCGTGGAGGTAGGTCTCGACGTAGGTGACTCCGGCGTACTCGGGCGTAGCGTCCGACACCAACGGGCGGACCTTCGACCAGGCGCCGTCGGCGCCGACCAGGAGGTCGGTGACGACCGCCGCGCCGTCCGCGAACGTCAGTTCGTGGCGCCCGCCGCCCAGTGGCGTGACACCGGAGAGCTTCTTCCCCCAGCGGATCGTCTCCGCGGGAAGGGACTCGATCAGAATCCGGCGCAGATCCCCCCGCAGCACCTCGGGGCGTCCGTGGGAGCCGTCGTCCGGCTGGTCGAGCAGCACGTTTCCGTTCGGGTCGAGCGCCCGGCTCGCCTCCGCGCCCTCGTGGATGATCCGGTGGAACTCCGCGGTGAGGCCTGCGGCCTCCAGGGCGAGCTGGCCGTTGTGCGGATGGATGTCGAGCTGCCCGCCTTGTGTCCGGGCCTCGGCGGAGGGCTCCGCCTCGTGGATCGTCACGGGGACGTCGTGGAGGTGCAGGATGCGCGCGAGCGTCAGGCCGCCGAGGCCCGCGCCGATGATCGTGACTGGGGTGGTCATCTCTGATCTCCTCCTTCGCAACCGGCTGGAACATCATTCCAGAACATCGTGGAACGCCGTTCCAGGGCGGTCAAGGGATCAGTGACCAGCGACACGCCTCCGCCACCGTGAGGCGCAGCGCGTGCCCGGCCGCGTACGCCGGTCGCCCGCGCGGTGCAGCCGCCGGGGTGATCCGCACGGTCGGGGTGCCGTGCATTGTTTATTCGACGAATTGATAGTCGCGAACAATGCGCTCTTCGACGTCGAGAAAGAGAATTTCCAGGCCGACACCGGCGATCTCGGAGTCGCCCTGGCGAACCATCTCCCAATGGAACTTCACGACGTTCTCGAGCCGTTCCGCGTCGGTCCGGGAGCGGAAGCGGAACGTTCCCGGCGCGACGAATTCCTCGTAGGCGCGGCGAACGCGGAACTCCAGCGCGTCGTGCCCGCGCGCTTCCAGGGCCGAGCGCTCGAAGCCCAGGTCGTGCGCGGCCTTGCGCAGGTGCTCCGGGGGTTGCAGCAGGTGGAGGCCGTCGGCGGCCCACAGGTCGTGGACGCCGGTCCGGCGCCGGTCGGCGTCGGGTTCGTTCCAGACGGCGGCGTAGGAATCGGCGAGCTCTTGCGGTGTGCGAGACATCGGATCCTCTGTGGAGTCGGGGAGGTGGTGACGTCCCGACTCTGCGGCCCGCTCCGCCGGCTCTCAATTCCCTCCCGGGAATCGCCCGCGGGCGACCATGGCCACCAGGGTGTCCACCAATTCCTCGGCGGTCGACTGCCATTTTTCTTTGGTCAGGTGGCCGCTGACCTCCATGCCGGTGATTCCGTGGGCGCTCGTCATCAGCAGGGCGCCGTAGTGCCGGGCGTCCTGTTCGCCGACCAGCTCGGCGACGATCGCGAGGAACTCGTCCTGACTGCGACCGGCGGCCCGGACGACCGCGGCCGGATCGCCGGACGGAGTGGTGAACATCAGCCGGTACAGGTGGGGTTGCTTGCGCCCCACCGCGATCAGGCCGGTGAGCGCCGCCCGCAGCTTGTCGCCAGCGTCGATGGGCGCTGTCCGCAACGCCTGGACCTGGTCGCCGGTCCGTTCCCACGCCAGGGTCGCCAGTGCCGTGAGCAAGCTTTCCTTGTCGGTGAAGTGCCGGTACGGGGCACCGCGGCTGACTCCGGCGCGGGCTCCCACCTCCCGCAGCGTCACCGCGTCGGGCCCGCCCTCGTCGAGTAGCTCGCCCGCGGCGTCCAGCAGGGCCCGACGGGTGGCGGCGGCTGATTCCACTCGGGTGACCATGGTCTCCAGCTTACTGTTGACAACGTCATCTCAACCGCTAACGTGGTTGAGGTGACAACGTCATCTGAAAAACTCATCGTCATCACCGGGGCGTCGACCGGCATGGGCGCGGCCACCGCCCGCGAGCTGGCCGGCCGCGGGTTCCAGGTGCTGGCCGGCGTCCGCCGGGAGCGGGACGCGGACGCGATCCGCGCCGACCGTCTCGAGCCGGTGATCCTCGACATCACCGACCCGACGCAGATCAGCGCGCTGACCGCCCGCGTCGACGCCGACCCGAGGCCGCTGACCGCGCTCGTCAACAACGCCGGCATCGCGGTGAACGCACCGGTCGAAGCACTGCCGCTGGACGAGTGGCGGCACCAGTTCGAGGTCAACCTGTTCGGCCACGTCGCGGTCACGCAGGCACTCCTGCCCGCGCTGCTGCGGGCGAAGGGCCGGGTCGTCAACATCAGTTCGCTCGGCGGAAAGGTGGCGATGGCCACCTACGGGGCCTACGCCGGGTCCAAGTTCGCTCTCGAGGCGGTCAGCGACTCTCTCCGCCGGGAGCTGGCACCGCACGGGGTCGGCGTCGTCGTGGTCGAGCCCGGCGGCGTCCAGACCGAGATGGCCGCGCGGGGTGCCACCACGGCCAACCACCTCGCCGCGCGGATGACGCACGAGCAGAACGAACGCTACGGCGACCTGATGCAGGCGATCATCGCGCACTCGGCCGCGTTCACCGAGGCGGGCGTACCGGCCGACCGGGCCGCCAGGATCATCGCGAAGGCCGTCACCGACCGCAGGCCTCGCACCCGCTACACGATCGGCCGCGACGCGGCCGTACTCACCCGGCTCTCCCGCCTGCTGCCCGACCGCGTCCTCGACCGGATGGTCGCCGCCGACCTCCGCCCTCACTACCCGGCGCAGTCCCCGGCCTGACGCCGGGCGGGCGGCCCGGCTCGCGCCGGCCGCCCGCCACGGAAGTCAGCCGACCTCGGTCCGCGGACGCAGACCCGTGAGCACCAGTGCACCGAGCAGTGCCACCACACCGCCGACGACCAGCGACGCGTTCTCCGCGACGCTGTCGACCAGCACGCCGCCGACGATCGCGCCGAGAGCGATGGCGATGTTGCAAACCGTCACGATGAGGCCGCCGATCTGCTCGAGACGGGCCGGCTCGGTCCGGGCGCCCCAGCTCAGCACCGTGGTCGGCACTCCGCCGAACCCGAAGCCCCACAGCACCGCGGTGGCGAACAGGCCGACGAACGAGCCGCCGAACACGTGCATGAGGAGCATCCCCGCACCCAGCGCGGCCGGGAACACGAACACACCCACCCTCGCCGCACGGTCGGCCACCGGACCGCTGACCGCCGTACCGAGGAAGTTGGCGACGCCGAACGCGAGCAGCAGGGCGGCGAGCCCGCCGGCGTCGATGGTGGACATGCTCTCCACCGCGGGCCGGATGTACGTGAATCCACTGAAGTGTCCGCAGAAGATCAGCAGGACCGCCAACAGACCGAGCAGGACGACGGGAGACCGCAGCGTCGTCCCCAGCGCCCGGGACCCGCTCGCCACGGCCGGTGTGACGTGCGGCAGCGTCGCAGCCTGCACGGCCAGCGCGACGCACCCCACACCGGCGCCGAGCAGGAACACGCCACGCCAGCCCCAGACCTCACCGAGCCAGGATCCGAGCGGGACGGCCGCGACCGTCGCGACCGAGACACCGGCGTTGATGACGGTCAGCGCGCGTCCGAGGTGGTCGGAGGGCACCAGGTGAGCGGCCACCGCGGTGGCCATCGCCCAGAACCCGCCGAGCGCGACACCGAGCAGAAGCCGGGCGCCCAGGAGCACCGCGAGGTTCGGCGCCAGCGCGACCGCGAGATCGGAGACGATGGCCAGCACCGTGAGGCCCATCATCACGCGGCGCCGATCGGCTCGGGGCAGCACCACCGAGATGAGCAGCGCCGAGAACGCGGCGGCGATGGCCGTCACGGTGACGCTCTGGCCGGCCGTGCCGTCCGACACCCGCAGGTCCTCGGCGATGCGCGGAAGCAGGCTGGCGGGCAGGAACTCCGACATCACGATGGCGAAGATTCCCAAGCCCAGAGACACGACGCCGGCCCAGGAGGGCGAGTGGTCCGTCGTCGATTCCGGGGCGACCGGGTTCGCGTCGACTACCACTGCAGTTCGCCGTTCTCGTCCTGGAGCGTTCCGGTCCGGCCGTCCTGACCGAGGGTCGCCAGACGCCCGATGGCGGATGCGGCGAGCTCGCCGCGTTCCGCGTCACGCGCGCCGAGGTACACGTCGTGGCCTAGCTCCACCAGCTGCCTCGCGGTCTCGAAGCCGATGCCTTTGCTGGCGCCGGTGATCAAGGTGACGGTCATGCGTTTCCTCCAGAGGTGCGCGGCCCGATCGGGCCGTGGGGAAACGTAGGCACGCCCTGTTCCGGCCGCCAGAGCCCCGCCGAGCCGGGGGTCCGACAGGACCCCCGCTGAGCCCTCCGCACCGCTCCGAAGAGCCTTTACGCTGGCCCTATGAGCAATGCTTTGGGCGCGTACCTGCGGGCTCGGCGCGAGCTGGTGACACCGGAGCAGGCGGGCATCCCCGACGACGGCGTCCGGCGGGTGCCGGGGCTGCGCCGCGAGGAGGTCGCGATGCTCGCCGGCATCAGCGCCGACTACTACCTGCGGTTGGAGCGGGGCCGCGACCGCAATCCGTCCGTGCAGGTTCTCGAATCGATCGCCCGGGTGCTGCAGCTCGACGACGATCACCTGGCGCACCTGATGACGCTGGTCGCGGAACGTCCCCGGCAGCGCCGCCGCCGGGCGCCCAAGGAGACCGTGTCTCCCGGCGCGCTCAAGCTTCTCGACTCACTGGTTCAGCCCGCCTTCATCGAAGGCCGGTACTTCGATGTCCTCGCTTCGAACCGACTCGCCAGGGCGCTTTCTCCCGGCCTCACCGTCGGACGCAATCAGCTCAGAGATCTTTTTCTGGACGCGACGGAGCAGGCTCACTATCCGGCCTGGCCAGAGATCACGGAGTGCTTCGTCGCGAGTTTCCGGCAGGCCGTGGGCAACGACATCGACGATCCCCGCTTCATCGAACTCACCGGGGAACTCGCGCTGGCAAGTCCTCGATTCCGTCAGCTCTGGGCCCGTCACGAGGTGGGCGAGCAGCACGAGACGAGGGTCGTGATCGATCACCCCCAGGTCGGGGAGCTGGCGCTCAACCGGGAACGGCTGAGCATCCACGGCGCCGGGGGTCTGATGCTCATCGTGTACTACCCGGACCCCGGCTCCAGCGACGCCGACAAACTGGCGCTGCTGGCCTCCGCGGATCTCCCGTCGGCGGCCGATGCACACGAGTTCCGGCGAGCCGACACGTGACGACGATCGGCATACTCGGCGCCGGCGAGGTCGGAAGCCAGCTCGCCCGCGCGGCGATCGCACACGGGTACCAGGTCGTCATCGCCAACTCGCGGGGCCCGGAGACGCTGACCGGACTCGTCGACGAACTCGGCCCGTCGGCGCGAGCCGCCGACCTCGCCGGGGCTGCCGCAGCCGCCGACTTCGCGATCGTCGCCTTCCCGTACCGCCCACTGGACGACCTGCCCGTCGACGAGCTCGCGGGCAAAGTCGTGCTGGACACGAACAACTACATGGCCTGGCGCGACGGCCACTACCCGATCGTCGACTCGGGGGAGAAGACGGTCCACGAACTGCGCCAGGAGCAGCTCCCGACGTCAAAGATCGCGAAGGCGTTCACCCACGTCCAAGCGCCCAGCCTCTTCCGGCTGAGCCGGCCGGCGGGAGCACCCGACCGCCAGGCCCTGGCCGTCTCGAGCGACTACCCCGAAGCCGTCGAGCTCGTCACGCGCCTGTACGACCAGTTCGGCTTCGACACGGTCGACAACAGCCCGCTGAGCGAATCCTGGCGTTCCACTCCGGGGACGCCGATGTGGCACCTCCACCACGTCGGCCAGAGCCGCGAGGAACTGGTCCTCAACCTGGAACGGGCGGGTTCGCGCTCGGAGCGGCCACGCGGAGACTGAGGTCTCGGCTCGTCCTCGGCGCGTCCGGCGTGCTGCGCGGCACCCCGACCTCAGTGGTCGTCCGGGCCGCGGACGTTGCCGAAGCGTGCGGCGAACCTCGCCGTGAACAGGTCGGCGCCCTTGCGCTCGTAAACCGTGTCCAGGGTGGCCGCGACCGGACCAGCTGTCGTCGGGAGCTGGCCGACGCCCGCATGCGTTCCCAGCGGAAGCAGAATCCGTCGCTCGGGCGTCGGGAGGTAAACCGTGCAGGGCGGATCGCCCGCTAGCTGTGCTCTGACGTTCGCCACCACGGCCTCGGCTTGTGCCATCGCGTAAGACGCCATCTTGGGGTCGGGAAGTGCGGCGATGTCTCCCAGCGCGTAGACGTGGTCGTAGCCCCGGACGTTGAGGCGCCCGGTGACCGGAATCGTCGCCTGCGCGGTCAGCTGCGTGAGACGTCCGTCCGTGAGGTACCCGGTGTTGACGCGGACGCCGAACGCGTGAAACCAGATGTCCGCCGCGATCTCGTCGCCCTCGGTCGTGGTGACGGCGAAGCTGTGGGCCCGTCCGGCCTCGGGAGCGGGCAGCGCGGTCAACTCCGTGCCCAGCCGCACGTCGATACCGAGCTCGTCCAACTGGTGCCGCAGGCCGGCCCGGACCTCGGGGAGGAAGCCCGGAAGTAGTTCCTCGCTCTTGTCGACGACGACCACGTGCTTGTCCGGCCACACCTGCGTGATCTCTCCGGCCAGCTCCAGGCCGACCGGGCCCGCGCCGACGATCAGCACCCGGCCGGCGCCGCTCAACTCCTTGTGGGTCTCGCGAAGGTCGTCCAGCTGCGCGGCGATACTCGTCGACGTGGAGCGGGGCTTGGCGGGGTACGCGTAGCCGGAGCCAGTGGCCAGCACCAGGTAGTCGGCGTCGACCTGCTCACCCGAGGCGAGCGTCACGCCGGCCGGCGCCACCGAGACGGCGCTGTCGCGAACCACCCGTCCGTGTTCGAGCAGCGATTCGAACGAGAAGAACGCGTTCGGTGCCCAATCCGGTCGGGTGAGGGCCCGGAGGGACGCGGCGGCGTTGACGAAGGCCTCCCGAGGGTCGATGAGGACGACGTCGGCCACGTCGTCCAAGGACTTGGCGACCAGCGAACCGCCGTAACCGCCGCCGACGACCACCACCGTGCGGGCCATGGCTGCTCCCTCCGTAGCGAGTTGACGCGTCAACTCTAGGCCTCATCGAGTTGACGCGTCAACTCGCCAGCGATACGGTTCGGCCATGGGGGAGTCGCGCGCGCTGGAGCCCGACGAGTGGGAGTTCTGGCACAGCTGGATGCAGGCGCAACGGCTTCTCGTCAACGAGTTGGACCGTGGCTTGCAGCAGGCGCACGGAATCTCGAAGGCGGAGTTCAGCGTCCTGATCACGCTGCACCGTGCGCCCGGCAACCAGATGCGGGTCGGCGAGCTGGCGGAGTCGCTCGGGTGGGACAAGAGCCGGGTCGCGCACCTGCTCACGCGGATGGAGAAACGCGAACTTCTGATCCGGACCGAAGGTGCGTCCGACGGTCGGAGGGTCGGGATCGGGCTGACCGCCGAGGGCCTTCGTGTTGCCCGGAGCGCCGTCGTGAGCCACGGGGAAAACATCCGCCGCTCCTTCTTCGACACGCTCGCGCCCGAGCAGGCCGCGGCCATCCAGAGCTGGAGCCGGCAGACGGTCGGCCGGTTCGACGCTCAGGACGACGACCGCGGCCCGGCCTGACCGCTCTCGCGAGACCTACGGACCCAGTTCGGCTACGACCCGGTGTCCGCCGGCGTCGGCGGGTGCGAGCCGGCTCAGAGCCGACGCGGCGACCAGCGCCCACAGCACGTCCCACCCCGCGATCGCCCAGACGGCGGCCGGCGCGGGCGGCCCGCCCGAGCCGATCAGCACGGGCGTCATCACGACGAAGATGTAGATTCCGAGCACCAGGGGCGCGACGCGCTGCCACGCCGGCCCGCCCCAGCGGCGAGCGACGACCACACCGGCGACGATCAGGCCGATGCCGGTGAGCAGCGGCCCGACGCCGAACAACGCGTCGCCGACCGCAGGGCTGTGGGGGTACACGACCTCGGCGATCGCGAGCGTGGCCTGCCCGAGGCCGGCCGCGCCCAGGCCGATCCGGGCGGCCCGGCTGGTGCCACCCGCTCCGGCCGGCGCGAGCGCGACGACCGCCAGCAGCTCTCCGAGGTGGATCGTCGCCTGCACCAGCCAGCCCAGCGAGGGTTCCCACCGCGCGACCGCGGAGACAGCGGCGTAGAGGGCACCGGCGGCGGTGATCAGTAGTGCAGCCAGGGCGGCGGCACGAGGTCGGGTCATGGTGAGTACTCCAGGAGTCGGGGACCACCACGTTGACGCTGCTCACGACCGTCGGACATCCGCGCGGACACGCGTTCGGAGGCAGGTGCTGGCACGGTTGCCCGGCTCCCGGCGGCCCTGTCACGATCCGGGCATGCGAAGAACCGGTGCCGCCGCGTGCTTCGTGCTCACCTGCGTGGTCTCGGTGGCTTCGGTCCCGATCTCAGTGGGCCGCGAACCGGCGTACGACGTCCTCCTCTACCCGGTGAACGCCATCGCGCTGGGCCTGTCCGGCGCGCTGATCGTCACCTACCGCCGATCGAACCCCACCGGCTGGGTGCTGAGCGTGATGGGCCTCGTTGCTGCCTTCGTCGAGTTCACCGAGGGCTACGGCTACCACGCCACCTGGCCCGCGGCGGCCACCAGCGAGTGGCTGACGAACTGGACGAACTATCTGGGCATCAGCGGCACCGCGATACTCGTGTTGTTGTTCCCGTCGGGACGAGACCTGAGCCGGATCCGCCGCGCCGGCGTGTGGGTGGCATCCCTCGCCACCGGTCTGCAAATGCTGGGCGCGGCCCTCGGCCACGCTTCGGATCCGGCCTTCGCGTCCGGGGTCAACCCCCATGCGATCGACGGGTTGGAACCGGTGTACTTCGTCGGCCAGGTGCTGTTCCTCGGGTGCCTGCTGGCCGCCATCGGCTCGGTGATCGTCCGGTTCCGCCGTTCGACCGGTGTGGAACACCAGCAGCTGAAGTGGGTCGCCTACGCGCTTGCCCTGCTGGCCGTGATCGGCTCGCTCGCCACGTTCCTGTACAACGACAGCGCACTGGTGCGGGTCGCGATCGCACTCGTGGTTCCGCTGCTCCCGGCCGCGATCTGCGTCGCGATCCTGCGTTACCGGCTCTTCGACATCGACCTGATCATCAATCGCACGCTCGTCTACGGCGTGCTGACCGTCTTGCTGGGTGGCGCCTACCTCGCCACCGTGCTCGTCCTCGGCGCCGTTCTGGGCCGCGGCTCCTCATGGGCGACGGCCGGTGCGACGCTCGCGGTCGCGGTCGCCTTCCGACCGCTACGCGGCCGCGTGCAAGACCTGGTCGATCGCCGTTTCCGGCGAGCCCGTTTCGAGGCCCTCGCCCGCGTCGATGCTTTTCTGGACGCTCTTCGAACGGGCCGTGCGGAACCCGAGGCCCTGGAACAGCTGCTTCGTGATGTCATGGCGCGGCCGGATTTGGAACTGCGCTACCTCCCGCCCGGCGCGGAGCACCCGGCGGCCGACGGTGAACTTCTGGTCGAACGTGCCGGCGTGTCGCTCGCCGTGGTCGCGCACGCGGACGGAATGAGCGGGTCGGCCCGGCTGCTCGACGAAGTCGTGGCGCGGGCCGGTCTGGCCATCGAAATCGCCAGGCTCCGCGCCGAGGTCAGGCACCAGCTCGCCGCGGTGGAGGCGTCGCGCGCCCGCATCGTCGCGGCGGGGTACGAGGAGCGCCGGCGCCTCGAACGCGACCTGCACGACGGGGCGCAGCAGCGCCTGGTCAGCATCGGGCTGACGCTTCGCCACGCCCAGTTCGAACTCGGCGGGAGCCCGGCCATCGACGTCGCCGTCGAGCAGCTCGGCGTCGCGATCTCGGAGCTCCGCGAATTGGCGAACGGCATCCGGCCCGCGTACCTGGACGACGGGCTCGACATCGCCCTCCGGGAGCTCGCCGAGCGAATGCCCCTCCGCGTCGACGTACACGTCGACGGTGCGCGGTACGCCTCCGACATCGAGGCGACCGCCTACTTCGTGGCCTGCGAAGCGCTGGCGAACACGGTCAAACACGCGGGCGCGACCGGAGTCGCGTTGCGTGCCGAGCGAAAGGACGGCCACCTCGTGCTGACCGTCAGCGACGACGGCACCGGGGGTGCGCGTCCGGCCGAAGGCACCGGGCTGCGCGGCCTGGCCGATCGGATCTCGGCCCAGGGCGGCCGGATGCGCGTCGAGAGCCCGCCGGAACAGGGCACGACCGTGATCGCCGAGTTGCCGTGCGCGTCCTGATCGCCGAGGACCAGGTGCTGCTCCGCGAGGGTCTGGTCCGCCTGTTCGAAGACCGGGGCCACCACGTCGTGGCGGCCGTCGGCGATGCCGGGTCGCTGTTGCGAACCGTCGACGAGGAGCGTCCCGACCTCGTCGTGGTCGACGTCCGGATGCCGCCGACGTTCACCGACGAGGGGACGCGCGCCGCACGCGACCTCAAAGACGCCCACCCCGACGTCGGGGTCCTCGTCCTGTCGCAGCACATCGACACGACGCACGCGACGAGGCTGGTGGGCCTGGGCGGATTCGGCTACCTCCTCAAGGACCGCGTCCTGGACGTGCAGGACTTCCTGGCCGCAGCGCAGCGCGTGGCCGACGGCGGGTCGGCGTTGGATCCGTACGTCGTCGGCGCGCTGCTGGCGGCACGCTCCGCGGACGATCCGCTGTCCGCGCTCTCGGCCCGGGAACGGGAGGTGCTGGAACTGATGGCCGAGGGCCTCAACAACCCCGCGATCGCGCGCCGACTGGTCGTCAGCGAACGCACGGTCGAAGGGCATGTCCGGCACGTGTTGCTCAAGCTCGGGCTGGCGGATTCCGACGACGGCCACCGGCGGGTCCTCGCGGTGCTCGCGCTGCTCCGTTCACCGGAGCGCTGAGGCATCACCGCGTCAGTGCGCGACGCCCGGAGCCTCGCTCATCCTCGTCAACCGAGCCCCACCGAAAAGGGCCGAATGTCACACTGAACGAGCGTCCATGAAGGACGTAGACACTCTTGTACGGGGGCTCGAATGCACAATTCCACACGGGGCGTGCGCGCCTTGCTCAGTACTGCCGCGGTGGCGATCATCGCGGCGGCCGGCCTGGCCGCCACCGCCTCGCCGGCCGCTGCGGCGACGCCGCAGTGCACCCGATCCGGAACGGAGTACGGGGCCTACGGCTACCTGATCATCCCCGTTTCCTCGGGCGGAAGCAGCTCGTGCTGGCTCGCTCAAGGAAGCGTCAGCTCGGCGGTCACCGCCTTACAACAGGTCCTGAACTGCAACGGGAAGGCCGGCACGCCACTCAGCGTCGACGGCGACTTCGGCCCGGCCACCAAGAACGCTGTCATCGGTTACCAGCGGTGGATCAACTCCGTCGGCGGGAACCTGGCAGTCGACGGCGTCTACGGCCCGAACACCGAGGACGCCATCGGCCGACTCCCGCGGGTCAGCGACGGTGCCTGTGTGCCCCGCGGTGGCTGAGCGGCGCCGGCGCGCGTGAGCAAACGGGCGGTTCGGCTGACCGCCGGACCGCCCGTTTCGCGCTGCCGGAAACGCGTTGGCCGCTACGGCAGCAAGACTATTGGCCGTCGTGACGTCTCGGCGCCCGACCGGCCGCAGGCGATCAGCGCGCGAGTTGGTGAAGCCAGTCGCGCATCAACGCAGTCTCGGTGGGGCGGAGGGGCAGGTCTTCGCCGACTGCCGCACCCAGCGAAGCGTCGAGCGCGACCGCGAGCGACGCGAGGCCGGGGTCCGTGCCGGGGAGCGCGTCGATGATGACCGAAGCGACGACCGACTCGCGCATTTTCACGGAAAGCTCCAAGTCGCGCTCCTCGGCAGGTGCCGCGATCAGTGCGAGTGTGATGCCAGTGCCGGCGGCAACCGAAAGACTGGCAGCGGTAGCGGAGGGCACTCGCAGTCGGCCCGCGGCAGCGACCCGATCGAAGAAACTCACCAGCTGGTGATGCGCCCTATTTGCGGCAGGCGGCCGCCGACCGGGCCGGCCCGTGCCGAACATCAGCACGTATAGCGCGGGATGCCGTAGCCCGAAGTCGACGTGCATGTCCCAGCCCCGCCGCACGTCGTCGACCGGGTCGTCGGTTGGCGCCAGCTCTTGCTTCTCTGCCAGATAGAGATCAAAAGCCTGGACGGCTACGGCATCGAGAAGCCCGTCCATATCGCCGAACAGCCCGTACAGCGAGGCGGCCCGAACGCCCGCCGCTGCGGCAACCGACCGGGTCGAGACCGACTGAAGGCCGTTCTGCTCCAGGAGCTCGGCCGCAATCGCGACGATCCGTCGACGCGTACGGGTCCTCTCGTCATTCACGGTGGCGATGCTACGCGACCCGGTGTATCACTGAGACGTGGCACTGCTACGTTCAAGGTCGTTGCACTGATACGCAAGGGACTGTGAAATGAATCGAGTCGGATACGGCGCCATGCAGCTCGCGGGCCCGAACGTGTGGGGCCCGCCGGCCGACCCCGAGTCGGCGCGGCAGGTGCTGCGCCGTGCGGTCGAGCTGGGTGTCACATTCCTCGACACCGCGAACGCGTACGGTCCGCGCACCGTGAATCAGTTGATCGGACAAGCGCTGAGCCCGATCCCGGACGACGTCATCGTCGGCAACAAGGTCGGTGCCGGTCGCGGACCCGGTAAATCGTGGATCCTCACCCACCACCCGGACACGATCCGCAGGCAGGTCTACGAGGCCCTGGAGGACCTGCGGGTAGAGGCGAGCGGGTTGACTTACCTCCGGCTCGAAGGAGACACGCCTGGAGCCGGCAGCGAAGTGCCCCTCGAGGAGTCGCTCGGTGCGCTCGTCGACCTGCGCGACCAGGGCCTGATTCGTTCCATCGGGCTCTCCGGCGCATCACCGGAAATGCTGGCCCGGGCGCAGAGGATGACGTCGATCGCGGCCGTGCAGAACCGCTTCAACCTGCTCGACCGCAGCGGCGTTCAGGTCCTCGCCGACTGCGAGGCCCAGGACATCTGGTTCGTGCCGTACTACCCGCTGGCCGCCGGCCGGCTCACTGCCTGCGCTGCGCTGACCGCCCCGGCAGAGCGCCTCGGTGCGACACCGGCCCAGGTCGCACTCGCCTGGCTGCTGCGTCGTTCACCGGCCATGCTCGTCATTCCCGGTACGTCCAACCCCGATCACCTGCGCGCGAACGTCGCCGCGGTGTCCGTTGCCGAGCGGTTGACCGACGACAAGGTGGCCCAGTTGTCTCGCCTCGTCGACGAGTCGATGGCCACACTGGATCAGCCGCACCAGTCGACGATCGACTCGCACGCGACCGAGGGCCATCGTTCCCGGTGAACGAGCTGCCCGCCTGTCCGGACCGCCCGTGGTCGAACTTGGCGCGTCAGTGCGCGGCGCCCGGAGCCCGACCTCGGCCTGCGCCGGCAGGGCACCGACACCGATCGGGCACGACAGCCCATTCGGCCCGTGGTTGCAGTACCCGTACGGTTCTTGGCGTCCGACAGGTGACTGCTGGTGATGGTCGTAGGCGTGGCAGCACGCCCCTGTGACCCGGCGTAGCAGCGCTGATACCGCGGAATTCAGCCGTACACGCGCTGGCGTCGGGAGGCAGGCCCCCGTGCATCTAGCCTCGTCGCGTGATTGATGCGGAGGCGCGAGCGCAGCACTGCAAGCGGACGGGTTGTCGACAGACCGGTGTTCGAGGTCTGGGCAAGTGATGATGGGCGCTTACACTCCACGTATGGCCGACGAACCGGTCTCGCTGAAGCGAGACGACGAAGAGCCTGCGAACGAGCGGACCCTGCCTCGGCACCTCGCCCGGCTGATGGGTTCGTTGCGTGGCCCCGCGGACCTTGCGCAGAACCACGACAAGTATCTGTCGTTCCCGCAGGATTAGCAGGCTGGCGGAGCAGCCTCGGCGTGATTCTCTGCGATACCGGGCCGCTCGTCGCGGCTTTCAACGGGGCGGACGACAATCACGAGCGCTGCTCTCGGTTTCTCGTCGAGAACTGGACTCGGTTAGTTGTCCCGTCCCTCGCGGTGACAGAGATCTGTCACCTGTTGGCCGATCCACGACGGCGCGGCAGCCAAGGGCTAGCAGCAGATTTCTGTGCCGCGATCGCCGAGGACGAGTTGCGCGTGGTGGAGGTCTCGCCCTACGACTACCGACGAATGTCGGAGCTTCTCAGCACCTATGCGTCTCTTCGCTTACAGGTGGTGGATGCCTGCGTCGTAGCGCTCGCCGAGCGGCTGGACCTTCGAGAAGTGGCGGCGCTCGATCGCCGAGACTTCAGCGTGGTGACACCGCGCCACCTTCCGAAGGGGCAGCGGCTCCGGCTGCTTCCGGAATGAACTCGGGCGGCCCGGCTGATCGCCGAACCGCCCGTGGTGATGCATGTGCTACTGCGTCAGTGCGCGGACCCGGGAACCTCGACGGAAGTCTGCGCCGGCATGTTCCCGACCCCGATCGGGCACGAGAGCCCATTCGGGCCGTGATTGCAGTACCCATACGGGTTCTTGACGTCCGACAGGTACTGCTGGTGGTAGCAGTCTCGGCGATGTGAATTTTCGCTGAGCGTCGTCACGAGTCCTGGGGCGGGGACATATATGCAGTCCAGAGGTCGACGGCCTGCTGGAGATCGGCGGCGGCCACTTCTTCCCGGGCCATCCCAACCGTGTGGATCAGGCGTTCTGCTAGCCAGTCCGGTACGGGCTCCCGTGACGGCGCCTGCTCCTGGACGAGATCTCCCGCAAGCTTCCCCAGTCTGTCGATCACCTGCGCCAACGCAACGAGATGAGGCTGCGTCTCCGCCGCGCGGTGCAGTCGAGTCGTAGCCTCGCGGTACACCTCCGCATCAGCGCGTGCACCGATCGCCCAGATCTCGCAGATCTCTATCGTTTTGTCTGCCGTGATTCGGTAGACGACTCGCCACGTGTTGCGCCCGACGACCAGCTTCCGGAATCCGGTCAGGTCACCACCCAGGGGGTAGTCGGCTTCGGCGTCGTCTGCCAGCAGCAGGATCTTCTTGAGCACCTTTGGGACGGCATCAGGGCCGATCCGGCGGAGGTCGTCGAGTGCATCGTCGGTAAAGGTGATGCTGGCCATTGGTCGTCAGTGCTCGTCGTCCTCGAGCGATGCCAGCGAGTCGCGGGTATGGCCGAAGGCGGTGAGCACGTCGTCGATTGACGTGCGGTGGCCGGTATCGGTCGCGGAGCGGGCGAGGACCAGTGCCAGGTCGTGTAGATCTGAGATCACCGTGTCGATCTGCTCCAGCCGCTGGAAGCTGACGAGGACCGCCACCGGTTGATGCCGTCGCGTCACGACGAGGTCCGCGCCCGCTTCCGCCTCGGCAACGAGCCCGGCGACTCCGCGCTGGGCGGCCTCGGTCACGGATACCTGATGCGGGTCATGGAGCAGTGCCATGACCAAACTATACAGAGAAATATATAGCTCTGTAGGAGGCGGTATCAGCGTCTGCCGCTCGAGGATCACGCGGTTCAGTGAACGGCGCTCAGCGAGCGGATATTGATTCAGATGAATCGGGCTGACTCTCCAAGGCCTGGCGATAGCGACGCGAACCGCGCGAGGCTGGGTGCTCGGGACTGACCCGGCGACAGACATGGAGTCCACGTCTGCCTGATCGGCCAGGTGGCTGATAAGTCAAGCGGGCGGTCCGGCTGGAACCGGACCGCCCACCACCGTGCAGCGTGCGTCAGAGCGTCAGTGCGCGGCGCCCGGAGCCTCGATCGAGGTCTGGGCCGGCATGTTCCCGACCCCGATGGGGCAGCTGAGCCCATTCGGGCCGTGATTGCAGTACCCGTACGGGTTCTTGGCGTCCGAAAGGTACTGCTGGTGGTAGTAATCTAGAGAATGTGCAATTAGTCGAGGCACCAGACGACGACCGAATTCCGGTGGTCGCCTACGCCCGCATCAGTGACGACACTGAGAAGGACGGGCACGGCGTCCGCGATCAACATCGTGTCAACCGGCAGACCGCTCAGCGGCTCGGTTGGCGGATCGTGGCAGAGCTGACCGACAACGACCGCTCCGCGAGCAAGGCGGACGTCGTCCGTGAAGACTTCGAGGAGATGCTTCGCATCCTCCGCCTCGGCCGGCTGTCGAACGGTGCTGCTGTCCGCGGTGTCGTCCTCCTCAACGAAGACCGGCTGGCGCGCCGGGCCGGCGACTACGAACGGTTCGTCGAAGCGCTCACGTCCGAAGACGGACGGGTCTATGCGGACGAGCGTGGGCCGAAGGACCTGTACGCCGAGGAAGTCGAGGGCATGGGCCTGGTCGGCGTGGCCTTCTCGAAGATCGAGTCTCGCAAGATGCGGCGCCGGCTGCGGCGCTCTCACCGTGCGAGGGCTGAGGACGGTCGGCCGGTGGGTGGCACTCGGCCGTTCGGCTGGCTGCCGGACCGACTGACGCTCGACCCGGTCGAGGCTCCGTTGCTCGCCAAGGCGGCTCGGGACTTCGCGTCGGGTCGTTCGCTGAACTCGCTCGTACGCGAGTGGCAAGAGGCCGGCGTACTCACGACGCGCGGGAACGCGTGGACGATGGACGCACTCAAGAAGACGCTTGCCAATCCGCGGCTGTGCGGCTGGCGACGGCTGCGCGGCGAACTGGTCGCCGACGACGCGGGTAAGCCGGTCGTCGGGCAGTGGCAACCCATCGTCGACACCGAGACCTGGTTGGCCGTGGACGCGATCATGCATGCTCGCAAGGGTCGGCGGGTGCGGTCCGACGGCTCCATCGGCGATCCGCTACCGGTCGACAAGACCGTTCATTGGTACCTGCTGAGCGGCATCCTGCGTTGTGGCAAGGGTCGCCCGGACGGGACTCCCTGCAATGCCCATCTCCGGGTGATGGATCGGCGCCATGGGCGCTACATCTATGTCTGCCCTCCCAAGGGACAGGGCGGCTGCGCGGGTATCGGTCGGCATGGGCCGCTTGTCGACGAGTACGTCACTGAGGCGGTGCTGGCGAAACTGGAAGAGCGGCAGGCGGTAGCCGCTGAGGTTGAGGCCTGGGCGGGTGAAGCGGACCTGGAGGTGGTCCAGCGGCGCCTCGACGCGCTCGGCCGGCAGTGGCGTGCGGGTGGCCTCTCGGATGAGTTCTTCTTCGCTAACGTCGGCGCGTTGGAGGAGGAGCGCACGCGTCTGCGTAACGAGAAGGCGCGCCATGCCGCCGTCGTCCGGCGTAGTTCGGCGGCGCTCGATAACGTTCGGAAGCGCTGGATGAGCGGCGAACTCGACGTCATGCAGAAACGCGCGATCATCCGTGAGGCCTTGCACGCCGTGATCGTCCTTCCGGCCGGCCGTGGGCGCGCACCGTTCAATCCCGACCTTCTAGTGCCGGTGTGGCGCGAATAAACATCTACCGTCGTCACCCCTTCGCGACTTGTGCGCACTGGTAATCTGAGTTTGGAAGTTGCTAGGGGAGTCCGGGTTGTCCGGGCAGGCGACGCTATCTGACTGCGGCCGTTCGGCGGACTCCTGATAGTCCTCCTCTTCCGAGGCCTCGACTCGACTTCATTCTTTATCCCGGGTGACTGTCGGCATTTCATGTCGGCATGTTGCCGCAACTTCCTTTCTGTCCAACGCAGAAAGGAAGTCATCATGGCGAACAACGATGCGCATGAGTGGGGACGCCGGCAGGCCGCTGCGTCTCCTGTCTGGTCCGAGGAAAAGTGGCAACGTGTAGGTCGGCTGCTCGGCGTCGATCTGCGCGAGTCAGACGCAGAAGAGCCCCGGGCTCGCGGGCCGGACGACGCTGAAGACGTTGCCTAGACGACGATACGAAGCTGGGGTTCGTCCAGTCCGCGGCCTCGGTGCCGCGTGCCCGCGCGGTGGGGTGGCGCGTCAGCGCCGGGGTCCCCGGCCGCGCGGGTGCGCGGTCGGCGGCCGTAGGCCGCCCTTGATCTATGTAAGGAAAGTTTGAACACATCGCAAGACCGATCTGTTGGCACGACCGTTGTTGCCACCTGCCCCACCTCCCCTGACCCCCGGCGACCCACCGTTCCGGGAGCAGGCCGGCGGCGGGGCCGCCACATGTCGACACATCGAATTGCCCGACCTCGGAGGATGGCGGCCCCGCCGGTGGTCTGCTCGGCTTGCCCTGGGTCGCCAAGCGCGGCGTGATCAGTGGTACGGCTGCGCTTGATTGGTTCACAGATTGTGTTGGTGTTGCTACTCTGGTGATCCGAAGTAGACGAGCGAGTCGAGTGCGAGAGGAGCGTCCCGATATGTTGTCCACTCTTTGGTCCTTGGTGGCTCCTTGTGCCTTCTCGCCCGTTTATCGGGCTTCGGGTACGGATCGCGGCGCCTTCGGGTTCGCTGCTGCGATCTAGCCCTTCTCGTTCTTCCGCCCCGGTGTGGGGCGTTTGGGTTGGCCGCGTCCGGCGGATGTCTGGTGCCGGATCGCGGCCTTTTTCGTGTGTGCTGACGTCGCGAATGCGTTTCCGCCTGAGGCGGTGAGTGACGCGTCGGCGTGGGTGCCGGTTAGAGGCGCTGATCTTGAGAATTCTTGAACATTCTTTGTCCAGCACTTTCGGGCCGTGTGTCGGATTCGACGCAAGGCAGGGAAAGTGTGTGCCAATTTCGGGTCCAATGCGTCGCATTTGCGAGGCCGCCGAATTGGCCATGTTGCGCTGTCTTGATTTGGGTTGAAATGAAAACTTGCGCCGCATTTGCTGGAGCCATTTACTGAATCCGGGCCGCACGGAAGTGGCCCGAGGAAAGGCTGGTTACGGATGACCGGTCGCAAGTACGCGGGTCTTGTTGGTGCCCACCCGCGTCTTGTTCCTCTCGCCTTTCTCCATGGATGGAGCTGGTTGTTATGGCTGTCAACGGTCTTCCGAACGTTCTACATCTGGATTCCACTCAGGTCGGTTTCCTCGCGCTCTCTGTCCCTGAGGCGCGGGTGGACCAAGCGGGCCGGCCGGTCGTGGACAAACAAACCGGGCTGCCGCTCTTCCGGGTCCAAATCGCGCTGCTCCACCCGGACGAGCCCGCGGGCCTGGTCACCGTCACCGTTCCGGGACGGCCGGACGGGATCGCTCCGGCGACCCCCGTTCAGCTCGCCCGGTTCACCGGACGGCCCTGGATCGGTGACTCGGGTAACTGGGGCATCGCCTTCCGGGCCGATTCGCTGGCGCCCGTCGATGCGGAGACCCGGCGTCGGCACGCCTCACCTTCCAACGGCACCGCCTGACACGGGCTTCTGCCTCGGCTGGAGGGAGGTGAGCGGTGATGTTTCTTCTCGCGCTGGTAATTCTGATTCGACGCGGGCCGTGGCGAGCAGCGCTGTTCCTGCTCAAGGCCTGGGCATGGCTGCTCGGGTCGATCGCCTGGCTGGTGCTATTCCTCAACCGGCCCACGCTGCGCTGCTGCTCCTGGTCGCGCTCGGGTGCGCGCTGCTGGTCTGGCGGCTCCGGGCGTGGCTGTGGGGCCAGCTCTGGCGGTGGCAGGGCGATCGGATCGCGGCGGTGATCCCCGATCGAGCCTGGGTGTGGGTGCGGCGCTGGCAATGGCCGCAACTGGCCTGGCGTGCGGGGCTGACCCGTCCGCAGGGCACGGGCGCTGGGGCGGCGATCGAGTATCTGGGTGGACGGTGGCGACCGATCCCGAACGGCTTCGTCGTGGTCGGCCGGCTGCTGGATGGTCAGACTCCCATCGACTATTCGAGAGCGTCTGAGCCGCTGGCCGAGTCCTGGCAGGTGGCTCGGGTCGCGGTCGATTCCCCGGCTCGGGGCTGGGTGCGGATCACGGCTCTGTGGTTCGATCCGCTCGCAGTTCCGTTCCGGGCGCCGCTACCGAATCCGCGGCCGGACCTCCGGGCGCTGGTGCTGGGCCGGCGGGAAGACGGCTTCTCCTGGACCGAGCGGCTGATCGGTCGTCACGTCCTGGTCGCCGGGGCCACGGGCGCCGGCAAGGGCTCCGTGCAGTGGTCGGTGATCCGGGCACTCGGCCCGTTGCTCCGCTGGGGGGTCGCGGAGGTCTGGACCGCCGACCCGAAACGGATCGAGTTCGCCTCCGGCCGGCGGCTGTTCGCCCGATACGCGGCCGAGCCGGCCGAGATCGTCGAGCTGGTCGAGCAAGCGGCGCAACTGGTCGCCGACCGCGCCCGGCGCCTGGCCGGCTACGCCCGAACCCACACGCCCCGGCGCGGTGATCCGTTCGTGCTGCTGAATATCGATGAGCTGGCCTTCCTGACCGCCTATCTCAGCGATCGGAAGCTCAAGGAGCGGTTCGCCGCCGCACTGGCCACGGTGCTCACCCAAGGGCGAGCGCTCGGGGTCGCGGTCCTGGCCGCGGCGCAAGATCCGCGGAAAGAGACCGTGCCCCTGCGGCAGCTATTCACTACCCGGATCGCGCTACGGCTCGACGAGCCATCACAGGTCGACCTGGTCCTCGGTGACGGCGCGGCCGACCGAGGCGCGGCAGCACACCTCATCCCGCGTGATGAGGCTCGTGGCGCCGGTATCGCGTACGTCCTGACCGACGGTGACCCGACACCTCGGCGGGTCCGGGCCGGCTACGTCTCCGACCGCGACATCGCCTGGACCGTCGCCACCTTCACCCCATGACCGGCCAGCACACGACCGGTCGAACCCGCGCGGGCGGGTAGCTCAATCCCGGCTGCCCGCCCGCGTCCGAACCGGACACACCTACGGAGGGCAGCCATGATCACCGATCACTCACCAGAGGACGCGCTCTCCGCGCTCCTCGACTCCGCCGGCCTCACCCCGGACGTGCTCGCTCGGCTCATCGCCTGGGCCGGTGCCGGCGACTTCGGCCAGCTCCAACGGCAGCTCCGGACCGTGGGCGGCTGCTCCCGGCCGGTCCACCTGTCCGGCGCGGTATACCGCGTCGATCCGGCGTCCGGCGACGCCGTTCCGTCCTGGTACTCGACCCGGGAGACCACCGGAACGTTGCTCGTGCCGTGCGGCTCCCGGCACGGCGTGCTTTGCGCGGCCTGCGCCCGTCGCTACGCCGGGGACACCTGGTTTCTCATCTACGCCGGGCTCGCGGGCGGCAAAGGACGGGCGGCCTCCGTGCGGACGCACCCGCGGCTGTTCGTCACCCTCACCGCGCCCGGCTTCGGACCCGTCCACACCGCGAACATCTCACCCGATGGACGGCCGGCGGTCTGCCGTCCCCGGCGGGACAAGCCGCTCTGCCTGCACGGGCTCCCGGCGTGGTGCTCGGTTCGGCACCCTGCCGACGATCCCGTCGTCGGAGCTCCGCTGTGTGACGGCTGCTACGACTGGCCCGGCCTCGTCCTCTTCAACGCACACGCGACGGCGCTCTGGCACCGCTGGCGCATCCAACTCGCTCGCGAAATCGCCCGGCTCGCGGGACGGACCGTCCGGGACGTCGCCGACGCGGTGCGGATCGCCTGCACCCGGGTCGCCGAGATCCAAGCCCGCGGTGCGATCCACCTACACGCGATCATCCGCGCCGACGACGCAACTGATCCCGACCTGGCACCGCCGGACTGGGTCACCGCAGACCTGCTCGCGGACGCCGCTATCCGCGCGGCCGGCTGCGTCCAGGTCGAGGCCCCCGCCAACCGGGTAGGTGAGTGGGTCTTCGGTTGGGGACCGCAAGCCACCGCCGACCCCATTCCCTCCGGGCAAGACGACGAGACTGAGCGGCGGCTTGCGGCCTACCTCGCCAAGTACGTCACCAAATCCCTCGGCGCGGGCCTGGCCCGGCGGATCGGAGCACCCGCCGAGATACCGCTCCTCGACGTCACGCGACACATCCGAGCACTAGTCGGCATCGCCTGGCGCCTCGGCGGCCTACCTGAGTTCCAGCCACTGCGGCTACGGGCCTGGGCACACCAGAACGGATTCCGCGGCACCGTCGCCTCCCGCACCCGGACCTACTCCACCACCCTCACCGCACTCCACCAACAACGCCGCGACTACCGCGCCGCGCAAGCGGCCGGCGGCGACCGGTTCGGCGACGTCCAAGCCGACGCACTCACCCGATTCCGCTACGCCCGGACCGGCCTCGACCCAGCCGGCACCTGGCTCATCACCAACGACGACCGCGACGAGACGGAAGGAGGCTCACCATGACCACCACGCGTAACCGCCCATCCGGGCGACTCGTCGTCGCAAAGGGCGGCCGGCTCCTACCGGGTGTTCCACCTCGGCGCGTTGCCACTGCACGCGGCCCGACCCCGGGCGTCGTCGACGACGGGCCTACTGACGATCCGCCGCCGGTCATCGCGAATTGGCGTCGTCCGGTCCTGGCGCTGAGCGCCATCGCTGCCGCTCTCGTCCTCGGGCTCGTAGCCTGCACGATCGGCGCGGGGCTCTCCGTCATCGACGACACCCCGGACACTCCCGAGGTCCGCGTGCTCTGGTTCCTCAGCTGGGCTTTTCCCGACGTCGGCGACAAAGGCCCATGGCAACGCAACGTCTGTGACGACGCCACCGGGAGAGTTTCCGCCGTCATCCAGGCAGAAGACCAGCGGCTACACGATGAGTTCGCTCCGGACTGGATCGCTCGTCACGCCTGGAATCCGGACTACCGGTCGACGGAGTCCGGACACCACGCCAGCGTGGCCGTCGACGGAGAGCTGGAGATCCATCGAGCCGGCGAGAACGGCTTCAACCCCTACACCCAACCCGACCGGACCTGGACGTTCACCCTGCGACACAACCCGCTGCACGAGTGGGTCTGGTGCATCACTCACGTGAGGTCACGGCCCACCTGAGGCACTACGGCCCCGGACACCTGGCCACGCACTCGCCACGCGTCCGGGGCCGGCGTCGCTCGACGTCCGGCGGCCAGCGCTGCGCCCGGTATCCGCTTCGGCAGCGGCTCGGGTCGAACCTCCGTTGGACGGACGCCCCGCAAGCGAAAGAGCCTCAGGCGGGCATGCTTGAGCACGGCGGCCTCACGAGGCTTCGCACGGAGGCGCGCTCCGACAGGCTGAAACCGAAGCGAACCCCGGACGGCGTCGGACCGCTGTCCCACAGAGCCGCTTGCGCGTCGATCCAATGCACGAATTCCGCCTGCGCCCGATCGACCGTGACGCCTCGCGCGGTGGCGATCGCCGACCAGTCCGCGCCCACTTCGCGCGCATCCCGGACGTCGGCCTGCGAACCCCAGTTCAACGCCCGGCTGATGGCTGTCCGGAGAGCCATCAGGTAGAGGAAGTCTTCGGCCGTGAGGCGTGACGCGTAGGGGTGGCCCGACCGAACTGCGTAGGCACGGTGACTGAGCTGGGCTTCGCTCGCCACCAGGGAGCTGAACGGGGCGTTGAGGAGGAGCTCCGGATCCGGTTCCGGAATCGCGCCCTCGTCATAGCCTCGAATGTCTCCGCCTTCGAGATCGAATGCCGGGGGGTCATGGTGCGGAGCTGAGCCGTGCATCATCGGAAGTCTCCGTTCTGGGCACGGACTACCGCGCGACGTCACCCGGTGCGCTCGAATTTTCGCGAGCGTTCAGCCGACGTGAGAGTCTCTTGATGAGAGTTTCACCAGATCAGTTCTAGGCAGTTCGTCGCAAGGCGAGTCCGGTGTCTCACGGGGAGACGACAATGTGCGCGTGGAGAGTTCGGGAGACGAGCCGGTGACCACGGCAGCGGCTACCCCGACCGTCGTTCGTCGTCAGCTTGGCCGGAGGTTGAGGCTGCTCCGAGATACGGCTGGCGTCTCTGTTGAAACCGTCGTCTCCGACCCACGGCTTGGGATCTCCCGGGCCAAGCTCTACAAGCTCGAAGCGGGAAAGCACCCGGCGAAACCTCAGGACGTGGCAGCGCTTTGCCGTCACTATCGCGCCTCGAACGAAGAACTGGAGGCGCTGACGACACTGGCTCTCGCGACGCAGGGCACCAACTGGTGGCACATCTTCGGCGCAGACGCAGTCCCCGAATGGTTCAGCCTGTACGTCGACCTAGAGCCGGCGGCGGCGTGGATCCGGTCCTACCAGCCGGAGCTGGTCCCGGGGCTACTCCAGACACCTGAGTACGCCGTGGAGGTCTATCGGGCACGAAACCCTGAAGACGATGGAGCCGAGCTTCAGAGGCGCGTAGGCGTGCGCATGGAACGACAAGCGATCTTGAAGCGCCCGAGGCCGCCCGTGTTGCACTTCGTCCTCAACGAGGCGGTCATCCTCCGCGAGGTCGGCGGATCAGATGTAATGGGCGCCCAGACCGAAAAGCTGCGCGAGATGGCAGGTCGGCCGTCGGTAACGATCGACGTGTTACCGCTCAAGGCTGGTGCGCACGCCGCAATGGAGGGCGCCTTCGTCATCCTCGACTTCGAGGATCCACAGGAAGACCCGTCCGTGGTCTACCTCGACTCGCCCAGCTCGGCCGTCTACCTCCAGCAGCCCACCGAGCTAGAGCGCTATACGACGATCTTCGATCACGTCCGCGCCGCAACCGTTCCCCTCCAGGAGTACCTGACATGACGCAAGAACCCTCGGACCCACGATTCTTCAAGAGCAGCTATTCCGGCGGGAGCGGAGGTGAATGCGTCGAATGCGCCTACGAAACCGACGCTGTGATGCTTCGCGACAGCAAGCACCCAAACGGAACCGTTCTTGCCTTCGGCAAGGTCGGATGGGAACGCTTCATCTACGGCATTCGACGTGGCGACTTCAAGAAGCAACCGTGACACTCGCTAGCCGTTGGTGCTCATGCTCGTGCCGTGGTCCGCGACGCGCGAAACTGGCTGTCCGCTCATGGCCGGTCACGTCGGCGGCTATGTGAGCGATCCGACGTTACCGATACGCAAACAGATGAGATGCGGGGGGCATGCATTGCACCTGCCAGTGGCCTTCAGATATCTGCGCTCGCGCACGAACATGGCCGACCTTACCCCATGGATCCTGAACGTTCCTACCCACTTGATTAATCATGGCGCCGATACCGCGAACCGTGGACGACGGCGGGAGCCGCCTAGGTGATGCAGTGATGTAAGCGTCCGGCGTCAGCTCAAGGATTCGCACGATGTCGTCTGGTGCCGGGCGCTTAGTCTTTCCACCCCTATACGGGGCAAGCAGAGCCAGGGGCTCAGGAACCGCTAGATCAGCCCACATCGGTGCCCAGTGCGCATTGGGAGCACCATGGTGAGGCACCTTGACAACTTCTGCCTTTCGAGCCGGCCTATGCCAATCGAGAGCGCCTTGCCATCCGCACCCAACGGGGCCTTTCAGTAGGTCAGCGCCGAGAAGAATGCTCCGATTCCCGACAGTGATCCAGAGAGCAACCGCCAACTCGTTCGGGTCCGCAGCAGGCGAGCGTGGCAACTCACCCAGTCTTAGCGCACCATCCGCCAACTTTCGAATAGACCGAGTAAGCGCCTCCTGAGAGGGTGATATCGCCAGTATCTCCGCCTGCGTGTCTTGTACCGGAATGGATAGAAGCGAGAGCCGCTCGGTGGCCCGAATGAGAGGGCGCCTGCCTTGTAGGCTGCGCGGTCGGGTTCGCGCAATATCGAAGATACTTCGGTATTCCCGGTAGACTCGCTCTCGCACGAGCGAACCTACGCGCTCATCATCTTCAGCCAGGGCGTAGAACTCATCGGTAGAAAGCGCCGCCGAGCAGACAAATGAAGAGGCCTCGCAGGCCTCGTATACTGAGGACAGCCCCGCGATATGGTCATCGTGCGCATGAGTGCCGACGACCAGACGTACTGCATCCTTTAGTGCGACTTCCATTGAATTTAGATACGCCAGCGGTGGGATCTCGCCGTTTGTTTGGTCCCGGCAAGAATCAACAACTATCCAGTGATTGTCGCCCAAATGCACAACAATCGACTCACCCTTGCCTGGACCGAAAATCGAGACTTCAATCTCATCGGCGGCGGGCGGGTCATTCCCATAGGTCGGCAAGGTCGTTGCGCAGCCTCTCGACTCCGGCCGCGACGATAGCGGCATCCTTGTCTGTCCACTTGCCAAGGCGCCGGAGACGGACGCTCGACGTTCGTTGACGTCGTCCCCCGTCAGAGACCGTTCGCACAGTCAGATAAAACAAGACGCCTGGAGCGATTTGTTCTGCATCGCTAGGACTCAATTGATCCAGGTCAAATTCCGCAGTCACCGTCGGCGACGTGCCATCGGCCGGCACCAATTCGGCTGTGAAATAGGGAACATCAACCTCGATCACTCGACCGTCCCATTTCCGCAATCCTACTATCCGAAACTTCCCTACGTCGGGCGTCGGCTCGTCAAAAATCGGTTGGGTAGTCGACGCGGAAACTTCAGCCAGCGTCTCGGTAGGCGTGAGGTGTCGACTCGCAGGCCTTGGCGAGGCAAAAACCGCACGTATAGCACGATCGACTGGGCCAAGCGTCCGATCGGCGGTACTAGCCGATGACTCGTGATTGATCGGATATTCGAGGGTCGAGCCGCCTGTAGTCATCGATCCCCCAGCGCACTAATTGCTGCGACAATCTCGTCGGCCGCTAGTCGGCTCGCGGTCCATCTATCACGCAGGATCTCAACCGCTACAGAGGTAAGCCCGGTGCGTGGCTCGTTTAGCTGAGGAACCTTTATCTGATCGCGGGAGGTGGGCACCCGAGAGTCTCGGGTGAGGTCGTAGTGGTCGTTAGTCGAAACATGTACCCCGCTCTCCATGCGTGGCGCTGGCTCGACGGTAACCGTCACCGAACCGCCAAAAGCTCCGTCTCTTCGCGCCCCAATGATGGATGTCGAAAGCATGGCGGGGTGCACGAGAACTGATGACCAGACTTTTTTTGGGGCCAGCAAATCGCCAATCCTGTTCTGACGCTTCCGGGATCCAGCGTCAAAATGAAGATTCCTGTTGATCCCCAATGCGCTTAGCGGTGTGTGCGGCAGGGTTCGGAGGATAGCGATTGCTAGGTCACGCAGTTGCTCTGTGTCATCAAGCGACTCGGTCTGTATCTGCAAAGTATCAGGAACTGCTTGAAATTTGAGCCAACCGATCGAGAACACGGCGAACTGCGGCGTAATGGCGTCAAGTACTGGATCGGCGCCCTCGTCTGGCCCCAGGAGGTCGTTGGCTATGAACCACTGTGGTGAAAATATGGCTGGGTTGAATGCGCCCTTTATCACGACGCTGGCCACATCGAGCGCGATGGTCGGCGACGCCACGTGTGTTGCCCTCCGTCATATGCGCCAACTGGTCTTCGGATTGTAGATGAAACATGTGCTGCCTGAGGAGGCGCTGCCAGCACAATCTGATCTGCCTCGCATCGGCTCGATGCGTCGGTTGCTCCCGCGGCTCTGGGGTGGTCGCCGGCGCGGAGGTCGTCCGTCGACCGGACGATGCCATCCCCGGATGTTCGGGTACTCGCAAGACTACTGAGCGCGAGGCGGCCAGGGAGTCCCGGGTGAGACTACGGCCGCGATGGCGGGCAGCGAGCGCGAGCCACAGCGGCCTGAGTTGCTACGGCCACGGTTGCAGGAGTACTCGGTCAGCTTAGGGTCCGGGATGTCGATACTCGGCTGTCGCGAGGCGATGAACTAGCCGCCAAATCAGCGACGCCGAGGGCACTCACGTTGGTGGGTAATCCCAACTATCAGATGAGCGCTACCGCTCCTGTGCGCAGCCTGGGTGCTCGACAAACATGCATCGCATACGGCATCGGTCGTGGTATCTGCCTCAGACCTCCCCGGGAAGTTGCGCGATCCTGGAGAGGAATCGACCGCGGGCGGGACCCCACTCCGCCACCCCCATGTGAACAGCGACTCCGCATCGGTCACTTGCGAAGGAAACACGTATATAGGTGCACGTTCCACATGTGGCTGAGATGACGTTTTTAACGACCATTCTGTATGTTCGATAGGCAACTGCGCAAGAACGTCAATGGAGGGGGGAATTCGGGCTCGGTTGCGGCATGTGTCGACAGTGGCGCGTGGCGTCCACGTCGACAATACTGGGCGCGGCTTGGCGAGACTTAGGGGGCGGTCTTGGAACTACTCGGTCCAGTCGCAGTCTTTGCAATCAATCTGGCGCTCTGGATCACGTGCATTGTCATTCTTCGTAGTCGCCTACTTGGTGTGTTGAGCCTAGGTTCAATACTCTTACTATCTATTGTTATAGAACCGGCAAAGGTAGGAGATGTCGGTCTAGTACTTCGGATTGATGCGTGGCTAGTATTGATAATCACTTCGCTGGCTGCGTACCTCGTGTCGAAGCGTACACAGGATCGAAATGTAAGCGTTGTCGTGTGTCTCATAGCCGCAACAAACACGGCGACTAATATAGGTGCGGGCTACTTTGGGTCTCAACCTGTGGCTAGCCTTCTTGCGGGACTTGTGGCGGCGGGCGGACTAATCGTCTTGTATGAGCTACAACGTCGTTGGTTGGTCGACAGACGGAAATTCCTAGAGCAGTTGCGCATGGAGATTGCATATGAACAACTTGAAAAGTTGCCAAAAGAGGAGGCTGATCGCCGAGCCGAAGAGATCCTAGAGTACCTGCTGCATGAAAGAAGGGAGATGAGCGTCGAAGAATTGAGTGAGCGGTTTGATAGCTCCTGGCAAACCGTTTGGATATTGTCGATGCTGTTGGCTGACGCAGGCTACGTGACGGTAAGGGGTGTCGCCAATCGCGCAGCTTATGTCAAACCCAACGTCGATACGATTCCTAACCCTCGCGTTGATTCTAATGGTGCGTGGGCAAAGCTAATCGGCCGGAGTCTCCCGCCCATTACATACATCGAGAGACTCGTTTTCGGGGAAGGGTCCACTGTGATCGGCGGCGATCAAAACAACATTGTCGGGTCCAACACGGTCGGCGCGGTAGGTCGCGAGAATCTGGTCGGGAAGGTCGAATCGCAATACTCCGACACAGGCCCGGTGACCATAGACAAGATTATGGAGGTTGTTGACACTGTTGCTAAACAGTTGATGGATCGCGAATCTCAAGAGTTGCGCGACGCCGCACGTGAATTTCAGCTTGCGGGCGACGCGGCCTCCCGACGTCAAGGGCTCCAGCGACTGATGGGCATCGCCTCCTTCCTTGGGCCGGTCGCAGCGCCCTTGCTCCAGATTGTGCGGCTCTACGTTGAAGGCAACGCCGGACAATGAGTGATACAGCTCAAGAACGCGCGGACGACGAACCAACTCGTTCGGAAATTCGCTACCTTATAGGTGCGCTGATTAACGATTTGGCTCCCAGCCTTGATAGAGCGAGGCGTCTTCGTCTTAACGCGGAAGAAGAGCTTTCAGATAGCCTTAGCCGCCGTCGAGAGCTGAAGATTAACAGTCGTCTCCGCTCGTCAACTGTTGAGAGTCTGATCGAGGACTCAAAAATCCCTGCTGACGTTGCAGACGAACTAAGGCGTCGCAACATTGACAACGCTCTCGATATCGCCAACCTCACGGACTCGGCTCTAGAGGCAATACCGAAACTGGGTGCGGCCCGAGTAAAGATTCTCCGGCGGCGAGTGAACGCGTTGGCCAAGGAGCGCGCCACGGATTCCATGATCTCTGGGTCGGTGGACCTGTGGGATGGGGCGGATGAAGCCGTCGGCAGAGCGTTGACGTTTTGGTATCGAATAGGCCAATTGACGGCTTCGTCGAGTGTCCGTGCGCTCGAATTAGTGGTTCGCGATCTCGGGCGGACTTACAGCGCAAGTACCTGGTACCGCTGGTTGCTCCTCGGGCGTCGGCGAAAGGCCCAGATCGCTGGTGAATTCAACGACCTCGCTCGGCGTGCTGTCGGCATTGAGCAGGGCAGCGATTACCAGCGCCTAGCGTCCGACTTAAAGAAGCTAGGCCGAGGCGGCGGTGCCAATTTAGATCGGTCGCTTTGGTCGGAGCGATCAGCTGAATTACTCAGCGAACTGGAGAACTTTCGGGACCGCCAACGGGTGGCGAGAGGGGAGGAGCCTGATCTTGGTTTCCGACTAAGCGAACATGGTCTAAGTCATGGCCTGATTTCGCGGATGAACGCGCTAGAGCTGAATCTTAGCCTTGTCAAGCGGGGTCTTCGACGATACCAGAAGGAGGGTGCACGTTTTGCGCTATGCGCGAATGGCGCCCTCCTAGGGGACGAGATGGGTCTAGGCAAGACCACTCAGGCACTGGCCGCGATCGCGCATTGTTACGCGGCGGAGCAAGAGATTCGGCATATCGTCGTCTGTCCGGCTGCGCTTATCGGCACTTGGGAGGAAGAAGCGTCTGAAGTAGTTCCAGACATACCGGTGCTGCGGTTTCATGGCAAAAGTCGGGATAGCTCCTATGCGCAGTGGGCAGACCGTGGCGGGCTGCTTGTCACGAGCTATGAGCACACGCGGCCCTTACTCGCCAAAGATCCTGCAGATTATGGGATGTTGGTGGTTGACGAAGCTCACCGGATTAAAAGTCCGGACGCTCAGCGGACTAGGAGGGTTGACACTTTATCGAAGGCGGCCAAACGGAAGCTGCTGATGACCGGAACGCCGCTTATTAATGGATTCAGCGACATGCTTACTATATTGGCTGTCGCGGATCCGGCTCTAGCTGCTCAGCTGGCGGCAGATTTCGGGCCGGCCCCTGATCGATTTTCGGATGCCGATCGGATTCAAGTCGCTCTCTCTGAGCACTATCTACGACGAAAACAAGCCGACGTGCTTGGTGAACTCCCACCGCTTCTTATAGAGAAGGTCGAGGTTGACCTGTCGTCACAGGAGCGACAGGAGTATAGCCGACAGGTACGTGCACGAAATTTCATGGGGATGCGGCGCTCGACAACAGTTTGTCCGGGATCGGCAACTGCCAAGATGAGAGAGTTAAAGCAGATCGTTAGCGACGCCGCGGATGCGAATGAGAAGGTTCTGGTTTTTAGCTTCTTCAAGGACGTTCTCGATGAAGCCGCCAGAGTCATTGGGCGCGATGCTTTCCTCATTCATGGCGACTTCTCGCCCTCCGAGAACGCGCGCAGTGAGAGAGACTTTAAGTCCAAGGATGGTTACGCAGCACTGGTAGGCCAGATAAGCATGATGGGCGAGGGAAAGAACCTACAAGAGGCTTCTGTGGTGGTTTTAATGGAGCCGCAACTAGCGCCCGTATACGAGTCGCAAGCGATCGCGCGCGCCCATCGAATGCGGCAGGACAAACGCGTGATTTGTACACGCATGATTGCCCGAGAATCGGTCGATGAGCGGATAGAGGTCAGGTTAAAGGAAAAGCTCCAGCTCATGAACAGCTTCGCGAATGCAAGTGAGCTAGCTGACACGCTATTGAAGGAGCCGCTGCTAGAGATATCCGAGCAAGAACTGATGGAGGATGAGTTGCGTAGATTGGGGATAGACCCCGACCAGGGCCCTAAATAGACAAGCGGGCGGTCCGGCCTCTCGCGAGGCAGTACCGCCCGTCGTCCTGCGGAGAGCTAGCGGGTCAGTGCGTTGAGCCCGGAACCTCTACCTCGGTCTGCGCCGGCATGTTGCCCACACCGATGGGGCAGCTGAGCCCATTGGGGCCATGGTTGCAGTACCCGTAGGGGTTTTTTGCACTTGAGAGATACTGCTGGTGGTAGTTCTCCGCGTAGAAGAACTCACCCAGCGGCTTGATCTCGGTCGTGATCTCACCCAGACCTGCGCCCGTCACCACCGGCTGGAAGGCCACCCGGCTTCCCTCCGCCGCGGCCGCCTGGGCGTCCGTCGTGGTGTAGATCGCCGAGCGGTACTGCGTCCCCCGGTCGTTGCCCTGACGGTTGAGGGTCGTCGGGTCGTGGTTCTCCCAGAACGCCTTGAGCAGCGTCTCGTACGACACCTTGGCCGGGTCGTAGACGACCAGCACGGCCTCGGTATGCCCGGTCATCCCCGAGCAGACCTCCTCGTACGTGGCGTTCGGCGTGTAGCCGCCGGCGTAACCGACGGCGGTCGAGTAGACGCCGGGAATCCGCCAGAAGATGCGCTCGGCGCCCCAGAAACAGCCCATTCCGAAGACGGCGGTCTCGTAGCCGTCCGGCCACGGGCCGGTCAGCGGGGTGTCGAGCACGGTGTGGCGGGCGGCGACCGGCAGCGGCTGCGCCCGGCCGGGGAGCGCGTTCTCCGCGGAAATCAGCTCGGACTTGCTGCGGCCGAACAGCATGGTTTCGCCTCCTGCGATTCAGCGGGGCCGGGTCGTACCGACCCACGTTCATCCGAACACGGAGAACCCATCTCCTGTTCCCGGACGTTCCCGAGCGCGGTGGCCCGAACCTCGGAGAAGGCGCTAGCTCACCCCCCTCAACGGTAGGTCCTGACCCACGGACAGGAAAGCCGCCGCCAGCCGGTCCACGGCCTCGTCCAACTCAAGAACTCCCAGCGTGTACGGCAACCGTACGAACCGCTCGAAAGCCCCGTCCAGTCCGAACCGCGGCCCGGCCGCGAGCGCCACGCCGTGGCGCTCGGCCGAGATCGCCAGCGCCGACGACACCGGCGCCCCCAGGTCCACCCACAGCCCCAGGCCGCCCGACGGCGCGTTCGGCGTCCACGACGGCAGCCGCGATGCCAGCAACCGCACCAGCGCGGAACGGGCCGCCGTCAACGCGTCCCGCCGCACGGCGGCGACCGCGACGGTCTTCGGCACCAGTTCCGCCGCCATCAGCTGCTCCAGGATCGGACTGGCCAGGTCGATCGACGCCCGCGCCGCCGCCACCCGTCGCACCGACCCCGCCGCGCCGCGCAACCAGCCGATTCGCAGCCCGCCCCAGAACATCTTGGTCGAGCCGGTGGCCAGGGCCGCATCGAGGCCGACCGGAGAAACCGCGCCCCCGTCCAGCCACAGCTCGGCGACGGTTTCGTCGATCACCAGCGTGGCCCCGGCGCGCGCGGCGATCTCCACGACCGCGAGTCGATCAGCCGAAGGCATGAACGAGCCGGTGGGATTCTGGAAGTCCGGCATCAGGTACACGACCCGCGGCGCGACCTGCCGGATCGTCGCCGACAGCATCTCCAGGTCCCAGCCGTCGGGACCCAGCGACACCGGCACCGGCCGGCACCCGGCCCCCCGGATCGCCTCCAGCGCGTTCGGATACGTCGGATGCTCCACGACCACCCGATCACCCGGCACGGTGAGCGCACGCAGCGCCAGCGCGAACGCGTGCTGCGCCCCTCCGGTCACCAGCACCTGGTCGGGCGTGGTCGGAGCACCCCGTGCGGTGTACCGCGCGGCCACCGCCTCGCGCAGCACCGACAGTCCCAGCGGGTCGTACCCGTGCGTCGGCAGGTATCGGGTCAGCTGCGTCACCGCCGATTCCGCGGCCGCGTGCAGGAACTCCGCGGGCGCGGCCGGCGCGGCGTGCGCCAGGTCGATGAGGTCGTCGCCGAGCGTCGCGACCGGCCCGGCCGCCGACACCCCCGACGGCGGCAGGTCCGTCCACGTCCCCGACCCCTGCCGGCTGCTCAGGAACCCGTCGTCCCGCAGCCGCGAGTACGCGCCGGCGACCGTGGTGCGCGACACCTCGAGCGCTTCGGCCAGTTCCCGCTCCGCGGGAACCCGCGTGTGCAACGGCACCCGGCCGTCCAGGATGAGCAGGCGAAGGCGGTCCGCGAGCCCGGCATAGGCAGTGGACCCACTCCGCCAGTCGCCCAGCAGGCGTACCAGGTGCGGGCCATTGATCCGCCGGTCGGTGTTCACCAGTCCACTATCCTGCAATTGGCTCTTGGATAGAAGGCCAATCCGGGGGACGGTAAGGCCATGCTTCCGCCCGATCATCGCCCCCGCCGACTGTTCCAGCTCTACCTCGGCCTCGCCCTCTACGGCTTCTCGATGGCCCTGATGATCCGCGCGAACCTCGGTCTGGACCCCTGGGACGCCTTCCACCAGGGCATCGCCGAACACGTTCCCTGGAGCTTCGGCACGGTCACGATCGTCGTCGGCGCCGCGGTACTGCTGCTCTGGATCCCGCTGCGGCAGCGTCCGGGCTTGGGCACGATCAGCAACGTCGTGGTGATCGGTCTCGCGGTCGACGCTTCCCTCTGGCTCCTTCCGACGATGACCTGGACGCCGGGCCGCTGGACGTTCATGATCGCCGCCATTCTCCTGAACGGCGTCGCCGGAGGCTGCTACATCGGCGCCGGGCTGGGCCCCGGACCGCGCGACGGCCTGATGACCGGCCTGGTCCGCAAGACCGGCGGATCGGTCCGTGTGATCCGCACCGGCATCGAGCTCACCGTGCTGGCGATCGGCTGGCTCCTCGGCGGCAGTGTGGGCATCGGCACGATTGCCTACGCTCTGTTCATCGGCCCGGTCGTCCATGTGACGTTGCCGCTGCTCACGGTGGCCGGCCCCGAGGTGTCCGCCGAAGAGGGACCCCGAGCCGACGACGGCGGGTTACCGGCCGCGGCCTAGGCTCGTGTCCATGACCGGTTTCGAGACGCTCGCCATCCACGCCGGGCAGGAGCCCGACCCGACGACCGGTGCGGTCGTCCCCCCGCTGCACCTGTCCTCGACGTTCAAACAGGACGGCGTCGGTGGCCTGCGCGGCGGCTACGAGTACGCACGCAGCGGCAACCCGACGCGACAGGCACTCGAAGAGTGCCTCGCCGCGCTCGAGGGCGGCTCGAAAGCGTTCGCGTTCGCCTCCGGTCTCGCGGCCGAAGACACGCTGCTCCGGTCGGTCGCGCGCCCCGGCACGCACGTGGTCCTGCCGAACGACGCCTACGGCGGCAGCTACCGCCTCATCGCGGGGGTCCTGTCGAACTGGGGCATCACGCACACGTCGGTCGACCTTTCCGATCTGGACGCCGTCCGGGCCGCGATCCGCCCGGAAACCAAGGTCGTCTGGTGCGAGACGCCGACGAACCCGTTGCTCGGCATCGCCGACATCGCGGCGCTGGCCGGTATGGCGCACGACGCGGGCGCGCTGCTGGTCGTCGACAACACGTTCGCCTCGCCGTACCTGCAGCAGCCGCTGACGCTCGGCGCGGACGCGGTCGTGCACTCGACCACGAAATACCTCGGCGGTCATTCCGACGTCGTCGGCGGGGCGCTCGTCGTGAACGACGCGGAGCTGGCCGAGAAGGTCGGCTACCACCAGAACGCGGTCGGAGCGATCGCCGGTCCGTTCGACTCCTGGCTGACGCTGCGCGGCATCAAGACGCTCGCGGTGCGGATGGAGCGGCACTGCGACAACGCCGAGCGCATCGTCGAGGTGCTGCAGAACCACGCGGCGGTCGCGGCCGTCCGCTACCCGGGCCTGCCCGGCCACCCGGGGCACGAGACCGCGGCCAAGCAGATGCGTCGCTTCGGCGGGATGGTCGCGGTTCAGCTCGTGGGCGGCCTCGGGAAGGCGCTCGACGTCGTCTCGAAGACCCAGGTGTTCACGCTGGCCGAGTCGCTCGGCGGCGTCGAGTCGCTGATCGAGCACCCGGGCAAGATGACCCACCAGAGCGTCGCGGGCTCCCCGCTGGAGGTCCCGGACGACCTGATTCGGCTGTCGGTCGGAATCGAGAACGTCGACGACCTGATCGGTGACCTGCTCCAGGCCCTGGGATGAGCGACCCGTCCGATCCCGCGGCCGGGTTCGGCCCCGGGGCCACGGCGGCCGACATCGCGGACGCGGTGCGCGCCGGCCGGGTCACGGCTCGCGCCGTGGTGGCGGCGCACCTCGCGTACATCGACCGCGTCGACCCCACCTACGGCGCGTTCCGCCGCGTCCGCGCGGCCGAGGCGCTCGACGAGGCCGACGAGGTCGACCGACGCGCCGACCGGGGCCCGCTGGCCGGCGTTCCGGTCGCGATCAAGGACCACGTCGACGTCACCGGCGAGGTCCGTGCCGACGGCTCCCTGGCCACGTCCAGGCAGCCCGCCACCGAAGACCACCCGCTCGTCGCCCGCTGGCGCGCGGCCGGCGCGGTCGTCGTCGGGCTCACCCGAGTGCCCGAGCTGTGCGTCTTCCCGACCAGCGACGACCCGGAGGGCATCGCCCGCAGCCCGTGGGACCTCCGCTACAGCGCCGGTGGCTCGTCCGGCGGCGCCGCCGCGGCCGTCGCGGCCAAGATGGTGCCGCTCGCGCACGGCAGCGACGGCATGGGCTCGATCCGGATCCCGGCCGCGTGCTGCGGCCTGGTCGGCCTCAAGCCCGGTGCGGGCGTCACCCCGCACGTCGACGGCGAAGGCTGGCTCGGCCTGTCCGAGCACGGAGTCCTCGCGACCACGGTCACCGACGCCGCACTCGGCCTCGGCGTGATGGCCGGCACCCCGATCGGCATCACCGCACCCGGCCGGCTGCGGATCGCACTCTCCTCCCGCAGCCCGGTCGTGTTCGCCCCGCCCGACGCCGAGACCGTCCGGGCGCTGCACCGCGTCGGCCGTGCGCTCGCCGCGGCCGGCCACGACACGGTCGGCCGGCACCCGAAGATCCCGGCCTCCCTGCAGACGCTCGCCGGTGCTTACTGGACCGGCGCCACCGCGTCCGACGTCCCCGCGAACCTCGACGAGTCGAAACTCCAGCCGCGTACGCGCAAGCACGTCGAACTGGGCCGCCGGGCCCTGCGGGCCGGACTCGTCAGCGAGAACGGCCGCGACCGGTGGCGGCAGCGCGCGGTGGCGTTCTTCGAGGACGTCGACCTGCTGGTCACTCCGGTGCTGGCCCGCGCCCCGCTCCGGGCCGAGGCCTGGTCGACGAAGTCGTGGTGGGCGAACGCGCAGCTCTCGAGCCGGCTCGCGCCCTACCCGGGGATGTGGAACCTGGCCTCGCTACCGGCGCTCGCGGTGCCGGCCGGGGTCCGGAACGACGGGGCGCCGGCGTCCGTGCAGCTGGTCGGGCCGCCCGGCAGCGAAGACCGGCTGCTGGGCGTGGCCGCTCAGCTCGCCGAGGTGCTGCCCTGGTCTAGGCATCCGGAACTCACTTGAACGGACGGACCACCATGAAGATCACGATGATGACCAGCAGCAGCGCGACGATGCCGCTGGACGCCGCCACCCGCCCGTAGGCCGCGTCGAGCTTCCGGCGCGCTTCGACGTCGATCGTCGCCGTGTCGGTGCCGGCGGGCTCCGGGATCTCGGGGGACGCCGGGTTCGTCGGGTCGGTCACGTCGCCCAGCGTGGGCGCGGTCAGCGGCGTCGCGGGCGTGGAGGTGGCCGCGTCCAGCAGGCGGGCCGCGCCGGTCAGCCCCGGTGCGACGACCGCGATCCCGAGCAGCAGCGCGATGACGTACAGCGTGGTCGAGATGACGATCCAGGCGTCGCCGTAGGACCATTTGTCGTTGCCGACCGCGGTGAGTACGAAGCCCAGCCCGGCCACGATCAGCGACAGCAGCGTGTAGAGCGTCGTGGTGCGGGCGGCCTCGTGGACACCCCGGGCGTCGTGCCGACGGATCGCACGCATGCCCAGCATCGGGGCGATCGCCATCGGCCCGATCAGGAAGACCGCGGCCAGCACGTGCAGGGTCAACACGAACTTCGTCATGGGCGTCACCGTACCCAGGTGTGGTGCTCGTAATGCGTGTGGTGGGGCCTGTGAATTCGGCCTCCGAACCCTACTCGCCGGTATTACTGTGAGCGCCGTTCACACGAGACCGGGAGGGCGAACGATGCGAGCAGCACCGCCGCCTCCCGAGCTGACGGTGCGGCCGACCCGTAGCCAGGAACGGCGGCAGCGGAGACGGCGCCGTCGTGTCGTGAGGATCAGCACAGTGGCGGTTTTCGCCGCGGTGGTCGTGTGCGCGGTCAGCGTGGTGTTCCTCTATCGCACCGGCACGCAGGGGCCGGCGACACCGCGTGCGGCGGCCGACCAGATGTTGCGCAGCATGGGGAAGAACAGCATCAACGAGTTCGAGCAGTCGCTGTGCGAGCCCAAGCGCAACCAGGCGGGCGCGATCCTGCGCGAGTTCAACAGCGGCCTGGTCGAGTACGGCCAGACGCTCGACGACCTCACCTGGCGCGTCACCAAGGAGACGAACGTGAGCCGGGACGAGGTCTCCCTCGATCTCGACGTCACGCTCGCCACCCTCGAGACCCGCACCGGCAAACGCGACCGCCGCCCGTTCCCGATGCGCCTCCAGGCCCTCCAAGACCACGGTTGGTACATCTGCACCATCAAGATCCTGGCCTTGTGAGCGGCGGAAGCGCGCTAGCGGCGGCGGCCGGAGGCTATGGCGGTTCGGCGTTTGAGGAAGTCGCTGACCACGTATTCGCCCAGGTTCTCGGCGTCCGACGTGAAGATCCGGCCACCGTTGCGGCGAGCGACCTCGGTCATGAAGTCGATCAGCCGCGGGTCTTCACCCAGCATGAACACGTTGATCGCGACCCCGGCCCGGGTCGCCCGGTCCACTTCGGCCAGCGTCAGCGCGAGCGTCTCCGGCATCGGCGGCCACATGAACACGGCCTCGCCGTCGCGCTCCAGGTGCGCGGTCGGCTCGCCGTCGGTGACCACCAGCAGAATCGGCTCGGCGTCGCTGTGCCGGGCCAGGTGACGGCGCGCCAGCATCAGCGCGTGCTGCAGGTTCGTGCCCTGCACCGGGTCGAAGTCGAGCCCGGCCAGCTCGGCCGGGCGCAGCGTCCGCGCGTACTGGCTGAACCCGATCAGCTCGATCGAGTCCTGCGGATACCGCGTCGTGACCAGGTGGTGCAACGCCAGCGCGGTCGACTTCGCCGGGCCCCACGTCCCGTTCAACTCCATCGAGTACGACAGGTCGACGAGCAGTGCCACCGCGGCCCGCGATCGCCGCTCGGTCTCCACGACCTCGAAGTCGTCCACGGTGAGCCGGACCCCGCTGGACGACGGACCGGCGCGCAACACCGCGTTCCGCACGGTCCGGACCACGTCCAGCGGCTGGGTGTCGCCGAATTCCCAGGTCCGGCTGCTGCCGGTCAGCTCACCCGCGGCTCCGGCGTCCGGGATGTCGTGGTCTCCGCGCGGCCCGTCGTGCAGCTGCGCGAACACCCGCTTCAGCGCCGTCGCGCCCAGTCGTCGCAGCGCTTTCGGCGCCAGCTCCAGAGACCCGTTCCGGTTCTGCAGCCACCCCTGGCGCGACAGCTCGCGTTCGATCCGGCGCAGGTTGTTCAGGTCGTCGACGGCTTCCCGTCCCAGCGCGCGCTGCACCAGCTCTTCGTCGACGTCCTCCAGCCCGGCCCCGGCGTACTGCTGACCGAGCTGACGATCCAGCGATTCGACGTCCGAGAGCTCGGCGACGGCGCTGGTGGCGTCGCCCATGCCCAGGCCCTCCTGGCCCTGCATCCGTGGGTCGCCACCCCACCGCAGGTCGGGCCGGGCCGCACGGAGCTGCTGGTTGAGCCGCTCCATCTCGGCCGAGAGCCCGAGGTCACCGCCGAGCATCTGGTCCATCAGGTCACCCAGCTCGGCGCGCTGTTCGGCGGTGAGGCCGTCCATCATTCGCTGGGAGGCCGCCGCCCGCCGGGCCAGCTGGTCGATCAGCTCGTCGATGCTGTTCGGCCGCTCCGGGAAGAACTCGCCGTGCTTGTCGAGGAACTGGTCGAGATCGGCCTGCGACGCCTCGCCGCGCGCGTGCTTCGACAGCAGGTCGTTCAGGTCCGCCATCATGTCGCGCACCCGCTGCATGTCCTCCGGGGAGGCGTTCTGCAGCGCGTTCTTCATGCCGGCGAACTGGGAGTCGAGCACCTCCCGGCGCAGGAGATCCTGGATCTCCTGGTACTTCTGCGCGGCCTCCGGCGACTTCCACTGCCGGTCGGCCAGCGCTCGGACCGCACTCGCCGTTTCGCTCGGCAGAGCGTCCAGCTCGGCTTCTTCGAACCGCGCCAGGTCGTCCGGATCAGCGAACAACGTACGCTTCTCCGCTTCGAGAGCCTGGTCGAGCAGTTCCCGGACCTGGTCCAGGGTGCCGTCCAGGCGCCCGGAGCGGCGCAGTTGCTCGCGACGGCGGCGCAGTTGCCGACGCAGGTCGTCGAGGCCGGACAGGCCGTCCCGGCCGCGTTGCAGCAACCGACGCAGTGCGTCGGTCGGAGTGGAACCGGCGAGGATGTCGTCGCCGATCCCGTCCAATGCTTCGCGGACGTCGAACGGAGGTGCCAGCGGGTCGGCCCCGCCGGCCCAGCGGCCGTAGCGGTAGCCGGGGCGGCGGCGGGGGTTGGAGGGTTCCAGCGGTTCAGCGCTCATGAAAACTGCCCCCGTCAGGAGCCATACAGTGTCTGACCTTCGGCGACGTCTTTGGCCAACCGACGGTTGAGGTGCAGGCCCTCCATCGCGAATTCGATCGCGGCGGCGGCCTGGCCGGGAGACTCGGCGCCGTCCGGCACCCCGAGCCGTTCCAGGATCTGAGCCAGGCCGGGGACGGTCCCCAGCTGGTGGAGCAGGTCGGCCGCGGCGACGTTCTCACCCGCCATCACGGTGCTGCCGCCCTCGAACTTGGTCTGCAGACCGGAGAGGTCGACGCCCGCCAAGTAGCGGCGGAACGTGCGGGCCACGGCCCGTCGGAGCAAGTGGTCGAGGACCTCGACCTCGCGGCCGTCCTCCAGATCGCCGGAGAGGTCGGCGAACTCGACCTTCCCGCGGCTCGCCGGAACCACCGACGGCAGATCGCAGACCCGGGCGACCGGCGTCTCGCCGGTCTTCGCCGCGCGGCGGACCGCCGAGGCGGCCACCGTCTCCAGCGCCGCGATCGCGAACCGGGCCGAGACACCGGACCGCTGGTCGACCTGCGGGGCCTCGCGGACCTCGCGGGTGAAGCGGCCGATGATCTCGCGCAGGTGCTCGGGCACGACCGGCTCGCCCAGCGGTTCGTCCGGCCAGCTGACCAGCGCCTCCTGCTGGATGACGGCCAGTTCGCCGGCCAGGTCGAGCGGGTAGTGGGTACGGATCTCGGCCCCGAAGCGGTCCTTCAGCGGGGTGATGATGCGGCCCCGGTTCGTGTAGTCCTCCGGGTTCGCGCTGGCCACCACGAGGAGGTCGAGCGGCAGCCGCAGGGTGTAGCCACGGACCTGGATATCGCGCTCCTCGAGCACGTTGAGCAGCGCCACCTGGATACGTTCGGCCAGGTCAGGCAGTTCGTTCACCGCGATGATGCCGCGGTTGGTGCGGGGGATGAGTCCGTAGTGGATGGTCTCCGGATCGCCGAGCGTCCGGCCTTCGGCGACCTTGATCGGATCGACGTCGCCGATCAGGTCACCGACGGAGGTGTCAGGGGTGGCGAGCTTCTCGCCGAACCGCAGCGAGCGGTGCAACCACTCGACCGGGGTCTCGTCGCCGAGTTCGGCGACGAGGTTCTGCCCGTACACGCTGATCGGCGCGAACGGATGGTCGTTGAGTTCGGAACCGGCGATGACCGGCGTCCACTCGTCGAGCAGGGAGACCAGCGCCCGGATCAGGCGCGTCTTGCCCTGGCCGCGTTCGCCGAGCAGCACCAGGTCGTGGCCGGCGAGCAGCGCACGCTCGAGTTCGGGTAGGACCGTGTCGTCGAATCCGAGGATTCCGGGAACGGAGGGTTCGCCTGCGCGCAGGCGGGCCAGCAGGTTGTGCCGGATCTCGGCTTTCACGCCGCGGTACGGGGTCCCGACGTCCCGCAGGGCGCCGAGAGTGGTGGGTTCGGGCCGGGCTTCCGCCTCGGCCGCCGAGGCATCACGCGTCACAGTTCGACGCTACGTCGGAATCCGGTGGCTGGCGAGACGATCAGGCGGACGAGACCGAGCGCACCAATTGCACGGTTGCACCACCGTTGTTATGGATAGTGACGCGTTCGCAGATCTGCCGGGCCAGCCAGAGACCCCGTCCGCGCTCCTGCGCGGTGCCCGGCGGGCGGTAGCCGGCGATCAGCGGGTTGCCGATCGGCAACGCGCTGCGGACCTCGCAGAACAGCACGTCCGCCTCCGACCAGAAGCGGCCGGTGCCCCGTCCGCCGCCGTGCTCGACCGCGTTGCTGGCGATCTCGTAGATCGCGATCAGGAACTCGTGGGCGTCGTCTTCGACCATGCCGGAGTCGAGTGCCCAGGCCAGCGCGGTCTTGCGGACGGCGGGGATCTCGGCCGCACCGAACTCGATCGTGGTCGCGTCGGCGGGCACGCTCAGGCGGTCGGGCTGCGGGGCCGCGGCCAGGAAATCACCGGTCTCGACGTACCCGTCGGAGTCGCGCACGCCGGCCGCCTCCAGCGTCGAGGGGTGGGTGTGCCGGGCGGTGCCCAGGACGTCGTCCGGAAGGCGGCCCGAGTCGTACGCGCAGCACAGGTCCACCGACAGGCCCGAGAGCGCCATGTTCAGCACCGACTCGTACCGCTCCCAGTCGGCCACCGTGGCGGCGTCGTCCCAGCGCAGCTCGACCAGGGCGCGGAGCCGGCGCCCACTGCGGGCGGCGCGTTCGGCCCGGCGCGCGTAGGAGCCGATCGTCCAGGCCGGGACACGGTGCCAGCTCCGGTCGTCCACGACTTCGACGCGCTCGGCCAGCGGGCCCAGAGCGACCGCCAGGTCGCCGGCCCGGGGAGTGGCGAGCAGCACCGTGTCGCCGCCGTCGAGACCCCGGCGGACGAAGTCGTGCGCACTGCGGAGGAACTCGTCCGGGGAGGAGTAGACGAGAGCGGAGTGACCTAGCATCGGGCCTGCGCCTGGGGAGGGTTCGCCGTCGATCTGCGTCGCTGTCAAGGCCGGACCGAAGCGATCAGGGGCAGGAGAACCCGCGGAATGCCCTCTCCCGCTGAGCACACAGTCTTCTCCCGCCAGTCGGCTCCCAGATGCACCGGCACTACCCGCGTACCGAATTCTCAACCCACACCCGGTGCCGGTCAGGGTAACCACTGTTCGCTCGCGGTCGCACCACACCCTCCGGACGGCACCCGCGTGGTGGCTGGCACGATCGGCTCCATGACCGCGCTGGTGACCGTGGACGACGTCCGTGCGGCGCAGGACGTCCTCGCCGGTGTGGTGCGTCGCACACCGCTGGAACCGTCGGCGCCGCTCTCCGCGCTGGTCGGCGGCCCGGCGTTGCTGAAGTGCGAGAACCTGCAGCATGCGGGTTCGTTCAAGCCACGCGGCGCCTATCTGAGGCTGGTGCGGCTCTCGCCCGCCGAGCGGGCCCGCGGCGTGGTCGCGGCCAGCGCGGGCAATCACGCGCAGGGCGTCGCGCTCGCCGCCCGCCTGGTCGGGACGCACGCCACCGTGTTCATGCCGGTCGGTGCCTCCCTGCCGAAGGTCGCGGCCACCCGTGGGTACGGCGCCACGGTCGAACTGGTCGGCGACGATCTGGCCGAGGCGATGGCGGCGGCGACCGCGTTCGCCGAGGAACGGGACGCCGTTTACATCCACCCGTTCGACCACCCGGACGTCGTCGCCGGGCAGGGCACGGTCGGGCTGGAGATCCTCGAGCAGTGCCCGGACGTCGCCACGGTGGTCGTCGCGGCCGGTGGCGGTGGGCTGGTCGCCGGTATCGCGGCCGTGCTGGCCGCGGAGCGTCCGTCGGCGCGGCTGGTCGCGGTGCAGGCGGCGGGCGCCGCCGCGGTACCGCCGTCGCTGGCGGCCGGGCACCCGGTCTCGCTCGCCGACCTCCGGACGATGGCCGACGGCATCGCGGTCGGACGCCCCGGTGAGCTGACGCTCGCGCACATCCAGGCCCAGGTGGACGAGGTGCGCACGGTCAGCGAGGAGCAGATATCGCGGGCGCTGCTGTTCGGCCTCGAGTGGGCGAAGATGGTCGTCGAGCCGGCCGGAGCGGCGGCGCTCGCGGCCGTGCTGGCCGAGCCCACCGCGTTCGAGCCGCCGGTGGTCGTGGTGCTGTCGGGCGGCAACATCGACCCGTTGTTGCTGCTGCGGGTGATCGAGCACGGGATGGCGTCGGCCGGGCGCTACCTGGATCTCCGGGTCCGGTTCGAGGACCGCCCGGGCATGCTGGCCGGTCTGCTCGGGGTGCTGGCCCGGGAGCGGGCGAACGTCCTGGACATCGCGCACGTCCGCCACGACGCGGCACTGCGGATGGGTGACGTCGAGGTGTCGCTGACCGTGGAGACCGACGGCCCCGACCACTCGCACCGGGTGAAGAGTGCGCTCCGGGCCGCCGGCTACTCGGTGGACTAGAACCGGCCTCAGCCCGCGAACGGCTCCAGCTTCGCGACCGTGACGTTGATCGTGCGGCCGTTGGGCGCTTCGTACGACACCTTGTCGCCGGGCTTGTGGTCGAGGATCGCGGCGCCGAGCGCGGACTCGGGGGAGTACACGGTCAGGTCCGTGGTCGACGAGATCTCGCGGGAGCCGAGCAGGAACGTCTCGGCGTCGTCCGGGTCGTCGTCGAAGTGCACGGTGATCACCGTGCCGAGCGCGACGACGGTCGCCGTGGTGGGCGCCTCGCCGACGCGGGCACTGCGGAGCAGGTCTTCGAGCTGCCGGATCCGGCCCTCCTGCTTGCCCTGCTCCTCCTTGGCGGCGTGGTAGCCGCCGTTCTCCTTGAGGTCGCCCTCTTCGCGGCGCGCGTTGATCTCCGCCGCGATCACCGTGCGGTTGTTCTTGAGCTCCTCGAGCTCGGCCTTCAGCCGGTCGAACGCCTCCTGTGTGAGCCAGGTTGCGCGCGCCTCATCGGTCGTAGACACGGGTGCTCCTCGGGGGTCAATGGATAGGTGGGGGGTGAAACAGAAACTCAAAGGATAGCCCGGTACGAACTTTCCGGGCCGGGCTCAGGGAAGCCCAGTGCAGTCGGGTGGTTACGCAGCCGAACTAGTCGACCGGTAGACAGACCGAGCTCATCCCCGCCAGGAACGACATTTTTCGTCGTGTCCTGGCGTGATCGCCGGTCTTCTTTCTCACCACGCTTCGACTACCTCTTCTCGTCGCCTCAGGAGGACGCCTCCCGAGGCGGCCGGACGTCCAGGATGACATCCCGTTGCCACTCGGTTCAACGATTGGCGCGTCGGGAAGTGCCCACTGGTCGCTTCACTACCCACTTCGATGTGGCCAAACCCGGAGTAACCGCTCAGGGACAATCCGTGGCGCTGGGGGTGGGCTCGGGCTCGGGCTCCTCCGAGCCGGTCTCGTCCGGCTCGTCCGGGTCTTCGGTCGGGTCGGCCTCGGTGCTCGCTGCCGTCGTCGCGGAGGCGACCCCGGCGGAATCGTCGGCCAGCAGGTTCGTGACGGCGGTGCAGGCAGCGGGTGTGCGGGTCGGGTGTCCGCCCGGCCGGGTGGGACGGGTCGGCCGGGTCGGGCGGCTGGTGCGTGGGGGGTTCCCACCGTTGCCGACCCCGCCGGAGTCGAGTTCGTCGGTCTCGTCGCCGGTGCCGTCTCCGTTACCGTCCGGTGCTCCCGGGGGCGGCTGCTGGGCCACGCCGGGCGTCCGGGTGGGGACGCCGCCGGGAGTGGGAGACGTGGCCGGCCGCTCGACGACGTCCCGGCCAGGGCCGGGCGTCGGCCGCGGCGGGTCGATCGGCTGACCGTCGGGCCCGAGGGAGGTGCCCGGCGAAACCGCGGAGAGCGGCGGCACACCGCGGTCGGCGGTGCTGTCGGGCTGCGCGTGCAACATCGCCAGCGTGACGCCGAGGACGCCGACCGCGAGCGTCATGCCGGCCGTCGAGAGCCCCAGGCGCACCGGCGACGCCACCGGGTCCGGCGGCCGGTGCCGGCCGGTGTAGCCGCGCCGGGCGATCGTCGAGCGTTCGCCGCGGAGGGCGGGCAGGTTGTCGGACCGGGGGACGAGTGCCAGCGGGCGGTCACGGTGGTCGACGGTTTCGGTGACGTCCCGGACGGCGGGCAGATCGACGGTGGTGGCGTCGCCGCCGCGGGGGTCCGGTGCCCCGCCCAGGACGGGCAGCGAGTCCGTCGTGCTGTCGAGAGGGCCCTTCTCGATCTCGCGCAGCTCCGGCGACCAGGCCGGGAGCGGGAGACGTCCGGACCACATCGCGGCCGGCGGTTCGGTCTCGACCGGCGGAAACTCTTCGGTGACGGCCTCGTCGGGGGAGTCCTCGGCCGCGCGGGCGCGGGCCCAGTAGAGCGGGTCGGTCTTCGCGACCGAGTGGCGCGAGCCGCCGCCCCGGCGGCGCGCCGAACCGCCCCCGTGACCGGGAGTGGAGGGGTCGTGCCGTGCGGCCATGGCTGAGCGTCTCCCGGCAGTGTCAACGTGCGGAACACGATGTTCCGCACCTGCCAGGGAACCCCGGGATTCCGCCCGCGGCGAGGCTCCTGTCCGGATGCGACCCCGCTACCCGATCTCGGAGTCCGACGTTCGGAGGAACAGTTGCCCTCCGGGCACAGCTCTCCCCTCCCTGGATTCCACGGCCGGACGCCGCCGCTGGTTCACTCCGCGGGCGTACATCCGTCGGACTCGCCGCTGACCGCCCGCTGGGTCGTGGCGACGGTGACGATCCGGGTGATGACGGACTCGCCGGACGGAACCGAGATCGCGGCCCGGCCGGTCTCGGAGCCGTCCGCCGCCCGCGAGCGCACTTCGCACCGGAGCGGGGTGTCGCGTTTGCCGGACACCTCGAGCTCGATCCGGACCTCACGGTCGGACACGACCGAGTAGCGCAGCACCCGGGCGTCCACGCCGTTGTCGCCGAAGGTCGTGTACAGCTTTCCGGCGATGCCCAGACCCACCACGACGACGACTCCGACCAGCGCCGGAACCAGCCAGCGGGGGTAGGAGCGCTGTGCCCGGCGACGTCCGTACCGGCCGGGAGGAAATACAGGTGCGGTCACGGGTGCTCCGGTAGTGGGGGTCGGCGAGCCACTGTCGTGGCGTCCTCGGCCGTCATGGACACTTTCAGTAGTAGCAGCACCAACGTGAGGGAGGCCCGGCGCGTGTCGGAGCAGTTGCGTCTGATGGCCGTGCACGCCCATCCGGACGACGAGTCGAGCAAAGGCGCCGCGACGATGGCCCGGTACGTCCGGGAAGGCGTCTCGGTACTCGTGGCCACCTGCACGGGTGGCGAGCGGGGCTCGGTGCTGAACCCGCAGATGGACCGGCCCGAGGTCTGGGCCAATTTGAGCGATCTGCGCCGGGCCGAGATGCAGCACGCCCGCGAGATCCTGGGCGTCGACCAGGCCTGGCTCGGGTTCGTCGACTCCGGACTGCCGGAGGGCGACCCGCTGCCGCCGCTGCCCGAGGGGTGCTTCGCGGTGCAGCCGCTGGAGGTCGCCGCGGCGCCGCTGGTGAAGCTGGTCCGGGAGTTCCGTCCGCACGTGATCCTCACGTACGACGAGAACGGCGGTTACCCCCACCCCGACCACATCATGACCCATCGGGTGTCGGTCGAGGCCTACGAGGCGGCGGGCGACCCGGATCGCTACGTCGAGCTGGGTGAGCCCTGGCAGCCGCTGAAGCTCTACTACCACATGAGTTTCTCCAAGGCCCGGGTCCTGAAGCTGGACACGGCGATGAAAGAGGCGGGGCTGGAGTCGCCGTACCAGGAGTGGCTCGAGAACTGGCCGGACGACCGTCCGGACCCGGGTGACCGCATCACGACCAGGGTCGCCGCCGGCGAGTACTTCGGGCTGCGGGACGATGCGTTGCGGGCGCACGCCACTCAGGTGGACCCCAACGGCCGCTGGTTCGGCGTTCCGCTCGACGTCCAGCAGAAGATCTGGCCGACGGAAGACTACGAGCTGGCTCGGTCCGCAGTGGCGAGCGGCCTTCCGGAGGATGATTTGTTCGCAGGCATACGGGAGGCGGTGAAGCTCCGATGACGCTCATCGAAGCGGTCAACAACTTCGGCGACACGCGGGAAGGCGCCTCGGCGGGCCCGCTGGCGCTGGCGGTCATCGCGGTGCTGGCGATCGCCACCGTGTTGCTCTGGCGCAACATGACCGCGCGCATCAAGCGTCTCCCGGCCGAGTTCCCACCGGTGCCCGGCGAGGGCGCGGCGGCCGCCACCAAGGCCGAATCGGTGGCGACCGCGACGCCGAAGGCGGGGACGACGGTGACCGACGCGGACGCCGCCCCGGCCGCGGACGCGGGCACCGAGAAGTCGGGCGAGACCGACCGCTGAACTCCCGGCACCGTCCGGCCGCACGCGCAGAGCCGTCCACCGAAAGGGGTGGGCGGCTCTTTCCGCGCGGACGTCTTTCCCAGGGTTCGGTTACCTTGCGTAGTGGGCGCTTCACGTGGCAATTCCTTATGCGCGCATTACGAGAATCGGCCCCGGCTTCCGTTCTCTCCGTACGGAGAGTAACGTCGACTCCGCGCGGATCGGTGCATTCGATTCGTTGCCCAATCGTTGATGTCGTTCTTCTGAGAAGGCGGAACGGTAACGCTTCGCATATCAATAGATCACAGGCCGTAGAGTCGCTCGCCTTTACCGTTCGACTCCATTCTCGACCAGCGGGCGATCGCACATTGATTCATGACCATTGATGCGACTTCACCGTCCGCGATAGCACTACTACTGTCGGCGTTGTTCCTATCCGGAACCGCAATCCGGAAGTGATTTAGGGTTCAAGCGCCGGAAACGATTCGCAGAACGCGGACCGAATTTGCGCCTAGATATTTCTCGTTACGTTCTTACGCGTTCGGATGGGTGATCCGGGCCGACGGTGGCTACCCATCCTGAGTGACCGAGCGTGTACGGATCGGCAATGACGACCAGCGACGGGGAGATCTCCGAGAGGGGGTGGCGGCGATGCGCGGTGCAACGTGGGGCTGAAATCGACGTGAGTGAACGGTGTGACTGTTGGGACCGGAGTGATGGGAGGTGTTTAGTGATGCGTGGCGCGACTTGGGGCTGAGTTGACCCGATCTGTACAGGAACGATAGGCGGACGGAGGTGTGGACATGCGTGGCGCGACATGGGGCTGAGACCGGCCGGCGCGGTGCCCGGCTCGACCGGAGCGACTGCTGAACCGGATGAGTTTTGAAGGAGTTCTTGAAAACGCAGAGGGAGGTGTCCGTGATGCGTGGCGCGACGTGGGGCTGAGTGCACCGTTTGTGGCTTAGTGGCAATTAGTGACTCGTGGGAATGGAGGGACTTGACATGCGTGGCGCGACCTGGGGATGACAACGGTGCTCAACTGGGAATTGCAGTGAGAAGGGAGTTGCGTGATGCGCGGTGCGACCTGGGGCTGAACTGCCCATCGGAGGGCCGATCGTGCCCACCCGGAACGAATGTCTCCGGCTCGGCATGGATCGCCGCGGCTGCGTCGAAGCGGCCGCACTGTCAGATAGCGCAGCGTAGTCAGCTCGTCATTGACGGCTCCCGAAATGGCGGTTCCGACCGCCGTTCGGACGTGAGTCGGTAAAGCTCACTTACTTATCGCCCCATAACCCGTGACGCACCCGCCCTCCGTCGGAGAGGATCGTCGTTGCGTGGCCGTATCGGTCCCGCAGCCGGCACCCCGAGGAGGCAGCGTGGACGCGGTTATCGGCGCCCAGCGACTGTCGCTTCCCAGTCGCCTTCGCGCCTTGATCACAGGTATGACCGTATTGGCGGCGGTCTGTATCGCCGGCGTCGCTCTGACGCTGCGCCCGCCGGGCGAAGACTGGTGGGCCATCCCGCTCGTCACGGTCATGGTCGCGATCAGCCGGCTCTGGATCGTGCGCCGCTACGTCGGCGGCAGCGGCATCCTGGTCGACTGGGGCGAGGCCGTCCTCATCGTCGGCCTGGTACTGATCTCTCCGGCCTGGACCGTGCTCACGGCCGCGCTCGGCACCGCCGTGGCGATGGCGTGGAAACGGTTCGATCCGGTCAAGGCCTGGTTCAACGTGGCCACCACGATCGTCGGCGTCAGTGTCGCCGCGCTCGTCATGGTGGCGATCGCGGGGTCCCGGCCCGACCCGATCAGCTGGCGCGGCGCCCTGGCGCTCGCGGTGATGGCCACGATCTCGGCTCTCGTCAGCGAGTTGGCGTGCGCGGCCGCGGTCGCTTTCTCCCGCGGCGACACATTCCGGACCGTGCTCTTCGAAGGAGTCGGGACCCGCGCGCTGGGTCTCCTCATGAATTTCGCGATCGGCGCGATGATTCTCGCCGTCGCGCGCTACGCGCCCTACCTCCTCGTGGTCCTGCCGCCGGTTCTCTGGCTGCTGATCGAAGGCTTCGCCGGTCGCGTTCGGACCCGGATCGAGCGTCGCATGTGGCAACGGCTCACGGTGGCGACCCGCGAGATGGGTCACCTCGATATCGACGCTGTGTTGCGATCGGCGATCGTGGAATCGGCGAAGTTGTTCTCCGCGGACGTCGTCGAGGTCGAATGGAAACGGGCCAACGGCGACGCGGTGCTCACGCGCGGTGACGCGGCCGGCAAGGTCTGGCAAGGAAAGCCGGGCGTCTATCGTCCGGAGCAGACCGCGTATCCGGTCTCGCTGGTGAACGGCTCCGGGCCCTCGTTCGGCGAGCTCCGCCTCTGCTTCCGATCGCAGGTCCGCCTCCCCGAGCGCGAGCAGCTCGCGCTGTCGACCCTGGGCAGCGCGCTGGCCGGCACGATGCAGAACGCCTACGTGCACCAGCAGTTGCACGACCTGGCCACTCAGGACTCGCTGACCGGGCTGGCCAACCGGTCCTGCCTGATGGCCGAGGGCAACGCGGTGCTGACCAGCGGCCACGGCACGGTCGCGCTGATGCTCCTCGACCTCGACCACTTCCGGCAGGTCAACGACACGCTCGGGCACGAGGCCGGCGACGACCTGCTGCGGGTGGTCGCCGACCGCCTGCGGGCCCGGGTCACGCTGGGGGAGACGCTGGCCCGCCTCGGCGGCGACGAGTTCGCGCTGCTGATGCCCGGCCAGGCCGACCTGGCCGCCGCTTCGGTGCACGCCCGAGACCGGGCCCGGACGCTGCTGGCCGCCCTGGGTGGCCCGCTGGTGGTCGACGGGGTCGAGCTCTCGGTCGAAGCCAGCGCCGGTGTGGTGGCCGCCGAGACCGGCAGCTGCGACATGGTCGAGCTGCTCCGCCGGGCCGACTCCGCGATGTACCGGGCGAAGGCGCGCGGTGTCGAGCTGGTCGAGTTCGATGCCGAGCGCGACACCGCCAGCGTCGACCGGCTCGCGCTGGCGTCCGAGATGCAGGCCGCGCTGGCCGCCGACGACCAGATCGTCATCCAGTTGCAGCCGAGCGTCGATCTGGTGGCCGGGGTTCCGCTGGGTGCCGAGGTGCTGGTCCGGTGGCGGCACCCGCGCCGCGGAATGCTCTCGCCGGCCGCGTTCATCCCCGACATCGAGCACACCGACCTGATCGCCCCGCTGACCCGGCGCGTGTTCGAGCTGACCCTCAGCACCTACCGCGCCTGGATGGACGACGGGGTGGACGCCCCCGTCGCGGTGAATCTCTCGGCCCGCTCACTGCTCAACCGTGACCTGCCCGACGAGGTGGGCCGGTTGCTGGCCGAGTTCGACGTCCCGCCCGACCGGCTGGTGCTCGAAATCACCGAAACCGCGATGATGAGCGAGCTCGAGGTCGTCGACGAGGTGCTCACCGCGCTGCGTGAGCTGGGCGTCCGGCTCTCGCTGGACGACTTCGGCACCGGGTTCTCCTCGCTGATGTCGGTCGCGCGGGTCACCGTCGACGAGATCAAGATCGACCGGCAGTTCGTCATCGCGATGAGCACGTCACCGCAGGCCGAGGCCGTCGTCCGGATGACGGTCGGGCTGGCCCACACGCTCGGGCTGCGCGCGATCGCGGAGGGCGTCGAGACCGCTCAGCAACGCGCTGAGCTGGTCAAACTCGGCTGCCACGGTGCGCAGGGCTTCTACTTCTATCCGCCGCTCGACCCGGACGACGCGAAGTCCGTACTCGCCGCCCGCGGCGGCCCCGACGGCCCACCGCAGTGGTCCGTTGTCGCCGGTCCGGGCGGACTTTCCGGCTGATCGGAGGAGGGGTATCCCGGACAAAGGTTCGCAGGCCGGTGCCTTAGCCTGAACCACGAATAGCGTTAACCAGACCTTATTTCAGCACCGTCAGCCGTTCGCTCGGCGTACTTGATTTCCTGAGGCACGATAGAGCGGCTGATCGCGCCCCACCGTCCTGCGGCGCACCGTCTCTCCCCGGAGCTGCTCGTGACCACCCCCGTTGCTCTGAATGCCGGCCCCCGCGGCGTCCGGAGTCGTTTGGTCTTTCTGGTCGCGCTCCTCGCGACCGCGGCCTTGTTCGTCACCGGCTGCTCCTCCTCCGGCGACGACGGCAAGGGTGGCAGCGGCACCGCTCCAGCGGCTTCGAAGTCGCCCGACGGTCCGAAGCTGACGGTCGAGCCGGCGGCCAACGCCACCGCGGTGGCCCCGACGTCGACGATCAAGCTGTCGATCGACAAAGACACGATCACCGCCGTCACGGTGAAGGGCGGCGACGGTGACGCCGTCGAGGGCAAGGTCGGCGCCGACCAGCGCAGCTGGGAGAGCAGCGGCAAGCTCGCGTTCGGCGCGACCTACACCGTCTCGGTCACCACGAGCGGCTCGTCCACGCCGCTGACGTCGAAATTCCAGACCGTCCCGACGCCGTCGGGCGACAGCTCGGTGCGGGCGTCGAGCATCCTCGGTGACGGCAAGACCTACGGCGTCGGCATGCCGATCATCCTCAAGCTGAGCCACTCGGTGAAGAGCGACGCGGCCCGGGCCAAGTACGAGAAGATGCTGAAGGTCACCTCGAACCCGTCGACGACCGGTGCCTGGGGCTGGATCAGCTCGACCGAACTGCACTTCCGCCCGTCGGAGTACTGGAAGTCCGGCAGCACCGTGCACGTGACGGTCGACAGCGCGGGCCGCCAGATCGCCGACGGCGTCTGGGGCCGCACCGACATGACCGTCGACTTCAAGATCGGCACGAACCGCCGGCTGGTCGCCGACTCCTCGACCCACACGATGACGGTCAGCGAGGGCGGCGAGGTCGTCAAGACGATGCCGGTCAGCCTGGGCAAGCCGAAGTACCCGTCGAGCAGCGGCACGATGCTGATCATCGACAAGCGGCGCGAGGCGATGTTCGACTCGTCGACGTACGGGCTCGCGGTCGACTCGCCCGACGGCTACCGCACCAAGGTCGAGTACCCGATGCGCCTCACCTGGGGCGGCGAGTTCATCCACTCGGCGCCGTGGTCGGTCGCTCAGCAGGGCAAGGAAAACGTGTCGCACGGCTGCATCAACGTCGCGCCCGACATGGCGATCTGGCTGTTCAACCGCGTCCAGGTCGGTGACCCGGTGACGGTGAAGAACACCGGTACCGACATCCAGCTCGGTAACGGCTACAGCGACTGGACGCTGAACTTCACCGACTGGCTCACCCACTCCAAGGGTGGCGTCGTCACTACGGCCTGACCGGTTCCCGGTCGGAGGTGTCGACGTCCTCGACGACACCGGGTGGCACGAACGCGGGTGCGGCCGCGGCCGCCTCCCGGGCCTGCAGGCCCGACTGCGTCCGCAGCGGCAGCTCCGGCAGCCTCCACAGGATGACGACGCCGAGCGCCATGATGCACGCGGCCAGCAGGAACACCGTGCTCATCGCGTCGGAGAAGCCGGCCTTGAACGGGTGCGCCAGCGTCGCGTCGAGGTGCGTGATGAACGAGGTGTCCGACAGCGAGCCGCCGAGGTTCTGGATGGCTCGCGCCTGATCGGGGTGGGCGGCGAGCGCGGCCCGGTACTCCGGCGTCTCCGCCGCCGAGCGGACGGCCGAGGAGATCGACGTCGTCAGCCCGGAGAACAGCACCGAGAGGAACACCGCGGTTCCGAGCGTCCCGCCCATCTGCCGGAAGAACGTGACCGCGGCGGTCGCTACACCCATGTCCCGGGGGTCGACCGCGTTCTGCACGGCGAGGATGACCGGCTGCATGTTGACGCCGAGCCCGGCACCGAACATCGCCATGATCAGCATCGTCGCGGCCAGCGGGGTGTCGGCGCCGATCCGGGAGAACAGCAGCAGCGCGACCGCCATGAGCACGCCGCCGATCAGCGGGAAGATCCGGTAGCGCCCGGTACGGGTGATGACCGTGCCGGAGATCGCGGCCGCGGTCATGATGCCGATCACCAGCGGCAGCATCTGCAGCCCGCCGACCGTCGGCGACGAGCCCTTGACGATCTGGAGGTACTGGGGGAGCAGCGCCATCGCGCCGAACATCCCCATGCCGATGATCAGGCTGCCCGCCGAGCCCACCGCGTAGGTGCGGCCCCGGAACATCCGCAGCGGCAGCAGCGCCTCGTCGCCGTACGTATGTTCGGCGAGCAGGAACAGCCCGATGCCGATCAGGCCGATGACGATGCAGGCGATCGACCGGCCCGAGCCCCAACCCCACTCGCGGCCCTGCTCGGCCACCGTGAGCAGCGGTACCAGGCCGACGACGAGCGCGAGCGCGCCGGGCCAGTCGATGCGGTGTGCACGCGGGGTGTGTGCGACGTTGAGCACCCGGGTGACGACGACCAGCGCGACGGCGCCGACCGGCAGATTCACCCAGAAGATCCAGCGCCAGCCGGCCGTGCCCAGGATCGAGTCGGCCCCGGCGAAGAAGCCGCCGATCACCGGCCCGAGGACGCTGGACGTGCCGAACACCGCCATGAAGTAGCCCTGGTACTTGGACCGCTCCCGGGGCGGGACGATGTCGCCGATGATCGCGAACGCCAGCGACATCAGGCCACCGGCGCCGAGGCCCTGGATCGCCCGGAACGCCGCCAGCTCGTACATCGACGACGAGATCCCGCAGAGCAGCGAGCCGAGCAGGAAGATCCCGATCGCGGTGAGGAACAGCGGCTTGCGTCCGAAGATGTCGGAGAGCTTGCCGTAGAGCGGGGTCACGATCGTGGACGTGATCAGGAACGCGGTGGTGGCCCAGGCCTGGAGGTCGAAGCCCTCGAGGTCGTCCGCGATCGTGCGGATCGCGGTAGCCACCACGGTCTGGTCGAGCGCGCTGAGGAACATCCCGAGCATCAGCCCGATGATGATCGCGGTGATCTGCCGGTGCGTCAGGGCGGTCCCAGGCGCGGTTGTTCCGTGATTAGCCACGATTCAGTGTAAAAGGTACGCTCCGGGCGTCAACGGACACCCGGAGCGTCGCTCCACCTACATCAGGCGCGCAGCGCCTTCAGTGCCACACCCCAGCGGCCGAGTTCGTCGAGCATCGCGTTGGCGGACGTCTCGATCAGCTCGTTCGGGACGAAGACGCCGTCCTCGAGGAACTGCTGGACGAACGGGATCGTCACGGCCTCGATCAGCGTCACGACCTTGAGGGACTGGAGTACCGGCTTGAACGCCTGGGCCGAGCGCAGGCCGGCCGAGACGCCGCCGTAGCTGACCAGGCCGGCCGGCTTGTAGTGCCACTCGTTGTGCAGGTAGTCGACGGCGTTCTTCACCGCCGCCGGATAGCTGTGGTTGTACTCGGCGAGCACGAACACGAACGCGTCCGCGGCGTCGACCCGGGCGGCCCACTCCTTGGTGTGGTCCTGGGTGTACTTGGCCAGCCGGGGGTGGTTCGGTTCGTCCATCAGCGGCAGGTCGAGTTCGGCCAGGTCGACGAGGTCGACCTCGTCGAAGCCGCCGTGCTTGCCGGCCGCCGCCTCCACCCACTGTCCGACGGGCAGGCCGACGCGGCCCGGGCGGGTACTGGCGACGATGATCTGCAGCCTGGACATGCACGACTCCTCAGGAATCCGGATCGTTCTCCGTGTCAACTACTCGGCCAACCTGTGCACCGCGTCAGTCAATTCCGGCGAGCGGCAGGCGAGGCGACAATCACAGCGCAGGAACTTTTGTGGTGCCTGATCGAGTTCGCGCATCAGGCCGAGGCTGCCATTCTGGCAGCGTGGATACCGCAGCTTCGGTCACTAGCAAGGCGCTCGGGATCCTGGCCGCGTTCACCGCCGACGCGCCCCGGCTCACGCTGTCGGAGATCGGCCGTCGCGCCGGGCTGCCGCTCACCACCGCTCACCGTCTGGTCGGTGAGCTCGCCGAGTGGGGCGCGCTCGAACGCGACGAGAGCGGCCGGTACCGGATCGGGCTGCGGCTCTGGGAGGTCGCCTCGCTCGCGCCGCGCAGCCTCGGCCTCCGCGAGCAGGCGATGCCCTTCCTCGAAGACCTCTACGAGGTCACCCACGAGAACGTGCAGCTCGCGGTCCGCGACGGCTACGAGGCCGTATACGTCGAGCGGATCTCCGGCCGTCAGGCGATCGGCGTCGTCTCCCGGGTCGGCGGACGCCTGCCCCTGCACGCGACCGGCGTCGGGCAGGTGCTGCTCGCGTACTCGCCGCCGGAGTTCCAGGACCGGGTGCTCGAACAGCCGCTGAAAGCGTTCACCCGGCACACGCCCACCGATCCGAAGCGCTTGCGGCAGGTGCTGGCCGAGGTCCGCCGGAGCGGGATCGCGATCTGCGACCGGATGGTCGACCCGGACTCGCTGTCGGTCGCGGCACCGGTGTTCGGGCCGCCGGACGGCGCCGACGCGATGGCCGCGCGGGTGACGGGGGGCGCCACCGTGGTCGCGGCGCTCTCGGTGGTGGTGCCGAGTGAGGGTGCCGACCGGCTCGGTCTGGTGCCCGCCGTCCGGGCCGCCGCCCGAGGCATCACCCGGAGTTTGGGGGCGGCCCGCCCGGAACGACGCTGACAGCGGCGCCGGACCAATACGCGGCGTCGAGCGGCGCGGATGTCAGCGCCGCTCTGGGCGGGCTCCAGGTCAAGACGCTAAGCGTCTTCGGTGAGGACTTTCTGGGCTAGGGCGAAGGCGGAGTTGGCGGCCGGGACGCCGGCGTAGACCGCGGTGTGCAGGAAGACCTCTTTGATCTCGTCCGGCGTCAGGCCGTTCCGGCGGGCGGCCCGGACGTGCATCGGGATCTCGTTCTCGGCCCGCAGCGCGGCGAGCAGCGCCAGCGTCAGGCAGCTGCGGGTCTTGCGGTCGAGGCCCTCGCGCGTCCAGATCTCGCCCCAGGCGTACCGGGTGATGAAGTCCTGGAAGTCGGCGGTGAACTCGGTCGCGTCGGCGGTGGCCCGGTCGACGTGGGCGTCCCCGAGCACCTCGCGACGGACCTTCATCCCGGCTTCGTGGCGATCGGTCATCGGCCCCCCTCGAAATGTGCGCTGATCAGCGCCGCGATCGTGTCCGGCTGTTCGAGCGTCGCCAGGTGGGCGGCGTCGGGCACGATCTGCAGCCGGGCTCCGGTGATCTCCTCGACGATCGCGTCCGCGTGCGAGGGCGGGGTCGCCGGGTCGTCCGCGCCGGCGATGACCAGCGTGTCGGCGGTGATCCGGCGCAGCGCGGGCCGCAGGTCCATCCCGGCGATCGCCTCGCAGCACCCCGCGTAGCCCTCGTCCGGTGTGGCGTCGAGCATCGCGAGCGCGGCCTTCACCCGATCGGGCTCGCGCTGCCGGAAGCCGTCGGTGAACCACCGGCCGGCGGCTGCCTCGCTGATCGACCCGGTCCCGCCGGAGCGGACGGTTTCGGCGCGCTCGATCCAGCCGGTCGCCGGGGGAAGGTAGGCCGACGTGCAGACCAGCGCGAGCCGGTCGATCCGCTCCGGTGCGGTCGACGCCAGCCACATCCCGATCATCCCGCCGAGCGAGAGCCCCGCGTAGTGGACGGAATCCAGCCCCAGCCCGTCGAGTACCGCGAGGAAATCGGCGCCGAGTTCGTCCAGCGTGTACGGCCCGGGCAGAACCTCGGACCCGCCGTGCCCCCTGTTCTCCACGGCCAGCACGCGGTACCGCTGGGCGAAAACCGGGATGAGCGGCTCCCACATCCCCTGGTTGGTGCCGATCGAGTTGGCGAGGACGAGAACCGGGGTGTCGACCGGCGCCTCCTCGACGCCGTACCAGGTGGTGGCCAGTCGAGCGGTCACTGGGAGGGTCCTCTCCACGTGTCGGTGTGTGCGGCCAACGCCCGGTCGACGAGCGCGTCCGCGCTGCCGAGGTAGTTCGCGGGATCGAGCGCGGCGTCCACCTGGTCGGCGGCCACCCCGCCCTCGATCAGGACGTCCCGCAGGGGACGGCCACTGGCTACCGCGGTTTTCACCAGATCATGCGCCGCGCCGCGACCCAGTGACCCGGCCAGCACCCCGCTGACGTGTTCGCTGAGCAGGACGCCGCCGGTGGCGTCCAGCGTCGCGCGCATGGCGGCCGTGTCCACTCGCAGGTCGGGCAGGAACCGGGCAGCGCGACCGGCCGCGCCCCCGACGACGACGAACAGCTCGCGGAGCGGCTCCCACTCGGCGTGCCAGCCGCCGGTCGCCCGCTCGTGCTCCTGCTGCGCGGCCGCGACGTAGAGCGTCGAGAGCAGGCCGGGCGTCCGCACCGACGCGGACCGGACCAGGATCGCGTTGGCCGGGTTGCGCTTGTGCGGCATCGCCGAGGAACCGCCGCCTGCGCCGCCCTCGGCGACCTCGCCCACCTCCGACTGCGCGAGCAGCGTGACGTCGAGCGCGATCTTGCCGAGTGCCGCCGAGACCGCCGCGAGCGCCGAACCGAGGCCGAGGACGCGCTGGCGGTCGGTGTGCCACGGGAGGGCCGGATCCTCGAGGCCCAGCTCGGACGCCAGCGCGGCGCTCACCGCGAGGCCGGACGAACCCAGCGCGGCCAGCGTCCCGGCGGCCCCGCCGAACTGGATCGCCAGCGGTACCGACCGCAACCGCGCCGCCGCGGTGTCCAGTGCCACCAGCCACCCGGCCGCCTTGAGCCCGAACGTCGTCGGGAGCGCCTGCTGGCCGAGCGTCCGGCCGACCGTCAGCGTGCGGCGGTGCTCGGACGCCAGCGACGCCAGCGCGTCGGTCGCCGTCCGCAGACGCGCGAGCAGCACGGCCGACGCCCGGGACGACACCAGCATCAGCGCCGTGTCGAGGATGTCCTGGCTGGTCGCGCCGTGGTGCACCCAGGGGCGGGCCTCGGCCGGCAGCAGCCGCTCGATCTCGCGGACGAGCGGCACCACCGGATTGCCCGACGACTGCGCGGCCGCGCCCAGCCGGGCCAGGTCGAACTCGTGCTGGCACGCGAGCCCGATCGCTTCGGCCGCGTCCGCCGGGACCACCCCGGCGGACGCCTCCGCACGGGCCAGCGCGCCCTCGGCGTCGAGCATCGCGCGGGCCACGGCGGCGTCATCGACCCGCGCGGACACGACCGGGTCGGTGAAGAGCGGGTCGAACAGGTCAGAGCGCAAAGAACGCGGTCTCCCCGTCTCCCTGGAGCCGGACGTCGAACCGGTACCCGTCGTCGGCGGTCGGCGCGATCAGCGTCGGCCGGGCCGCCGCGGGCACGGACGCCAGCACCGAGTCCTCCGCGTTGGCGGCTTCCTCGTCGGCGAAGTAGATCCGGGTCACCACGCGCTGGAGCATCCCACGGGCGAACACCGAGACGTCGATGTGCGGCGCCTGCAGGGCTCCGTCGACGTCCGGCACCCGGCCGGGCTTGAGCGTGTAGACGCCCCACTCGCCGCCGGCGTCGGTCGCCGAGCGTCCGAAACCGCGAAAGCCCTCGACCGACGGCGCCGCCGCACCGCGGGGGTCGTCCGGATGGTCGAACCGGCCGGAGGGGTCGGCCTGCCAGGTCTCGATCAGCCCGTCCGGGACGACGTCACCGTTGCCGTCGGTGAGCCGGCCGCGGATCCAGAAGCCGCCCGGCGTGCCCGCGGGGGCGACGAACGGACCGTCGTCCCAGGTCAGCCCGATCGACAGATACGGGCCCACGGTCTGTGAAGGAGTTGTCATTCGTCGTCCACCTCCGACTCGAACGGCGTCGCGTCCGAGCCGCGCAACACGATGTCGAACTCGAACGCCAGGGCCCAGTCCGGCTGCGTCGACTCCAGATCGAAGCGGGAGATCATTCGCTGCCTGGCCTTCTCGTCCGGAACCGAGTTGAAGATCGGGTCGTAGGGGAACAACGGATCGTCCGGAAAGTACATCTGGGTGACCAGGCGCTGCGTGAACGCCCGCCCGAACAGCGAGAAGTGGATGTGCGCCGGACGCCACGCGTTGAGGTGGTTCTTCCACGGATAGGCGCCGGGTTTGATCGTGGTGAACCGGTACCTGCCTTCGCCGTCGGTCAGCGTCCGGCCCAGCCCGGTGAAGTTCGGGTCGAGCGGGGCCGGCCAGTTGTCGACGACGTGCCGGTAGCGCCCGGCGGCGTTCGCCTGCCAGATCTCGAGCAGCGTCTGCGGCACCGGCCGCCCGTCACTGTCGAGCACGCGTCCGTGGACGATGATCCGCTGGCCCTGCGGCTCGCCGTCGTGCTGTCCGGTGAGGTCGCTGTCGAGCTCGCCGAGCCGTCCCTCGCCGAGCAGTGGCCCGGTGATCTCGGTGAACGCGTGCGGCAACGTGATCAGCGGCTGCTTCGGATGGCGCAGCGCCGTCGACTTGTACCCGGTGTAGTCCAGGTGCGGGTGGACGTCGGTGTCCCGCAGATACCTCGGCAGAACCATCATCCGTACACGCTAGGGCGGCCCGCGGCGGCTCCGGGATCAGGCTTCCGGCCAGCGGAAGGCTCGGGTTCTGGATCTGGTTTCGTTCGCGATCCTGGAGCGATGCGCAGCCGCACCCAGGTAGGCATCATCGGCGCCGGGCCAGCCGGTCTCCTGCTCCAGCACATGCTGGCCCGTCACGGCGTCGACTCGGTGCTCGTCGAGAACCGGAGCCGTGAGTACTGCGAGAAACGCCAGCGGGCCGGCGTCCTCGAACACGGCACCGTCGAGTTGCTGAAGGAGATCGGTCTCGGAGACCGGATGGTCGCCGAGGGGCTGACCCACAGCGGGATCTACCTGCAGTTCGCCGGAGAGCGTCACCACCTCGACTTCCCGTCGCTCACCGGCGGCCGGACGCTGACCGTCTACGCGCAGACCGAGGTGGTGAAGGACGCGATCGCGGTCGGCCACCCGATCCACTTCGAGGTCACCGACACCGCGGTCCGCGACATCGATACCGAACGCCCGGTGCTCTCGTTCACCGACGCCGGCGGGGTCGCGCACGAGGTCGAGTGCGACGCGATCGCCGGGTGCGACGGCTTCTACGGCGTCTCCCGCCCGGCGATGCCCGCACTGCGGGTCTCCGAGCGGACGTATCCGTTCGCCTGGCTCGGCATCCTCGCGACGGTTCCGCCGTCGACGGACGAGCTGATCTACGCGCACTCGGCCTCCGGCTTCGCGATGCACAGCATGCGGTCGCCCGAGGTCAGCCGTCTCTACATCCAGGTCGATCCGGACGAGAAGATCGAGGACTGGCCCGACGAGCGCATCTGGGAGCAGTTGCAACTGCGCCTCGGTCACCCCGGCTGGACGCTGCACGAGGGCCCGATCGCCGAGAAGGGCATCACGCCGATGCGCAGCTTCGTGGCCGAGCCGATGCGGTCGGGGCGGCTGTTCCTCGCCGGTGACGCGGCGCACATCGTCCCCCCGACCGGCGCGAAGGGGCTCAACCTGGCGGTGGCTGACGTCAAGGTGCTGGCGGACGCACTCGTCCGGCTGCTGGTCGAGGGGAAGGCCGACCTGGCCGACGCCTACTCGCAGACGTGCCTGACGCGGGTGTGGCGCAGCACCTGGTTCTCCTGGTACATGACGTCGATGCTGCACCGCTTCCCGGCGGACTCGTTCACCAGCGCGGCCGAGGCCGAGTTCCAGGAGCGGCTGCAGATCGCGCAGTTGCGCCAGGTGACGTCGTCGGATGCGGCCGCGCGCGACCTCGCCGAGAACTACGCCGGCTGGCCCCTGCCCTAAGCCGCGCTGACCTGGGCCGGTCGCTCGTCGCCCAGGGCGCCTCGGGGAGCCGGGTGCTCGACGAGGGCGAGTACGCGCGCGGCCATGAACCGGGCCGTGCGCACCGGGGTGCCGCCCCGGGTCACCTCGGTGACCTCGACGATGCCCCGGCCATGGGTGACGTCGACGCGGCGGCCGGCCCGGGTCGCGACGACTTCGTAGGTACGGGTGGTCTCGCCGGCGTCGATGACGATTTCTACGCGGTCGCCCTTCATACCGAGCACCTCACGTCCGAACGGGTGTACTACCCATTGTTGCACGCGAACGACGCGAAGAGTGGCGTCACGATCGCACGCAGTGCGACACCGAGGGCGAGGCCGGCGGCCGCATCGCTGGCCCAGTGGAAGCCCAGAACAACCATGCAGGCGACGCAGATCGCCGCCGCGCCGATCCCGACGCCGAGCATCCGTCGCGCCCAGCGCCCGTCGCCGGTCAGCGCCACCAGCAGCACGCCGAGCGTCGCACTGAACACCAGGATGTTGGCGGCGTGGCCGGACGGGAAGCTCAGCCCGCCCGCGAACAGGTGCGGGTTGCCGCTGGACGGCGGCGGACGCCCGGCGCAGAACTTCGCGACCCCGATCACCGCCGTGTGCAGGGCGAAGACGCCGGCCAGCCCGACCAGCGGCCGTACTCGTCGGGTGCGCAGCGCGAGCAGCAGCGCCACCAGCGCCGAGGCCAGCGGAAACACCCAGTTCTGCCCGAGCGAGAACCCGACCCGGGCCGGCCAGTAGAACGCCGACGCCCGGTCGCGTCCCAGCCCGGCCGAGGCGATCGACCGGTCGAGACCGGTCAGCACGTCGGTCGCGATGCCGATCGTGAGTCCGACGAACACGGAAACGCCGACGGCGGCCCCGACCCAGTGCGGCCGTCGGAGTTTCGCTACGGCTGCGGTCGGAGACATGTTCAGAAGGCTAACTTTTCGCGAATCCGGGCCGGGATTGGGCGAGAGCGCGTCAATGCGCGTTCTTGAAGTTGGGGAACAGACCGGGTGCCATCGGAAGGGACCGGACCGGACCATGATTCTGGCGCTTCTCCTGGACTTCTCGAACATCGCCGGCGGCCTGCTGCTGGCCTCCGTGCTGCTCCAGCGGCTACCGAGGGTCGGTTCCGACCTCGGGCTGGCATCACGGGCCGCGGCCCCGTACGGCTGGATCGTCGGACTGGTCGCGCTGGTGTGCGGCGGCTACTACCTGCTCCTGCACGTCAGCGAAGGGCCGCACGTCTTCCACTTCGAACTCGTCGGCATCGCGGTCGGCGTCGCCCTGCTCTGGAGTCGCATCCGGCCGGGCCGGAAGCCGCTGCCGTCGGCGTCGGTCGCGCCCGCCGACGACGGGCACACCAACGGCGGGGGGACGGCGACCCGGACCGTGGCGGCGCCGACCGGCGCGGCACTGCTCCTCGCGGTCTTCGGGATCATCGCGGTCATCGTCGGTTTCCAGGGTCTGCTGACGCCCGACTACTGAACCGACCGGCACCCGAAGGGGTCACCGGACGAGCCACCAGCGCGGCGCGCTCGATGTCCGGCCGAAAATTTCTGAAGAATCTCGGCGACGATGTCGAAAACCGGGCCGGCCCGTTCGACGCCCAGGTGAAGCAGGGTTCCGAACGACGTGGAGATGATGACGATGCGGTTCATGGTGATCACGAAGATGACCGACGAGGCCGAGGCCGGTCAGCTGCCCAGCACCGAGGCGATGGTGGAGATGGGCCGCTACATGGAAGACCTGGTCAAGGCCGGCGTCCTGATCGCGGCCGACGGTCTGCAGCCGACGTCGAAGGGCGCGCGCGTCCGGTTCGACGGTGACGACCGCACGGTGGTCGACGGGCCGTTCGCCGAGGCGAAGGAGGTCATCGCGAGCTTCTCGATCCTCGACGTGGCCTCCAGGGAAGAGGCCATCGAGTGGGTCAAGCGCACCCCCAACGTGGTGCCCGGCCGCGTCTTCGAGGCCGAGATCCGGCAGATCTTCGAGCCCGAGGACTTCGCCGAGGTCGCCACCGACGAGGTGAAGGCGTTCGACGACAACGTCGGGGTGTTGCGTCAGCACGACTGACGCCGAGGCCGAGTGCGAAACACGGCCTAGCATTCCGGGGCATGCGGGAATCGACGCCCCAGGCGGTCGAGGCCGTGTGGCGGATCGAGGCGGCCAGGCTCATCGGGGGCCTGGCCCGCCTGGTCCGCGACGTCGGCACGGCTGAGGACCTGGCCCAGGACGCCTTGGTCGCGGCGCTCGAACAGTGGCCGGCCGAGGGCATACCCGACAATCCCGGGGCCTGGCTGATGACGATCGCCAAGCGCCGGGCGATCGACGGCATCCGGCGGGAGATCAGGCTCGAGCGGAAGGTCGCCGAACTCGGCCTCCTCCTCGAGGATCTCGAGGAGGAACACCACGACGTCGAGGACGACGTTCTCCGGCTGATGTTCACCGCCTGCCACCCCGTCCTCACGCCGCCGGCCCGGGCGGCGCTCACGCTGAAGATGCTGGCCGGGTTGCGCACGGAAGAGATCGCCCGCGCGTTCCTCGTCCCGACCCCGACGATGGCCCAGCGCATCGTCCGGGCCAAGAAGACACTGGCCGACGCGGAGGTGCCGTTCGAGGTACCGACCGGCGACGAGCTCGGCCCCCGGCTGGCGTCCGTGCTCGGCGTGGTCTACCTGCTGTTCAACGAGGGCTACTCGGCCACCGCCGGGCCCGACCTCGTCCGCCCGGCGCTGTGCGACGAGGCGATGCGGCTGGGCCGGATCCTGGCCGCCCTCGTGCCGAACGAGCCCGAGGCCCACGGGCTGATCGCGCTGATGGAGCTGCAAGCGTCCCGTCTGCGGGCCCGGACGAACGCGGCCGGCGAGATCGTGACGATGCTCGACCAGGACCGCTCCCGCTGGGACCGGCTGCTGATCCACCGTGGGCTGACCGCGCTGCACCAGGCGGAAGCGCGAGGCGGCGGCCCGTACACGCTGCAGGCGGCGATCGCCGCCTGCCATGCCCGGGCCGCGACCGCCGACGACACCGACTGGGGCCGGATCGCCGCGCTCTACGCGGTGCTGGCCCGGGTCGAGCCGTCCCCGGTGGTCGAATTGAACCGGGCCGTCGCGGTGTCGTACGCCGACGGCCCGGCGGCAGCCCTCGCGCTGGTGGACGCGCTGGCCGACGACAGCACGCTGGCCCGCTACCACCTGCTGCCCGCGGTCAGGGCCGACCTGCTGGTCAAGCTCTCCCGCCCGGACGAGGCCAGAGCCGAGTTCGAGCGGGCCGCCGCGCTGACCGACAACGACCGCGAGCGCGACCTGCTGCGCGGCCGCGCAGAGGAATGCGTGAAATCATCGAGCAGGTGAACCGGCTAGCGAGCGCTTACAGCCCGTACCTGCTGCAGCACAAAGACAACCCGGTCGACTGGTGGGAGTGGTCGGAAGAGGCGTTCGCCGAGGCCGTACGGCGTGACGTGCCGATCCTGCTGAGCGTCGGCTACGCGGCCTGCCATTGGTGTCACGTCATGGCCCACGAGTCGTTCGAGGACGACGAGACCGCCGCACTGATCAACCAGTACACGGTGCCGATCAAGGTCGACCGGGAGGAACGTCCGGACGTCGACGCGGTCTACATGGAAGCCACCCAGGCCATGACCGGTCAGGGCGGCTGGCCGATGACCGTCTTCGCCACCCCCACCGGCGAACCGTTCTTCTGCGGCACCTACTTCCCCAAGCCGGGATTCCAGCGCCTGATCGCCGCCGTCGCCGAGGCCTGGGCCACCAAGCGCGAGGACGCGATCGCCCAGGGCCGCAACGTCGTCGAGGCGCTGACCGGGGGTGCGCTCGCGCCCGGCCACCCGCTCGACGTGCACAAGCTCGACACCGCCGCGTCCACGTTCTGGCGCGACTACGACGGCGTGAACAAGGGATTCGGCGGCGCGCCGAAGTTCCCGCCGTCGATGGGGCTGGAGTTCCTGCTCCGCCAGTACGCCCGCACCGGCGATCAGAACTCCCGGACGATGGTCGCCGAGACGTGCGGGGCGATGGCCCGCGGCGGCATGTACGACCAGCTCGGCGGTGGCTTCGCCCGGTACGCGGTGGACGCGACCTGGACCGTGCCGCACTTCGAGAAGATGCTCTACGACAACGCGCTGCTGCTCCGCGTCTACCTGCACCTCTGGCGCGCGACCGGGGATCCGCTCGCCCTGCGCGTCGCTCGTGAGACGGCCGAGTTCCTGATCCGTGACCTGCGCACGCCCGAGGGCGGTTTCGCGTCCGCGCTCGATGCCGACACCGACGGGGTCGAGGGCCTCACCTACGCCTGGACGCCCGCGCAGCTGGTCGAAACGCTCGGAGACGACGACGGTCGCTGGGCCGCGACACTGCTCGGCGTCACGTCCGAAGGCACTTTCGAGCACGGGACCAGCGTCCTGCAACTGCGACAGGACCCCGACGACGCGCAACGGTGGGCCACCCTCCGCGGTCGGCTGCTGACCGCACGGGCCGCGCGGCCGCAGCCCGCGCGCGACGACAAGGTCGTCGCGGCCTGGAACGGTCTGGCGATCGCCGCGCTCGCCGAGTACGGCGAGCTCACCGACGACAACACCGCGGTGGACGCCGCCGTGCGCGCCGCCGACCTGCTGCTGAACCTGCACCTGGTCGACGAAAGGCTCCGGCGGACGTCACGGGACGGGCGGGTCGGGCCGCACGCCGGTGTCCTGGAGGACCACGGGGACGTCGCCGAAGGCCTTCTGGTCTTGCACCAGGTGACCGGGGAAGCCCGGTGGCTGGCGGCGGCGGGCGCGTTGCTGGAGACCGCGCTCACCCGGTTCGCGGACGGCAACGGTGGCTTCTACGACACCGCCGACGACGCGGAAGCGCTGATCCGCCGTCCGCAGGACCCGACCGACAACGCCACGCCGTCCGGTTCGTCGGCGGTGGCGGGTGCGTTGCTCAGCTACAGCGCGCTGACCGGTTCGATCCGCCACCGCGAGGCGGCCGAGGCCGCGCTGGAGAAGATGGCGCCGGTCGCCGAACGATTCGCCCGCTTCGCGGGCTGGGCCTGCGCGGTGGGGGAGGCCGCCGTGGCCGGACCGCTGCAGGTCGCCATCGTCGGTTCGGGTCCGGACGCGGTCGCGCTGCGCACCGTGGCCTGGCGCGGCACCGCACCCGGCACCGTGGTCGTGGCCGGTGTTCCCGACGCCGACGGCGTGCCGCTGCTGGCCGATCGGCCGCTGGTCGGCGGAGAACCGGCAGCGTACGTGTGCCGGGGGTTCGTCTGCGACCGCCCGACGACCGAGCCGTCGACGCTCGTGGACCAGTTGCGGTAGGGCCTCGCTACGATCGGCGGGACTTCGGCGGAGACAGGAGACTGGTCGTTCATGGGTGTGACCGGAACGGACGGCGACGCGGCAGTGTCCGAAACAGGGGCTCCGACCGTCGGCTTCAACCCGGGTGGCATTGCCGGGTACTACGGCGCGGCGCGATCCGGCCAGGCCACGGCACTCGTTGCGTTGAGTACGGCGCTGGCCCACCGGGGTGAGGCCGAATTCCGCAACGTCGCCGGCCGGATCGGTCTCATCGCGCGCGCGGCCGAGAAGACATCAGCGGCCTACACCGACCGCGACGGCACGGTCGTCGTCGCGGCGGGGATCGACCCGGCCGCGGTCGCCGACCGGTACGCCGCCGGGGGAGTCGAGCTGCTCGCGACGCTGCCCACGCCGTGGACCGCCGCGCTGCTCGACCCGGCGCGCGAGGCGCTCGTGCTGGTCGCCGCCGGGGCCCCGCTCTACTACGCGCCGGCCGCGGCCGGCGTCGACGGTCTGGCGTTCGCGTCCGAACCCGCCGCGCTCGTCGACGCGGGCCTGGTCGCCTCGGCGCCCGACACCGAGCGGGTCGTCGACTTCATCCTCACCGGAGGCGGTGAAGACGGCGAGGCCACGTTCTTCGCCGGGATCCGCCGTCTGCCCGCCGGTCAGGCGCTCGTCGTCGACGGCAGTGGTGCGGCGACGCGTCCGATCGACGCGGTGGTCCCGCCGATCGACGGCCTGGCCGCCGCCCGCCGGGCGTTCACCGCCACCGACCGGCCCGCGGTGCGCCTGGGCCTCGGACTGCCGGGCGCGGCGCTGGCCGCCGTGGCCGCCGGTCCCGACACGCCGCCGTCCGCGGTGTTCTCGGCCAGCTTCGCGCCGATGGACACGACCGAAGACCTGTACGTCGGTGCGGTCGGCGCGGCGATCGGCTCGACCGTCCACTCCGTCCGGGTGAACGCCGACACGCTCGCCGCCGACCTGGGCACGTTCCTGCGCGCGCAGGGCGAGCCGGTCGCCGACCTCGGCGAATACGTGCAGTACGCGGTGGCCAAGACCGCGCGCGAGGGCGGCGCCGACTCGTTGATCGACCCGATCGGCGCGATCGCCGCCTACGGCCTGACCGTCGAGGTGACCGGCAAGAAGGCGCGCCGCGAGGTGGCACCGGCCACGCTGCTGGCACCGACGCTGGCCCAGGCCCGCCCGGTTTCGGCCGACGGCCCGGCCCCGGCGCCGGTTCCGGCGGCGCGGGCGTCGGCCCGGCTGGCCGAGGCCCGCCGCTGCGCCGACCGTTCGGCCGCCCGCCTCGGCATCCGGATCGAGACCCCGTTCGCCAACCCGGTGGCCGACGCCGGCCAGGGCGGCGCGTCGCTGCGGGCCGCCCTGCCGAAGGGTGCGCCGGGTGACGTCCGGGCTTCGGCGCCGGTGCGTGACTGGTTGCTGCGCCTGAAGAACCGGATCTACGGCACGTTCCTGGCCGAGTCGTTCGTCAACCGGCCCTGGTTCCACCAGCAGAACGTCCTCGTCGCGTTCGAAGACTTCATCAAGGGCCGCAACCACGACGCGGACCTGTTCTGGCGGATCTACTGCGTCGAGATCTGGGCGCAGGAGTTCCTCGATCCGAAGCCGGAAGAGAAAGAGCCGGTCCGGATCAAGGAGCCGCTCGAGGCGAACGCGAAGAAGCAGCTCGAGATCACGGTCGACGGGGAGCGCTGGCTGCGGTTCCCGATCCGTACCGAGCTGTTCACGTCCGGAGAGGACTACACCCGCCGGATCACCGATTACGTCACCGACTTCCTCGGCCACGTCCGCGCCGACGGACACTACGTGGGCGCGTTCGACCGGCCCTGGTACCTGCTGGTGAGCGAGAAGATCATCGCGATCTCGCAGGGTCGTTCGTACTTCATCTGGGACATCGAGCCCTCGTGGTGGGCCCGCACCCTGGCGAAGTTCGTGGTGAAGACGCCGTACGGCATCGGCCTCGGCAGTCCGTGGACGATGGAGCTGGCGATCCGGGAGGCCGGCCTGCCCCGGATCTTGTTCGCCGCCGGGGTCAGCGCGGCCGGTAAGGCGGTCGGCAAACGCGGGCTGTTCTACCAGGTCGCCGGCCACTCCGTGCGGGCGATCGACGGGCCGACGGAGTACTCGGTCTACCCGGCGAACGTCTCGGCCAAGCTGGCGCCCGCGCACCCCGACCGGGTGGCGTCCAAGCTCAAGGCGACGATCTCGTCCACCCTGCGGGAATCCGGGTTCCCGCAGCCGGCCCAGACGCTGGCCGGTGTCGTCGTGATCGACGCGAACGACATCGGGCGGAACGTGCTCGGCAGTGACGCCGACCGTCCGGAGGAGTTCTACGAGAACCTGTTCGGCGACAATCCGCTGGGCCAGGGCAGCGAGCAGACGCCGCTCGCCGTCGCGGTCCGCATCGGCTGAGCCGATCGGGTCCTACAGCGGCTGAGCCGATCGGGTCACACAGCGGCTGAGCCGATCGGGTCGCGGGGCGGCTGGGTCCGGCGGGCGGTCCGCCACATCACCGGGATCAGGACCGCGGCGACGAGCACGTGCAGCAGGCCCAGGCCGATGCGCGTGCCGGTGGTCGCGTCCGACCCGGTGATCGGGGCGAAACTGAGCAGCAGCACGACCGCCGCGACGACGGCCCAGACGATCCGGGCGCGCGCGGTGATCCGCTCGAGCAGCGCGAGCAATCCCCAACCGGCGAGCCCGGCCAGCAGCGTCAGGAACACGACGGGGCCCACCCCGACGGTCAGCGCACGGCCGTTCCCGTCGACGCGGAGGTCGGCGCCGGCGATCGGGCCGACGACGATCCAACCGGCGACGGCGGCCGCGACGGCGCCGACGACCGCGAGCGCCCGGGTGGCGGCCCGGCTCACGACGGCTGCTCCAGTGCGCCGTGCAGGAACACGTCGACCACGGTCTCGACGTCGACCTCCGGGTCGTTGGGCAGCCGGCGGCGGCCCTGGCTGCTGTAGAGCAGGCTGAGCAGGATCGACGCGGCCGTCTCCGGGGTGGTGCGCAGTTGCTCGCGCTCGGGTTCGAACAGTGCCGCGACCGCCGCGACGGTCGCGTCGGTACTGGCCTGACGACCGCGCACCGGCTCGGCGCGGCCCGCGCTCCCGGGCTCGTCCCCACCCTCCGGTAGGGCCGGGCCGGTGTCGGGGCCGCCGGAAGCGAGCGCGTTGCCGATCAGCGCGGCGTGAATGCCCCCGCCGGGATCGCCGGGCGCGGGGCCGCGGCGCTGGGGCGCGCGACCGGTGGCGTGCAGGGCGCCGATGACCGCACCCATCCGTCCGAGATGGGCGGAGAGTGCATCGGCGGCCTCGACGAGCCGGGCCTCGAGCGGTTGGTCGAGCTCGATCGAACCCAGCTCGGCGAGCACGTGGTCGGGCCGGAGCGCCTCGACCACGCAGGCGTCCAGCAGCGCGGTCTTGTCGGGGAAGACCCGGAAGATCGTGCCTTCGGCGATGCCGGCCGCACGGGCGACCTGAGCGGTGGTGACGGCGGCGCCGCGTTCGGAGACCAGGGGCAGGGCCGCTTTGACGATCATCTCGCGGCGATCGTCGGGGCTGAGTGCCGACGCACGGCGTCGGGAGGAGGGAGGAGTCATGTTGGAACTATATGAGTGCGGACTCACTCATTCAAGTCTTTTCCCGGAAGCGTTGGCGATGGCGTGAAGCGGAGCTAGCTTGTAATCATGTAATCGCCCCAACGGGGTAAGTAGCCGCAGGAGGTAGTCATGCGAGGACATGGACGAGGGTTTGGACGGTCCGGCGGCTGGCAGCAGGCGGATCTCCCGCCGGCCGAGGACGCGCCGGCGTGGTTCGCCGGCCGGCTCCCGGGCGGATGGTTCACCGGCGCGCCCGACGTGCAGGTCGACCGGGACGAGATCCTGGTCGTGGGCACGCTCCCGGTGGAGCACGCCACGGACGCCACGGACGCCGACCGCGCCGGGCACGAGGCAGGCCTGATCGCCCGTTTCCGCGAAGAGACGCGCGAAGCACGGATCCGGGTCGCCCGCGAGGGTGAGCACCGCTACGGCCGCAAGGTCTCGTGGGGTGCGGCGGCCGGTGGCACCACCGAGCTCTTCACGACGCACTCGGCACCGGTGATGACCCGGCTGCGTCAGCCCGAGCGTCAGGTGCTCGACACGCTGGTCGACGCCGGGGTGGCGCGCTCCCGTTCGGACGCGCTGGCCTGGTGCGTGCGGCTCGTCGGGCGCAACGCCGACGAGTGGCTCGACCAGCTGCGGTCGGCGATGAGCGAGGTCGATCGCGTCCGCGCGGCCGGCCCGGACGCCGGAACCTCCGACCCGGACGCCGCCGGCCCCGAGTCCACCACCTGACCCGTCGAATACTTCACTTCCGAAATAATGAGGCCCGGCCCCGACCGGGGCCGGGCCTCATTCGATCTCGACAGAACTCAGGCGAACACCGCGAAGTAGATCGCGATGTGGTGGCACACCGCGGCCACGAGCGTGCAGGCGTGGAAGAACTCGTGGTGGCCGAACGTCCGGGGCCACGGGTTCGGCCAGCCGGTCGCGTAGAAGACCGCGCCCAGCGAGTAGATCACCCCGCCCACCGCGAGCAGGACCAGCGCGGTCACGCTCACGTGCCCGATTTCGGGCAGCACGAGCACCGCGACCCAGCCGAGTGCGATGTAGAGCGGGGTCCCCAGCCACTTCGGCGCCTTCGGCCACGCCATCTTCAGCGCGACGCCGAGCGCCGCGCCGCCCCACACCACCAGCAACAGCCAATCGGCGGTGGGCGGTTCGAGCAGAAAAAGGCAGAACGGCGTGTACGTCCCCGCGATGAACACGAAGATCATCGAGTGGTCGAGCCGTTTCATCGTCGCGTAGCCGCGCGGACCCCAGATCCGGCGGTGGTAGAGCGCGCTGGTGCCGAACAGCCCACAGACGGTGAAGCTGTAAATGAGGCACCCGTAGAAATACGACCAACCCGGCCGTGCGGCAGCGATGCTGCACAGCACGATTCCGCACACGGCGGCGACACCGACCGCGTACACGTGGAGCCAGCCACGCATTCGCGGCCGGCCGAGTGGGTCTCCCTTGGTACTGAGCAGGATCGGCGAGCCGTCCGCGGCCTCCATCGCCACGTCCGCGACCGTCACGCCGCCGGCCGCCAGATTCTCGGTCGTCAGTTCATCGGTGGTCACGTCATCGCTAGGCACGAATTCGAGGTTACGGCACCGTAGGTTCGGTTGGTGTAAGCCGCCGCTGAGTATTCGTCAGCGCTGATGAAACCTCGTCGTCACAGCGGCGGGTGAGCAGCGATGAAGCAGGTCACAGGCCTGGGGAACTGAATCGATGCCTATGCAAGTTCTCACAATCTGGACGGCGGTCAGCCCGTTCTGCCGGGTCTACGCTGACTGAAACATCCCGCCAAGTACCCGCCTTCGGGCGGTCCTTTGGCGTTTTCGAGGTTCGATCCACGGCCCCACCGAGGAGTGATCGATGTCAGCCCCTACCGCGATCCCTGGCCTGACCGAGGCCCCCACCACTCACGAGAAGCTGCTGGAATGGGTGCGGGAGACGGCCGAACACACCACGCCCGACCGAGTGGTCTGGGTCGATGGCTCCGAAGAGGAATGGAGCCGGCTCACCGATGAGTTGGTCGAGTCCGGCACCCTCGTCCGCCTGAACCCGGAGAAGAAGCCGAATTCGTTCTGGGCGCGGACGGATCCCTCCGACGTCGCCCGCGTCGAGGAGCGGACGTTCATCTGTTCGGTCGATCCGGCCGACGCCGGTCCGACCAACAACTGGATGGATCCGGCCGAGATGAAGTCCCTCATGTCCGACCTCTACCGGGGTTGCATGCGGGGCCGCACGATGTACGTCATCCCGTTCTGCATGGGGCCGCTGACCGCCGCCGACCCGATGTTCGGCGTCGAGATCACCGACTCCGCCTACGTCGTCACCAGCATGCGGATCATGACCCGGATGGGCTCCGACGTGCTGGAGAAGATGGGTTCCGACGCCGCGTTCGTGCCCGCACTGCACTCGATCGGGGCGCCGCTCGAGCCCGGTCAGGACGACGTGGCCTGGCCGTGCAACCCGGAGAAGTACATCGTCCAGTTCCCGGAGGAGCGGATGATCTGGAGCTACGGCTCCGGGTACGGCGGCAACTCGCTGCTCGGCAAGAAGTGCTTCTCGCTGCGGATCGCCAGCGTGATGGCCCGCGACGAGGGCTGGCTCGCCGAGCACATGCTGATCCTGAAGCTGACCGACCCCGAGGGCGACGTCAACTACATCGCGGCCGCGTTCCCGTCGGCCTGCGGCAAGACCAACCTCGCGATGCTCGAGCCGACGGTCCCGGGCTGGAAGGTCGAGGTCCTCGGCGACGACATCGCCTGGATGCGCTTCGGCGAGGACGGCCGGCTCTACGCGCTCAACCCCGAGTTCGGCTTCTTCGGCGTCGCGCCCGGCACCGGGTGGCACACCAACGCCAACGCCATGCGGACGATCGACCGCGGCAACTCGCTCTTCACCAACGTCGCATTGACCGACGACGGCGACATCTGGTGGGAGGGCATGACCGAAGAGGCACCCGCGCACCTGACGGACTGGAAGGGCCGCGACTGGACCCCGTCGTCGGAGGAGCCCTCGTCGCACCCGAACTCGCGATTCTGCACCCCGGCCGGGCAGTGCCCGATCATCGCTCCCGAGTGGGAGGACCCGAAGGGCGTCCCGATCTCGGCGATCCTCTTCGGCGGCCGTCGCAAGACGACCGTGCCGCTGGTGAGCGAGGCCCGCGACTGGAACCACGGGGTTTACCTGGGAGCCACCTTGAGCTCCGAGACCACCGCGGCCGCGGCCGGTGCGGTCGGCGTCGTCCGGCGTGACCCGATGGCGATGCTGCCGTTCATCGGCTACCACGCCGGCGACTACTTCCGGCACTGGATCGAGATGGGCAAAGGCGGCCCGACCGGCGACGCGTCGAAGCTCCCGAAGATCTACTACGTCAACTGGTTCCGCCGGGACGCCGACGGCGGCTTCCTCTGGCCGGGCTTCGGCGAGAACAGCCGCGTCCTGAAGTGGGTCATCCAGCGCCTGCAGGGCAAGGCCGACGCCGTCGACACCCCGATCGGCCACGTTCCGGCGCCGGGCTCGCTCGACGTCGATGGCCTCGACATGACGCCGGAGCAGGTCGCGGCCGCCCTCGCCGTCGACGCGGACGAGTGGCGCGCCGAGATCCCGCAGGTCACCGAGTGGTTCGAGAAGTTCGGTGACAAACTGCCGGGCGTCCTCTGGTCGGAGCTCGACGTCCTGAAGACCAAGCTCGGAGTGCAGTAGGCGTCGTTCGGCCCGGTCGGTCCCGCCGACCGGGCCGCTGCGTGTCGCCGATCGGTAGCCGATCGGTAACCACCATGTCGTTCCGAGTGCCCCTTTCCGAGGCGTACCCTGCCGGGGTGGCTGTTCGGGAAGTTCTCTATTCCCTCTACGAGCGTCGGCTACTCCGCGAGCTGATCGACAAACCGCGTCCGCGGCACGTCGGCGTGATCCTCGACGGCAACCGGCGCTGGGCCCGTGAGGCCGGATTCGACGATCCGAACGAGGGTCACCACGTCGGTGCCCGCAAGATCGAGAACGTGCTCGGGTGGTGTTCCGAGCAGGGCGTAGAGGTGGTGACGCTCTGGCTGCTCTCGACCGACAACCTGACCCGGCCGGAGAGTGAACTGGCTCCGCTGCTGCGGATCATCGAGGGTGTGGCTACCGACCTGGCCGCCGACGACCAGCCGTGGCGGCTGCGGATGGTCGGCGCGCTCGACCTGTTGCCCGCCGATACCGCGCGCGTGCTCAAGGACGCCGCCGAGCGCACGCACGGCAAGACCGGCACGTCGGTGAACATCGCGGTCGGGTACGGCGGGCGGCGCGAGATCGCCGACGCGGTGCGCTCGCTGCTGCACGAGCACGCCAGCCTCGGGACGTCGATCGAGGAACTGGCCGAGGTGCTCGACGTCGACCACATCGCCGAACACCTCTACACCAAGGGCCAGCCCGACCCCGACCTGGTGATCCGGACGTCCGGCGAGCAGCGCCTCTCCGGTTTCCTGCTCTGGCAGAGCGCGCACTCGGAGTTCTACTTCTGCGACGCGCACTGGCCCGATTTCCGGCGTACCGACTTCCTCCGGGCCCTCCGCGACTACGCGAAACGGAACCGTCGGTTCGGCGTCTGACCCGCCCGGAGACATCACCCAGTGGGCCTGTCCTGTTACGGGATGTTCACATACTGGGAGAGCAAGTCTGGGCGATAACGATCCAGAACGCGGCCGGACGGCGTAGCTTTGGTCCCGGTGGGGTTCTGTTTCCCCACCCGGGAGGCCCAGGCGTTGAAACCTTCGATCGGTTGTCTTCGTCGCGGGGCCGGCACCCGGCCCCGTGGGGCGGGTACCGGATCCGGCGAGCCAGTGGGCGCACGGGTGCGCGTCCGCGGGACTAGGAGCACCTCATGTCCGATCGTCGTACCCCAGAGACCTCTTCACTGAGCGACTTCGCTCCCACCGAGGTCATCGCGCCCGAGGGGGCCATTCCCGACGCCCAGTCCGCATCGGACACGCAGAGCCGCCCGAAATGGGCAACCCGTGAGCGGGCGCCGCGTTCGGAGGACCACCCATCCGAGCCCGACAAGGTCTACGTGCTCGACACCTCGGTTCTCCTCTCCGACCCCGGCGCGCTGGGACGGTTCGCTGAGCACGAGGTAGTGCTGCCGCTGGTCGTCATCACCGAGCTCGAAGGCAAGCGGCACCACCCGGAACTGGGCTGGTTCGCCCGCCAGACGCTGCGCATGCTCGACGACCTGCGGGTCAAGCACGGGCGGTTGGACGTTCCGGTGCCGGTGAACGACGCCGGCGGCATGCTGCGCATCGAGCTGAACCACGTCTCGACCGACAACCTGCCGATCGGCTTCCGCGCCGAGACGAACGACGCCCGGATCCTCGCGGTCGCGCTGAACCTGGCCGCCGAGGGCACCGACGTCGTCCTGGTGACCAAAGACATCCCGCTGCGGGTCAAGGCCGGTGCGGTCGGCTTGAACGCCGACGAGTACCGCGCTGAGATGATCTCGGTGGCCGAGCGGCCGTGGACCGGCATGGTCGACCTCGACATCTCCGACGAGGAGATGGCCCGCCTCTACGGCGAGGAGACGATCGACCTGGCCGGCGCCCAAGGCTTGCCGTGCCACACCGGATTGGTGCTGCACTCCGGCCGCGGCTCGGCGCTGGCTCGCGTCCGCCCCGACAAGAGCGTCCGCCTGGTGCGCGGCGACCGGGACGCGTTCGGTCTGCACGGCCGGTCGGCCGAGCAGCGGGTCGCTCTCGACCTGCTGCTCGACGACGAGGTCGGGATCGTGTCGCTCGGCGGCCGGGCCGGCACCGGAAAGTCGGCGCTGGCGCTCTGCGCCGGTCTCGAGCAGGTCATGGAGCGCCGGGCGCACAAGAAGGTGGTCGTCTTCCGTCCGCTGTACGCGGTCGGTGGCCAGGAACTCGGCTACCTGCCGGGCAGTGAGGCCGAGAAGATGAGCCCCTGGGGCCAGGCGGTCTTCGACACGCTCGGCGCGCTGGTCAGCGACGCGGTGATGGAAGAGGTGCTGGGCCGTGATCTTCTCGAGGTCCTGCCGCTGACCCACATCCGTGGCCGCTCGCTGCACGACGCGTTCGTGATCGTCGACGAGGCGCAGTCGCTGGAGCGCGGTGTGCTGCTCACGGTGCTGTCCCGGGTCGGTGCCAACTCGCGGGTGGTACTCACCCACGACGTCGCCCAGCGCGACAACCTGCGGGTCGGGCGGCACGACGGGGTCGCCGCGGTGGTGGAGACGCTGAAGGGACATCCCCTCTTCGCGCACGTGACGCTCACGCGTTCCGAGCGGTCGCCGATCGCCGCGCTCGTCACCGAGATGCTCGAGGACCTGCCGCACTGACGTCAGCACGAAATCGGGGCTATGGCACACGCCATAGCCCCGATTTGCTGCGGGTACGCGTCGGTAGGGTGACGGTCAGGCCTGACCGGTAATGAGGAGGCAAGAACGTGAGCGCAGAGCAGCGGGTAGCGATCGTGACGGGCGCGGCGCGGGGGATCGGTGCCGCCACCGCGGTCCGCCTGGCCCGGGACGGCTTCGCCGTGGGCGTCGTCGACCTGGACGCGGAGGCCTGCAAGAACACCGTCGACACGATCACGACCGCCGGCGGCCGGGCGCTCGCGGTCGGCGCCGACGTCAGCCACTCCGGCGAGGTCGAGGACGGCGTCCAGGCGGTCGTCGACGGACTGGGTGCGCCGACCGTGCTGGTCAACAACGCCGGGATCATCCGGGACAACATGCTGTTCAAGATGACCGAGAACGACTGGGACTCGGTCATGGGCGTGCACCTGCGCGGTGCGTTCCTGATGACCAAGGCCGTGCAGAAGTTCCAGGTCGAGCAGGCGTGGGGCCGGATCGTCAACCTGTCGAGCACGTCGGCGCTCGGCAACCGCGGACAGGCGAACTACTCCGCCGCCAAGGCCGGCATGCAGGGCTTCACGAAAACGCTGGCGATCGAGCTCGGCCGGTACAACGTCACCGCGAACGCGATCGCGCCGGGCTTCATCCAGACCGACATGACCGCGGCCACCGCGGAGCGCATCGGGGTCCCGTTCGACGACTTCATCAAGGCGGCGGCGTCGCAGATCCCGGTCGGGCGTCCGGGGCAGCCGGAAGACATCGCCGGGGTCGCCTCGTTCCTCGTGAGCGACGACGCGTCGTTCGTGTCCGGCCAGGTCATCTACGTGGCCGGTGGCCCACGGGCCTGAGGTCTTCCGACCGTTTTCGCCGTCGCGGGGGGGGCGCGGCCGGGGGGGGGGGGGGGGGGGGGGGGGGTGGGTGGGGGGGGTGGGTTTTTTAAAAAAACCCCAAAAAAAAAAATTTTATGTCAAAACAGGAAACCGGATGTAAGG
>NZ_JBITDV010000009.1:270775-447676 GCF_044454545.1 Cryptosporangium sp. NPDC051539 | reverse complement strand
GCGACCAGCGACTCGTCACTGGCGATCGCCGCGTCGAACAACCGCAACCCGGCCGCGGTCTCGATCGGCGGAAGACCCGACGCGGTCATCCGGCGTGTGTGGGCCTCGCCCAGGTCTTCGGTGAACGAGGTTTCCTTGGCCCACAGCCCCCACGTCAGCGAGAGCCCCGGGAGCCCGAGACGGCGACGCTCGTGCATCAACGCGTCCATCGCCGCGTTGGCCGCCGCGTAGTTGCCCTGCCCCGGGTTGCCCAGCAAACCCGCCAGCGAGGAGAACACGACGATCGGGGCGTCGCCCACCAACTCGTGCAGATGGTGCGCCCCGTCGACCTTCGGCCCGAACACCGCCGCCAACCGGTCCGGGGTCAGCGCGGGAATCGTCCCGTCGTCCAGCACACCCGCGGCGTGCACCACCGCGTCCACCGGATGCGTGGCCAGCAACGCGGCTACCTGGTCGCGATCGGACACGTCACAGGCCACGACCTCGATGCCCGCAACCTGGGCCAGCTCCGCCGCGCCCGGGGTCTGCATACCCCGGCGGCCGGCCACCACGACCTTGTCCACACCGTCGGCCGCCACCAGATGACGGGCCAGCTCGCTGCCCAAGCCACCCGTCCCGCCGGTGATCAGCACCGTCCCACCGAACGGCTTCGGCACGGTGAGGACGATCTTGCCGGTGTGCTTGGCCTGGCTCATCAACCGGAACGCGTCCCGGGCCCGCCGCACGTCGTACGTCGTCGCCGGCAGCGGGCGGAGGTTTCCGGCCGCGAACAGCTCGTCGAGCATCTCCCGAAGGACGTCCGGTCCGGCGTCCAACAGATCGAACCAGTGGTACTCGATCCCCGGCAGCGACTCCGCCTCCCGGATGTCGAGCTTCCCGATCTCCACGAACCGGCCCCCCGGACGCAACAACCCCACCGACGCATCCACGAACTCGCCGGTCAGACTGTTGAGCACCACATCCACCGGCGGGAACGCCTCGGCGAAGTCCACGTTCCGAGAGGACGCGATGTGATCGTCGTCCAGGCCGAGGGTGCGCAGCACGGGCCACTTGGGTTCGCTGGCGGTGGCGTACACCTCGGCACCCACCTGCTGGGCCAGGGCGATCGCCGCCATTCCCACACCACCCGCACCGGCGTGGATCAGGATCGTCTCCCCGGCGGCCAGCCGGGCCAGCCGGTTCAGGCCGTAGTACGCGGTCAGGAACGCCACCGGCACGGTCGCCGCCTGCTCGAAACTCCAGTCGTCGGGGATCTGGGCCAGGAGGGAGTCGGAGCTCAGCGCGACCGGGCCGAAGCCGCCCTCGGTGAGCCCGGTGACCCGGTCGCCCGGGCGGAAGCCGGTCACCTCCGACCCCACCTCCAGCACGACGCCGGACGCCTCGCCGCCCATCGCACCGACCAGATCCTGGTACCAGCCCAACGCACCCAGCGAATCCAGCACGTCACGGAAATTCAGCCCCGCGGCCCGCACCGACACCCGCACCTGGTGCGGGGTGAGCGGCTCCGACACCTCCGGACAGGGCAGCAGTTCCAGTGCCTCCAGGCTGCCCTTGTTCCGGCTGCCCAGCCGCCACGGCGTGCCGTCGGACGGGGGCAGCAGCGCGTCGGAGCCGAGCCGCACCAGCCGCGGCACGTAGAAGCCGCCGTCCCGGATCGCCACCTGCGGCTCGCCGAGTGCACCGAGCGCCGGCAGGTACTCCGCGAGCGCGTCCGGCCGGTCGGCGTCCACCAGCAGGATCCGGCCCGGATTCTCGCCCTGTGCCGACCGGACGAGGCCCCAGACCGCCGCTCCGGCCACCTCCACCGGCTCGTCCCGGTCCACCGCGACCGCACCCCGGCTGACCAGCACGAGCCGGGTGGCAGCGAACCGCTCGTCGGCCAGGAACTCTTGCAGCAGTGCCAGCACCCGGGCCGTCTCGTCACCAGCGGAGCCGGAACGAATCCGCGCCGAGATCACCGCGGGCACGTCGTCCAGCTCACCGACCGACGAGGAGATCTCGACGATTCCCGGCACCGCGTCCACGGCGTCCGGATCCGGCAACCTGGTCCACTTCACCCCGTACACACTGTCGGGGGTACGGGCGGGCGTGAACCGGTCCGTCGGGATCGGACGCAGGACCAGAGCCCCCGCGGTCAGCACCACCGCACCCGCCGGGTCCCACGCCGTGAGAGCCACCGCGTCCGGACCCGTCGTGGTCAACCGCACCCGCAGCGACGTGGCACCGCCGGCGCGCAGAGCGACGTCCTGCCACGAGAACGGCAGGCGACCGGCGTCGGTGGGTTCGAGGCCTCCGAACGACACCGCGTGCAACGCCGCGTCGAGCAACGCCGGATGGATCCCGAACACCGAACTGTCCTGCTCCGGCACGAGGACCTCGGCGTAGACCGTGCCCTCGGCGTCCCGCCAGGCGGCGTGCAAGCCCTGGAAGGCCGGGCCGTAGACCAGCCCACCGGCGGCCAGGTGCTCGTACACGCTGTCCACGCCGATGGCCTCGGCGTCGGCCGGCGGCCAGACCTCCTCCGCGCTCACCGGCTCGCTCCCGGCCGCCAGCGCGCCGGTCGCGTGCAGCGTCCAGGCCGAATCCTCTTCGGAGCCGGCCGGGCGTGAGTAGATGCCGATCTCCCGGTCGCCCTGCTCGTCGGCCACCCCGACCGAGACCTGCACCGCCACCGCGGACCGGTCGTCCAGTACCAGCGGCGCGGTCATCGTCAATTCGCGGACGAGATCACAACCCACCTCGTCGCCGGCCCGGATCGCCAGCTCGAGGAACGCCGTGCCGGGGAACAGCACCACGTCACCGACCCGGTGATCGGCCAGCCACGGGTGCGTGGACAACGAGACGCGACCGGTCAGCAGGGTGCCCCCGGCTGCGGCCACACCGACCGCCGCACCCAGGATCGGGTGCTTCGCGGCGCGCTGGCCCAGGCTGCGCAGGTCGCCGGTCCGCGACGCGGTGGGCCAGTAGTTCTGGTGCTGGAACGCGTACGTGGGCAGGTCGATCCAGTGGGCGGGGGGAAGCAGCGCTGGCCAGTCCACCGCGACGCCGGTCACGTGCAGCCGGGCCACCGCCTCCAGCAGCGTCGTTCGCTCGTCCCGGCCGGCGCGCATCGCCGGCACACCGTTCTCCACCAGCGCCGAAAGCACCGCATCCGGCCCCACCTCGAGCGTCAGAGCATCCCCGAACTCCGCCGCGATCTCAGCGAACCGCACCGGACGACGCACCTGCTGAACCCAATACTCCGGATCCGTGGCCACCCCACCCACCAGGACCAGCGGAACCGACGGCTCCCGGTAAGCCACCGTGGCCGCGACCGCCCGGAAGCCCTCCAGCATCGGATCCATCAACGGCGAATGAAACGCGTGCGACACCGCCAACCGCCGCGACCGCACCCCCAACGCCGCGACAACCTCCTCGACCGCCGCCGCCGCACCGGACAGCACCACCGAGTCCGGACCGTTCACCGCCGCGACCGCGACGCCCTCGACCAGCAACGGCACCACATCCGCCTCGGACGCCGCCACCGCCACCATCACGCCACCCGCCGGCAGCGCCTGCATCAACTCCGCCCGCGCCCCCACCAACCGGCAGGCGTCCTCCAACGACCACACACCCGCGACATACGCCGCGGCCAACTCACCGATCGAATGACCCGCCACCATCGACGGCGTCACACCCCAGGACCCGAGGAGCCGGAACAGCGCGACCTCGACCGCGAAAATCAGCCGCTGCGCCCAGCCCGTGTCCTGGAGCGGAGCCTCCGACAGGGCCGAACGATCCAGACCGAACCCCGCCAGCACCTCGTCCAGTGCCTCGGCGAACACCGGGAACCGGTCCGCCAGCGCTAGCCCCATCCCGGGCCGCTGCGACCCCTGACCGGTGAACACCATCACCGGCTGCGCCGCATCGACCACCTCACCGACGACCGGCCCCGGACGGCCCTCCGCCAACGCCTCCAGACCGGAAGCCAGCTCTCCGACCGACGAGGCCACGAAAACCGCTCGGTGCTCGAACGCCGAACGACTCGCAGCCGCCCACGCCACCTCCGCCAGACCCGGGCCCGTCTCCGCCACGCACGCGGCCAACCGCCGAGCCTGCCCGACCAGAGCCGCCGGAGTCCGCGCCGAAACCACCACCGGCAACACACCGGACCCGTCCAGCTCCCCCGGCCGGCCCAGCGCGGAACGCTGCCCCGGCGCGACTGCCGCCGCGGGCTGGGCCGGGGCGGCGGGCGGTTCCTCCAGGATCAGGTGCGCGTTCGTTCCGGAGATCCCGAACGACGACACCCCGGCCCGGCGCGGACGCCCACCCGGCTCCCACGACCGCGCCGACGTCAACAACTCCACCGCACCGGCGTCCCACTCCACATGCGACGACGGCGCGTCCACGTGCAGCGTCCGCGGCAACGTGCCGTGACGCATCGCCAGCACCATCTTGATCACACCCGCGACCCCCGCCGCGGCCTGCGCATGACCGATATTCGACTTCACCGACCCCAGCCACAACGGATCCCCCGACCGCGAAGCACCGTAGGTCGCCAGCAACGCCTGCGCCTCGATCGGATCACCCAACGTCGTCCCGGTCCCGTGACCCTCGACCGCATCCACCTCAGACGGCGACAACCCCGCCGACGCCAGCGCCGCACGGATCACCCGCTGCTGCGACGGACCATTCGGCGCCGTCAAACCATTCGACGCACCGTCCTGGTTCACCGCCGAACCACGCACCACCGCCAACACCCGATGACCGTTCCGCTCGGCCGCCGACTGTCGCTCCAAGACCAACAGGCCAACACCCTCCGACCAGTTGACGCCGTCGGCCGCGTCCGCGAACGACTTGCATCGCCCGTCACCGGCCAGGCCGCCCTGAGCACTGAAGTCGATGAACGGTCCGGGGCCGGCCATCACGGTGACGCCACCGGCCAGCGCCAGATCGCACTCGCCGTTCCGCAGCGCCTGCGCGGCCAGGTGCATCGCGACCAGCGACGACGAACACGCCGTGTCCACCGTGACCGCCGGGCCCTCCAAGCCCAGGAGGTACGCGACCCGGCCGGTCGCGACGCTGCCCGCGGTGCCGGTGCCGAGGAAGTTCATCGCCTCGGCCGGGAACTGCCCGCTGTACCCGTAGTCGTGGTACATGACGCCGGCGAACACCCCGGTCCGGCTCCCGCGCAGCGACACCGGGTCGATACCGGCCCGCTCCAGCGTCTCCCACGACACCTCCAGCAGCAGACGCTGCTGCGGGTCCATCGCCAGCGCCTCCCGCGGCGAGACGCCGAAGAACCCCGCGTCGAACTCCCCCGCCTCGTGCAGGAACCCCCCTTCACGCGCATACGACGTGCCCCGGCTGTCCCGGTCCGGCGAGTACAGACCGGCCAGGTCCCAGCCCCGGGTCGTCGGGAACGGCGTGATGCCGTCCTCGCCGTCGGCCAGCATCCGCCACAGGTCCTCCGGCGACGACACCCCGCCGGGGAACCGGCAGGCCATCCCGACGAGCACGATCGGGTCGTCCGTGGTGGTGACCGCGGCCGGGAGCTGAACGTCCTCGGCGCGGCCCAGCAGTTCGCTGCGGACGAACGCCGCGAGCCGCTGCGGGGTCGGGTGATCGAAGATCAGCGTCGCGGTCAGCCGCAGCCCGGTCGCCGCGTTGATCCGGTTACGCAACTCGATCGCGGTCAACGAGTCGAACCCCAGGTCGCGGAACTCCCGGCGGACGTCCACCGCGTCACTGTCCTGGTGGCCCAGGACGCCGGCCACGTTCTGGCGAACCAGCTCGGTGAGCACGCGTTCCTGCTCGTCTGCGGTGCGGCCGGCGAGCTCGGCCAGCAGGTCGCCGCGGGCGGCGGCGGACTGGGTCGCGGCTGCTCGGCGCTGACCACGCACCAGCGCCCGGAACAGCGGCGGAACCGTGGTCGCGCCCGCGGGCAGGCGCACCACGACCGGCGCCACAAACGACTCGTCCGCCCCGATCGCCGCGTCGAACAGCCGCAGCCCGGTCTCGGTCTCGATCGGCGGCAGGCCGGAGGCAGCCATCCGGCGCAGGTGCGCGGCATCGAGCCCGGCCGTGAACGAGGTCTCCCGCGCCCACAGTCCCCAGGCCAGCGAGAGGCCGGGCAGGCCGTGGCGTCGCCGCTCGTGCATCAACGCGTCCATCGCGGCGTTGGCCGCCGCGTAGTTGCCTTGGCCGGGCGTGCCGGTCAGCCCCGACAGCGACGAGTAGACGATGATCGGCTTGTCACCGATCAGTTCGTGCAGGTGCCAGGCCGCATCGAGCTTCGGCCCGAGCACCGTGTCGAGACGCTCGGGCGTCAGCGCCGGGATCGTCCCATCGTCCAGCACACCCGCTGCGTGCACCACGGCGTCGACCGGATGCGCGGCCAGCAACGCGGCCAGCTGATCCCGGTCGGACACGTCACACGCCACGATGCGGACCCCGGGCAACGCGGCCAGCTCCGCCGCACCCGGAGACTCCGGTCCCCGGCGGCTGGTCAGCACCACGCCCGAGACACCCGGGGACCCCAGCACGTGCCGGGCCAACTCCCCACCGAGCCCACCGGTGCCACCGGTGATCAGCACCGTGCCGCCCCACGGCCGCGGCACCGTCAACACGATCTTCCCGGTGTGCTTGGCCTGACTCATCAACCGGAACGCGTCCCGGGCCCGCCGCACGTCGTACGTCGTCACGGGCAGCGGGCGGAGAGTTCCGGCGGCGAACAGCTCGTCCAGCATCTCCCGGATCACCGATGGTCCGGCGTCCAACAGGTCGAACCAGTGGTACTCCACCTCCGGCAGCGAGTCCGCCTCCCGGATGTCGAGCTTCCCGATCTCCACGAACCGGCCACCCGGACGCAACAACCCCACCGACGCATCCACGAACTCGCCGGTCAGACTGTTGAGCACCACATCGACCGGCGGGAACGCGTCGGCGAAGTCGAGCGTCCGGGACGACCCGATGTGATCGTCGTCGAGGCCCAGTTCACGCAGCGCCGCCCACTTGGGCTCACTCGCGGTGGCGTACACCTCGGCACCCACCCGCTGGGCCAGGGCGATCGCCGCCATTCCCACGCCACCCGCACCGGCGTGGATCAGGACCGTCTCCCCGGCGGCCAGCCGGGCCAGCCGGTTCAAGCCGTAGTAGGCGGTCAGGTAGGCCACCGGGACGCCGGCTGCCTGCTCGAACGTCCACTCGTCGGGGAGCGGGACCAGCAAGGCGTCGGAGCTCAGCGCGACCGGCCCGAACGAGCCGTCGATCAGCCCGGCCACCCGGTCACCCGGCCGGAAGCCGGTCACCTCCGACCCCACCTCCAGCACGACGCCGGACGCCTCGCCGCCCATCGCACCGACCAGATCCTGGTACCAGCCCAACGCACCCAGCGAATCCAGCACGTCACGGAAGTTCAACCCCGCGGCCCGCACCGACACCCGCACCTGGTGCGGGGTGAGCGGCTCCAGCACCTGCGGGCAGGGCAGGAACTCCAACGACTCCAGGCTGCCCTTGTTCCGGCTGCCCAGCCGCCACGGCGTGCCGTCGGACGGTGGGAGCAACCCGCCCAGCGGCAGCAGCCGGGGTGCCAGCAGGGTGCCGGCCCGCACCGCTACCTGCGGCTCGTCCACCGCGAGCACAGCCGGCAACCGCGCCGCCGTCTCGTCGGGCCGATCCGTGTCCACGAGCAGGATCCGGCCCGGGTTCTCCGCCTGCGCCGACCGGACCAGCCCCCACACGGCCGCCCCGACGACGTCCACGGGCTCGGCCGCGTTCACCGCGACCGCGCCCCGGCTGACCAGGACCAGCCGATCGGCGTCGGGGTCGGCGAGGAACTCCTGCACCAGGCCCAGCACCCGTGCGGTCTCCGCCTTGACCGCGGCGGGAACGTCTGCTGCGGCTCCGCCGCCGATCCGGACATACGGAAGGTCCGCGATGTCGCCGGGCGCCGTGTCCTGCTCCGGAAGCGGTGTCCAGCGGAGCGAGTACACCGAGTCCGGGGAGGTCGCGGGCGTGAGCCGCTCGTCCGGGATCGGGCGGAGCACCAGCCCGCCGGCGGTCAAGACGGCGTTCCCGGCGGGGTCGGTGACCCGGAGCGCCACCGTGTCCGCGCCGGACGCCTCCAGCCGCACCCGCAGCGTCGTGGCGCCGGTGGCGTACAGCACCACGTCCCGCCAGGAGTACGGCAGCGGTCCACCGGCTTCCAGCCCGACCATCGAGGTCGCGTGCAGCGCGGCGTCCAGCAGCGCCGGGTGGATCGTGAAGGTGGCGCTGGTGACGCTGCTCTGCTCCGGGAGGAGCACCTCGGCGAACACGGTGCCCGCCGCGTCCCGCCAGGCGGCACGCAGGCCCTGGAACATCGGACCGTACTCCAGGCCACCGGCGGCGAGCTGCTCGTAAACGCTGCCCACCGTGATCGCGTCCGCGTCGGCCGGTGGCCAGACGTGGTCGGCGCGCGGGGCTCCCGGACTTCCCGGGCTCAGCGTGCCGGTGGCGTGCAGCGTCCACGGCGCTTCGTCGCCGGACTCGGCCGCGCGCCCGTAGATGCTGATCTCCCGGTGCCCGTGGTCGTCGGCCGGATCGGCCGCACCGACCACTACCTGCACGGCGACGCCGTCCTGCTCGTTCAGGAGCAGCGGGGTGGTGAGCGTCAGCTCCCGGACGACGTCGCAGCCGACCTGGTCGCCGGCGCGCAGAGCCAGCTCGAGCAGCCCGGTGCCGGGGAACAGGACTGCGCCGCCGACCCGGTGGTCGGCCAGCCACGGGTGGGAGGTGAGCGAGACCCGGCCGGTCAGCAGTGTGCCGCCGCCGTCGGCGAGCGCGACCGCGGCGCCCAGGATCGGGTGTTTCGCCGCGCGCTGGCCCAGGCTGCGCAGGTCGCCGGTCCGCGACGCGGTGGGCCAGTAGTTCCGGTGCTGGAACGCGTACGTCGGCAGATCGATCCGGTTCGCGACCGGCAACACCGCCGCCCAATCGACGTCCACGCCGACCACGTGCAGCCGGGCCACCGCTTCGAACAACGTCTCCGGCTCGTCCCGGCCGGCGCGCATCGTCGGCACACCGTTCTCCACCAGCGCCGAAAGCACCGCGTCCGGCCCCACCTCGAGCGTGAGCGCATCCCCGAGCTCCGCGGCGATCTCGGCGAACCGCACCGGACGACGCACCTGCTGAACCCAATACTCCGGATCCGTGGCGTCACCACCCACCAGCACAAACGGAATGGTGGGCTCCCGGTAGGCCACCGTCGCCGCGACCGCCCGGAACTCCTCCAGCATCGGATCCATCAACGCCGAATGAAACGCATGCGACACCGCCAACCGCCGCGACCGCACCCCCAACGCCGCCACAACCTCCTCCACCGCCGACGCCACCCCGGAAAGCACCACCGACTCCGGACCATTCACCGCCCCGATCGCCATACCGTCCACCAGCAACGGCAGAACGTCCGCCTCCGAGGCGGCCACCGCCACCATCACGCCACCCGCCGGAAGGGCTTGCATCAACTCCGCCCGGGCTCCGACCAACCGGCAGGCGTCCTCCAGCGACCACACACCCGCCACGTAGGCCGCAGCCAGCTCACCGATCGAATGACCCGCCACCGCCGACGGCGTCACACCCCAGGACCCGAGGAGCCGGAACAGCGCCACCTCCACCGCGAAAATCAGCCGCTGCGCCCACCCCGTCTCCTCCACCGCAGCCGTGGAGAGCGCCGAACGATCCAGACCGAAGCCCGCCAGCACCTCATCCAACGCCCCCGCGAACACCGGGAACCGCTCCGCCAGCGCCAACCCCATCCCCAGCCGCTGCGACCCCTGACCCGTGAACACCATCACCGGCTGCGCCGCATCGACCACCTCACCCACGACCGGCCCCGGACGGCCCTCCGCCAACAACTCCAAACCGGAAGCCAACTCCCCGACCGACGAAGCCACCACCACCGCACGGTGCTCGAACGCCGAACGACTCGCAGCCGCCCACGCCACCTGCGCCAGACCCGGGCCCGTCTCCGCCACGAACGCGGCCAACCGCCGAGCCTGCCCGACCAGAGCCGCCGAAGTCCGCGCCGAAACCACCACCGGCAACACACCGGACACGTCCAGCTGCCCCGGCGCGACTGCCGCGGCGGGCTGGGACGGGGCGGCGGGCGGTTCCTCCAGGATCAGGTGCGCGTTCGTACCCGAGATCCCGAACGACGAGACACCCGCCCGCCGCGGACGCCCGTTCGGCGCCCACGGCCGCGCCGACGTCAACAGTTCCACCGCACCGGCCGACCAGTCCACGTGCGACGTCGGCGCGTCCACGTGCAGCGTCGAGGGCAGCAGCCCGTGGCGCATCGCCAGCACCATCTTGATCACACCCGCGACCCCGGCCGCGGCCTGCGAGTGCCCGATGTTCGACTTCACCGACCCCAGCCACAGCGGATCCCCGGACCGCGAAGCACCGTACGTCGCCAGCAACGCCTGCGCCTCGATCGGATCACCCAACGTCGTCCCGGTCCCGTGACCCTCGACCGCATCCACCTCGGACGGCGACAGCCCCGCCGACGCCAGCGCCGCGCGGATCACCCGCTGCTGCGACGGACCGTTCGGCGCCGTCAGACCGTTCGACGCACCGTCCTGGTTCACCGCCGAACCGCGCATCACCGCCAGCACCTCGTGGCCGTTGCGGTGCGCGTCGGACAACCGCTCCAGCACGAGCATGCCGACGCCTTCCGACCAGCTGACGCCGTCGGCGGCGTCGGCGAAGGACTTGCTCCGCCCGTCGCCGGCGAGCCCACCCTGCGCGCTGAAGTCGACGAAGAGCCCCGGCTGGAACATCACGGTGACGCCACCGGCCAGCGCCAGATCGCACTCGCCGTTCCGCAGTGCCTGCGCGGCCAGGTGCATCGCGACCAGCGACGACGAACACGCCGTGTCCACCGACACGGCGGGTCCCTCCAGACCCAGCGTGTAGGCCAGCCGTCCGGTGACGACGCTGCCCGCGGTTCCGGTGTTGCGGAAGCTCATGACGTCCAGCGGGAAGTCGGCTCCGCTCCCGTAGTCGTGGTACATGACGCCGGCGAACACCCCGGTCCGGCTCCCGCGCAGCGACACCGGGTCGATACCGGCCCGCTCCAGCGTCTCCCACGACACCTCCAGCAGCAGACGCTGCTGCGGGTCCATCGCCAGCGCCTCCCGCGGCGAGACGCCGAAGAACCCCGCGTCGAACTCCCCCGCCTCGTGCAGGAACCCCCCTTCACGCGCATACGACGTGCCCCGGCTGTCCCGGTCCGGCGAGTACAGACCGGCCAGGTCCCAGCCCCGGGTCGTCGGGAACGGCGTGATGCCGTCCTCGCCGTCGGCCAGCATCCGCCACAGGTCCTCCGGTGAGGACACCCCGCCGGGGTAGCGGCAGGCCATGCCGACGAGCACGATCGGGTCGTCGGTCGTGACGGTCGGCACCGTCGGCGCCGGTACGTCGTCGACCTCACCCAGCAGTTGACCGAGCATGTATTCGGCCAGCCGCTGCGGGGTCGGGTAGTCGAAGATCAACGTGGCGGTCAGCCGCAGCCCGGTGGCCGCGTTGATCCGGTTACGCAGCTCGATCGCGGTCAGCGAGTCGAAGCCCAGCTCGCGGAACTCCCGCCGGCCTTCGATGGTGTCCAGGTCGGCGTGTCCGAGCGCCGCCGCGGCCTGGTTGCGCACCAGCGTGGTCACGAATCGCAGTTGCTCGATCGGGGCCAGCCCGGTCAGCTGCGTCACCAGGCCGGCGTAGGGGCCGTCCGCCGCGCCGGCCGCGGCGGTCCGCCGGGGGAGCGCCGACGTCCGGACCAACGTGCGGAACAGCGGCGGAACGTCGACGGCTCCGGACGGCAGGTTCACCACCAGGGGCGCGACCAGCGGTTCGTCGCTGCCGATCGCCGCGTCGAACAGGTGCAGGCCGGTGCCGGTCTCGATCGGCGGGAGCGCCGAGGCGGTCGACCGCCGGTCCGCACCGGCGGTGAACGCGGTTTCCTTGGCCCACAGCCCCCACGTCAGCGACAACCCCGGGAGCCCCAGACGACGACGCTCGTGCATCAACGCGTCCACCGCCGCGTTCGCCGCCGCGTAGTTGCCCTGACCCGGGTTGCCCAGCAAACCCGCCAACGACGAGAACACCACCATCGGGACGTCACCGGCCAGCTCGTGCAGGTGCCGCGCGCCCTCCACCTTCGGCCCGAACACTCCCGCCAGACGCTCCGGCGTCAGCGCCGGGATCGTCCCGTCGTCCAGCACACCCGCCGCGTGCACCACCGCATCCACCGGATGCGCGGCCAGCAACGCCGCTACCTGCTCCCGGTCGGACACGTCACAGGCCACGATCCGGACGCCGGGCAACGCGGCCAGTTCCGCCGCACCGGGCGCGTCCGGGCCCCGGCGGCTGGTCAGCACCACGCCCGAGACACCCGGGGACCCCAGCACGTGCCGGGCCAACTCACCACCGAGCCCACCGGTGCCACCGGTGATCAGCACCGTGCCGCCCCACGGCCGCGGCACCGTCAACACGATCTTCCCGGTGTGCTTGGCCTGACTCATGAAACGGAACGCGTCCCGCGCGCGCCGGACGTCGAACGTCGTGACCGGCAGCGGCTGGAGGACTCCGGCCACGAACAGGGGCAGCAGTTCGTCCAGCATTTCCCGGATGGCGTCCGGTCCGGTGTCCACGATGTCGAACCAGTGGTAGCCGATGCCCGGGAACGCGGCGGCGTCGCGGATGTCGGCCTTACCCATCTCGACGAACCACCCGCCGGGCCGCAGCAGGGCGGCGGACGCGTCGATGAACTCGCCGGTGAGGCTGTTGAGCACCACGTCGACGGCGGGGAACGTGTCGGCGAAGTCCAGATTCCGGGACGACGCGATGTGATCGTCGTCCAGGCCGAGACCGCGCAGCACGTGCCACTTGGGCTCACCGGCCGTGGCGTAGACCTCGGCGCCCAACTGTTGGGCCAGCTGGATCGCCGCCATGCCGACACCACCCGCGCCGGCGTGGATCAGCACCTTCTGCCCCGGGACCGGCCGAGCCAGGCGGGTCAGGCCGTAGTACGCGGTCAGGAACGCCACCGGCACGGTCGCGGCTTGCTCGAAGCTCCACTCGTCCGGAACGGGGAGTACCACCGACTCGCTGCTCACCGCGAGCGGTCCGAAGCCGCCGTCGGTCAGCGCCGCCACCCGGTCGCCGGGGCGCACGCGCGTCACGTCGTCGCCGACCTCCAGGACGACGCCGGCGGCCTCCCCGCCCATCACGCCGACCCGGTCCTGGTACCAGCCGAGCGCTCCCAGCGAGTCGAGCACGTCCCGGAAGTTCAGCCCGGACGCGCGGACGCCGATCCGCACCTGACTTCCGGTCAGCGGTTCGGTGACCTCCGGGCACGGCAGCAGCTCCAGCGCGTCCAGGCTGCCTTTCTCGCGGCTGCCCAGGCGCCAGGCCGGTCCGGCGGGCGGTACCAGGCCACCGCCGGAGCCGAGCGTCACCAGCCGGGGGGCCAGCACGGTCCCGCCCCGGACCGCGGCCTGCGACTCGCCGCTCGCCAGCACGGCGGGCAGCACGGAGAGCGGCGCGGACTCGTCCGGGTCGACGTCGACCAGCAGGAACCGGCCCGGGTTCTCGCTCTGCGCCGAGCGCACCAGCCCCCAGATCGCGGCGCGCCCGGCGTCCACCGGCTCGTGGCGATCGACCGCGACGCCGCCGCGGGTGACCAGGACGAGGCGGGAGGTGCCGTAGCGCTCGTCGGCGAGGAACGCCTGGAGTAGCCGGAGTGCCGAAGCGGCGTCACCGGCTTCGGTCACCAGCAGGCCGGCCGGCTCGGGCAGCTCGCCCTCCGCCGCGACCGCGACGTCCAGGTCGGCCACCGCGTCGATCGGGGACTCGAGCAGTGGAGCCTCGACCCAGTCCAGGCGCAGCAGCTCACCCGGGCGGCGAGCCGTCCGCTGCTCGGTGCCGACGGTGCGGAAGGCCAGCGACTCGGCCACGAACACCGGTGCGCCTTCGACGTCCACCGCCTCGACCCGGATGGTGTCCCGCCCCGCCAGGGCCAGCCGTACCCGCAGCGCCGACGCCCCGGTGGCGTGGAGGCTCACGCCACTCCAGGCGAACGGCAGCCGGCCGGTCCGATCGAGGGCGGCCCCGGTCGGGCCGGGCTCGTCGAGAGCGAGGAACGAGACGGCGTGCAGGGCGGCGTCCAGCGCGGCGGGGTGGATGGCGAAGCCCGCACCGCCACCGAAGTCGTCCTCCGGCAGCACCACTTCGGCGAAGACCGTGCCCTCGGCGTCGCGCCAGGCGGCGCGCAGGCCCTGGAACATCGGGCCGTAGCCCAGGCCACCGGCGGCCAGCCGCTGGTACATCCCGTCCAGCGTGAGGGCCTCCGCGCCGGTGGGCGGCCAGGCCGGGAGGGCCGGGCCGGTGCTGGGCGCGGGTGAGATCCGGCCGCCGGCGTGGCGGGTCCAGGGCGTGTCGGAGCCGTCGGGGCGGGAGTGGATGCCCAGTGTGCGGGCTCCCGCCGCGTCGGGTTCGCCGACGATCATCTGCAGCCGGACGTCGCCCGACTCCGGCACGACCAGCGGAACTTCCAGCGTCAACTCGTCGACCCGCCCGCAGCCCACCTCGTCGCCGGCGCGGATGGCCAGCTCGAGCAGGCCGGTGCCGGGGAAGATCAGGACGCCGCCGACCCGGTGGTCGGCCAGCCAGGAGTGGGTCGCCAGCGAGATCCGGCCGGTGAACACCATTCCGTCGAGGTCCGCGAGGTCGACGGCCGCCCCGAGGATCGGGTGGCCGGCTGCGGTCTGGCCCAGACCGCGGGCGTCGCCGATGCGCGATCCGGTCGGCCAGTAGTTCCGGTGCCGGAACGCGTACGTCGGCAGATCGATCCGGTTCGCAGCCGGCAACACCGCCGCCCAATCGACGTCCACGCCGACCACGTGCAGCCGGGCCACCGCTTCGAACAACGTCTCCGGCTCGTCGCGGCCGGCGCGCATCGCCGGCACACCGTTCTCCACCAGCGCCGCGAGCACCGCGTCCGGCCCCACCTCGAGTACCGGCGCCTCACCGAACCCCGCAGCGATCTCGGCGAACCGCACCGGACGACGCACCTGCTGAACCCAATACTCCGGATCCGTGGCGTCACCACCCACCAGGACCAGCGGCACCCCCGGCTCCCGGTAACTCACCGTCGCCGCGACCGCCCGGAACTCCTCCAGCATCGGATCCATCAACGCCGAATGAAACGCATGCGACACCGCCAACCGCCGCGACCGCACCCCCAGAGCCGCCACAACCTCCTCGACCGCCGCCGCCACACCGGACAGCACCACCGACTCCGGACCATTCACCGCCCCGATCGCCATACCGTCCACCAGCAACGGCAGAACGTCCGCCTCCGAGGCGGCCACCGCCACCATCACGCCACCCGCCGGAAGGGCTTGCATCAACTCCGCCCGCGCCTCCACCAGGGCACACGCGTCCTCCAACGACCACACACCCGCCACGAACGCGGCGGCCAACTCACCGATCGAATGACCCGCCACCGCCGACGGCGTCACACCCCACGAGGCCAGCAACCGGAACAGCGCGACCTCCACCGCGAAAATCAGCCGCTGCGCCCACCCCGTCTCCTCCACCGCAGCCGTGGAGAGCGCCGAACGATCCAGACCGAAGCCCGCCAGCACCTCGTCCAACGCCCCCGCGAACACCGGGAACCGCTCCGCCAGCGCCAACCCCATCCCCAGCCGCTGCGACCCCTGACCCGTGAACACCATCACCGGCTGCGCCGCATCGACCACCTCACCCACGACCGGCCCCGGACGGCCCTCCGCCAACAACTCCAAACCGGAAGCCAACTCCCCGACCGACGAAGCCACCACCACCGCACGGTGTTCCAGCGCCGACCGGGTCAGCGCCGCCGAGCGCGCCAGGTCGGTCAGCGCCGGACGCGTCTCCTCCAGGAACGAGCGCAGTGCCTCCGCCTGGGCCGGCAACGCCGCGGAGGTCCGCGCCGAGAGCAGCACCGGCAGGGCTCCGGACGGCGACTCCGGGACAACCGGCACCTCCGGGGCGGCCGGCGCTTCCTCCAGGATCAGGTGCGCGTTCGTACCCGAGATCCCGAACGACGAGACACCCGCCCGCCGCGGATGCCCGTTCGGCGCCCACGGCCGCGCCGACGTCAACAACTCCACCGCACCGGCCGACCAGTCCACGTGCGACGTCGGCGCGTCCACGTGCAGCGTCGACGGCAGCACCCCGTGGCGCATCGCCTGAACCATCTTGATCACACCCGCGACCCCGGCCGCGGCCTGGGAGTGCCCGATGTTCGACTTGATCGACCCCAGCCACAACGGATCCCCGGAACGCGAAGCACCGTACGTCGCCAGCAACGCCTGCGCCTCGATCGGATCACCCAACGTCGTCCCGGTCCCGTGACCCTCGACCGCGTCCACCTCGGACGGCGACAGCCCCGCCGACGCCAGCGCCGCACGGATCACCCGCTGCTGCGACGGACCGTTCGGCGCCGTCAGACCATTGGACGCACCGTCCTGATTCACCGCCGAACCACGCACCACCGCCAGCACCCGATGACCGTTGCGCTCGGCGTCCGACTGGCGCTCCAGCACCAGCATCCCGACGCCTTCCGACCAGGTGGTGCCGTCGGCCGCATCGGCGAACGACTTGCTCCGCCCGTCACCGGCCAGGCCGCCCTGGGCGCCGAAGTCGATGAACGCGCCCGGACCGGCCATCACGGTCACGCCACCGGCCAGCGCCAGATCGCACTCGCCGTTCCGCAGCGCCTGCGCGGCCAGATGCATCGCGACCAGCGACGACGAACACGCCGTGTCCACCGAGACCGCCGGCCCCTCCAGACCCAGCAGGTAAGAGATCCGGCCGGTGGCGACGCTGTTCGCGGTGCCGGTACCCCGGAAACTCATGACCTCGCGCGAGAACTGGGCGCCGACGCCGTAACTCTGGTGCATGAGGCCCGCGAAGACGCCGGTCCGGCTGCCGCGCAGCGACCCGGGGTCGATACCGGCCCGCTCCAACGCTTCCCAGGACACCTCCAGCAGCTGACGCTGCTGCGGGTCCATCGCCAGGGCCTCCCGGGGGGAGATCCGGAAGAACCCGGCGTCGAACTCACCGGCGTCGTGCAGGAACCCGCCGTGGCCGCTCTGCAGTAACCAGCCGCGGGTGGTGGGCAGCCCGGTGATGCCGTCGCGGCCGTCGGAGACCAGCTGCCAGAGATCCTCGGGAGACGTGACGCCCCCGGGGTAGCGGCACGCCATCGCGACGATGACGATCGGGTCGGTCGCGGTGTCGGCGACGGTGGCCGAGGTCGGGGCCGGCACCGGGGCCGTCGCGCCGACCAGCTCTTCCAGCAGGTGATCGGCGAGCACGCGGGGGCTCGGGTAGTCGAAGATCAGCGTCGCCGGCAGTTGCAGCCCGGTCGCGGTGGCGACCCGGTTACGCAGCTCGATCGCGGTGAGCGAGTCGAAGCCGAGCTCGCGGAACTCGCGCCGGGTCTCGATCGTGTCCGGCCCGGTGTGGCCGAGCACCGCGGCGGCCTGCGTCCGCACGAGCGTCGTCAGGAACCGCAGTTGTTCCGCCGGTGCCAGTGCGGTCAGCTGGGTGATCAGGCTGGCGTAGGGGCCGCCGGCCGAACCGGCCGCCGCCGCCCGCCGGGTGACGCCGACCGGGCGTACCAGCTCGGAGAAGAGCGGCGGCACGACCGACGTTCCGGCAGGCACCCTCACCACGAGTGGTGCGACCAGGGCCTCGTCGCTGCCGATCGCGGTGTCGAACAGCCGCAGGGCGGTAGGCGTGTCGATCGGGGGCAGGCCGGAGGCCGCGAGCCGGCGCAGATGCGCTTCGCCCAGACCGGCGGTGAACTCGGTCTCCTGCGCCCACATGCCCCAGGTCAGCGACAGTCCGGGCAGGCCCAGCCGCTGCCGTTGGTGCATGAGCGCGTCGAGTCCCGCGTTGGCCGCGGCGTAGTTGCCCTGGCCCGGAGTGCCCAGCAAGCCGGCGATCGACGAGAACACGACGAGCGGCGCGTCCTCGACCAGCTCGTGCAGGTGCGAGGCGGCATCGAGCTTCGGGCGGAACACGGTTTCGAGCCGCTCGGGGGTCAGCGATTCGATCGTTCCGTCGTCCAGGACACCCGCGGCGTGCACGACGACGTCCACCGGGTGCGCGGCCAGCAGCGCGACGACGGCTTCCCGATCGGCCAGATCGCAGGCCACGACGTCGACGCGGGCACCCGACGCGGTCAGTTCGTCGCGCAGCGCCTCGGCGCCCGGCGCGGCCGGACCACGCCGGCTGACCAGCACCAGCCGGCGCATTCCCCGGGCGTTGACCAGGTGCCGGGCGAGCGTGCTGCCCAGTCCTCCGGTGCCGCCGGTGATCAGCACCGTGTCGTCGACATCCCAGGAGCGGGGAATCGTGAGCACGATCTTGCCGGTGTGCCTGGCCTGGCTCATGTAGCGGAACGCGTCCCGGGCCCGGCGCACGTCGAACGTGGTCACCGGCAACGGCTGCAGCACCCCGGCCCGGAACAGCGCGGTCAGTTCGCCGAACATCTCCCGGATCGCGTCCGGCCCGGCGGTCATGACGTCGAACCAGCGGTAGTCGACGTCGGGGAGCGTCGCGGCGTCGCGGATGTCGGTCTTGCCCATCTCGACGAACCGGCCGCCCGGGCGCAGCAGTCCGGCCGACGCGTCGATGAACTCGCCGGTGAGGCTGTTGAGGACCACGTCCATCCCGGCGGGGAACCGGGTGGCGAAGTCCAGCGTCCGGGAGGACGCGATGTGGTCGTCCGGGAGACCCAGGCCGCGCAGCACGTCCCACTTCGACTCGCCGGCGGTGGCGTAGACGTCCGCGCCGAGGTGCTGGGCCAGCTGGATCGCGGCCATGCCGACCCCGCCGGTACCGGCGTGGACGAGCACGGTTTCGCCGGGACCCAGGTCGGCGAGGCGGCGCAGCGCGTAGTACGCGGTCAGGAAGACCACCGGAACGCCTGCCGCCTGCTCGAACGTCCACTCCTCGGGAATCGGCAGCAGCAGCGGTTCACTGCTGACCGCCACCGGCCCGAATCCGGCCTCGGTCAACGCGACCACCCGGTCGCCCGGCCGCACGTCGGTGACGTCCGGGCCGACGTCGAGCACGACGCCCGCGGCCTCGCCACCGAGGCCACCGGCCTGATCCTGGAACCAGCCGAGCGCGTTGAGGGCGTTCAGGACGTCGCGGAAGTTCAGGCCGGTCGCCCGGACCGCGATCCGGACCTGCCGGTCGGTGAGCGGCTCGGCGACCTGCGGGCAGGGCACCAGTTCGAGCCCGTCGAGGCTGCCCTCTGCGCGCCCGGCCAGCCGCCACGGAGTCGCGCCGGGCGGGGGCACCAGACCGCCACCGGCGCCGAGCGTCTCCAGGCGAGGCACCAGCACGGTGCCGCGCCGGACCGCGGCCTGGTCCGTTCCGGCAGCGATCACCGCGGGGAGGACGGAGAGCGGCGCGGATTCCTCGGCCTCGACGTCGACCAGCAGGATCCGTCCGGGGTTCTCGCTCTGCGCCGCACGGATCAGCCCCCAGGCCGCCGCGACGGCGACGTTGACCGGTGCGCTCGGCTCGACCGCGACTCCCCGCCGGGTGACCAGCGCGAGCCGCGACCGCGTGTACCGGTCGTCGGCCAGGAAGGTACGCAGCAGCGCGAGCACGCCGCCGCACACCACCGACGGGTCGCACGAATCGTCGGCTTCCGCGACGAGCAGGTCGGCCGGTCGCCCGTCGACCGGCTCGGGCAGCACACCGTCGGCGGCGACGAGGCCGACCTGGAGGTCGGCGACCGCGTCGATCGGCGAACCGAGAAGCGGCGCTTCCACCCAGCTGAGCCGGAGCAATTCGTCGGGACGGCCGGTTCCGGCGGCGGCGAGCTGGTCGGAGCTGACCGCGCGCAGCACCAGCGACTCGGCCGCGAACACCGGTTCACCGGTGACGTCGACAGCCGCGATCTGCACCGCGTCCGATCCGGCCCGGGAGAGGCGTACGCGCAGCACCGAGGCGCCGGTGGCGTAGAGGCTGACGCCGTTCCAGGCGAACGGCAACCGGCCGCCCCCGGAGGCGTCGAGGCCGACCAGCGGCACGGCGTGCAGTGCGGCGTCGAGCGCTGCCGGGTGCAGGCCGTAGAGCGCCGCGTCGTCCACCTGCTCGGGGACCAGCACCTCGGCGTAGACCGCTCCGTCGCTGCCCCGCCAGGCGGCGTGCAGCCCGCGGAACGTGGGGCCGTAGCTCAGGCCGCCGCGCGCGAGGTCGGCGTAGAGGTCGGTGACGTCGATCGCCTCGGCGTCGGGTGGCGGCCAGGCCTCGGCGGTGAAGTGGGCGGCCGGGCGGGCGGTGCCGAGCACACCGCCGGCGTGCCGGATCCACGGTTGGTCCGAGCCGTCCCGCCGGGAGTGCAGCGTGACGCTCCGGCTCCCGGCGTCGTTCGGCTCTCCGACGACGACCTGCAGCCGCACGTCGCCGGAGTCGGGAACGACCAGCGGGATCTCGAGCGTGAGCTCCTCGATCCGGTGGCAGCCGACCTGGTCACCGGCCCGGACGGCCAGCTCGAGCAGGCCGGTGCCGGGGAACAGGATCGTGTCGCCGACGCGGTGGTCGGCCAGCCACGGGTGCGAGCCGAGCGAGACCCGGCCGGTCAGGACGACGCCGTCGAGGTCGGCCAGGTCCACGGCCGCCCCGAGGATCGGGTGACCGGCGGCGGTGAGGCCGAGGCCGCGGGCGTCGCCGGGGCGGGTGCCGGTCGGCCAGTAGTGCTGGTGCTGGAAGGCGTAGGTGGGCAGCTCGACCCGGTTCGCCGCCGGGAGGAACGGCGTCCAGTCCACGCCGACGCCGAGGACGTGCAGCCGGGCCAGCGCGTGCAGGAGCGTCGTCTCCTCGTCGCGGCCGGCGCGCATCGCCGGCACACCGTTCTCGACCAGCGCCGAAAGCACCGCGTCCGGCCCCACCTCGAGCGTGAGCGCATCCCCGAGCTCAGCGGCGATCTCAGCGAACCGCACCGGACGACGCACCTGCTGAACCCAGTACTCCGGATCCGTGGCGTCACCACCCACCAACACCAACGGAAGGGTGGGCTCCCGGTAGGTCACCGTGGCCGCGACCGCCCGGAACTCCTCCAGCATCGGATCCATCAACGGCGAATGAAACGCGTGCGACACCGCCAACCGCCGCGACCGCACCCCCAGCACCTCGACGATCTCCTCGACCGCCGCCGCCACGCCGGAAAGCACCACCGACTCCGGACCGTTCACCGCCGCGACCGCGACGCCCTCGACCAGCAACGGCACCACGTCCGCCTCGGACGCCGCCACCGCCACCATGAGGCCACCCGCCGGAAGCGCCTGCATCAACTCCGCCCGCGCTCCCACCAACCGGCAGGCGTCCTCCAGCGACCACACACCCGCGACGTAGGCCGCGGCCAGCTCACCGATCGAATGACCGGCCACGACCGACGGCGTCACGCCCACCAGCCGGAACAGCGCGACCTCGACCGCGAAAATCAGCCGCTGCGCCCACCCGGTGTCCTGGAGCGGAGCCTCCGACAGGGCCGAACGATCCAGACCGAACCCGGCCAGCACCTCGTCCAGTGCCTCGGCGAACGCCGGGTAGCGGGCCGCGAGCGCCAGCCCCATCCCGGGCCGCTGCGACCCCTGGCCGGTGAACACCATCGCCACCGTGGTGGTCTCCAGCGCCTCGCCGACGATCGGCAGCGCCTCGAGCCCCGCCACCAGCTCGTCCGGATCGGACGCCACCACGACCGCGCGGTGCTCGAACACCGAACGGGCCGCCGCCGCCAGCGCGACCTCGGCCACCCCGGCGGAGCCGCCGGAGACGAATGCGCTCACCCGGCGCGCCTGCCCGTGCAGCGCCTCCGCGGTCCGCGCCGACAGCAGCACCGGAAGCGGGCGGCCGGCCGGTGCGACCGGTGCCGGTTGCGGTGCCGCGGGCGGCTCCTCGAGGATCAGGTGCGCGTTCGTCCCCGAGATGCCGAACGACGACACGCCGGCCCGCCGTGGGTGCCCGTTCCGCGTCCACTGCCGGTTCTCGGTCAGCAGTTCGACCGCGCCCGCCGACCAGTCCACGTGCGTCGACGGCGTGTCCACGTGCAACGTCTTCGGCAGCAGGTCGTGGCGCAGCGCCAGCACCATCTTGATGACTCCGGCGACGCCGCCCGCCGCCTGGGTGTGACCGAGATTCGACTTGATCGAACCGAGCCACAGCGGCTCGTCCCGGTCGGCGCCGTAGGTTTCCAGCAACGCCTGCGCCTCGATCGGGTCGCCGAGCGTCGTCCCGGTGCCGTGGCCCTCGACGACGTCCACGTCCGACGGCGCCAGGGCCGCCGAGGCCAGCGCCTGGCGGATGACCCGCTGCTGCGACGGCCCGTTGGGAGCGGTGAGCCCGTTGGAGGCGCCGTCCTGGTTGACCGCCGAACCGCGGAGCACGGCGAGCACCTGGTGGCCGTTGCGCTGGGCGTCCGAGAGACGTTCGAGCAGCACCATCCCGACGCCCTCGGACCAGCTGACGCCGTCGGCCGCGTCGGCGAAAGACTTGGACCGGCCGTCGGAGGCCAGCCCGCCCTGGGCGTTGAAGTCCAGGAAAACGCCGGGTGTGGCCATGACCGTGACGCCGCCGGCCAGTGCCAGCGTGCACTCGCCACCACGCAGGGCCTGCGCCGCCAGGTGCATCGCGACCAGCGACGACGAGCACGCGGTGTCGACCGTCACGGCCGGGCCCTCGAGCCCGAGCGTGTAGGAGATCCGGCCGGAGAGCACCGAGGCCGCACTGCCGGTGGCCAGGAAGTTCATCGCCTCGCGGGGCAGCTCCACGCTGGCGCCGTAGTCGTGGTACATGATCCCGGCGTAAACGCCGGTCCGGCTGCCGCGCAGCTGCGCGGGATCGATCCCGGCCCGCTCCAGTACCTCCCAGGAGACCTCCAGCAGTTGACGCTGCTGCGGGTCCATCGCCAGCGCCTCGCGCGGCGACACCCCGAAGAAGCCGGCGTCGAACTCCCCCGCGTCGTGCAGGAAGCCCCCTTCACGCACGTAGTCGGCGGCGCCCGCCGTCCCGTCCGGCTGATACTTCGTCAGGCGGTCCCAGCCGCGCTGGGTCGGAAACGGGGTGATGCCGTCCCGGCCGTCGACGAGCAGCTGCCAGAGGTCCTCCGGCGACGTGACGCCGCCGGGGTAACGGCAGGCCATCCCGACGATCGCGATCGGCTCGTCGGTGGCGATCGTCGTCACCGGCGGGGGCACGTCCACCTGGACGTCGGAGAGCCGGGTGAGCACGTGTTCGACCAGCCGCTGCGGGGTCGGGTAGTCGAACACCAGCGTGGCGGGCAGCCGGAGGCCGGTCACGGTGTTCAGCTGGTTGCGCAGCTCCACCGCGGTCAGCGAGTCGAAGCCCAGCTCGCGGAACTCGCGGTGGGTCGCGACGCTCTCCGGGCTGGCCTGCCCGAGGACGGCAGCGATCTGCGCGCGCACGAGGTCGAGTACCACGACCGCGCGCTCGGCCGATCCGAGGGGGGCCAGCCGCGCGGCCAGCACCGACCCGTCCCCGGCTCCGGCGGCGGCCCGGCGGCGGGTGCGCACCAGGCCGCGGAGCAGGTGCGGCACCTCGGGCAGACCGCGCAGCGCCGCCGCGTCGAACCGGATCGCGGCCACGACCGGCTGGTCCTGGCGTACGGCCGCGTCGAACAGCGCGACACCGCGCTCGGGCGGCAGCGCCGGGATGCCGGCCCGCGCCATCCGCCGGGTGTCGGCCTCGGCCAGGCCGGCGGTCATGCCCGCGCCCAGCGCCCACGGTCCCCAGAGGATCGACACCCCCGGAAGGCCCTCGGCCCGCCGGTAGCCGGCCAGCGCGTCCAGGTAGGCGTTCGCCGCGGCGTAGTTGCCCTGGCCGGCCGCGCCGAACGTGCCCGCGACCGACGAGAACAGCACGAACGCCGCGAGCGGCATCCCCGCCGTCAGCTCGTGCAGGTGCCGGGCGCCGTCGACCTTCGGCCGCAGTGCCGTCTCCAGCCGGTCGGGCGTCAGCGACGCGAACATGCCGTCGTCGAGCAGGCCGGCCGCGTGCAGGACGCCGGAGAGGACGACGCCGTCGAGCAGCCGCGCCACCGCGTTCCGGTCGGACACGTCACAGGCCACGACGTCGACACGCGCGCCGAGCCCGGTGAGCTCGTCACGCAGTGCACGCGCACCCGGGGCGTCCAACCCTCGACGGCTGGTCAAGACCAAATGCTCGACGCCGTACGACGAGACGAGGTGCCGGGCGAACACCGCGCCGAGGCCCCCGGTGCCACCCGTGATCAGCACCGGGCCGCCGCTGAAGTCCACTTCCCCGGAGACGACGTCGGCCGTCCGCGCGAGCCGGGGCACCCAGAGTGCCCCGTCCCGGACCGCGACCTCCGGCTCACCGGACGCCGCCACCTCGGCCAGCACCGCGGGATCCGGCTCCGGGCAATCCACCAGCACCAGCCGGCCGGGGTGCTCGGCCTGCGCGGCACGCACCAGGCCCCACACCGCCGCCGCGTCCGGATCGTCGTTCGCCGACGGCCCGACCGCACCGGCCGTCACCACCAGGAGACGGCCATCCACGCTCCGCTCGTCGGCCAGCCAACCTTGGACAGCGGCCAGCGTCCGACCCACTGCCAGCCGCACATCACCGCCGCCCACCCGGACGAACCCCACTCCTGGGGATCCCACAGCACCATCCGTGACCTCCCTGACCTCGGTTGTGGCAGCGGCGCCGGGGCGAACGGCCAGCTCCGCCCAGTCGACCTGGAACAGCCCGTCACGCGAGGATCCGCCACCGGCCCCCGGGTGCTCCTCGGCGAACGGGCGCATCACCAGCGACCGGACCGAGAGCACCGGCGCGCCGGTGGGGTCGGCCGCCTCGATCGCGACCTCTTCCGGACCGACCTTGGTCAGCCGGGCGCGCAGCGTCGCCGCGCCCCCGGCGTGCAGGCTGACGCCACCCCAGGAGAACGGCAGCCGGCCGCGTGTCGAGTCGAGGCCGATCTGGGCGGTCGCCTGGATCACCGCGTCGAGGACGGCCGGGTGCAGCCCGTACGCGGCCGCGTCGTGGACCTGCTCGGGCAGCGACACCTCGGCGAAGACCGCGCCGGCGGAGTCCCGCCAGGCGCGCTGCAGACCCCGGAACGCCGGACCCATCACCAGCTCGCCGTCGACCGGCGCGGCGGAACGGTCGCCCAGGTCCAGCTCGACGGCGCCCGGCGGCGGCCAGGCGGCCGCGTCGAAAGCTCCGGCGGCTCCGGGCCCGTCCGGCGCCAGTACGCCGCCGGCGTGCTGCACCCAGGGCTCGTCGTCGGTCGCGGCGGCGTGGCGCGAGTAGACGCTCACGCTGCGGCGGCCACCCTCGTCCGGTGCCCCGACCCACACCTGGATCACGGCGGCGTCGTCCGGCCGCAGCGCCAGCGGTGTGGTCAGCGTCAGTTCCTCGACCCGGTCGCAGCCGACCTGATCGCCCGCGCGCAGGGCGAGCTCCAGGAAGCCGGTCCCCGGGAACAGCGCGACACCGTCGACCGCGTGGTCGGACAGCCAGCCCTGGAGGCGGGGAGACAACCGGCCGGTCAGCACCGCGCCGTCCGCCGCGGCCAGTGCGACCGTGGCGCCCAGCAGCGGGTGGCCGGCCTCGGTCAGCCCCGCTGCGGCGAGGTTCGCCGCCCGGGAGTTCAGGCTGTCGGGCCAGAAGTGCCGGTGCTGGAAGGCGTACGTGGGCAGGTCGATCCGGCGGGCCCCGGCGCCGTCGAGCACTGCGGCGATGTCGACCGCGACGCCCCGGACGTGCAGCCGGGCCACGGCGTCGATGCTGGCGCTGTGCTCGTCGCGGTTGCTGCGCAGCACCGGGACGGCCAGCACGTCCGAGCCGCTGTCCGGCAGGTTCGCGCTGACCAGGCCGGCCAGCACGGCGTCCGGACCGACCTCGACGAACGTGTCCGTACCGGCGGCGAGCAGCTCGCTGACCACGGTGGCGAACCGCACCGGGCGGCGGACCTGCTGGACCCAGTACTCGGGATCGGTCACGTCGCCGCCGGCCACCACGACCGGGATCTCCGGGCGGCGATACGTCAGCGTCGTGGCCACCGCACGGAAGTCGTCGAGCATCGGCTCCATCAGGGGCGAGTGGAACGCGTGCGAGACCCGCAACGCCCGGCGCTGCCCGTCGACCCGGGCGGCCACCTCGGCGACGGCGTCGGCCCGGCCGGAGAGCACCACCGAGTCGGGCGCGTTGACCGCGGCGATGCACACCTCGTCGGCGCGCCCGGCCAGGAGCGGCGCGACCTCGGCCTCGCCGGCGCGCACCGCGATCATCGCGCCGCCGGCCGGCAACGCCTCCATCAGCCGGGCCCGCGCGGCGACCAGCGCGCACGCGTCCGCCAACGACCAGACTCCGGCCACGTACGCCGCGGCCAGTTCGCCGATCGAGTGGCCGGCGACCGCGTCCGGGGTGATCCCCCACGAGCGGAGCAGCCGGTACAGGGCGACCTCGACGGCGAACAGGAGCGGCTGCGCCCATCCGGTCCGGTCGACCAGGTCGGTCGGGCCGCGGAAGAGCATCTCCCGCACCGGCCGGTCGAAGAGCGGGTCGCCGCTGCGGGCCAGGTGCCGGTCGAGCTCGACGCAGACCTCTTCCAGCGCGCGGGCGAAAACCGGATGCCGGCCGGCCAGCGACTGACCCATCGCGATCCGCTGCGCCCCCTGGCCGCTGAACAGCAGCGCGACCCGGTGATCCGCGGTGGCCGTGCCGCTCACCACACCGGCCGCCGGTCGGCCGTCGACCAGCGCGGAAAGCCCGGCGGAGAGCCCGAACGCATCGTCGGCGAGTACGACCGCGCGGTGCTCGAACAGCGATCGGGTGACCGCGGTGGAGAGCGCGACGTCGGGTACCCGCACCTCACGTTCCTCCAGCAGCCGCAGCAGCCGGGCGGCCTGGTGGACCAGCGCATCGGCGTCGCGGGCGGAGAGCGCGACCGGAACCGGGCCGGCGACCGGCTCCGGTTCGGCGCGCACCTCGTCGAGCTGCGGGGCCTGCTCGAGGATGACGTGGGCGTTCGTACCGGAGATACCGAACGACGAGACGCCGGCCCGGCGCGGATGTCCGTTGCGCTTCCACAGCACCGGCTCGGTGAGCAGCCGGACGGCTCCGGAGGACCAGTCCACGTGCGAGGTCGGCGCGTCCACCCCGAGTGTCTTGGGCAGCAGCCCGTGGCGCATCGCCAGCACCATCTTGATGACGCCGGCGACGCCGGCCGCCGCCTGGGTGTGGCCGATGTTGGACTTGATCGAGCCGAGCCAGAGCGGCGTCTCGCGGTCGGCGCCGTACGTGGCGAGCAGGGCCTGCGCCTCGATCGGATCGCCGAGGGTCGTACCGGTGCCGTGCCCCTCGACCACGTCGACGTCGGACGGCGCCAGGGCGGCCACCGCGAGCGCGCGCCGGACGAGCCGCTGCTGCGCGGGGCCGTTCGGTGCGGTCAGCCCGTTGGAGGCCCCGTCCTGGTTGACGGCCGAGCCGCGGAGCAGCGCGAGCACCTGGTGTCCGTTGCGCTGCGCGTCCGACAGCCGTTCGAGTACGAGCACACCGACGCCTTCGCCCCAGGCGGTGCCGTCGGCGGCGTCGGCGAAGGGCTTGCACCGTCCGTCGGCGGCGAGGCCGCCCTGCGCGCTGAAATCGATGAACACGCCCGGGTTGGACAGGACAGTCACGCCACCGGCCAGCGCGAGGGAACACTCGCCGCCGCGGAGGGCCTGCGCGGCCAGATGCATCGCGACCAGCGACGACGAGCAGGCCGTGTCGACCGTGACGGCCGGCCCTTCCAGCCCGAACAGGTAGGAGATGCGACCGGAGAGGACGCTGCCGGCGGTACCGGTGCCCATGAAGCTCATCGAGTCGACCGGCAGCGCAACGCTGGTGCCGTAGTCGTGATAGGTGACGCCGGCGAACACACCGGTCTGGCTGCCCCGCAGCGACGTCGGATCGAGACCGGTGCGCTCCAGGGCCTCCCACGAGGTCTCCAGCAGCAGCCGCTGCTGCGGGTCCATCGCGAGCGCCTCCCGGGGGGAGACGCCGAAGAAGCCCGCGTCGAACTCGGCCGCGTCGTGCAGGAAGCCGCCTTCGCGCACGTAGCTGGTGCCGCGCCCGGCGCGGTCGGGGTTGTAGAGCGCGTCGAGGTCCCACCCGCGCGCGGTCGGGAACGGTGTGATGCCGTCCTCGCCGTCCGAGAGCATGCGCCAGAGGTCGTCAGGGCTGCGGACGCCACCCGGGAAGCGGCAGGCCATCCCGACGATCGCGATCGGGTCCGTGCTCGTCGCGCTGGTGGCCACCGGGGTGGGCGGGGCGTCGGTGGTGCTGAGCAGCTCCGCGAGCAGTTGGTCGGCCAGCCGCTGCGGGGTCGGGTAGTCGAACACCAGCGTGGCGGGCAGCCGGAGGCCGGTCGCGGTGTTCAAGCGGTTGCGCAGTTCCACCGCGGTCAGCGAGTCGAAGCCCAGCTCGCGGAATTCGCGTCCGGCGTGCAGCCCGGCCGGCGACGCGTGCCCGAGCACGAACGCGGCTTCGGCGCGCACGAGGTCGAGCAGTGTGCGGGCCCGTTCGGCCGGAGCGAGGCCGAGCAGACGGCGCAGCAGCGTGCCGTTGGAGGCGGCCCGGCGGCGGGTGCGCACCAGGCCCCGAAGCAGATGCGGCACCACCGGCAAGCCCCGCAACGCCGCTCCGTCGAACCGGATCGCCGCGACCACCGGCCGATCCTGGCCCAGGGCCGCATCGAACAACGCCAGCCCTCGCTCCGGCGACAACGCCGGAATACCCGCCCGCGACATCCGCCGGGTGTCAGCCTCCGCGAGCCCGGCGGTCATGCCCGCGTCCAGCGCCCACGGCCCCCACAACACCGAGAGACCCGGCAGTCCCTCGGCCCGCCGATCCGCCGCCAACGCGTCCAGATAGGCGTTCGCCGCGGCGTAGTTGCCCTGCCCCGCCGCCCCGAAGGTCCCTGCCACCGACGAGAACATCACGAACGCGGCCAGCGGCATACCGGCAGTCAGCTCGTGCAGATGCCGGGCCCCGTCGGCCTTCGGCCGCAGGGCCGTGTCGAGCCGGTCCACCGTCAGCGACCCGAACACTCCGTCGTCGAGCACACCGGCCGCGTGCACCACACCCGACAACTCGACGCCGTCGAGCAACCGGGCCACCGCGGCCCGATCCGACACGTCGCACGCCACCACGTCGGCCCGCGCGCCCAGCCCCACCAACTCGGCCCGCAACTCCCGCGCACCCGGAGCCTCCAACCCCCGGCGACTCGTCAAAATCACGTGCTCGACGCCGTACGACACCACCAGATGCCGCGCGAACAACGCGCCCAGACCACCGGTACCCCCGGTGATCAAGACCGCACCGGCTCCGAAGCTCACACTTGCGCCAGCGTCAGCCGCCGCGGCCGCCCGCACCAGCCGGGGCACCCACAACGCCCCGTCCCGTACCGCCACCTCCGGCTCACCACACGCCACCACCTCGGCCAGCACCACCGAGTCCGGCTCCACACAATCGACCAGCACCAACCGGCCCGGATGTTCCGCCTGCGCCGCGCGCACCAGGCCCCACACCGCCGCGCCCGCCGGATCACCCACCCCGGACGGCCCCACCGCGCCGGACGTCACCACCAGGAGTGGGGAGTCGGCCGGCCGTTCGCCGGCCAGCCAGTCCTGCACGGCGGCGAGCGCCTGCCCGGTCGCGGCGCGAACGTCGCCGCTGATCCGCACGAACCCCCCGGCCGGCGGCGCGCCCGCGCCGTCGGCCGGGGCCACCTCCACACCGCCGGTGACATCGACGACCTCGGTGGCCCGGTCGCCGACCGAGCCACCGCCCAGCACCACCCAGTCGACGTGGAACAGCCCGTCGTCGTCCGCGGCACCGGACTCGGCCGGCACCGTGTCGGCCACCGGCCGCAGCCGTACCGCGCGGGCCGAGAGCACCGGTTGCCCGGCGGCGTCGACGGCGGCCAGCGACACCGTGTCGGCGCCGGTACGGGTGAGCCTCACCCGCAGCGCGGTGGCGGCGACGGCGTGCAGAGTGACGTCGTGCCAGGCTCCGACCAGCCCGGACGGCCGGAGGTAAGTGGTGGCGTGCAGGGCCGCGTCCAGCAGCGCGGGATGGAGACCGAACCGAGCAGCGGCGGGATGGGTCCGGGGCAGGCTGACCTCGGCGTAGATCGTGTCGTCCGACGCCCGCCAGACGGCCTGGAGCCCTTGGAAGGCGGCCCCGTAGCCGAGGCCCGCGTCGGCCAGTTCGTCGTAGACACCGGCGACGTCGATCGGCGTGCCGTCGGCCGGCGGCCAGGCCCCGGCGCCGAAGGGCTCGGCACCGAAGGGCTCAGCACCGGGAGGCTCGGAGCCGTGCGGCTCGGTGCCGCCGGGCTCGACCCGGTCGCCGCGGGTGAGACGGCCGCGCGCGTGCAGGGTCCACGGCCGCTCGTCCTCGACTCCGGCCGGGCGCGCATGGATGCTCAGCTCGCGGGCGCCGTGCTCGTCCGCCGCACCGGCGGAGACCTGGACGACCACGCTGGTCCGCTCGTCCAGCACCAGCGGGGCGGCGAGCGTCAGCTCTTCGACGCGGTCGCAGCCGACCTGATCGCCCGCGCGGATCGCCAGCTCCAGGAAGGCGCTGCCGGGGAAGACGGCGGCGTCACCGACGCGGTGGTCGGCCAGCCACGGATGGGTGACGAGCGAGACCCGCCCGGTGAGCACGACGCCCGACGGGTCCGCGAGATCGACGGCGGCGGCGAGCAAGGGGTGCCGGGCCTCGGTGAGACCGGCGGCGGCCAGGTTCCCGACCTGGCCGGAGGTGTCGGGCCAGAACCGCTGCCGCTGGAACGCGTACGTGGGCAGATCGATCCGGTTCGCGGCCGGGAGGAAGCCGGACCAGTCCACGTCGGCACCGGACACGTGCAGCCGGGACAGCGCCTCCAGCAGCGTCGTTCGCTCGTCCCGGCCGGCGCGCATCGCCGGCACACCGTTCTCCACCAGCGCCGAAAGCACCGCATCCGGCCCCACCTCGAGCGTCAGAGCATCCCCGAACTCCGCCGCGATCTCAGCGAACCGCACCGGACGACGCACCTGCTGAACCCAATACTCCGGATCCGTAGCGTCACCACCCACCAACACCAACGGAACCGACGGCTCCCGATACGCCACCGTGGCCGCGACCGCCCGGAAGCCCTCCAGCATCGGATCCATCAACGCCGAATGAAACGCGTGCGACACCGCCAACCGCCGCGACCGCACCCCCAACGCCGCAACGACCTCGTCGACCGCGGCTGCCACACCGGACAGCACCACCGACTCCGGACCGTTCACCGCCGCGACCGCGACACCGTCCACCAGCAACGGCACCACATCTGCCTCGGACGCGGCCACCGCCACCATCACGCCACCCGGCGGAAGCGCCTGCATCAACTCCGCCCGCGCCCCCACCAACCGGCAGGCGTCCTCCAACGACCACACACCCGCGACATACGCCGCGGCCAACTCACCGATCGAATGCCCCGCCACCATCGACGGCGTCACGCCCAAGAGCCGGAACAGCGCCACTTCCACCGCGAAAATCAGGCGCTGCGCCCAACCGGTCTCCTCCACCGGGGCCGTCGAAAGCGCCGAACGATCCAGACCGAACCCCGCCAGCACCTCGTCCAACGCCGCCGCGAACACCGGGAACCGCTCCGCCAGTGCCAGACCCATCCCCAGCCGCTGCGAACCCTGACCCGTGAACACCATCGCCACGCGGGCCTGCCGCTGAGCGGTACCGACCAGGACGGCGGGGCTCGGCTGCCCGTCGGACAACGCGTCCAGACCGGCGAGCAACTCGTCCGGACCGGACGCGAGCACGACCGCCCGGTGCTCGAACAGCGCCCGTGTCGCCGCCGACACCGCCACGTCGTCCACGGACGACGGCGCGCGACCCACCGACGCGCGCAGTGCGCGCGCCTGCCCGGCGAGCGCGTCCGCGGTGCGCGCCGACAACACGACCGGTACCGGACCGGCGGCCCCGGAGCCGGGCGGCACGGGTGTCGCGGGCTGGACCAGAACCGCCGGTCGTTCCTCCAGCACGACGTGCGCGTTGGTCCCGGACAGACCGAACGACGAGATACCGGCCCGGCGCGGGTGCCCGTCCGCCGTCCAGGGCTGGGCCTCCGTCAGCAGCCGCACCGCCCCGGAACCCCACGCCACCTGCGACGACGGCGCGTCCACGTGCAACGTCCGGGGTAGGACGCCGTGCCGCATCGCCAGCACCATCTTGATGACGCCGGCCACCCCGGCCGCTGCCTGCGTGTGACCGAGGTTCGACTTGACCGAGCCCAGCCAGAGGGGCCGCTCCCGGTCCGCGCCGTACGTCGCCAGTAGCGCCTGCGCTTCGATCGGATCACCGAGCCGGGTGCCCGTGCCGTGTCCCTCGACGGCGTCCACCGCGGCGGGCGACAGACCGGCCGAGGCCAGGGCGGCGCGGATCACCCGCTGCTGCGACGGGCCGTTCGGCGCGGTCAGGCCGTTGGACGCTCCGTCCTGGTTGACCGCCGAGCCCCGGATCAGCGCCAGCACCTGGTGACCGTTGCGCTGCGCGTCCGACAGGCGTTCCAGCACGAGCATGCCGACGCCCTCGGACCAGCCGGTGCCGTCGGCGGCGTCGGCGTACGACTTGCACCGGCCATCGGCGGCCAGGCCACCCTGTTTGCTGAACTCGACGAAAGCCCCGGCGGTCGACATGATCGTCACGCCGCCGGCCACCGCCAGCGTGCACTCGCGAGCGCGCAGGGCCTGGACGGCGTGGTGCAGGGCGACGAGCGAGGACGAGCAGGCGGTGTCGACGGTGACCGCCGGGCCCTCCAGGCCGAAGACGTACGACAGCCGGCCGGACGCGGCACCGGCCCCCATCCCGGTGCCGAGCGTGCCGTCCAGGTCGTCCAGCGAGTGGACCATCAGGTACGAGTAGTCCTGGCCGCTCATGCCGACGAAGACGCCGGTCGCGCTGCCGCGCAGGGCGGCCGGGTCGAGGCCGCCGCGCTCGAACGCCTCCCAGGTGACCTCGAGCAGCAGCCGCTGCTGCGGATCCATCGCCATCGCTTCGCGCGGGGAGATGCCGAAGAAGTCCGCGTCGAAGTCGGTCGCGTGCGCGACGAAACCGCCACGGTGCACGTCGGTGCGGCCACGACCGTCGGGGTCGCTCCCGGCGAGCCGGGACAGGTCCCAGCCCCGGTCGGTGGGGAAGCCCGAGATCGCATCGGCTCCCTCGTCCAGCAGGTGCCAGAGCTCCTCCGGCGAGCTGACGCCGCCGGGGAACCGGCAGGCCATCGACGTGATGGCGATCGGCTCCGAGGCGTCGCTGACCAGCTGGCGGTTCTGCCTGCGGAGCCGTTCGGTCTCCTTCAGCGACGTTCGAAGCGCGTCCACGACCTGGTCAGCTGGCGTCGTCATCTATCACTCCGGGAGTCGCAGCGGCTCATCGAGACACCAGGCGGACACCTGCGCTGCCGCCGTCGCCGTTGGGCGAGTCAAGCCGATGCGTCCCCGCGAAATACCTAGTTTCCGCACCCCGGACCTAGTCAGATCCCCACCCGGCCGCGGTCTAGGTTCGCCGCGGGTGAACCGCACTGCCGGAAGGTGGCTGTCGTGGAAGACGGGAACCGCACGTCGATCCTGTTCGTGAGCAGCGGCGGTGCCGGCATGCTGAACGTGATGCTCACGGTCGCCGGGGCGGTGGCCGAGCGGACGGCGTGCGAGGTGTGGTTCGCCACCGAGGAGGATCACCGCGGCGAGGTGGACGCCCTGGCGGGAGTCCGTTTCGCCTCGCTGGGGCCGTCCGATCCGGGTCTGACGCTGGCCGGATGGCCGGAGCGGGAGTACCGCCGCGCCATCCAGCGTTCGCGCTGGCGAGCCCACCGCGCCGTGGTGCGGTACGAACTCACCCGCGTGCTGAGGGCCGACGGAGCGGACCCCTACCCGGCGATCACGGCAGCCATCGACAAAGTCCAACCAGCGCTGATGGTCATCGACGCCAGCAACACGATGGCCGTCGCGGCCGCGCTGACGCGGGGTGTGCCCTACGTCCTGAGCTCGCCGTTCATCCCGAGCAACCAGCTGTTCGGCCGGCTGAGCCCCCGGTTCCCGTTCCTGCACACCGGGCTGCCCGACGACATGACGCCGGCGCAGCGCGTGTACAACGCGGTCTTCCGGCTCCGCGCGCAGCTGATGTTCCTCCACCCGACGATGCTGCGGGCGATCCGCCGGATAGGCCGCTACGCCCGCGAGCACCAGATCTCGGCGGCGGCCGGCCAGCCGTTGAACAAGGTCGGCATGGCCGAGCTCGTGCTGTCCTACACCGTCTTCGGTCTGGAGTACCCGTTCGACCTTCCGGACAAGGTCCATCTGGTGGGCGCGGTCATCCCACCGCTGCCGCAGGTACCGGGCGAGCAGGAGATCTCCGGGTGGCTGGATCGGCACGAATCGGTGGTGTACGTCGGGTTCGGGACGCTCTGGCGCCCGTCCGAGGACGAGATCCACGGCCTGGTGGACGTGTTCCGCCGGATCGCCGCCCGCCACGCCGTGCTGTGGAAGCTGCCCGCGTCGCAACAGCACCTGCTCCCCGACGACCTGCCGGAGAATCTGCGTGTGGTCAGCTCGGTGCCGTCCCAGCTCGACGTCCTGGCCCATCCGCACGTGAAGCTCTTCTTCAACCACGGTGGCGCCAACGGCTTCCACGAGAGCGTCTACTTCGGCAAGCCGATGGTGCTGCGACCGCTCTGGGTGGACTGCTACGACCAGGCGATCCGCGGGCAGACCAGCGGCGTCGGTCTGACCGTCGAGCGGCCCGACCGGGTCGACGTGGACGACACCGTGGCCAAGCTGAACCAGGTCCTGGACGATCAGCGGTTCCGGGAGCGGGCGGAGCATCTCGGCGCCGAGCTCCGGCGGGCCGGCGGCGTCGACGCGGCCGCCGCGCTCATCCTGGGAAGCGCCGCGCTGACGTGACCGAGACGATCGAGTTCCCCCGCCGCCGCCCCGGCCAGTTCTCCCCTCCGGACGAGTACGCCCGGCTCCGTGAGCGGCCCGGCCTGGTGCGTTCGGCGCTCCCCAACGGCAGCACGGTCTGGCTGGTCGCCCGGCACGAGGACGTCCGCGCGGTGCTGACCGACCGGCGGATCAGCGCGAGCCCGCTCCGCGAGGGCTTCCCCACCATCGGTGCGAACGGCACGGTGCCCTCGCCGGAGGCGATCCCCGGCTGGTTCGTCGCCTACGATCCGCCGGAGCACGCCCGGTTCCGCAAGGCGCTCGTCCAGGAGTTCACGGTGCGTCGCATCGCCGAGCTCAAAGGCCCGGTGCAGCGGACGGTGAGCGCGCGGATCGACGCGATGCTGGACGCCGGTCGCACCGCCGACCTGGTGTCCGATTTCGCGTTGCCGGTGCCGTCCACCGTGATCTGCCACCTGCTCGGGGTGCCCTACCACGATCACGAGCTGTTCGAGACCCGCACCCGCACGCTGGTCACGTTCACGTCCACCGACGCGCAACGCACGCTGGCCACCAACGAACTGCTCGTCTACATCGGGAAGCTCGTCGCGGTGAAGTCCCGCTTTCCCGGCAACGACCTGATCAGCCGTGCGCTGGCCCGAGGGACGCTGACCCCGCGGGAGATCGAGGGCGTGGCCCTGCTCCTGCTCATCGCCGGACACGAGACGACCGCCAACAACATCGCGCTGGGCGCTCTCCTGCTGATGCAGAACCCGCAGTGGATCGGCAACGCCGGCGTCGTCGAAGAGGTGCTCCGTTACCTGTCGGTGGCCGACCGGGTCGCACTGCGGGTGGCGATCGAGGACGTCGAGATCGGCGGCCAGCTGATCCGGGCCGGCGAGGGCATCGTTCCGCTCGGAGCGGCGGCCAACCACGACGAGAAGGAGTTCGCCGGAGCGGCCGAATTCTGCCCGAGCCGCTCGGGCGGACACCACGTGGCCTTCGGCTTCGGCATCCACCAGTGTCTCGGCCAGCACCTGGTGCGATTGGAGATGACCGAGGCCTTCACCACGCTGTTCGAGCGCCTTCCCGGTCTCCGGCTCGATCGGCCGGCGGAGGAACTGCCGGTCAAACACGACGGCGTGATCTTCGGCCTCCGGTCGCTGCCGGTGCGCTGGTAGAGCCGCGGCCGGCGGGCGGCGCTTGCGGCCCGCCCGCCGGCCGCATTCACCCGACGACCACGACGACGCCCCGGTGAGAACTCACCGGGGCGTCGCCGTCGTCGTTTCAGCCTGCGTAGAAGTCCCGGATGTGCCCGACGATGATCTCCTGATCGGCTTCGGTCAGCTCCGGATAGGTCGGCAGGTAAAGGCCGTCCTCGCTGAACGTCGCCGCGTTCAGCGCCGGCCAGCCCGCGTCGAAGTACATCGGCTGACGGCTCATCGGCTTGAAGAACAGCCGCGTCTCGACGCCGTTCTCCGCCAGGTAGGCCTGGAGCTGCGACCGGCGCTCGACGCGCACGTCGTACATCCAGAGGACGTCCCGGGGAGGCATCAGCGTCACGCCGGAAATGCCGGCCAGCGCGGCGTCGTAGATCTTCTCGATCACCCGCCGACGGGACAGGATCTCGTCGATCCGCTCCAGTTGCGCGCTGGCCAACGCCGCCTGGAGGTTGGTCATCCGGAAGTTGTAGGCGACCTTCTTGTGCAGGAAGCTGTGGTCCCGGGTGAACGCCATCGCCCGCAGGTGCGCCATCTGCGCGGCCAGGCGCGGCTCGTTGGTGAGGCAGATGCCGCCTTCCCCGGCCGTGATGATCTTGTTGGCGAACAGCGAGAAGCAGGCGATGTCTCCCACCGGGCGCACACCGTGCGACTCCGCCGAGTCCTCGACGACCCGCACGTTGTAGTCGTAGGCGAGCTCCATGACCGCGTCCATGTCGCACCGGCGACCGTAGACGTGCACCGGCATGATCACCGCGGTGCGCGGCGTCATCCGGGCCTCGATCTTCGTGACGTCGATGTTGAGGTCGTCGCCGCAGTCGACGAACACCGGTGTCGCACCGACGTAGTTCACCGCCCAGGCCGAGGCGATCATCGTGAACTCCGGGACGATCACCTCGTCGCCCGGCCCGACGCCGAGCGCCGCCAGGGCGACGGTCAGCGCGGCCGTCCCGGACGAGCACGCCACACCGTGCGAGACTCCGTTGTACTCGGCGAACGCGGCCTCGAAGCGTTTGATCTCCGGCCCCTGCGACGAGATCCAGCCGCTGGCGATCGCGGCGGAGACCAACTGTTGTTCCCGGTCACCGAGCCACGGCTTGGAGACCGGGTAGGTATAGCTCATCATGCCTCCTCAAGCTGCGGCGACGGGTTGGACGGGCACGACGACGACGGTGGAGAGCACCAGCCCACGCGACTGGAGCCAGCGGCCGGTGAAGCCGGTCAGCCGGCCGGAGGAGGTCACCGGTCCGGGGACCAGCAGACGGGCGGCGAACGTGCGCGCCGCCGGATCGAACTCGACGACCGCCTCGGAGAAGTCGAGCGGGGCACCGGTCAGCGGGAACCAGGCCTTGTAGACGGCCTCCTTGGCGCTGAACAGCAGACGGTCCCAGGCGATCCCGGGTACCTCACGGGCCAGCTCGGCCACCGCCGACAGTTCGGCCGGAAGCGCCACCGCCGTCAGGACCCCGTCCGGTAGCGGCAACGCCGGTTCGGCGTCGATCCCGATCGCGGTCACGTCCCGATCGAGCGCGACGGCGCACGCGCGGTAGCCCGCGCAGTGGGTCATGCTGCCGACGACCCCGGGCGGCCAGCCCGGCGCGCCCCGGTGGCCGGGGACGATCGGCGCCGGCGCCACGCCGATGCGGGTCAGCGCGGAGCGGGCACAGGCTCGGACCGTGCTGAACTCGCGCCGGCGCGTGGGCACGGCCTGCGCGATCGCGGCCGCCTCGGCCGGATACAGCCGGATGTCGGCGCGGTCGCCGAAGGTCTCCTCGGCCGCCACGGTGGGTGGGGTCAACCGATCGAGCAGACCCGCGAGCGTCGTCCGCACGTCGGCCGCCTTAACGCTCGGCTCCGGCGTGGCGGGGAACGGACCTCGCCCGCGTCCCGCCGACGGGGCGGAGCCGGCCCGCCGGGCCTTCACGACGACGCCACTCGCGCGGATAGCCCACCGAAACCTCCTCGAATCGCACCCCGTCGTGCCAGGTCGTACGGGGGATGTGCAGATGGCCGTAGACGACGGTGCGAGCGTTGAAGCGCAGATGCCACTCGGCGGTCCGGGCCGTACCGCACCACTGCGCGAACTCCGGATAGCGAAGGATGCGGGTGGACGCGCGTACCAGCGGGAAGTGGTTGATCAGGATGACCTCCTGATCGGAGGGCAGCCCGGCGAGCCGTCGTTCGGTCCGCGCCAGCCGGTCGGCGCACCAGGCCTCCCGGGACGGGAACGGATCGGGGTGCAGCAGCATCTCGTCCGTGCACACGACCCCGGCGTCGTACGCGCGGGCCAGCGACTCGGCTTTCGTCCACACGCCCGGCATCAGGAAGCTGTAGTCGTAGAGCAGGAAGAGCGGCGCGAGGGTGACCGGGCCGTCCTCCCCCGTCCAGACCGCGTACTCGTCCTCCGGCGTCGTCACCCCGAGTTCACGGCACATTTGGATCAGCGCGTCGTACCGCGCGACGCCGCGCAGTTGCACCGGATCGTCGGGCGGGGTCCACAGCTCGTGGTTGCCGGGGCACCAGACGACCCGCTCGAACCGCCCGGCCAGCAGACCCAGCGCCCAGCGCACGTCCTCGAACCGTTCGGCGACGTCACCGGCGACGATCAACCAGTCTTTCTCCGACGCCGGACGCATCTCCCGCACGATCTGCCGGTTCTCCTCGTACGCGACGTGCAGATCACTGATCGCGTACAACGCGCCGGCGGGCACTAGTGCGCGCCGATCGCGGTCGGCCGGAGCTTCGCGAGCTCGGCGGCGATGACGTCGCCCACCGCTGCGGCGTGTTTGTCGAGGTAGAAGTGCCCGCCCGGATACGTCACGACCCGGCAGGTGCTCTCGGTGTGCTCGCACCAGCGCTGGGCTTCGGTGACGGTCGTCTTCGGATCGTCGTCGCCGGTGAGGACGATCAACGGGACGGTGACCCGGTGTTCGCTGTCGACGTAGGTCTCGACCGCCTCCAGGTCCCCGCGCAGCGATTCCAGCGCCATCCGCAGGATGTCGTCGTCGTCGAGCAGCGTGGAGTTCGTGCCGTTGAGCTGACGGAGCTCGGCCAGGAGCCGGGCGTCGTCACCCCGGTGGACCTGCTCGTCCCGGATCGTGGACGGTGCGCGCCGGCCCGAGAGCAGCAGGACCTGCGGATCGAACAAGCCCTTGTCCTCCATCCGCCAGGCACACTCGAAGGCGAGCAACGCCCCCATGCTGTGCCCGAAGAACACGGTCGGTTTGTCGCTGAGCGTCAGCAGCTCCTCGGTGATCAGATCGGCGAGTTCCTCGAGGTCGCGCAGCAGCGGCTCCCGTCGCCGGTCCTGCCGGCCGGGGTACTGCAACGCGACCACGTCGGCACCGGGGGCGAACCGGGCGGCGACCGGGTTGAAGTAGCTGGCCGAACCGCCCGCGTGCGGGAAGCACACCAGGCGTACGTCGGCACCGCCGCTGGGCTTGAAGCGCCGGATCCACGACGTGGTGGCGGTGTCGGAAAGCGTCACGGTCGGTCCCTTCGCCGGTGGCACGGCAGCACTCGGCTACCCGTCCACCCGGAGTGAAGCCTGGATCTCCCGCGAAAATGACCAGTTCCTCGGCTCGGCATCTGGTCGTTTCCCCATCTGTGCCGGGCCCAGACTGCGCCGGTGACCGTTGCGCTGATCACCGGAATCACCGGCCAAGACGGCAGCTACCTCGCGGAGCTGCTGCTCCGCAAAGGCTATGAGGTCCACGGGTTGAAACGTCGGTCGTCGTCGTTCAACACCGGACGCATCGACCGCTTCGACTCGGACCTGTGGGACACCGAGGCCCGCTTCTCCCAGCATTACGCCGACCTCGCCGACGGCGCGTCGCTGGCTCACCTGCTCTGCCGCATCGAGCCGGACGAGATCTACCACCTGGGTGCGCAGAGCCACGTGCGGGTGTCGTTCGACCTGCCCGGCTACACCACCGACATCACCGGCATGGGGACCGTGCGGCTCCTGGAGGCCATCCGGGTCGCCGGCCTGGACTGCCGCTTCTACCAGGCCTCCTCGTCGGAGATGTTCGGTGCGACGCCCCCGCCCCAGTCGGAGGACGCGCCGTTCCACCCCCGCAGCCCGTACGGCTGCGCGAAAGTGCTGGGGTACTGGGCGACGGTGAACCACCGCGAGGCCTGGGGCCTGCGGGCGACGAACGGAATCCTGTTCAACCACGAGAGCCCGCGCCGCGGCGAGACGTTCGTGACGCGCAAGATCACCCGGGCGGTGGCCCGGATCGAGGCCGGTCTGCAGGACGTGCTGTACCTGGGCAATCTCGACGCGGTCCGGGACTGGGGCTACGCGCCGGAGTACGTCGAAGCGATGTGGATGATGCTCCAGCATCCCGAGGCCGACGACTTCGTGATCGCCACCGGCGAAGCGCACTCGGTGCAGGAGTTCGTCGTGGCGGCCTTCGCCCAGGTCGGCCTCGACTCGGAGCGCTACGTCCGGATCGATCCGACCTACTACCGCCCTTCCGAGGTCGACGTCCTGATCGGCGACGCGAGCAAGGCCGAGCGGGTGCTGGGCTGGACCGCGAAGACCCGTTTCGCCGATCTGGTCCGGATCATGGTCGACGCGGATCGGCAGCTGCTCGAGGACGAACGCATGGGTCGCCTCGTCCGGGTGGACATCTGATTCCGGGCTTCGCCCCCGGCCCGGACCTACGACGCGTACCCGGCGGGAGTCTTCATGGTTGACACGATGATCGGCCCGAGCGACGTGGCGGCACCCCCGCCGCCGACGCCGGCAGCACGGCCCTCCGGATTACGGTCCCTCGCCCCGCACGTGCGGGCGCACCGCGGCTCGCTGGCCGTCGTCGCGGGGTTGTCGCTGGCCAGCGCTCTGCTCACGCTCACCCAGCCGTTGGTCACCCGCTCCTTGCTCAATGCTCTGGGAGACAGGGCGCCGATCGCCGGCCTGGTGGGGCTGCTGCTCGCGGTGCTCGGCGCGGTGGCCGTGATCAACTCCGGCCGGGACTACGTCATGCAGCGCACCGCCGAAGGGATCGTGTTCGGTGCCCGGCGCCGGCTGATCGATCGCCTGCTCCGGTTGCCGATCGCCGAGTACGACCGGCGACGCACCGGTGACCTGCTCTCCCGGGTCGGCACCGACACCACCCTGCTGCGGACCGTACTGACCACCGGGCTGCTCGACGCCGCCAGCGACTCCGTGCTGGTGATCGGCGCGATCGTCGCGATGGTGGTGCTCGATCCGATCCTCTTCCTCACCACCTGCGCCGGTCTCTCGGTCGGTCTGGGCATGGCCGTGCTGATCGCCCGCCGGCTCCGGCCCGCCGCCCGGGAGGCGCAGGCCCGGGTCGGCGACCTGACGTCGGCCACCGAACGCGTGCTGACCGCCGCGCGCACGATCCGGGCCAGCAACGCCCAGGCCGCCGAGATCGCGACGGTCAGCGGCACGGCCGAAGCGGCCTACGCGGCCGGCCTGCGGATGGGCCGGATCCGGGCTCTCGTCGGGCCGGCCACCTTCGTCGCGGTCCAGGGTGCGTTCATCCTGCTGCTCGTCGCCGGTGGGGCCCGGGTCGCGTCCGGTGCGATCCGGATCGGCGACCTGCTGGCCTTCGTGATGTTCTTGTTCTTCCTGGTCATCCCGCTGACCAGCATGGTGCACGCCTACGCGGCGCTGCAGATGGGCTTCGGCGCGCTGCAGCGGATGGACGAGATCCTCGCGCTGCCGGTCGAGGACGACAGCTCCGAGCAGGAGGCAACCGACGCGGGCATCACGTTCGACCGGGTCACGTTCGGCTACGACGCGGAGACGGTGCTCGACGACGTCAGCTTCACCGTCGCCGCGGGGACCCGGACGGCCGTGGTCGGTCCGTCGGGCGCCGGCAAGTCCACTCTTCTGCAGCTGGTGGAACGCTTCTACGACGTCACCGGCGGAGCGGTGCTGGTCGGCGGCGTCGACGTGCGCGAGCAGCGCCGGAGCGACTTGCGCCGCAGTCTCGGCTACGTCGAGCAGGAGGCTCCGGTGCTGGCCGGAACGATCCGGGAGAATCTCCGGCTGACCGTCCCCGATGCCGACGAGGCGCAGATGAGGGCCGTGCTCGCCTCGGTCAACCTCAGCGGCGTCGTGGATCGCAGTCCGCTCGGTCTGGACGCCGAGGTCGGCGAAGGTGGTGTGCTGCTCTCCGGTGGTGAACGGCAGCGCCTGGCGATAGCGCGGACGCTGCTCGCGGAACCGCCGATCCTGCTGCTGGACGAGGCCACCAGCAACCTGGACGCCCGGAACGAGACCGCGCTCCGGCAGGCGATCGACACGGCGGGCGAAGGCCGGACCCTGCTGATCGTCGCTCACCGGCTGTCCACGGTGGTCGACGCCGATCAGATCGTCGTTCTCGAGGCCGGCCGGGTGGTCGCCGTCGGCCGGCACGGGGAACTCGTCGAAACCAACGCGCTCTACCGGGAGCTCGCGGCCACCCAGCTACTGGTGGCGCCCTGACCGGCCCGGGCTGACACGGTCCCCGCGCGACCTCCCCGGTCGCGCGGGACCACCGTGCTCAGGCGCGATACACCTGCGGGCCGACCCGCCGGTACCGCTGCGCCTCCGCCTCGGAGAGCGCGGAGTCGGTGACGATGGCCTCCAGGTCGGGCACGTCGGCGAAGCGGCAGAAGCTGCAGACGCCGAACTTCTCGTGTACCCCGATGAAGACCCGCCGCCGCGAAGCCTGGATCACCTGCGCCTTCACCTCGGCGACCGCGGGGTCGGGAGTGGTGAGGCCGTGCTCCAGAGAGATGCCGTTCGCGCCGACGAAGGCCAGATCGATGCTCAGGCCGGACAGCATCTCCGTGCCCCAGAAGTCCACGGTGGCCAGCGTGCGCCCCCGCACCCGCCCTCCCAGCATCATCACGTTGACGCCGGGATTGCGGGTGAGGACGGCGGCGGTGCCCAGCGACGCGGTGACCACGGTCAGGGACTGGTCCCGGGGTAAGGCCTGGGCGATGAGCTGCGGCGTGAAACCCTCGTCGATGAAGATCGTCTCGGCGCCGCCGAGACGTTCGATCGCGGCCATCGCGACCCGGCGTTTCTCGCCGAGATGGCGAGTGGTCCGGGTCTCCAGATTGGTCTCGAAGCACGCCGTCTCGACCGGATAGGCACCGCCGTGGATCCTCTTGAGCAGACCACGGCGCTCCAGGACGCGCAGGTCACGACGAATCGTTTCGGGCGCTACCGCGAGATCGGCGACCAATTGGGTCACGTCGGTGTATCCCGCGTCGCGGGCGGTGGACAGGATGCGGCGTTGTCGTTCCGAGTGGTGCACCGTTGCTCCCCTCGGCTGCCCCCGACGGTGGTGGCAGCACAGGCCTCGATGCTGCCGCGTCCGGACCCGGACAACGCCTAGTGATGCGGCGAACGACCCGGATCGTGCGGTGGAGTGCTATTCAGCCATCCGGGTGCGGTCGCACCACTGGAAGACCGGGATCTCTTGTCCGTCGAGCACCCGGAACGTTCCATTGTGGGCGTAGTGCTCGTACCCGTTGCCGTGCGGAATCTTGATCCGGGTCTCCAGGCCGCCGGCTTCCAGGTCGTACCTCGTGCCGAAGTAGTCGCCGGGTCCGCCGTCGAGCAGAACGATCGTCGTGTCCATGTTGCACTCCCCTGTGACGGCTCGCTCAGACCGAGAAGTCGGACAGCACCCGTGGGGGCCAGGAGCCGAGTCGGAAAATCCCCATCGAATACGCTTTCGAGACCAGCGCCGGGCGATTGTTGACCTTCAGCTTCCGCAGCAGCATGGCGACGTGGTATTCGACGCCACCCCGGCTGAGAAAAAGGGTGGAAGCGAGTTGAACGGTCGACACTCCCGCCGCGACGCCTTCCAGCACGCGGGTCTCCATCGGGGTGAACAGTTGCTGGCGCCGGGCCAACTGCTGCTCGCCGCCGATACTCTGATCGGGACTCAGCAGGACCACGATTTTCTCGATCACGCCGGCGCTGCCGGTGACGGTGATCCCGGTCAATTCTCCGGTGAACGTCGTGTCGTCGGGGCGCAGGACGATCATGGTCTCGTCGAAGCGCACCCTCTGGCCGGTGGCCAGACGATTGAATTGTTCGAAGATCTTGTCGCGGTAACTTGGGTGCAGCAGATCGCAGAACTGCTGTCCGCAGATTTCCCAGGACGCCCTCCCGAACTGCCGGACCAGCTCGAGATTGACGTCGACGACTTTGCTCGTACGGTCGAGATTCGCTACACACATGCCCGTCCGGCCGGCCGGTGGTCGGACGCGTTCGGTTCGAGGATTCTGCGCAGAATTTGTCGCATCGTCGTTTCCGAGTGCTATGGGACCGGCAGCCATAAGACACCATGCCCTTCGTCACGTGGGGATTTCCTTAGAATCCTTCGCACTGTTCGGACGCCGGATCGTCGCCGGCGTGCCGGGGCCCTGACGCTCGGACGGGTACGGCCGGCTCAGGGACGCACGATCGCCTTGATGGAACCGGGTACGTCCCGGGCGGCGGTGAGCGCCAGCCGCGCGTCGGTCAAGGCGTAGTGGCCGGTGACCAGCGCGTCCAGGTCCACCCGGCCGGACGTGACCAGGTCGATCGCGGTCGGCCACGTGTTGGCGTAACGGAAGATGCCGGTGAGCACCAGCTCCCGTTCCTGGATCGCGGAGACCGGCAGCGGCAGTGCGCTGCTGCCCATCCCGACCAGCACGGCCCGGCCGGCCCGGTCGAGTGCGTCCAGGCCCGCGAGGGTCGCCGCGGTATTGCCGGAGCACTCCAGTAGCAGGGTCGGCGGCTCGGCGTCGGATGCCTCCGGCGCGTCGCGTACGTCCATGGCACGCGTGGCGCCCAGCGCCCGCGCGACCTCGAGCCGGGCCGGATTGACGTCCTGCACGGTCACGTCGGTCGCACCGAACGCCCGGGCGGTCTGCAGTGCGAGCAGTCCGATCGGCCCGGCACCGGTGATCAGCACCCGATCGCCCGGGCTGACTCCGGCCTTGCGGCAGGCCCAGACCGCCACCGACAGCGGCTCGAGCATCGCGGCGGCGTCGTCGCTGACCTCGTCCGGCACCGGGTGGGCGAACGCGGCGTGCACGGTCACGTACTCGGCGAACGCACCGTCGATCGGCGGGGTGGCGAAGAATCGCATCGCGGGGCAGAGGTTGTACCGGCCGGCCAGGCATTGGGGGCAGGTCAGGTCCGGGACGCCCGGTTCTATCGACACCCGCTGCCCGACGCTCCGGCCGCGGACCCCGGAACCGACTTCGGTGATCACGCCGGCCGACTCGTGGCCCAGGACGAGCGGAGCTTCGACGACGAAGTTCCCGATCCGGCCGTGGTCGTAGTAGTGCGTGTCCGAGCCGCAGACCCCGACGGCGGCGATGCGAACCAGGACTTGATCCGGGCCGGGCCGGGGCACCGGCCGGTCTTCGACGACGAGGTCACCGGGCTCGCGCAATACGGCAACTCGCATTTCAGGCTCCTTGAAGGCGTCGGGCAACGCGAACGAGCGACGAACGGAGCGGGGCTACTCTCCGGTTACGGCGCCGAGGGACAGGCCGGTGACCAGGTGACGGCGCACGGCGAGGCCGGCGACGAGCATCGGGACGGCCACGACGACGCCGAGCGCGCACAGCTGTCCCCAGTCGATGCCGGTCTGGGTGATCAGGGCGCCGGCGGCTTGCGGCAACGTGGCCGTGTCCGGTCCGCCCAGCGCGGCGGAGAAGGCGTAGTCGTTCCAGCTGAACACCGCGCACAGCACCGCGGTGGTGACGATGCCGGGCCGGACCATCGGCAGCGACACCGCGAGAAAGCGACGCCATTTGCTGCACCCGTCCAGCAGCGCGGCCTCCTCGACCGCCACCGGGACCCGGCTGAAGAACGCGGACATCAACCAGATCGCGAACGGCAGATTGAAGCTGAGGTGCGCGATGATCAGACCCGGGATGGTGTTGATCAGGCCGGCCACCCGGAACATCAGGAAGATCGGCACGATGACCGCCGCGATCGGCGCCATCCGGGTCGACAGGATCCAGGACGCGACACCGTCACGGTGCCGGGAGTTCCAGTGCGCCAGTCCGAACCCGGCCATGCAGCCCAGCGTCACGGCGATCAGCGTCGAGACCACGGTGACGAAGAGGCTGTTGACCAGGAACGAACCCACCCGGTTGCCACCGAGGAACAGGTCTCGGAAGTGGTCGAAAGTCGGCGTGAAGACCAGGCTGACGTCCTTGGAGCGGATCGCGGTGTCGGGCTTGATCGCGGTCAGCGCCATCCACAGCAGCGGTACCGCCGCCCAGGCGGCCACCAGCAGTCCGAGCGCCGCCACCGTCAGCCGCTGCACGCGCCCCCGGCTCGGGGGCCAGGCCGTGCTCATCAGCGCTCACCTCCGGCGGTCGCGTCGGCCGAGCGGCGTTCGCCGATGAAGCGGACGAACAGGTTGGCCAGCAGGATCGAGAACACGAGCATGGTCAGCCCCAGTGCGGCGGCCTTACCGAGCTGGTTGTTGAACCGGAACGCGAACTCGTACAGCTTGATCGGGATGATCTTGGTGGCGTCGGCCGGCCCGCCGTTCGTCGTCACCGTGATGATGTCGAAGAACCGGATCGCGTCCATCGACCGCACCAGCAACGCCACCAGGAGGATCGGACGGATCTGCGGCAGCACGATCCGGGTCAGGATGCGCAGGTATCCGGCCCCGTCGATCGTGGCCGCCTCGAGCGTGGACGTGGGCACCGCGGTGAGGCCGGCCAGCATGATCAGGGCCACCAGCGGCGTCCACTCCCACACGTCGATGAACACCACGGCCGGCAGGGCCGTCGACGGGTGGGCGAACACGTCGTGGTCCACGCCCAGGCCCTGCAGGATCTTCGCGTACAACCCGATCGTGGAGTCGAGCATGAAGCGGCCGAGCAGCCCGACGATCACCGGGGCGAGGAACATCGGCAGCAGCGCGATCGACAGCACCACCGATCGTCCCCGCACCAGTTGGTGCAGGATCAGCGCCACGGCCAGCCCGAGCAGCATCTCCAGCCCGACGGTCGCCACGAAGTAGACCAGCGACCGCATCCACGAGGCCCAGATCGACGAGTCGCTGAGCACGGCGGACCAGTTGTCGAGACCGGTGAAGGTCAGCGAGACCCCACCCAGCGTGCGCACGTCGCTGAAGCTCATCGCGACCAGGACGACGAACGGGACCACCGACAGCAGGAGCAGGATGCCCAGCGCCGGACTGAGCATGGCGAACTCGAACGTGGCCAGCGCGTGCGGCGGCTTGCGGCGCCGGCGGCGGGGACGTTCCGCCGGCTGCTTTCCGCGGACGCCGGCCGCCGGGACGGTCTCCGGGCCGGTGCCTGCGCCCCCGACGCCCTGGGTCCCGGCGGTCATCGTCCGGCTGCTCACTGCATGGCCTTCTGCATCTGTTGCTGCATCGAGGCCATGGCGGCAGCGGGAGCGGTACCGGCGGTGAGCATCTTCGACAGCTCGGTGTAGATGATCGTGTCGAGCTCGACCCATTGGGCGACTTTCGGGCGCAACCCGATGTTCTCCGCCTTCCACGCCTCGAGCACGGTCTCGGCAGTGCGGATGTTCGGGTACTTGGAGGGGCTCTTGGTCTCCTCCGCCTTCACGTCGGGCAGGTTGTAGACCGACGTCCGAGTGGGCGTGCCCCCGCCGACGGAGGACCCCAGGCTCATCAGCTGCGTCTGGGGCGAGGTGGCCCAGCTGACGAACAACCAGGCCGCGCCGCGTTCGTTGCCCTTCGCGTTGGCGTTGATCCCGATGCCCGTGCCGCCGAAGATGTGCGCCCGCCGGGACGGGCCCTTGGGAAGCAACGCGTAGCCCATCTTGCCGGGGAACGCCTTCTCCTCGCCGGCGGCGAACTCGTGCCAGTTGGGGCACATCGCGATCTCACCGGCGGTGAACGCGTCCGACAAGCCGGTCCAGTCCCAGGTCGTCGACGACGGGTGGGCCGCCTTGATCAGCTTCTGGTAGAACGTCGCGGCGGCCACCCCGGCCGGTGAGCCGACCGTCACCTGGCCCGGGTCGGTCGAGCCGACCAGGCCCAGGTCCTGCCCCTTGCTGAAGTAGTCGCCACCGTAGGACCAGAGCACGTTGGAGAAGTCGCACTGCAGCGAATCGTGCTGCTTCGCCTGGGCGCCGATGCCGTACTTGACGTCTTTCTTGGCGTTGACGTTGAACCATTGCGCGACCGCGTAGTACTGATCCCAGGTCATGCTCTCCGACGGGGTCGGGTCGAACCCGAGGTCGGCCTTGGCGCGCGGACCGTACTTCTCGAAGAGGTCCTTGCGGTAGTGCAGGATCATCGTCGGCGCGTCGTACGGCAGCGCATAGATCTTCTTGTCGTCCAGGAATTTCCCGTCGGCCGACAATTGGGTGCTGATGAAGTCGTCCAGACCGCCGTCCATCGGCGGGTAGTTGCCGCTGTCGAGGAACGGCTTCAGGTCGGCGAGGCCGTCCGCCATCGGCGCCAGGATCTGGTACGGGTCGGCGTAGATCACATGGTTCTGTGCCGTGCCGGAGGAGAAGTCGAGCTTGACCTTCTCCACCACTTTGTCGAGTTCCATCTGCTGGACGTTGACCTTGATACCGGTGAGCTTTTCGAACGGTGCGAGGTTCGCCGCTATCGCCGCCGAAGGCGAGGTGTTCTCGGAGATGAAGTTGATCGTGGTGCCGCTGAACTGCTTCCACTTGTCGCCGCCGGACGCGCCCTTGGGCGTGTCACTCGATTCGGACGAACAGGCCGGCAACGCCGACACGGCCGCGAGCGACGCGGCGCCGAGCAGAAACGATCTACGACTAAAACCATCGGTGGGGAGCGCCATCACTTGGTCACCTACCAGCTAGAGGTGGGGGTGACAGGGAAGTTAAGGCATCGTTACAGGGTCAAACTAGTGCCTCAGATCACACCTTCCGGTACTTTCATGCCTGCTGACGGCGAGCCGGAGGGAGACGCCATGTCCTCACTGCACACTGCCCGTGCACACGCCCAGCGCGCACTCCGCCTGGTCGGCCAGAATGCGACGCGCGAGATCATTCCGACCATTCCACATCAGACCGGGCGCTGGCTCATGCACGGCTACCCGGATCCGATCGCACGCTGGAACCATCATCCGGAGATCGAGGTGCACCTGCTGCAGCGGGGCTCGGGCTGGTACATCGTGGGCGATCGCATCGGTCGTTACAGCGCGGGCCAGCTGGTGCTGATCGGATCGCATCTGCCGCACAACTGGATCAGCGACATCGATCCGGGCGAGCATATCCCCGACCGGGACGTGGTGTTCCAGTTCCACCGCCAGTGGCTCCGCGAGGCCCAGGTCATCGTGCCGGAGTTGAACGAGCTGGAACCCATGCTGAACGCGGCGGCGCGGGGCATCGAGTTCACCGGCGATTCCGCCGTCCGGGGCGCCGCCCAACTGATCGAGATCGGGTCCAGCACCGGGCTGGGCCGGTTGCGGTGCGTCACCACGATGCTCCAGATCCTCGCCGAGGCCCCGGCTCACGAGTACAACTTGTTGGCCAGCCCGGGCGTGGCGGTGCCGAGCGACAGCAAGGCCACCGGAATCGTCGACCTGGCGATGCGAGAACTGTTCGCCAACCTGAACGGCACGGTGAACCTCACCAAAATCGCTGCTCAGGTCGGTATGTCGCAGTCCGGACTGTCCCGCTACTTCGCCCGCGCGACCGGCCAGTCGTTCAGCGACACGCTGCGCAGCCTGCGGTTGACGAAGGCGCGGCAATTACTCGAAGTCACCGACCACCCGGTCACCGAGGTCGCCCGCAGTAGTGGCTACAACAACCTGTCGAACTTCAACCGCCAGTTCCGCACCGAGACCGGCCTGACGCCCAGCGAGTACCGACGCCAAGCCGGCCGGGCGCCGCAGACCCCGTGAGCGACGGCGCACCGCGACGACCAGCATCGCGCAGAGATCGTGATACCGTCATACAATGTTGGAGGCGGCTCAACCGGACGATTTCGGCCACCTGATCGCCGGCGCGATCGACCTCCACGTGCACGGCCGGCCCGACCTCTCGGCCGCCCTGCCGAACCGCGGCGACGACCTCGCGGTCGCCCGGCTCGCCCACGCCTACGGCATGTCCGGGTGGGTCCTCAAGTCACACCTGTGGGCGACGACGGACCGTGCGCGGTCGGTGAGCGCGTCGCTGGCCGACACCGGTTTCCGGGTCCACGGCAGCATCACGCTCAATCCGGTGGTCGGCGGCCTGGAGCCCGGCGTCGTCGAACTCGCGGCCGCGCACGGTGCCCGGATGGTGTTCCTGCCGACCTGGGGCGCGGCGGCCGACGTCGAACGTGGCGGCTACGTCTCCGCGCTGCTGCGCCGGATCGCCCCGTCGTTCGACGAGTACGCGTCCCGGAACGCGGTGACGCTCTGCGACGCCGACGGAACGCTCTCCGGCCGGGCCGAGGCCGTGATCGACGCCTGCCGCGCCCTCGGCCTGGCTCTGGCCACCGGGCACGCGTCGCCGGCGGAGAGCCGGGCGGTCGCCGCGTACTGCGCCGACGTCGGGCAGCGCGTGCTGATCACCCATCCCCTGCACTACACGACCGACCCGGCCGAGCTGCGCGAGTTCGTCGACCGGGGCGCGTACCTGGAGTTCAGCAACGCGCCGCTGGTGCACCCGGACGCACACCTCACCGTGCGTGACGTCCACGAGGCACTCGGCACCGTCGGCCCGGACCGGGCCGTGCTCACCACCGACGTGTTCTCGCGCTGGGTGCCGCCCGAGCCCGAGTGCCTGCGCATGTTCACCGAACAACTCGCCTATCTCGGCTGGACGGCGGAGCAGCTCCGCACGATGGTCGCCACCAACCCTCGCGTGCTCCTGGGAGAACCGGTATGAGAGTCGACGACGTCGATCCCGCAGACATGTCCCCGGAACAGCGCGCGCTCTACGACCTCTACACCACCGGACGGCGGGTGGCCCCGGAGAGCCCGTTCTCCCTGGCACGGCCGGACGGCAGGCTCCAGGGGCCGCCGTCGATCTGGATCATCAACCCGACGTTCGGCGCCGCACTGCAGCAGATCGGCAGCACGGTCCGCTGGGACTCGACGTTGCCGGCCCGGGCCCGCGAGATCGCCATCCTGCTCGTCGGCCATCACCACGACAGCGCGTTCGAGCTGTATGCGCACCGCCTCGCCGGGGCCGCCGCCGGGCTGACCGAGGACGACCTGACCGCGCTGTCCGAGCGCACGGAGCCGGCCGGAACGACCGAGGCCGAGTCGTGCGTCTTCCGCACGACCGTCGCCGTCCTCGGCCGCGGCACGCTGGACGACGACGAATTCCGCGACGCGGCCGGCCTGCTCGGGAAGCCCGGACTGCTCGAACTGGTGACGATCATCGGCTACTACACCATGGTCGCGATGCAGCTCGCGGTCTTCGACGTCCGGCCGCCCGCGTGAACCATTCGCTCTGGATCCTCGAGTACGGCTACGTCGACCGCTTCCCGGCGAGCAACCTCTTCGCGGCCCAGCCCACGCTCGGGCACCGACGGATGCCGTACTGCTTCGGGCTCGTCCGGGGCCACGGCCGCTGCATCCTGGTCGACACCGGCTTCGCGGACCCGGCGATCTACGAGCGGCTCACCGCGAAGTACGGCGACACCCGGTGGGCGTCACCGGTCGACGTCCTCGCCCGGGTGGGAGTCGGAGCCGACGACGTCGACACGGTCCTGCTCACCCACAACCACTTCGATCATGCCGGGTGTGTCGATGCGTTCCCCGCGGCACACGTCTGGATCCAGCGGCGCGAGGTCGAGCACTACGTCGCCGCGACACGTCGACCGGCGCGTTTCGAGTTCCTGACCCGGTCGTGCCAGGCAGACCTTCCCCAGCAGCTGGCCGGGCGCCCCTCCACCCTCGTCGACGGGGTGGCGAGCCCCGCTCCCGGCGTCGAGGTGCGGCCCGCCCACGACACGCACACCGCGGGCTCACAGCTGGTCGCGGTCACCAACGCGTCCGACGGCACGTGGGTGTTCGCCGGTGACAACGTCTACAGCTACGAGAACCTCGAGGGCCTCGGCGGCGACGGCGTTCTCGCTCCGATCGCGATGACCACCGGCAGCGCGACGACCTGGCTCGACTTCGCCGACGGCCTGCTGGAGAGCGTCGGAGGCGACCCCCGCCGGGTGCTGCCGTTCCACGAGGCCGCGGTCTGGGACCGGTTTCCCTCCGCCACGTGGGACGACGGTCTGCACGTGGCGGAGGTGTCGCTGGCCGGAGGGCACGTCAGCGTAGTCCCCACCGATCCAGGAGCCGGGTCGTGAGAGCGTAGGCGAGGTGCCCGCCCGGCCACTGCGTCACGTTGTGGCCGGCCGGGTCGTGGTAGTAGTTGTGGCATCCGGAGTCCATCGCCGAGGCGGTGCTCGCCATCCGCTTGTCGATCCAGGCGGTGAAGCGCCGGGCCGCCGCCGGAGACGTGTCGACGGTGCGGGCGCGGCCTCGTTCCAGCCGCCGCACGGCCCGCACCACCACCTCGGCCTGCCGTTCGAGCTGCGCGATGACCGACACGCCACCGTTGGTGTTCGGGCCGTAGAGGATGAAGAAGTTCGGGAAGCCGGGGACGGTGATGCCGAGGAACGCCGCCGCCCGCTCGCGCCAGACGTCGTGGACGCTGCGCCCGTCCCGGCCCTTCACGTCCAGGCTGGCCAGGAACTTCGTCGGCTGGAAGCCGGTGCTCAAGACCAGCACGTCGACGTCGCGCTCGACGCCGGTCGCGTCGACCACACCGGTCGGGGTCACCCGGCTCACCGCGTGCGGCACCAGCTCGACGTTGTCGCGGTTCAGCGAGGGGTAGAACGTGGACGAGAGGACCGGCCGCTTGCAGCCCCAGGGGTAGTCGGGGGTCACCGCCTCCCGGGTCGGAACAGCCTCGATGCTGGTGGTGATGAACCGGCGGCACACGTCACGCATCGTGCGCTGGCGACGCGACCCGGTGTCGTAGCCCTTGAACCGCCGGTTGCCCTTGTGGAAGATCCAGGCCCGGTGCAGCTTCTGGGCGAGCGGCACGTGTCGGTAGACCCACCGTTCCCGCGGGCTGAACTCGCGCTCGTTCTTGGGCTCGATCCATCCGGGTTCGCGCTGGAACACGTGGACGCGCCCGGCGGCCGGCGCGATCGACGGGACGATCTGGACCGCCGTCGACCCGGTCCCGACCACCGCGACCGATTTGCCGGTGAGGTCGTGCTCCTCCCACCGCGAGGTGTGGAAACATGGTCCGGCGAACGTGTCGAGGCCGGGCCAGTCGGGGTAGCGCGGCACGCTGAGCAGCCCCAGCGCGGAGACGACGACGTCGAACTCCTCGGTGTCGCCGTGCTCGGTCGAGAGGACGTACGTGCTGGTCGACTCCTCCCAGACCAGGTCGGTCACCCGGGTGTTCAGGCGCAGGTGGGGCCTCAGCCCGAAGCGCTCCACCACGTGCTCGGCGTACGCGAGCAGCTCGGGCTGGGTCGCGTGCGTGCGCGGCCAGTCGTAGCGCAGGAACGAGAACGAGTAGGCGTGCGAGTGCACGTCGACCTCGCACCCGGGATAGCGGTTGTCGAACCAGGTGCCGCCGATCCCCGGGGACTGCTCGAAGATCGTGAACGTCGCCGACGTGCGTTTGCGGAGCTTGACCGCGGCGGCGATGCCGCCGAGGCCCGCCCCGATGATCGCGACCCTCATCGGGGCGCCGGGTAGTCGTCGGCGTTGAACACCCAGCCTTCCTTCGCCGAGAAGTCGAAGCGCGGCGGGCAGAAGATGTCCACCAGGTGGTTCGTCCCGGCCCCGACGGCCTCGCTGGTGTGCACCGACGGCGGCGGGATCACAGTGACCGCCGGGGCGAACACGGTGCGGTGCTCGTCCTCGCGCCAGTGGGCCTTGTCGGTCGTCCAGGGCCAGCGGATGTGGTGGATGTACTCGCCCGCCAGCACGAGCGAGCACTGCTCGAAGTCGTCGTGCTTGTGCGGCGAGAGCTTCGAGGGGTCGCGCGGTCCCTGCTTGGGATCGATGAAGTTGACCATGAACGTGGTGCAGCGGTACAGCCGGAACCGCGGGTTCTCCAGCGGTGGCACGGTCAGGTCGTAGCTGCGGATGCGGTAGCCGCCGACCGGCTCGGGCCACGGCTCGAACGGCGGGATGTTCTCGTGCGGCTCGTCGTAGGAGCTCGCGTTGACGGCGAGCGCCGCGATGTCGTCCGACTTCGTGGTCAGCAGGCGGATGACCCGGCCCTGGCCGGTGATCGTCACCGTGCTGTCGCCCGGGGGGACGACGAGCATCGTGCGGCCGTTCACCGAGACCTCGTCGCCGCCGGCCCGGACGGTCGCGGAAAGCGCGTCGCCGGTCAGCAGGACGACGTACTCGTCGGGCTGGTCCGCCCGGGAAAACGCGAGTGAGCCGTCCACTTCGGAGTACCCGATCACGAAGTTCTGCCCGCGGGCGTACCAGGTCGACTCACCGTCGGCCGGCGGCACGTCGCGGAACTCGACGTGCTCGGAGTTTGCGACGCGCTCCGGCGCCGCCGCCGTGCTCGTGGGCAGAGTGGAACGCAGGTCGGTGGGGTCATACGCCATGAGACGCTCCTTCGGAGAGTTGGCCGGCCAACGACGTCGCGGCGGTCCGCAGCAGGCTCGTGTCGTTGCTGACCATGACGAACCGGTATCCCCGGTCGGCGGCCGCGTGGGCCTGCGCCGCGTTCTGCACCGCGGTGCCGGCCGGCACCCCACGCTCCCGCGCGGCGGTCAGGAATCGGTCGACGAGCTTCTGGATCGAGGGGTCGGACTCCGGCAGGCCGGAGGAGAGCTGGAGGTCTCCCATCCCGAGGAAGACCCCGTTGAGCCCGGCGACGTCGAGGATCTCTTCCACGGCCTCGAGGGCGCCGATCTCCTCGAGCTGCACCGCGCGCAGCACCTCCTCGTCGCCGAAGCGGAGATACTCGGCGCGCGGGAGGCCGCCCCACCGACCGGCCCGCGACGTGATGCCGATGCCCCGGTCGCCGGCCGGCGAGAACGTCATCTGCCGGACGGCCGCGCTCGCCTCGTCCACCGACGTCACCCGCGGCACCAGGATCCCGTCCACGCCGGCGTCGAGCAGGCGCTGCAGGTGGCTGCCGCTGCGGTCGGGAACCCGGACCAGCACCGACAGGCCCGCGCCCTGCGCGGCCACGGTCGCCGCGTAGGCGAACTCGAACGTCAGCGGGGCGTGTTCCTGGTCGAGCACGAGGAAGTCGAACCCGGCGTCGGCGAGGATCTCCACCGGCTCGAGCGCCGGAGTCTTGACCCAGGTTCCGTACAGGCATCGGTCGGCGGAGGCCAGCCGACGAGCAAAACCCAACCTCAACATGATGCTCCTCACGAGGGTTTTTGGGTCGCAAAAATGTAGCATCGTCATACGATCTGAGACAACGGTAGGATGGCGTCGACACCAGTGCGGGGGAAGGAAGCAGCGGTGACACGAGCCGACGCGTTCCACATCGAGCGGAACCCGGCCTTGATCCGCTCCCAGGTCCTCGACAACCTCCGCCAGGCGATCCTCGACCGGCGGCTCGCACCCGGTCAGCGGCTGATCGAGCGGGAGCTGGTCGAGCTCACCGGCGTCTCCCGCACCAGCGTCCGGGAGGCGCTGCGCGAGCTGGCCGCCGAGGGGCTGGTCACCGCGATCCCCAACCGGGGCATGGTCGTCACCAGCGTCAGCGCCGAAGAAGCGCGCCAGCTCTACCAGGTGCGCTCGGCGCTGGAGGCCCTCGCCGGCCGGCTCTTCGTCGAGAACGCCGGCCCGGCCCACCACAAGGCCCTGGTCCGCGCGCTGGAGAAGATCGACCGGCTGGCGGCCAGGGGCGCACCGCTCCTGGCCGCGAAGGACGCGTTCTACGACGTGCTGTTCGAGGGCGGCGGCAACGACGCACTGCGGGCGGTCGTCGGCGGTCTGCACGCCCGGGTCAGCGTCCTGCGGTCGCTGTCGATGTCGGTGCCCGGCCGTCTCGAGCACAGCGTCAAGGAGCTGCACGCCATCGTGGACGCCGCCCGGGCCGGCGATGCGGACGCGGCTGCGGCGGCCTGCGCCAAGCACGTCGAAGAGGCCGGGCGCGCGGGGCTGATCGCCCTCGCCGAGCAGGACGCGTAGAGCGCCGCCCGCCCGGAACTTCTCTTCGCCGATCCCGTCAGATTGTATGATCGTCGTACGTAGACGATCCGAGACGGGAGCGGTCCATGAGCGAGGACGAGAGTCGGCTGGCGCGCGGCGAGACGGTGCGGCGGGAGGTTCTCGGCGATGCGCACGTGAACCGGTCGATGGCCAGGGCCACGGAGTTCTCCCGGGTGGTGCAGGAGTACGTGACGACGACCTGCTGGGGCGACGTCTGGTCGCGTCCCGGGCTCGACCGGCGCACGCGCAGCCTGCTCAACCTCGCGATGCTGACCGCGCTGAACCGCCCGCACGAGTTCTCGGTGCACGTCCGCGGCGCCCTGCGCAACGGGTGCACGGAGGCCGAGATCCAAGAGGTCCTGTTACAGACCGCGCCGTACTGCGGAGCGCCGGCCGCGCTCGAATCGTTCCGGGTCGCCGAGCGCACGATCGACGAAGTCCGCCGGGAAGCCGCCGCCGACGCACCGACCGCGGCCGCCGACGGGGTGGCCCGGTGAGCCGCCGCACCGGCGCCCGGGTCGTCGCCGACCTGCTCGACGGTTACGGCGTCACGCACGTCTTCGGGGTTCCGGCGATCCTCCGCCGCACGCTCGCCGAACTCGAGGCGCACCACCCGCACGTCGACCGGGTGATCACCCACGGCGAGAAGTCGGCCGTGTACATGGCCGACGGTTACGCCCGTGTCTCGGGACGCCCCGGCATCGCGATGGCACAGGTGGTCGGGGCTCTGAACCTCGCCGCGGGCCTGCGCGAACCGTTCCTGGCCGGTTCCCCGGTCCTCGCGCTCACCGGCGGCCGGTCACCGGCCACCAAGTTCCGGCAGGTCTACCAGGAGATCGACGACCTCCCCGCGTTCGAGCCGGTCACCAAGTACAACGCCACGATCGACGACGTGAGCCGCTTCCCCGACATGCTGCGGCACGCGTTCCGAGTGGCCACCACCGGTGCGCCCGGGCCGGTGCACCTGCAGATCCAGGGCAACGAGGGCCAGCTCGATCTGGAGGAGACGGACGCTTCGCCGCTGGTCGACCCGGCGTGTGCGCGCGTTCCGGCCGTGCGCCTGATTCCCGACGACGAGAGCGTCACCGAGGTGCTCCGGTTGCTGGCCGCCGCGCACCGGCCGGTCCTCGTCGCCGGTGGTGGCGTACGGGCCTCCCGGGCCGGGGCCGCACTGGTGGCGCTGGCCGAGAAGCTGGGCATCCCGGTGGCCACGTCCGCGAACGGAAAGGACACGATCCCGGGCACGCACCCGCTGTCGGTGGGCGTGGTCGGCACGTACTCGCGGGAGTCGGCGAACCAGGTGGTCGCGCGCGCCGACCTGGTCTGCTTCGTCGGTACCCGGACCGGCGGCATGACGACGCACGTCTGGGCCGTTCCCCCGATCGGCGTTCCGGCGATCCAGATCGACATCGAACCGTCCCACCTCGGGCGCAACTACCCGCTGCAGGCATCCGTGGTGGCCGACGCGAAACTCGCGCTGACCCGCATGCTGGCACTGGCGTCCGACGGGCCGGCGCCGGCCGGCGCCCGGCCGGACCGGACGGCCTGGCTGGCCGAGGTCGACCGCCTGCGGGCCGAGTGGCGCACCCGCTACCTCGACGTGCTGACCAGCGACGCGGTGCCGATCCGGCCCGAGCGGATCTGCGCCGAGCTCACCGCCGGGCTCCCGCGGGACGCCGTCCTGGTCGTCGACACCGGTCACGCCGGGATGTGGATGGCCCAGTTCCACGACGTCACCGCCGCGGAGCAGGACTATCTGCGCAGCGCGGGCCACCTGGGCTGGGCGTTCCCGGCCGGGATCGGCGCCAAGTGCGCGGCGCCCGACCGGCCGGTCGTCGCGTTCACCGGCGACGCCGGGCTGTACTACCACCTCGGCGAGATCGAGACCGCCGCGCGCCGCGGGGTCAATCTGATCACCGTGGTCAACAACAACCACGGCGGCAACCAGAGCAAGCGCGGCTTCGATCGGGCCTACGACGGGCGGCCGACCGAGCGTTCCCGGGAGCTGTGGACCTACGAGGACGTGGACTTCGCCCGGATCGGCGCGGAGATGGGCGCGCTGGGAATCCGCGTCGACCGGCCGGGCGACCTGCCGAAGGCACTCGACCAGGCGCTCTGCGCCGACCGGCCGGTGATCCTCGACGTCCACACCGACCTGGAGGTGGTCGCTCCCCCACCGGTGAGTCAGTAGAGAGAGCGGTCGTGGGCCGCGAAATCCCACGCGCCGGCACCACCGGACGGGCGGACCGTGCTCACGATGTTCGCACCGCCGTCGACCGAGACCAGCTCACCGGTCATGTAGGCGGCATCGTCGCTGAGCAGGAACGCCACCACACCGGCGACGTCGTCCCCGGTGCCGGCGCGGCGCAGCGGGGTGCTGGACGCCCGGCGCCTCATGTCGTCCTGGCCGCTGGCACCGAACAGATCGGTGGGCACGATGCCGGGCGCGACCGCGTTGACCCGGACGCCGAGCGGGCCTCCGTACATCGCCGCGCCCCGCAGCAGGCCCACGACGGCGTGCTTGGACGTCTGGTAGGCCAGCAGGTCGGCGCTGCCGCGCAGGCTGCCGATCGAACCGGTGAGCACGATGTTCCCGACGCTGCCCTGTGCGGCGAACTGCCGGAAGGCCGCCCGGATACCCAGGAAGACCCCGCGCACGTTCACGGCCATGACCCGGTCGAACTCGTCCGGGCTCAGGTCGGGCAGCAGCGCGAGGGACCCGGCGATGCCCGCGTTGAGGTGATGGAGGTCGATCCGCCCGAAGCGGGAGACCGCGGCGTCCACGTACGCGGCCACTCCGTCCTCGGTGGAGACGTCGGCCTCGACCCCGGCCCCTTCGGTGGCGAGCGACTTCGCGACCAGCCGCACGCGGTCGGCGTCGGTGTCCACGGCCACGACGTGCGCGCCCTCGTCCGCGAGCCGCCGGGCCGTAGCCGCGCCGATGCCCCCGGCCGCGCCCGTCACCACCGCGACCTTGCCGGCCAGTCCTCGCATGCGATCTCCCCCGGTCAGCGCTGACAGGCAGCTTCAAGATTGTCGGACAACCATACAATCATGCCACTACTGACACCTCCGCCACCACCCCGAGGAATTAACTGCCGCGAAATCTTCGCGACCCCTTGACACGCGTCTGGCCCGATCCCCTACATTCCCCGTACCGAATAGCCGGATGGCCACCCCGCATTGCGGGACAGCGACCGGAATCAGTGAGGGAGGCCACGGATGGAGATCGCTAGCGGAGACCTCCAGGTGGTCGCCCGGGTGGTCCAGCTGCTGCGGCTCCTCGCGGCCAACGAGACGATCGACCTCGTCTCGGCCGCCGAGGAGCTGGGCGTCGGCAAGTCCACCGCTCATCGCTACCTGGCGTCGATGGAGAACCACGGGCTCCTGCAGCGCCGCGACCGCAACCACTACGAATTCGGCGTACTCCTGGCCGAGCTGGGCACCATGGCGCTCTCCCGGCTCGGGGTGCTCGATCTCGCCGTCCCGGTGATGGAGGAGATCAGCGTGGCCGTGCGCCACACGGTCGTGCTGAGCGTCTGGAACGGACACAGCCCCGTGGTCGCGCAGGTCCGCGAAGACCGGAGCCGGACCGCGCACGTGTCGATCCCGGTCGGCAGCCTGCTCGGGCCGGACGCGGCCCAGACGCTCATCTTCTGGGCGTTCCGCGACCACTCGTTCTACCGGTTCCGCGCCGGAGCACCCCCGGTCGACGCGACGGACGCGGAACTGGCGGACGCGTGCCGCACCGGCATCGCGGTCCGGGTGAGCCACGAGAACGGCGTCAGCGCCGTGGCGACTCCGGTCAAGGACCCGGGCGGCCAGGTCGTCGCGACCCTGGCCGTCGTCGGCATCGCTCAATTCGTCCCCGAAGAACTCGACAGCCCGGTGGCGCGCGCCCTGCTGGCGGGTGCGGACACGATCTCCCGGCGCATGGTCAATCCGCTCGGCACCGGAGCGGACTGACACCGAAGTCTTGAGCGCTCCGGCTCGGCCGGAGCGGTTCCGGTCGAGAAGAGGCGACAACCATGAGACCACCCCTGCGTTTATTCAGCGTGTTGACCGTCGGTGTTCTGGCCCTCACCGCGTGCGGTGTCGGCGGCGATTCCGGTGGCGGTTCGTCGGACAAGAAGCTCACCTGGGCGAGCACCGGCGGGCAGTTCCAGGAGGACGAGAAGACCGCGCTCCAGGAACCCTTCACCGCGAAGACCGGCACGAAGTTCACGAACATCAGCCCGGCCGAACAGGCTCAGGTCCGGACGATGGTCAAGGCCAAAAAGACGATCTGGGATCTGGCCAACATGAGCTGGATCTATGCCGGCGCCTACTGCGGCGAGCTGTTCGAGAAGCTCGACGCCCCCGAACTCGACCGGAGCAAGTTCCCGCCCGGGACCACCGGCGACTGCTTCGTACCGACCTACCGGTACGCCAACATCTTCAGCTACAACGCGGACTTCTACCCGGGCGCGAAGCCGACCTCGATCAAGGACTTCTTCGACGTGAAGAAGTTCCCCGGTAAGCGGGTCGTCTACGACTACCCGAAGGCCGGCCTGTTCGAGGCCGCGCTCGTCGCCGACGGGGTACCGCCGGACCAGGTGTACCCGCTCGACCTCGACCGGGCGTTCAAGAAGATCGACACGATCAAGAGCTCGCTGGTGTTCGCGCCCAGCTACGGGGCGATCCAGCAGATGATGGTCGACAAGCAGGCCAGCATGGTGCTCACCGTGACCGCCCGGACGATCGTCTCGGCGCAGAGCGGCGCGAACCTCGTCCCGGTGTGGGACTTCAACACCACCGACATCGGCGTGCAAGTCATTCCCAAGGGCAGCCCGCACAAGGAACTGGCCGAGCAGATGCTCGCGTTCATCACCGAGCCGACGCAGGCCAAGGCCTACGCGAAGCTGACCGGCACCGCCCCGGCCCGCGCCGACATCGACCTGAACACGATCGGCTACACCGACAAGCAGAAGGAATTCAACGCGTTCCTGCCCGACCGTGGCAAGACGATCGAGCAGGACAAGCAGTGGTGGATCGCGAACACCGACGCGCTGACGAAGCGCTGGACCAGCTGGAAGGTCGGCTGATCCATGGCCGTCCAGACAGCCACCGCGCCGGCGCCCGTCACCGGGCGCCCGGCGTGGACCACCCGAGTCCGCTCCTCCGGTTGGCTGCTCCTGCTCCCGGCGCTCGTCGCCCTGGGGGTACTGTTCGTCCTCCCGCTCCTGCGGATCGTCGCGGACAGCATCACCGAGCCGACGTCCGGGTTCGGCAACTACGCGTCGCTGTTCACCGACGGCTACACGCTGCGCGTACTCGGCCGGACGTTGCTGGTCGCGGCGATGGTCTCGGTGATCGGCGCGCTGCTGGCCTATCCGTACGCGTACGCGATGACGCTCGTCGGCCCGACGATGCGCTCGGTGCTGGTGACGATCGTGCTCGTCCCGTTCTGGACGAGCATGCTGGCCCGCAACTTCGCCTGGCTGGTGCTGATGCAGGACGGCGGCGTGATCCAGCGGTTCCTGCGGCTGTTCGGGCTCGACGTCACGCTGCTGGGCAGCACCGCCGCCGTCGCCATCTCGATGACCCAGGTGCTGCTGCCGTTCCTCGTCCTCCCGATGTACACCGCGATGGAGCAGATCGACGGACGGCTGGTCGCGGCGGGCCAGAGTCTGGGGGCGTCCCGGTCGCGGGCGTTCCGGAAGATCTACCTCCCGCTGTCGACGCCGGGCGTCGTCGCCGGGATGTCGCTGGTGTTCGTGCTGGCACTGGGCTTCTACGTCACGCCGGCGCTGCTCGGCTCGACCCGCAACGCGATGATCGCCCAGGTCATCAACGTCCGTACGAAGGAGTTGCTGGACTTCGGCGGCGCGGGCGCGATGGGCATCTTCCTGCTCGCGGTCACGCTGCTCGTCCTCGCTCTGACCCGGCGGCTGGCCGGACCGAACGCCGCCGTCACCGCGGTCGGTGGCGCACCGGCCCGCTCCCGCACCGGTGGTGAGCAGTCGTCTCCGATGCGTCCCTGGCTCCGGGTGCACACGACGGTCGTCGCGATCCTGCTGGTCGCGCCGACGCTGGTGGTCATTCCGATGAGCTTCTCGGGGTCGCAGACGTTCCGGTTCCCGCCCGAGGACTGGTCGTTGCGCTGGTACCAGGAGCTGTTCAGCTCTCCGGAGTGGATCGCGGCGATCCTGAACAGCCTCCAGGTGGGCGTCTACGTCGCGATCCTCGCGACCGTGCTCGGCACCTCGGCCGCGTTCGGCCTGGCGCGGCTCGGCCGGCGCTCCCGGGGCGCCGTCAACGGCTTCCTGCTCTCGCCGATGATCGTTCCGCACATTCTCGTCGGACTCGTGGTCTTTGCCTCGTTCTTGCAGGTGGGCCTCAACGGCACACTCTTCGGGATCATCCTGGCCCACACGGCGGTGGCGCTCCCGTTCGTCGTCATCGCGGTCACCGCGCGGATCCAGGGCATGGACACCCGGTTGAGCGGGGTGGCGGCCAGCCTCGGCGCCGGTCCGGTTTCGACGTTCCGCAAGGTGACGCTGCCGCTCGTCCTGCCCGGCGTCCTCTCCGGCGCGGTGCTGGCGTTCGTCACGTCGCTGGACGAGGTGGTGATCGCGCTGTTCCTGCAGGCGCCCGGGGCCATCACGCTGCCGGTCCAGATGTTCAACAGCATCACCGTCGAAATCGACCCGACGATCTCCGCCGCGTCGAGCCTGATGGTCGTCCTGGTGAGCGTCCCCATCCTGATCGCGCAGGTCGTCAGAGTGAGAGGTAAACGGTGAAGCTCCAGACCGCGGTTCCGGAAGCACCGGCACTGCGCACTCGCGGCGGCCGGGTCGAACTCGTGCAACTGTGCAAGACCTACGGCGGCAACACGGCGGTGGACTCGATCGATCTGCGGATCGAACCCGGCGAGTTCCTCACGCTGCTGGGCCCGAGCGGTTCCGGGAAGACGACGACGCTCAACATGATCGTCGGGTTCACCGAGCCGACCTCGGGCAGCGTCGAGCTCAACGGCCGCGACATCTCCCGGATGCCGCCGAACAAGCGCGACTTCGGCATGGTCTTCCAGAACTACGCGCTGTTCCCGCACATGACCGTGGCGCAGAACGTGGCCTTCCCGCTTCGCGAGCGGAAGGTCCCGGCCGGCGAGATCACCCGGCGGGTCGGTGAGGCGCTCGACCTCGTCGACCTCGCGGGCATGGACGGACGCCGCCCGCACGAGCTGTCCGGCGGGCAGCAGCAGCGGGTCGCGCTGGCCCGCGCGGTCGTCTTCTCCCCCAGCGTCCTGCTGCTGGACGAGCCGCTCAGCGCGCTCGACCGCAAGCTGCGGCAGTCGCTGCAGCGGGAGATCAAGCGGCTGCACGACGAACTCGGGCTCACGTTCGTCTTCGTCACGCACGACCAGGACGAGGCCATGACGCTGTCCGACCGGATCGCGATCTTCAACGAGGGCCGGATCGTCGCCCTGGGCACGCCGACGGACCTCTACCACCGTCCACCGACCACGTTCGTGGCCCGCTTCCTGGGCGAGTCGAACGTGTTCGACGGCTTCGTCGTCCGGCCCGAACGCATGGCCGTCGTCGTCGACAGCGCGTCGGTACCGCCCGGAGCGAACACCGCTCCGGCGACGGTCACCGACGTGTCGTTCTACGGCACGTACTCCCGGATCGAGCTCGCGTTCGGCGACGACTCGATCGGCTGCGCGGTGCTGCCGGTCGGCACGCCGTCGACGGTCGAGCCGGGAACCGCGGTGATCGCCTGCTGGCGGCCCGAGGACCAAGTGCCGGTCTCCACCGAGAAGGGAACCACCTCGTGACTGCAGTCGACTACCCGTTCAACCCCGAGGCCGACACCGACCGCGCGACCCCCGATCCCGAGGCCGACTCGCTCCTGGTCGGCGCGGTCGATCTGCACCAGCACCCGGGCCCGAGCCCGTTCCCGCGGCGGATGAGCATCCTCGACGCCGCCCGGGACGCCTCGGACGCCGGGTTCCGCGCGATCGTCGCCAAGTCCCACCACCACAGCATGGTCAGCGACATCCTGGCGCTGCAGACCGCCGGGCTCGCCGAGCTCTCGACCGAGGTCTACGGCGGGATCGCGCTCAACCGCTCGGTCGGCGGCCTCAACCCGTACGCGGTCGAGCTCGCGCTGCGCATGGGCGGCCGGGTCGTCTGGTTCCCGACGCTGTCGTCGAAAGCCCACGTCAGCCACCACGAGCACCACGACACCGGGTTCCCGACGCCGGAGGTGGAGCTGCGGAGCGACGAGGTCATCTCGATCCTCGACGACGAGGGGGCGTTACGACCCGAGGTGCACGACATCCTCTCGGTCATCGCGGCCGAAGACGCGGTGATGACCTGCGGCCACCTCGGCGTCGAGGAGTCCCAGCGCCTGATCGACGCCGCGCTCGCGGCCGGGGTCCGGCGCATCCTGATCAACCACCCGGTGTTCGTCGTCGGCGCCTCGGTGGAGCAGGCCGCCGCCTGGGCCCGGCAGGGCGTCTACATCGAACACTGCGTGATCATGTACTGGGGCAAGCCCGAGCGGCGGCGCAGCCTCGACGAGTTGCTCTCGTTCATCAAGGCCGTCGGGGTCGAGAACACCGTGCTCTCGTCCGACTCCGGCCAGAAGACCAATCCGCTGCCGGTGACGCTCTACCGCCGGGCCGCGCGGGGTCTGCTGGACGCCGGGCTCCCCGAGGCGGACATCCGCACGATGCTGGGCACCAACGGCGCCCAGCTGCTCCTGCCGTGACTTCCGAGCCGGGAAGACCCGGTCGATCCGGCTGACCCGGCTCGGCTGCCCGGTGGCCGGGGGTGCTCGCGGAGTCGCCGGTGGCGCTCGCGGAGTCGCCGGTGGCGCTCGCGGACCTGCGCGGCGCCACCGGCCCGGCCGAAGGGGCCGCTCAGCGCGCGATGTAGCCGCCGTCCACGCTCAGGATCGTGCCGGTGATGCCGGCCGATTCCGGCGACGCCAGGAACACGATCGCCCGGGCGACCTCGTCGGGCGTCGACATCCGGCCGATCGGGTGGTTGCTCAGGGTGACGGCCAGGCTAGCGGCGGGGTCCGGGTCGGCCTGTCGCGCCTCGTCCATGAAACCGGTGTCGACGGCACCGGGCGCGACGGCGTTCACCCGGACCCCACGACCGGCGTACTCGATCGCGAGCTGACGAGTGAGCTGGACGATCGCCCCCTTGGTCATCGCGTAGACGCTCTGGTTGGCCACCCCGATCAGCCCGGAGATCGAGGCCGTGTTGACGATGCCGCCGCCGTGCGCCTCCAGGTGCGGCAGTGCGGCGCGGGCGAACCGGAACGCGGGCCGGACGTTCGTGGCGAACAGCGTGTCGAAATCGTCGTCGGTGGTCTCGCGGATCGGCCGGCGCAGGAATCGGGCGGCGTTGTTGACCAGGAGATCGAGGCGGCCGAACTCGGCCAGGGCCCGGTCGATCGTGTCGGACGGGGTCGCGTCCGCGGTCACGTCGGCGACGACCGGCACCACCCGGCCGTCGTCAGCCAGGTCGGCCACCGCCGGGGAGACGTCGAGCGCGACGACCCGGTAATCCGCGGCCCGCAGTTGCTCCACCACGCTGCGGCCGATCCCTCGCGCTGCACCGGTCACGACGGCGGTCAGTGCCATGGTGTTGTCTCCCTCGTTCCGGGCGCGGATGCGCGCCGGGCGAAGGATATCGTAGGACTGTCATACAATTAAGCTCGTCTCCTGGTGAGCGGCGCGGGCAGACCGCCCGCGACGAGTAGGCTGGTCGTTCGTCATCGGACGGGGGATGCCGGCGTGGACTATGGCGACAAGCTCTTCTGGCTCTCGGTTGTGATCCAACGCAAGTACGCGCAGATCTGCGCCGAGTTCGACCTGCCCCCCTCGCAGGCCACGCTGCTCTGCGCCGTCCGGGACGAGCCGCGGCAGATGGCTGACCTCGCCGCGTCGTTGGGTATGACCAAAAACGCCTTGAGCCAGCTGGTCGATCGCACCGCGCGGCGCGAGTTGGTCGTCCGGGCGAGCTCGGCGCAAGACCGGCGGGTCGTCCTGCTCAGTGCGACGCCCACGGGAAAGGTGCTCGCCGAGGCCGTGTACGCCGAGGTCGCCAAGCGCCTGCCCGAGATCGCGAAGAACCTCGACGCCGACGACCAGCGCGACTTCGAGCGCGTGGCCAGCGCCATCGTGGACACCACGGACCTCTCTCCGCCCACCTCGAACCAACCCCTCGCACCGTGAGGTCCCGCTCCACCCCACTTTGACGAAGTTCATGCCATGAACTAGTTTCGTTCATGGCATGAACTAGTGAAGGGTGGCAGCGATGAGCACACAGACGACCGGCACGATCGCCGTCTTCGGCGCGACGGGGCAACAAGGCGGGGCGGTGGTCGACGCACTGCTGGACCACGAGGCGCGGGTGCGTGCTTTGGTCCGCAACCCGCAGTCCGACCGGGCTCAGGCGCTGGCGGCCCGCGGCGTCGAGCTGGCGACCGTCCGGGCCGACGACCCGGCGTCACTCGCCGCCGCGCTGGCGACGGCCGAGGCGTTCTACTTCATGACCCCGGAGGCGAACAGCCTCGACGAGGTCGAGGCGGAGATCCGCGTCGGTACCGCGCTCGTCGACGCGGCGGCCGCGGCGGGCGTCCCGCACGTCGTGTTCAACTCGGTCTTCGGAGCGGACCGGGAGTCGGGTGTGCCCCACCACGACTCGAAACACCGGATCGAGGAGCACCTGAGGAAATCCGGCCTCAGGGCCACGATGGTTCGCCCGACCGCCTTCATGGAGAACTTCGCGAGCGTGATGGCACCGAGCCTGGAGCACGGGGAGATCGTGCTGAGGCTGCCGCAACCGGAGGACGTCGCCATGAAGATGATCTCGGTCAGGGACATCGGCCGGGTCGCCGCCGCACTCCTGCTCGACACCGCACAGGCACCCGGCGGAGCCCTCGAACTCGTCGGCGACGAACTGACGGGCCCCCAGATCGCCGCGGCGTTCGGCGCGCGCGCCGGGCTCCCGGCACGGTACGAGGCGCTCCCGTTGAGCGTGCTTCCCAGCGACCTCGACAGGGCGATGTTCCGCCAGTTCGCGGAAGCGGCGCAATACCCTTCCGACCTCGCGGTGGTGCGGGCGATCGAGCCGGACACCCTGGACCTGGTCGAGTGGATCCGAGCGACCGGCTGGACCGCGCCGGACGACGTGGCTGGTTCCTGAGCCTCCGGCCGCGACCGACGGTGAGAGCTCGCAGCTCGGCATTGCGTCCACCCGAGCAGTAAAGATGCCAAGCAGTATTATCGTTCGCATGGTTACCGGCCGGCCGCCTGGCCTCGCGCAGCACCTCGCTACCGAGATCGAAGGCCTCATCGGCGAACGCGGCCTGCAATCGGGTGACCGGATCGCCACGATGGAGGAGCTTCGCGCGCAGACCGGCTTCGGCCGCGCGACCATCGGTGAAACCGCTCGGCTGTTGAGCGAGCGGGGAAGCGTCGTCGTACGTCCCGGGCGCGGCGGAGGGCTTTTCGTCGCCCACGGGAGCCCGGTCGTCCGTCTGCGTCAGACTCTGCTGACCGTTCCGCAAGGCGACGCCACGGTGGCCGACGCCCTCGCCGTTCGTGACGCCCTGGAGGAGCTCGTCGTCTGGGGCGCCGCCCAGCATCGGAGCGACCAGGATCTCCACGAGCTGGAGATCTGCCTCGAGGTGATGCGACGCGGGAGCGATGACCTCGAGCGCTTCCTCCGGGCGAACTGGTCGCTGCACGAGCGCATCGCGGCGATCACCCCCAACCAGCTCGCACGCGCGGTCTACCTCGGCACGGTCAAATGCATCGCCGAGCTCTCGGTGCGCGCAGACTCCGAGACCCGGTCGACTCCACCCACCTACCTGGCCGACCGGCTCGCCGTGCACGAGGAGTTGGTAGAGGCCATTCGGAGCCGCGACGAGCACGCGGTGAAGGTCGCGGTGGCGAAGCACCACGGCACGGGCTCCGACGAGAGCACGGAACTCCGGTCGGCCTGACCCGGCCTCACGTCGAACGGGCCGGGCGGTGCCCCATCGGTCCTTCGTTGGCGTCCGCCACGCTCCTGATCACCTCGTCGGTGGTCGTCACCTGCCCGATCAGGTAGCCGATCCGTGCGATCGAGAACTCGTGCGAAAGCTCGGCCGAGTACTCGCCGATCGGCTGCGACGCGGTGGCGTCGGACAGCACCGCGACCCGGATGCCGGCCGACTTCAACCCGTCGACGGTGGTCCCGACGCAGATCGGGGTGGTCAGTCCACCGACGATCGCGGTGTCGAAACCGCGGCTCTCGAGTTCGCCGAGGAGATTGCTGCCGGTGGCCGCGTTGTAACCGAGCTTGCGGACCAGGACGTCGCCGATCGTTTCAAGGCGTTCGCCACCCTGCCGTTGGCCGATCCCGCGGCCGCGGTCGTGGAGTTCCGGCGCGCGATCGAGGACCTCGGCTTCGTCGGGGCGATGATCCACGGCCAGACTCGCGGCAAGTTCCTCGACGACCCGTCCTACCAGCAGGTTCTGGAGTGTGCCGAGGGGCTCGGGGTGCCCGTCTACCTGCACCCGGCACCGCCGCCGCCCGCCGTCCGTGAGGCGTACTTCAGCGGACTCGAGCCGGCCGTCGCCACCCTGCTCTCGACCGGAGCGTGGGGTTGGCACGCCGAGTGCGGCATGCACATTCTCCGGATGATCGCCAATGGAGTGTTCGAGCGCTTTCCCGCGCTCCAGGTGATCGTGGGGCACATGGGCGAGGGGATTCCGTTCTCGCTGGCCAGGGCAGACGACTTGCTCTCCCCGATACTGCGTGGCCACGCCCTTTCGGTGGCCGACACCGCTCGGCGGAATCTTCATCTCACGACTTCCGGATATACCAGTGCGGCGCCGTTGTCCTGCGCGATCACGGTATTCGGCGTCGATCGCCTCATGTTCTCGGTCGACTATCCGTTCTCGGTGACGGAGCAGGCCGTCGACTTCCTGAAACGCGCACCGATGAGCCCCGCCGACCGCGTGAAGATCGCCTCCGGCAACGCCGAACGCCTGCTCGGACTCTGACCGTTCCGCGGTACCGGCAGCCCGGTCGGCGGCGTCAGCGAGCCAGCTCGGCTCGCCGTGAGTGTTCGACGATCGGGGTGCTCAGCACGCCGAGACCGTCCACTTCGACCTCGACGACGTCACCCGGCTGGAGCAGCCACGGAGGCGTCCGTGCGTACCCGACGCCGGCGGGCGTGCCGGTGGCCAGCAGGTCGCCGGGCCGGAGCGTCAGCGTACGGGAGATGAGGGAAAGCGTGTCGCCGACGGTGTAGGCCATCTGGTCGGTGGTCGCGTCCTGGACGACCTCCCCGTTGACGCGGGTCCGGATGCGCAGTCCGTCGCGCAGGTCGCCGATCTCCTTCGCCGGCACCATCGGCCCGAGCGGCCCCGAACGGTCCGCGTTCTTGCCCAGGATCCACTGCGACGTGAGCTTCTGGGCGCGTCGGGCGGTGAGGTCGTTGAACGTGGAGTACCCGACGACGGCGGCCAGTGCCTCGTCGGGGTCCGCGTCGAGGAGTGTCCGGCCGACCCAGGCGACGACCTCGCCCTCCCAGTCCAAGCCGTCCTCGTCCCCCGGAACCGGCACACCGGCCCCGCCGACGGTGAGTGACGCCGGCCAGCGGGCGAACAGCGTGGGGTACGGCGGGAGCGCCTCGTCGGCGTAGGAGCCCTCGGCGACGTGCTCGAGATAGTTGAGTCCGATGCAGACCACCCGAGCACCGGGCAACACCGGCGGGACCAGCCTCGCCGCGCCGACGGCCAGCGTCGGGCCGGTCGGCGCCCGTTCCAGCATCGCCTCCGGATCGGCCCAGAACTCGTCGAGGCCCGCCACCACCTCCACCTCGGTACCCGCATCGTTCAGGCGGCCGACCAGCGTCGATCCGTCCGTGTGCCGCACCCCGACGACGCGCGTCACGACAGTTCCACGCTCTCGTGCTGCGCGGCCCGGTGCCGGGCGAGGATGTCCGCGCCGAAGTCGTTCGCGGGGTCGCGCCACACGCAGTGGACGTGATTGGCGCCGTCCTCGGTGTTGTCGAACTCGATCAGGGTCACGGGACCTTCGACGCGGAAGTAGTGGGGTTCGTCCGGGCGATGCGATCCCGCCCAGACGAAGTGCAGGTCGTCGTGACCGGCCGACCGGATCCGATCCATCTCACGGCCGGCCTGTTCGGGCTTCAGCCGTGCGACGAACGCCTCCACCAGGTGATCGAACGCCTGCTGCTGGCCGGCGCCCATCCGCGCTCGGGCGAGCCCTCGCGGCGTTCCTCTGACCCAGCGCAGGGCTTTCCGGTCGACGTCGGTGATGCCGGCGTCACGACGACCGACGCCGTGGACGTCCGGCCACTCCTCGTCGCCCAGGACGGGGACGCACCGGCTCGCGAAGTCGGGCGGCGGAGTCGGGTGGATCGTCGCGGTGGCGGCCTGGGCCCCGTCGAGACACTTCAGCACGGCGAACCCCAGATCCTCCTCGTGACCGAGGATCCGGAACGGTCCGAGCCGCCCGGGCTCGGCTCCGAGAAGCAGCGGGGTGGCGGCGATCAGGTCCTGACCGGCGACCGTGAAGTTCAACGAGAGGTGGTGCCCGACCAGACGCCATCCCCAGTCGCTGTCGGGCTGCGGCTGGTCGAAGAACGTGAGGAAGTATCCCTCCGGATCCCGGAAGTGCGCCGCGACGTGCCCGAAGACCGGCGCGTTCAGCTCACGCAGCACGTGTTCGAGCGACATCACCTGGACGACCTGGGCATAACCGGAGACCGAGAGGCACTGGGCGATGAGCCGATGGGTGAGGTAGCGCTGCACGTCGTTCATGTCCCGGAGCGCGACGCCCCTCCGCCCCGACTCGGGCAGGAAGTTCCAGTGCGTCCGGTTGGCGTCGCCGAGCGGCACCACGGCCCGGAGGCGTTGGCCGGCGTCGAAGTGGTCGCAGAGGGCCATCGCCGCGAACGTGACCAGGGTCGTATTGAAGTCACCGGGCACCGGACGATGTGCCGGGGCGTGCACCAGCGACGATTCGCTGCTCATGGCTGCTGCTCCGTTCGAGGCGTCCGCGAGTCGTGTGATGCGCATGGTCATGAGGCCACGGAGTCCTGTCGGAAGGAGGTCGAGGGCGAGAGGAGGGCGCGGAGCCCGGAGACGAGGCCGGCGGCCCGCTGCACGGAGCCGGTGCCGAAGACGTAGAAGTCGGGACGGCTGAGCACGATCTGGCAGGCGTGGTCGGCGAACCAGCGTTGATAGGTCCCGTCGACGTCGACCGCCGCACCGGGGCGCCGGCCGTCACCGACCGTGCTCACCGCACTCACGGTGCTCACGGTGCTCACCGTGCCGCCCAGCCCGGCGAACCAGTCGAGGTCGGTCCGGCGGAGCACGGCAGCCGGATCGACCTCCCAGCCCATCAGCTGCCAGTCGCCACCGACGAGATCGTCGAACAGTCCGACCCGTCCGCCGACGGCGACCCGCCCCTGAACCGAGAGCCGCCCGTCAGCGCCGTCACTCGGAACGGTCAGGGCAGGGCGGCCCAGTCGCGGGTGCGGCGGTTCGACGGTCAGGCGTTCGGGGTCGGCGAGCTCCGCCTTCATCGCCGCGTCCCGGATGGCCGCCCGGACCGGATCGGTCTCGCAGACGATCCGGCCGACGGCGACCGCTTCGCCGATGATCTCCTGCACGTGGGCGGACCGTTCCGGCGTGTAGGTGTCCAGCACGCCGCTGCCGGCCAGGCCTCGTTGCACCAACCGCAGTCGCCAGGTCAGCGCCTGAGCGTCCCGCAGCCCGGCGCACAGCCCCTGGCCGAGGAACGGCGGCATCAGATGGGCGGCGTCGCCGGCCAGAAAGATCCGGCCGACCCTCCACCGCGATGCCGACCGGCCCCGGAACGTGTAGACGGCGTGCCGCTCCAGGTGAGCATTCGCCGCCGTGATCCCCCACCGGGCCAGCAGCCGCCAGGCGGTCTCGGTCCGGCCGAGCTCGTCGACGCTCATGCCGGCCGGCCGCATGAATTCGAAGCGCCGGCGACCCGGCCCGCTCTTGACCGCGGTCGCCGGCTGGACCGGGTCGCAGTACTGGGTGACGAACGCGTCCCACGGACGATCGACGATCGGGCGATAGTCGACCACGAGCCAGTCGGCCTCGAACCCCGAGTCGACGCCGGCGATGCCCAGCCGGTCACGCACCGTGCTGTTGGCTCCGTCCGCGGCGACGACCCACCGCGCGTGCACGGTACGGCTCCGCGACTCGTCCTCGATCGCCACCATACGGACGTCCACGCGGGCGTCGCTCTCGACGAGGTCGGTGACCGTCCAGCCGCGACTCAGGTGAACCGTGGGAAGCGCGCCGACGAGTTCCTCGAGCGCGGCCTCCAGGTCGGGCTGGTGGAAGCCGTTCGTGTTCGCCCAGCCCGACTCGGCCGTCCGGTTCCAGTTGATGGCGCGCAGGAGTTCGCCCTGGGCGTTGCGGAGCTGGTACCCGCCTCGATCCCCGCGGGACGGCTCGAAGAGGTCGGCGTATCGAGCCATCACTCCGGCGCCCTGCAGGATCCGGAGCGCCTCGTGGTCGATCGTGCAGGCCCGGGGCCGCGGGTAGCGGGCCGGCCGGCGTTCGACGATGACGACGCTCCAGCCGGCTCGACCCAGCAGCAACGCCGAGAGCAGCCCGACCGGGCCGGCCCCGACGACGAGGCAATCGACGTCCGAGCTCTGTGTGGCCATTTCTGCCTCTCCTAAAATACCCGTATGTTTCGGCAGGTTATTGGGACAACGCGAGGCCCGTCAAGGCGCGGGCGGCCCGAGTGCCGCCGGATCTCAGTCTTCGGCCGAGCCGGCGTAGAGCTCGATCAGCGGAACCACGAGGACGCTGACGATGACGCCGATCCGCTCCTCCGGGAGTGCGCCCCGGAAGGTCAGCTCGTGCCGGGCCAGGTCGAACGGCAGGCCGAGCACCTCCCGCGGCACCGGCGCCGACCCGATCTCGCCACGAGCGCGGGCTCGCGCGACCACCGGGCCGACCAGGTCGGCGCCCCATCGGGAAAGCAGGACACGCACGGACTCCGCCGCGTCCGCGTCGAGGTCGGCGAGCAGCCCGAGCATCGTGGAACGCACCGGGGTGACGAAGTTCTCGCGCATCGAGGCGAGGATCGCGTACAGGTCCGTGGCGAGTCGTCCGGTGTCCGGCGAGACGATCACCTCGGCCCGGTCGGCGACCACGGCCGTCAGCACCATCTCGGCCTTGGTCGCCCACCGGCGGTACAGCACCGGCCGGCTGGTGCCGGCCCGCGCCGCGACCCCGTCGTAGGTGAGCGCCGCGTAGCCCCGCTCGCCGAGCTCGTCGAGGACAGCCGCGTGGATCGCCGTCTCCAGCTCCGCACCGTGCCGCCTCTTCGTACTCATCCCATCCTCGTGGTTCGTCGCCGACGGTCCCCCAGCAGAGGCTAGCGAGCCGTCCCCGGATCGATCGTGAGGGAGGAGGCCAGTGCCTCGGAGACACGCTCGGCGGTCCGGCGGAGCGGGACGAGGAAACGGCCGAGGTCGGCCGGTCCCGTGCCGGACGGAAGCCGCAGGGTGAGTTGGAGGACGACCTCGTCGCGGCCGTCCCTGACCGGCATCGTGACGCTGCGGAGGCGATGCTCGCGACCGAGACCGTCGAGATCGGCCGGCTCGTGCTCGGTCGTGAGCTGACCGACGAGTTCCCGGACGGTACACCGGGCCCGCGGTGTCACCCCGTGGCGAAGCGTGTCGTCGACCGTGGTCTCCAAGGCGCGCAGGTCGTCGCTCCAGGTGGTCACCGACCAACCCCGGCTCCGCACGCGGGCGAGCAGCTGATCGAGCTCGTCGGCCCGATCCGGGCCGCTGCCCGCGTTCGCCCGCGCTTTCCAGGCCGACGACGCGGCCGTCGACCACGCCACCAGCGCGGCACCCAGCGGTGGATCGAGCGGCAGGCGTTGCCCGACGCGGCTGTACCTCCGGCCGTCCACCGGCGTGCCCGCGGTGGCGAGAAGGACGCTCTCCTCCCCGATCGCGCTGGAGGCCAGGCACTCGACCTCGGTCAGAGCGGCGAGCTCCTCCATGAACGGCCGGGCGACGTCGACCAACCGGAGCTGGTCGACGAGATCGGGCTCGCCGACGGCAGCCAGGCTCAACGAGGCGAACCGGCCGTAGCCGCCCTGGAAGAAGACCAGTGGTGGTGCCGATCCCCCGGCGTCCAGCGCCCGGACCCGGCCCACCACGATGTCGTGATCCCCCGCCTCGTGGACCGCCTCGACGTCGCACTCGATCCAGGCGAGAGCATCGTCCACCAGCGGCAATCCGCCCGGCGATCGGGTCCAGCGGACGAACTCGAACTTACGGTCACCCGCGGTGGTGAAGGTTCGGCAAACCAGCTCCTGATGGGCACCCAGGACGTTCACGAGGAAGCGACCCGATCCGACGATCCGGGGCGCGGTGCTCGACTGCTTCGCGGGCAGGAACGCCACCAGAGGCGGATCGAGCGAGACCGACGTGAACGATCCGACGATCATGCCCATCGGTCCCCCGTCCTCACCGATCGAGGTCACGGCCGCGACGCCGGTGGGGAAGTGCCCGAGAACCTTCCGGAAGTGCTGCGGGTCGCGCGGGTCAGCCACGGCCGCCGCGCTCCAGGACGCTGGTGGACAGAACACCCGCCTCGGCACCGCACAACTCGCGTCCGAGGTTCTCGAGCCAGGTGTTGATGCCGTTCGCCCCGTGCATGCTGCCGGCCCGGGAGTTGCGGGCGATCAGCTGGAGCGGCTGCCGCTTCATGATCGCCGAGGCCCCCGAGGCACGGAAGAGGGTCTCCACGGCCGCCGCGCACGTGTCCCATACGTAGGCGGCATCCGTGTGCAGTTCGAGGGACTGCAGGGCAGAGGGCTCCGCCCCGGCCGCGTCGAGGCGATCCAGCTCGGCCACCGCGGCGTCGGCCACTCGTCCGGCCGCCCGCAACTCGGCATGGGCACGGCCGACGACGTGGTGCGTGATCGGGGCGTCGACCTGGGTCTTGTACGGGGAGTACGGGATGCTGCGCTTGGTGATCCCGGCGAGGAACACCTCCATGGCCTGGTCGGCCATCCCCAGCGCGATCGCCGTGCAGACGACCAGCGAGCGGACGATTCCGCCCCGCCGGGGACCGAGACCCTGGCCGGTGAGTTGGTCGAGTCGTGCCGCCAGCTTCTCCGGCGTGCTGAATCGAGCGTCGGGCACGAACAATTCGCCGTCGGTCGCGACGGTCTGGCTGCCGGTGGCGGCCAGCCCCATCGCGTCCCAGTCGTCGCGCGTCACCAGATCGCGCTTGGGGACCAGCACCATGCCGAGCTTCGAGTCGTCGGACTCGTCGTAGAAGACCGCGAGGTAACCGTGGCTGGCGTGGACGCTGCCGGTAGCGAAGGGCCAGACGCCGTTGATCATCCAACCGCCGTCCACCCGCCGAGCGGTGCCGGACATCCGGCGGCTCGTCCCGCCGAGCGCGAAGGTCCGGTTGCCGATCCAGGGCGACTCGTACACCGGGGCGACGACGTCCTCCGGGAACGCGCAGCTCCACAGGTTGCCGCCGGCCGCGGCCCAGACCACCCAGGCCGTGGCACCGCACCCACGAGCGAACTCCCGGTAGATGTCGTGCAGTTCGCGGGTGGTGAAGTCGGCGCCGCCGTACCTCTTGGGCGTGACGAGGGCGAAGACCCCGGCCTCGTCGAGTCGCTCGATGGTTTGCTGGGGAACCCGGCGCTGCTGTTCCGCGACGGCTTGGTGCTCGCGCAACCAGGTCCGCATCTCCGCCAGCCGGGCCCGGAGCTCCTGTCCCGTCGGCCGGTCGAGCCCGGCGCTCGCGGTGATCGCCATCACGCGGGCCACTCGTCCGTGGCCGCCGGCGTACCGGTGAATCCGGCCGTCGCCCGCAACGCCGGGTCGCTTCCGTCGCGCCGGGTCACCGACGCGTCGGGGTGATCGTCGAACCATCCCTCGGACGGATACTTGAACATCCAGTCGACGACCATCCGCCGGCGGGCGATCCGCCAGACGCCCTCGCGCCGCTCGAAGCGGTCGAGGTAGCGAGCCCAGAGCTTGACCGTCTCGTGCTTCCAGCGCGAGCGGCCGGAGCCCTGGTGGTCAGCGCTCAGGTAGGTCTCGACGTGAGCCACGTCCGGTCCGTCGAAGTTGATGAGGCTGTTGCCGAGGAAGTGCATCGTCCGCTCGAAATCCGGCATCTCCGCGGCCAGGAAGTCCACGAAGCCGTCGACGCTGCCGACGTGCAAGCTCTTCGGGAAGTCGATCCAGGCGTCCTGGTGGAAAGCGCCGCGGACGAGGCTCATGTCCACCCGGTCGAGGCCGCGGCAGTAGCGCAGCAGGACGTCGTGGATCTCCGCGCGTGCGCCGAGTTCGTCGATGTTCATGGTTTCTCCTGGTGGGCGTGTGCCCGGGTACGCGGCAGGCTCACGCGTCGAGCGGGGTGGCGGGCAGCAGGGGGAACTGGATGTAGCTGGGGTGGCTGGGCCCGGTGTGAATCGTGTTCCGGGCGCCGTCGTGATAGCTCGGGTCGTAACCGTGGCGGTTGCCGTGCCCGACGCCGGTGTACGGCTCGAGGTCGACGCGGATCCGATGCCCTTTGCGGATCAGGCCGGTGCTGGGCACGATCTCGACTTCGACCGGAACGATCTCGCCGTGTCGGAGCGGGGCGTAGTCCGCCTCGAGGTGGGTGTGTTTCGGCCGGTACTCGGTCGATCGGGCCGGGTCCGGGCGCCGGTGGGAGACTTTCAGCCAGCCCTTGGTGAGCGGGTAGAAGTGCGTTCCGATACCGGGGATCAGGGCCGGTCCGCAGTAGTCCACCTCGCGGCCGGCCTCGTCGAGGACGCGGACTCCGACGTGGATGTCCATGTCCGCGCTGGTCGAGGAGACCCAGGCGACGAGCTTGGCGTAGCCGGCCAGAACGGAATCGCGCTCCATCGGCTCACTGATGAACGTGGCACCGCGGCACGGAGCGGTCGCCGGCAGACGACCGCCGAGACCCGGCGCGGGCCGGCCGGGATCGGCGGGGTCGACCTCGGCGGAGTAGGTCACCGATCGATCGGCGTCGGGGACGGCGGAGGACAGGCGGAGGACGTGTTCGCAGTCGATCTCGAGATCCGCGTCGACGGTCGCGGCATCGAGATAGGAGCGCACGTATTCCGTGCGCGCGATCGGCCACTCGTCCTCCTCCAGGAGGTACGAGGCTCCGAGGCCGGTCCGGATCTCGAGCCGCACCGGCGGCCGGTCCATGATGCCGTTGTCGACGCCCTTGAGCCAGTGGTCGAAGAAGGCCCGGTGATCGCGCACGGTGTCCGGCGCGTAGGACTTGAGGAACCAATCCTCCCAGAAGTCCAGCTTCTTGTCCGACGTCGGCGTGTTCAGGTAGGTCTCGCTGCTGCCCAGCTGGTGGAAGTGGCCGGGATGCGAGGTCGCCGCCACGGACCACAGCGGCACCGTCACGGCGCTGAGGTCGGGGCTCATCAGCACCTCGGCGCGCGGGCCGAAGATCGCGTCGGGGTCGGAGTCCTTGAACGGGTTGGCGCGAGCCGTGGCCAGGAAATCCTTGACGTCGGCCCGGCCGCAGATCGCGGGCAGGATCGCACCGCGGAACCATTTGGGGAAGAATTCCTCGTTGAGGATGCCGCCGGTGTACATCACCTCCTCGTAGAGGTCGGCATCGGTGCCGATGGCGATCATCGCCTTGAGGTGGGGCGGGTTCAGGCTCGCGACGGCGTGCTGGTTCATCGCGTAGTACGACATCCCCCATAACCCGACGTTGCCGTTGGACCACGTCTGCTCGGCGGCCCACTCGATCGCGTCGAAGTACGCCTCGGCCTCGTCGATGCCCCAGATGCCGAGCGTGCTGGGGCTCTTTCCCGCGCCCGGACCGTCGACCCGGACGAGCGCGTACCCGTGCGGAACCCAGTCAGCGGTGTTGACGGTCTCGTGGTTCTCGTACTCGTATCCGTCCGGGTTGCCGCTGAAGTAGCGGTCCTCCATCACCTCGTGCTGCTCGACCTGTTCCGGGGTCGCGGTGGAGTGGTGGACGAAGGCTCGCCCGTAGACGCCACAGTTCATGATCACCGGTACCGGCTTGTCGCTGTCGGGCCGGTAGACGTCAGCGAAGACGTGCGATCCGTTCTTCAGCGGGATCGAGACGTCGCGGTAACGGCGGATGCCCAGCACCGAGCGGCGGACCTCGTTGCGGGCCGCCGACGGGGAGCGCAGGCCGCGCGGGGATCCGACGCCCCGGATTCCGGACGCGTTGAGGTCGTCGAGCAACGTGACGACCACCGGATCGGTCGTGAAGGCCGCGACCGGGTCGACCGGCGCGCCGGGGAGCGACATCAGCCCGTACCGGAAGTCGACGGGACGGTCGCCGACCAGCTCGTGGATTTCGGGGGTGAGCGTGATCCCGTCGGCGAGGTCGTCGCCGACGTGCAGGGTCTGCAGGAACCGAGCGATGTTGGTCAGCCCCGGGTCGGCGAGCTTGTTCACGTTTCCACCGACGCGGGCCACGATGTCGGCCGTCGTGAGCCGGTCGGCGCCCCGGGCCGCACCGAGCAGGACCTGGCCGACCAGGAACGTGACGATTTCCCCGTCCTGGTACTCGAACGTGCCCTCGTCGTCGGTCACGCCGGAGCGTGTCGGTGTCCGGAAGCGCAGGCCTCGAACCGGTCCAGCGAACTTGCCCCGTCGCACCATCGCGTCACCTCGTTAATTACCCGTAACGTTCGGGTCATTAGCGTGCACGCGACAAGGACACGCGTCAAGATACAGAGTGTATCTATCTTGGCCGGGGCCTCCTAGCCGGGGTGCTTGCGGTGGATCGTGTAGTGCAGCACCAGGAACGGCATCCCGTACAGGGAGAACGCGTGCTCGGCCCGCAGCTCGCCGGCGTCGGTGTAGACGTCGAGACGCTCGGCGAAGCCGGGCACGGCCAGCGTGGTGAGCGCGCGCGTCTCCGGGTCGACGTAGCTCAGGTAGTGGCCGGGGTGCGCGAGTTCACTGCGGCTGGTGAGCACGAGCCCGCCGTCCTGGCGGGGCATCGGCAGCAACGTCGCCGTGAAACTGCCCTGCGGCACCGGGAACCCGACGCTGACGTAGCCGCGGCCGTCGTCCCGGTAGGTCGTGTAGATACCGACGTAGATCGCCTCGTCGGTGTCGGCGAACGAGCGGATCCAGCCCCGGACACCGATCAGGTCCGTGCCGTCCGGCGTGATGGTGTCGATGCGGCTGCGCACGCCACGGAGGGTCTCGCGCTGGTTCATCGGCACGTTCGCCTGACCCAGCGGCCGCGCCACGAGCGTCCGGTAGAGCAGGTAGCCGGGCCGCACCCAGAGCCGCCACTCGGGGACGATGTCGAGCCGGAACCGGGTGGTGTGCTCGTAGAACTCACGCACGAGGGCATCAACACCCGCGGGATCGAACTGCGGACCGGCGAGGTCGTCGAGCGAGGCGACGATTCCCACGTCCTCGGCGTCGGCCCGGTAGGTCCCGCCGAGCACCTCAGCGAGCTTGCGCACGTAGCCGGTGCCGACGAAACCGGTGCGCGCCTCGAGCGGGACCACGAACGGCAGTTCCTCGGCCGGTACCTGCTCGGCCAGCAGGTCGACCTGCGGATCGCGGAACACCACCGCCGACAGCGCGCGGAAGCCGACGACCGCACTCGCCGCAACCGCCGCGGGCGCCGCGTCCGAGCCCCGCGCCAGCTGCCACGCCCACCCGATCGCACCGCCGACCACCGGCCCGAGCGCCACCTTCTGCGGACGCAGCCCTAGGGCTCCCGCGACCGCCCCGGCGGCCACGCCGATCGCCACCGGCCCGGCCGTCGTGACCCGCCCGCCGAGCCACCCGGCCGGAGCCGCGAGCGCACCGCTCATCACCACGCGCGACCACCACGCCGGAACCTCTCCCGGCCGCTGGCGTGCGCGCGCCACCGCCTCCACGGCCGCCAGCGCCGCCGCACCGGCGAGACCGCCGGCCGCCGCCGCACGTGCCCCCCGGCGGCCGGTGAACGCCGCGCCGGCCAGCGCTCCCGCCGCCGCGGCGAACACGGTCCCCGCGGCCCGCCCGTGGTCAGTCGTCATGCGCGCACGCTAACAACCTCCCGTGCGTCCCGTCGCTCCGGACGCCGGGCCGGGACCCGTCGCCGCCAGGCACCCTCGGCGGCAGGCCCCGCCGGCGGTCCACACCGGATCGGCCCGGGCCGCCGGGCACATGCCGGATGATCCGCGAAACCGACTCGCCGACCGCCGCCGGACCCTTGACATCGGCCCAAAACTGCATACAGTTTTGCCTCAGCAACCCTGTGAGCACGGATGGGACGCCGTACCGAGGCCGCCACCATCGCTCCACGATCGTCGCTCGATGACGCGCCACACGCCGCCAGGAGACAGCCATGAGCCGCAACGTCGCCGCCATTTTTGCTGCCATCGATTCATTCGACCCCGACCAGTTCGTCGCTCACCTGACCGAGGACGTCGTCTTCGTCTTCGGGAACGGCGAGCCGGTAGTCGGACGCGCCGCCGTACGGGACGCCGTCGCCGGCTTCTTCTCCACGATCGACGGGCTGAGCCACCGCATCGTCGACCGCTGGGACCTCGACGGCGACACGATCGTCCGGATCGACGTCGAGTACACCCGGAAGGACGGCAAGCACGTCACCGTGCCCAACGCCGACATCCTGGCTTTCGAGGGTGACCTGGTGCGGCACTGGCAGATCTACATCGATCTGGCACCCGTGTTCGCCTGAGAGGAACTCGCTCATGATCGAGCTGAGTGACATCGCCTATGTGCGCTCGGGAGCCGCCGACCTGACCAAGGCGGTGGACTTCGCGACCCGCGTCGTCGGGCTGGAACTCGCCGAGCCGACCGAACCCGGCGTCGCCCACTTACGCGCCGACTCGCGCCACCACTGCCTGGCGCTGGTGGAAGGAGCGTCCGGCGTCATCTCGTCGGGGTTCCTGGTCCGCGACGAAGACGCGCTGGCCGCCGCGGAGCGGCACCTCGAACGGGCCGGATACGCCGTGACGCGCGGCGACGCGGCCGCCGCGCGGTCGCGCCGCGTCCGGTCGTTCGTCGGGTTCGACGACCCGTTCGGCAACCGCGTCGAACTCGTCGCCCACCAGGAGACCATCACGCGGCCGGTCGGGTTCACCCGTCCCGCCGGCATCACCGAGTTCGGCCACCTGTGCCTCGACGCCCCGGACGTGCGGGAGGCCTACCGGTTCTGGAACACGCACTTCAACGCCCGGGTCTCCGACTGGATCGGCGACGCGGCGTGCCTGATCCGCATCGACCCGGTGCATCACAAACTCGCGGTGTTCCGTGGTGACGGTCCGGGCCTCTGCCACCTGAACTTCCAGGTGGCGACGCTGGACGACGTCTTCCGCAATTGGCATTTCCTGCAGGCGGAGGGCGTCGAGATCGAGATGGGGCCGGGCCGGCACCCGCAGTCGACCGCCGTGTTCCTGTACTTCCTCGGTCCCGAGGGGTTCACCTACGAGTACTCGTTCGGCGTGCGCCGCATCGAGGACGAAGACGCCTGGCGGCCCCGCACGTTCGACCCGGACGAGCCGGGATCGATCGACATGTGGCTCGGCCCGACCCGGCGGGTCTCCACGCAACCACAACTGAGGCAGGCATGACGATCGCGATCGAGCAGTACGTCGTCGACGTCGCCGGAGTCGCGACCGCGGTGATCGACACCGGCGACACGGGTAGCGCGTCACCTCCGGTCCTCCTGCTGCACGGCTCCGGGCCCGGGGTGAGCGCGGCGGCCAACTGGCGTCCGATTCTTCCGGCGCTGCGGAGTGGACGGCGGGTCATCGCCCCCGACCAGCTCGGTTTCGGCGGCACCGCGACCGGAGAGCCGCGGACGTTCGGACGCGAGGCGTGGACCGCCCACGCACTGGCGCTCCTCGACGCGCTCGGCGTCACCGAGGTCGACGTGATCGGCAACTCGATGGGCGGCGCGATCGCGCTGTCGCTGGCGGCGGCCCGGCCGGCCCGGGTCCGGCGGATCGTGTTGATGGGCACGATGGGGGTGGCGATGCCACTTCCGGCCGGCCTGGACACGGTCTGGGGCTACTCGCCGGGCGTCGAGGCGATGCGGGAAGTCATCGGGTTGTTCGCCTACGACCGCGGCCTGATCACCGACGATCTGGTGCGGATGCGCTACGAGTCGAGCCTGGATCCCGCGGTCGCCGATTCCTGGGCCGCGATGTTCCCGGCGCCGCGGCAACGCTGGGTCGACGACCTCGCGCTCTCCGGTGCGGAGCTGACGGCGGTGCACCAGCCGGTGCTGATGGTGCACGGTCGCGAGGACCGGGTCGTGCCCTGGCGATCGTCGTCCGAAGCGCTCGTCGATCTGCTTCCGGACTGCCGTTTGCACGTCATCGGCGGCTGCGGCCACTGGACGATGATCGAGAAGACCGCCGAGTTCCTCGCCGTCGTGGATCCGTTCCTGTCGGCCTAGTGACCCGCCTAGTGATCGGGCTGGTGATCGGGCTGGTGATCGACGAGGCGGAGCGCGTGGGTCACCGCCGTGATCTCGTAGCCGGGGGCGCAATCGGTCAGCACCCGCTCGGCGGTGCGGGCCAGGTGATGCGCCAGACCCGACAGCGCGGCCGGACCGTCGTGCTCGGTCAGCGACTCGAGGATCGCGGCGTGCTCGAGGTCGCCGGCCGTCTGCCAGCTGGTCGGGTCGGCGAGCTGGTAGATGCGGATGTAGCGGATGCTGCGGTCGCCGTAGGCGGTGAGCTGTCGTCGCAGCGACGGCCCGGCCCCGGCGGTGAGGATCCGGTGGAACTCGCCGTGCGACTCGAACCACTGCCGGAAGTCCGATGCCTTGGCCGCCCGGCGCATCGACGTCAGCATCGCCTTGGCGCGACGCTGGTCCTTGACGGTGAAGCTGTCGAGCGTCATCGACAGCGCGAGCGTCTCCAGCAGGATCCGGCTGGCGTACACCTCGTCGAGCTCTTCCGGGTCGAGCCCGGCGACCCGGGTCCGCTGGTTCGGTTCGATCTCGACCAGGCCCTCTTCCTGCAGCATCCGCAGCACCTCGCGCAGCGGCGTCCGGCTGACGCCGAGTTGGTCGGCCAGCGCCACCTGGGAGAGCTTGGTGCCGGGGACGAGCGTGCCGTCCAGCACGCACTCACGCAGGTACGCGTGCAGCGCGGGGATGGCCTGCCGGACCTCGGGGAGGTCGATCTTCCGCAGGCCGGGGACGAGCGTGGGAGTGCGTGCCATGCCGCCATTGTCCACGACCGCGAACTCAGACTGCATACAGATCGGCCCTTGACCTTCCCCCGAAACTGCATACAGTTTCGCTATGACGCTTCTCGGGCGCGACTACTGGCTCGTCCTTTCGACCCCCGCCGAGACGACCACCACCGCGGAGATCGAGAGCCACGTCGAATCGCACGTCGCCTGGTTGCTGCAGTTGGAGAAGGCCGGAACCGTGTTCCTGTCCGGCCCGCTGACCACCGGGCCCCGGGTCCGGCCCGGTTCGGGCGTCACGGTCCTGAGGGCCGAGTCGGCCGAGCACGCGCGGACGATCGCCGAGTCCGATCCCTTCGTGCTCGCCGGCCTGCGGAGCGTCGAGATCTTCGGATGGCGGGTCAACGAAGGCGCGGTCGAGATACGAATCTCCCTCGGCGCAGGCACCCACGCCTGGGCCTGACAGGAAGGTGACCACAATGAATGTGGGAGTCATCGGGCTGGGGAAGATGGGTTTACCGATCGCCCGGAACCTCATGGAACGCGGCTTCGGCGTGACCGGCTTCCGGCGGTCCGGCAGCCCCGAGCTCGTCGCGGCCGGCGGCACCTTCGCCGGCTCCCCCGCCGAGGTCGCGGCCGCCTCCGACGTCCTGCTGTCGATCGTGCCGGACGCCGACGCGGTCGAAGAAGTGGTCCTCGGCCCCCGGGGCACCGTGCACGGCCTGCGCCCGGGCACCGTGCACATCGAGATGAGCACGACCGACGTCACCCGCAAGGCCGCGGTCCGCGACGCCGTCCGCGCGGCCGGTGGTGATCTGCTCGACTGCCCGATCAGCGGCAGCCCCGGCATGGTGGCACCGAGGCTCGCCACGACGTTCGTCTCCGGCGAGCAAGCCAGCATCGACGCGGTCACCCCCGTGCTCGACGCCATCTCCGGGCGCTGGGTCGACGTCGGCGCTTTCGGCGCCGGGGCGAGCATGAAGTACGTCGCGAACCTGCTGATCGGCATCCACACGGTGGCGGCCGCGGAAGCCATCCTGCTGGCCCGCAACCTGGGACTCGACCTCGAGCTGGTCCAGCGGACGCTCGACACGTCGATCAGCTCGTCGGCCATCCTCGCCCAGCGCGGGCCGGTCATGCGCGCCCAGCAGTGGACGCCGGCTCCCGGCCCGATCGAGACCCTGCACGCCATCCTCGTACAGATCGCCGCCGCTGCCGCCGCGTCGGGTGTGAACACACCGGTCTTCACGGCCGCCAAGACCGTATTCGACAAGGCGATGGCCGACGGCTGGGCCGAGCTGGACATCGCCGCCGTGCACGCACAGCTCGCTGGAGAAACTGTATGAACTACGCCCTGGTCGCGATCGCCGACGGGAGCGAGACGCGGTTGGGCGTCCGCTTCGAGGACGGCACCGTCGTGCAACCGCCGGAGCTCAAGCAGTGGACGAGCATGCTGGATCTGCTCGATCACTGGCCGGCCGCGGCCGGGGTGCTCGCCGGATGGTCGCTCGACGGCGCTCCGGTCGTCGCCGACGCGCACTTGCTCCAGCCGATCACCTGGCCGCGCAAGGTGCTGTGCGCGGGCGTCAACTACCGGCGGCACATCCGGGAGATGGGCGGCGAGGTGCCCGGGGACGACTGGGTACCGTACTTCTTCCTCAAGCCACCGACGACCACGCTGGTCGGCCCGACCGACCCGATCGTCATCCGCGACGCCGAGCGGGCCCGGTACGACTGGGAAGCCGAGCTGGCCGTGGTGATCGGCCTCGGGGGACGTGACATCCCGGTCGGCCGGGCGCTCGATCACGTGGCCGGATACTGCGTCGCCAACGACGTGACCGCGCGGGGATACCACCGCCGCGTGAACGTGCCGGCCGAGGCGTTCCAGTACGACTGGTTCGCCTCGAAAGCGGAGGACATGTCGCTTCCGTTGGGGCCCGGCATCACACCCGCGTCCCAGGTCCCCGATCCGCAGCGGCTGCGGGTTCGTCTGTGGGTGAACGACGAGCTCCGGCAGGACGAGTCGACCGCCGACATGATCTGCCCGGTCGACGAGCTCATCTCCGCGGCCAGCCGGGTCGCCACGCTCGAGCCGGGCGACGTCATCGCCACGGGCACACCCGCCGGCGTCGGAGCCGGGCAGGGGCTGTTCCTGCGCCACGGCGACACGATCCGGGTGGCGATCGACGGACTGGGCGAAATCACCAATGTCGTGCGCGAGGAGGATCGACGATGATCTACGTTTCCCACCGCCTTCCGGCGAACGGACCCGGCCGGCCGCGGCTGACCCGTTCCGACGTCTGGAACGGCCTGGTGATGAAGGCCGACAACGCGCTGCCGTTCGTGCCGTCGATGACGTTATGCGTGGTCAGCAACCGGCACAGCGACACCGTGTTCGACCGCGAGATCGAGTTCCGCGGTCAGCGGTTCACCGAGCGCATCACGCTGGAAAGCCCGCACCGGATCGTGTTCACTCGTCTGTCCGGCCCGGTGCTCGGCACGATCGCGAACGAGATCGACGGTGAGGACGACGACCTCGGGCTGCGGTTCAGCTTCGCGCTGGTCGTGGCCGGTGTTCCCGGTGGCTCGGCCGAGGAACTGGCGTACGCCGACGGGATGACCGGCGACTACCTCCGGGCGGTCGACGCCACGCTCGAGGCGGTGCGGCGCGTGGTCTCCGGCGTGCCGAGCTAGTGGACGGCGCTGACGTCGGCGCCGACGTGGCGACCGCGGGCCGGGTACTGGCCGCGCTCGGCCTGGTGACCGCGTTCGGGCACGTCTCGGCCCGGGACGACGGCCACCTGCTGATCACGCCGGCCGCGCCACTGGCCGGCGTGGGTGACGGCGACCTGATCCGGGTCCCGCTCGACGCCACCACGCTGCCGCCCGGAGCACCGGGCGAAAGCTGGCTGCACCTGAGCGTCTACGCGCGGCGGCCGGACGTCCACGCGATCGCCCGGGGCCAGCCACCCGCGGCGTTCGCCGCCGCCGCGGCGACCCGCTCACTCCGGCCGCTGCACGGGCAGGCGTGCTGGGCCGGGCGCGCGATCCCGGTCCACGACGACGCCCGCCTGCTGCGCGACCGGGCGCTCGCGGACGCGGCCGCCGACACCCTCGGCGAACATGCGGCGCTGCTCCTGCGCGGGAACGGCGCGGCGGCGACGGCCGAGCACCCCGGGCTCGCCGTCACCCGCTTGTGGCTGCTGTCCGCCGCCTGTCAGGCCTGGCTGTCGGCAACGGCGAGCGGACCGGTCCGGTCACTGACCGACACCGAGATCGACGCCTGGCAGGCCGTGGAGCGCGACCTGCTCCCCCGGCTCTGGTACCACCTCCGAGAGACGTCGGAAACCAACGAGGGAGGACCGACATGACCATCAACGACGCACCCGGCCGGCTCGCCGGTAAGCGGGTACTGATCACCGGAACCGCGGGTGGGCAGGGAGCCGCCGCGCAGCGCCTCTTCACGCAGCAGGGCGCCCGGGTCATCGGCTGTGACCTGCGGCCCGGCGCGGCCGAGGCCACGGCCGCAGAGCTCCGTGACAAGGGCTACGAGGCCTGGGGGCACGACGTCGACCTCGCCGATCCCGGCGCGGCCGAAGCGTGGATCGAGCGCGGCGCCGAGACCCTCGGCGGGATCGACGTGCTCTACAACAACGCGGCCGGATTCGGGTTCTCGCAGTTCTCCCGGATGACGCTCGAACTCTGGCGGCACGTGATGCGCGTGGAGCTGGACATCGTCTTCCACACCACCAGCCCGGCCTGGAAGCACCTGTGCGAGCGTGGCGGATCGGTCCTCAACACCGCGTCTTACTCCGCCCTCCGGGGCATCGGTCCGCTCGGGCAGGTCGCCCACTCCGCGGCCAAGGGCGCGATCGTCTCGATGAGCCGGTCACTCGCCGTCGAAGGAGCGGAGTTCGGGGTGCGCGTCAACACGATCTCTCCCGGTTTCGTCGCGTCGCCGTCCACCGACGCCGCCGTCGACGCCACCGGGCGCGCCTGGCAACTCGGGAACCACCTGCTGCAGCGTCCCGGAACCGGCGACGACGTCGCCCAGCTCGCCGTGTACCTCGCCTCCGACGAGTCGACCTGGGTCACCGGGCAGAACTTCAGCGTCGACGGCGGCGCGACCGCCGGCTGGCGGGACGACGACGAGACCCAGCGACTCGTCCGCCTCTACGCGGACGCCTGACACCGACGACCGGAGGAAATCACCATGGCTATCGCCGAACTCGGACACTTCGGAGTTTTCTGCACCGACCTCGAGGCCAGCACCCGGTTCTACCGGGACGTTCTCGGACTCACGGTGACCGACGAGGACCTCGACCTCGGCATGCGGTTCTTCAGCGCCCGCCCGGGCTTCGAGCACCACGAGTTCCAGCTCGTCGCCGGGCGCTCGGTCGGGCCCGCGGCCGACGGCAACAAGCTCATCCAGCAGATCTCGTTCCGGGTCAACACGCTGCCCGAGCTGATCGAGATGCATCAGCGGTTCCTCGAGAACGACGTCGTGTTCGACATGATCGTCAGCCACGGCAACGCGTTCGGGATCTACTTCTTCGACCCCGAGGGCAACCGCTGCGAGGTGTACTGGCACACCGGTCTTCCCGCCCGGCAGCCCTTCCTCGTGCCGATCGACCTGACCGAGCCGATTCCCCAGCTGCTCGAGGCGAACGCCCGCCTGGTCGAGGAGTTCGGGACGACCGGCATCGTCCGCCGGGGCCTGGTCGGCAACCTGATCCCCGGCGCCGAATAGGCGTCTCACCCCCACCACCTGCCCGGAACAGCGCGGGCAGGTGGGTCGCCGTGGCCGGCCGGGACCGCTCAGCGGACCGGCCGACGACCGCGTTCAGGCACGGCGCGGAGGCCGTCGAGGACGAGGGTGATGACGCCGTCGGCGTCGGCTCGATAGGCCGGGTGGTCGTAGGACGCGCAGATTCCTTGAAAGGCCATCATGACCGCGCCGGCCCCTACGTCGTCGCGGACGGCTCCGGTCCGGACCGCGGCGGCCAGCAGGTCGTTGATGACCTGCCCCAGGGCTTGGGCCCCTTCGGCCAGCGCGCCGGTCCGGGTCGCCATCAGCGTCGCGAGGCTGCGGGCCAAGCCTTCGTGGGCGTTCAGGTGGCTGAGAAGACCGCGCAGAAAGGATTCCAGCGCCTCGTCGGCCGGGAGCGTGGCCTGCAGCTCGCGAGCGCGATCGCACATCGCGACGAGCTCCTCGCGATAAACCGCTTCGGCCAAGGCTTCCCGGGTGGGGAAGTGGCGGTAGAGCGTGCCGGTACCGACGCCCGCCAGTTTCGCGAAGTCGTCGAACCGCAGGTCGAAACCGCCGTCGGCGAACAGTTCGCGGGCCTTGGTGACCAGCGCGTCCCGGTTGCGGCGCGCGTCGGCGCGCAGCGGCTTGGCCTCGGTCACGCGTCCCCTCCCATTGACAAGTGGAGATGATCTCCATATTTTCCCAAGTGGAGATGATCTCCGATTGTAGCTGCGAGGGGCATCGTGAAGATCCTGATGTTCGGCCGAGGCGTGATCAGCGCGACGTATGGATGGGCCCTGGAACGGGCCGGCCATCACGTCGAGTTCTACGTCCGGCCCGGCCGGGCCGCCGAGTACGGGGACGCGATCGACCTCGACCTGCTCGACACGCGGCAACGGCCGTGGGGCAAGCGCGTCGCCGAGACGTGGCCCGTGCGTTACCGCGAGTCGCTGGAGGCCGACCACGACTTCGACCTGATCGTGCTCAGCGTGCAGCACTACAGCTTTGCCCAGGCCGCGGCGTTTCTGGGACCGCTCGTCGGCGGGGCCACGGTTCTCGTCTTCAACAACCTGTGGACCGAGCCGTCGACCGCGGTCGAGCAACTCCCCGCCGACCGGGTGGCCTGGGGATTTCCCGGGGCCGGCGGTGGTTTCGGCGACGACGGCGTGCTGCGGGCGGCGCTGCTGCCTCTCGTCTTCTTCGGCACTCTGGACCGGCCACCGACCGAGCGCGAACAGGCGGTGCGCGAGGTGTTCCGCGGGGCCGGCTTCCGGATCGGGGAGAACTCCGACTTCCGGGGCTGGCTGTTCATCCACTTCATCCAGAACGCGGGCCTGCACACCCAGAGCCTGAAGGTGGGCTCGCTGGCCGGGCTGAGGACGAGCGACCTGCGCGAGGCGATCCGGGCCACCCGCGAACTGCTACCGCTCGTCGAGGCACGTGGCGTCGATCCGCGGCGGCATCGCAACGAACTGCTGCCGTTCAAGGCGCCCATCTGGTTGATGGCTCCCCTGCTCGCCACGCTCTTCTCTCGTTTCCCGCCCACCCGCCGGGTGATGCGGGCCCACGCCAACCCCGAGGAGTTGCGCGCGGTCTGCCGCGACACCCTGGCCGAAGCGCGGCGGCTGGGCGTGGAGGTGCCCCGCCTGGAGGCGGCCGAGCCGTACTTCGCCGGCGAGGGAGTGCCGACCACCCCGCAGTAGCGGGCGACCTCTCCGCGTTCGGCTCCCATCGGACCGGCGGCGCAGGGGCGCGGAAGTGTCCGCCGGGACGGTGTTGCCGTCACGAGATTCGAAAATTCTCCGAACGGCACCAATCCGAATCGTCACCGGCCTCGAACACCTCATGTGACACGGAGGAGAACGCTCGGCCTCGGCGCCCTGACCGGGCTGGCCGCTGCCGGCGCAGCACTGGGGTCGGCCGAGCCGGTGGCCGCGCTGATCGGACGCGGCACGTCGCCCGTCATCGCGGTCGGTCTGGCGGTCATCGACCTGGTGCCCCGTCCGGTCAAGGACTTCGGTATCCGGACGTTCGGGCAGAACGACAAGGTCGCGCTGCTCACCGGCGTGTTCGTCCTGGTGGCGCTGTTCGCGGTGGCGTGCGGTGTGGTGTCGCTGCGTCGCCGGATGGTGGGTGCGGCCGGGGTCGCCCTGTTCGGGGTGGTCGGGATTCTCGCCGCCGTGACCCGTCCGGGCGCCGGGCCGCTCGCGTGGTTGCCCTCGCTGGTGGGGGCCGCGCTCGGCGTCGCGGTGCTGCTGTTCCTGGCTTCCCGGGGGGCCGCGGTGGGGTCGGCCCCTCGGGAAGCCATGTCCGTGCCCCGGAAAGCCGGGTCCGTGTCGCGGGAAGCCGGGGCGTCGGAGCCGTACGACGGCATCGCGCCGGCCGACGCGATGAGAACACGGACTCCGGCCACGCCGGTAGCGACTTCGCGGCGCGGATTCCTGCTGCTGTCGGGCTCGGTGCTGGTCGTCGCCGCGGGTCTGGGCGCCACCGGGCGGTACCTGGGCAGCCTGCGTGACGTCGCCAAGGAACGGCTGAAGCTGACCCTGCCCCCGGCGGCCGACCCGGCGCCGCCACTTGTGGCCGGCGTCGACCTGGGGCTGCCCGACCTCACGCCGTTCCTGACCCCGGAGAAGGACTTCTACCGGGTCGACACCGCCTTGGCCGTGCCCCAGCTTTCGACCGACGACTACCGTCTGAAGATCCACGGCCGGGTCGGCAATCCGCTGACGCTCACATACCAGGACCTGCTCGACCGGGACCTCGTCGAACGGGTGATCACGCTCTCCTGCGTCTCCAACGAGGTCGGCGGCACACTGGCCGGCACCGCCCGCTGGCTCGGCGTCCCCCTGAAAGCGCTGTTGGACGAGGTGCGGCCGGAAGCCGGTGCGGACCAGATCGTCACCAAGTCGATCGACGGCTGGACCTGCGGCACACCGACCTCCGTCGTCCGCGACGGCCGCGACGCGCTGATCGTCGTCGGCATGAACGGCAAACCGCTGCCGATCGAGCGCGGTTACCCCGTCCGCATGCTCGTACCCGGCCTCTACGGGTACGTGTCGGCCACCAAATGGCTCGTCGACATGGAACTCACCTCGTTCACCGACTTCGATCCGTACTGGGTCAAGCGCGGCTGGAAGCCCCAGGCACCGATCAAGACGTTCTCCCGCATCGACACCCCCCGTCCCCTGGCCGGTTCGAAGGCCGGACGGATCACGGTGGCCGGAGTCGCCTGGGCCCAGCACCGAGGCATCAAACGGGTGGACGTACGCGTCGACGGCGGCGACTGGAACACCGCGACGCTGGCGGCGGTCCCGTCCGAGGACACCTGGCGCCAGTGGCGCTGGAACTGGGACGCGACCGATGCCACGCCCGGCCAGCACACCCTCGAAGTGCGGGCGACCGACCGCACCGGCGCGACCCAGCCCGAACGGCGCGCCAAACCCTTCCCCGACGGCGCGACCGGCTGGCACTCGGTCGTCGTCACCGTCGAGTGACCCCACGATCACCTGACCGCGATGGCCTGCCATCGCGGTCAGGTGATCGTGGGCCCGGTCGGCACCCGGTCGACCGGCTCGAGTGCTTCCTCCGCCACGACGGCAATCCCGCACCAATCCAAGTCCCGCGCGGCTCCGAATAACTGATGTGCCCCGTATCCGACAGCGCCGTCCCCTTTCGCCCTCGCTCACCGTCGTGTCGAGCCCTGACCCGGTCCGGCGCAAACGCACGGCAACCGTGCTCGCCTGGCTTCGCGGTCGCTCCGCCCGGCGCACGCCGGACCTGTCCCTGGTCACGTCACCCGTCGATCGCCGGCCTCCCGATCTCCGGCCTCCCGCTCGACGGCCGGAAACCCGCGCGGCCCTCGACGACGGCCCTGAGAACGTACGGCCCACGGTGGCGCCACCCCACGATCCGCTGCTGCCGGTCACGCCGATCCGGGCGATCGGTATCGCCGGCGACGAGACCCGGATCGCCCCCACCGTGTTCGGACTGCGCGAGGTCGCCTGGTCACCGCGCCCCGACCGGTCATTTCACTCCGGCGCGCCCGCGGCTACCCCGATCGACCCGGAGCCGTGATCCCGTGCCGGCGGGCCGGCGGCGCCCGCGGTCAGGACGCTGCCGGTGGTCGCTGCCAGGAGCGGGCCACGTCAGCGCCGGGATAGACGAGCCGGACGACGGTGCCCTGCGGCCCGGTCCGCACCTCGGCGCTGCCGCCGACCTCGGCCATCCGCCCGTGGATCGAATGCCGAATGCCGAAGCCGCCCCGGCGCGGCCCGGTGCCGGTGAGGCCCCGCCCGTGATCGGCCACCTCCGCGACCACCTGGTGCCCGCCGACGGAGATCGTGACCTCGGCCCGGTCGACGCCGGCATGCTTGACGACGTTGGTCAGCGCCTCGCTCACCGCACCCGCCAGGGCCGCGACCGCCGTCGCCGGCAACGGGCCGACCCGGTCGTCGTGCACGAAGGTCACCGCGAAAGGCGGACGGAGGAACCGGTGGACCACCGTGGCCACCGCGCTCACCAGATCCCTGTCCCCCGGCTCCACCCCGGACTCGATCAGTCCGCGCAGCCAGCGCGCCTCGTCGTCGAGGTGGCGCCGGAGCCAGCCGTCGGGCAGATCGGCGTCCGCGGCCAGCGTCTCCACGGTCTGCAGGGTCCGATCGTGCAGCGCCCGGGAGAACGCGGCCCGCTCGGCGACCCGGGCCCGGCTCGCGCTGAGCCCGAGCAGAACTCTGTGGTCGATCGTCCGGCGACGCCAGACCAGCCCGAACCCGAGCGCCGCGGCCAGCTCGGCGCCGGCCGCGGCCAGACTGGGTGACGCCTGCGCGCCGGCCAGGAGTAGCGGCAGGGCCAGGAGCGATGCACCGACGGCCACGGCTACCAGTCGTCGGCGTCCGGCCGTCGGTACCCGCTCCGCCGCGGAGACCCCTCCGGCCGGCGGCACCGGCTCCGCCGCAGGTACCCATCCGGCCGGCCAATCGCCCCGGCCGGCGGCCACCGCCCCGGTGGCCGCCTCGACCTGCTCGCCCGACGCGTCAGCGAACAGATAGCCCCGGACGCCGCAGGCGTACGCGGTGTCGAGGGCGCTACGCATCCGCGCCGGAGAGATCAGCAGGACCGCGTGCCGCCGGGCGAGGGCGACGAGCCGGTACAGCGGAAATCCCGGTGCCTCCGGATCCCCGACGACGATGACGACGTCCCACGTGCGGAACCAGAGCCGGCTCGGACGCGTCGGCCTCGCGCCGATCGTCTCCGCCGGTCCGGCCGCCGGCTCGGTCAGAGGCGGACCGAGCTCGACGAGCGCGACCCGCATTTCACGTCCCGTCCGGATCCACCGACACGTTCGCGAGCAGCGCCATCCGGGTCAGGTGGGCCTTGTTGCCGTCCCCCACCTTGGCTCTCAGGCGCTTGACGTACGTGTCCACGGTGTGCCGGCTGACGCCCATCCTGCGGGCGGCCTGCTCATGGGTGTAGCCGGCGGCGATGTAGGCGAGCACCTGCCGCTCCCGCGGCGAGAGGTTGCTCAGCGTCGTCGCCGCGGGCTCGGGCTCGTCGTACCCGTGGAAGAACAGTCCACCGCGTTGGATGCTCCGTACCGCCGCGACGAGCGTCTCGGGTGACGAGCCCTTGTGGACGAAGCCGCGCGCGCCGGCTCCCCGGCACACGGCGACGTCGCCGGGGCGTCGGGAGGCCGACACGGTGAGCACCGGCGCGAGCCGGCTGAGGTCGGCCACCACGTCGACGCACGGAAGATCGTCGGCGAGGTAGAGGTCGAGTACCACCACATCGGGAGCCGGGAACCGGCACCAGCTCGCTTTGAGCTCCCCCACCGCACCGAACAGGCCGGTGACTTCGATGTCACCCGCGCCATCCAGAGCGCGCTGGAGGCCCCAGCGGCTGATCGCATGATCATCTACAACGTCGACGGTGACCATTTCGCCGGCCGGTCAGCTCTACCGCGAGCCCCACTCGGTGCTCCAGCAGTCACCGGGTTCGGAGGCCGGAGCCACGCTCGAGATGCCACTGCGTTCGGTGCCGGCGTTCGCACTGGCGGGATTCACCGTGAGCGCGACGAAGAAAGAGAAGAGGAAGGCGACAATGGCGCTAACAATTCGGATATGCATCTGATACACCCCGTAACGCAATCCTGACTGTGATAGCTGAACAGAACCAGACCGTCAGTGGCCTGTCACTAAGTCCGGGGACGAAACGCGTTGTCATGGCAGCACGATGCCACGCCGGTCATAACGGATATTGCCGGTTACAACCGCTCAGAGCCAACCGCGTTGCACGGCCCCGACGCCCAGCTCGAAACGCGACGATGCGTCCAGGCGCATCATCAGGTCGGCAATGCAGCGTCTGATCGTCCGCACCGAGAGGCACATCTGGCGGGCCACGGCGTCATCCTTCATGCCCTGCTGGAGCAGCCGCAGCACGGCGCGTTCCATGGCCGAGCACTCGTCGTCGTCGACGACCGCCGACACCGCGCGACCGGCGTCCCAGTACGCGTCGAACAGCGAGACCAGTGCGGCCACCGTGCCGGGGTGGGTGAGGATCACGCAGCCGCGCGTGCCGTCCTGCGGCTCGTGCGGCACCACCGCGACGAGCCGATCCACCAGCATCAGCCGCGTCGGCAGGCTGGGGCAGAGGCGAACGAGTCCGCCGGCGGCGGCCAGTTCCTCGGCGTAGGCATAGGCCCCGGCGTCCTCCACGATCGACTCCGGGTAGACGGTCCGCATCACCACGCCACGGTCCAGCACACTGCGGTCGACCGCCCGGGCGGCCGCACGGGACGCGTGCGGATCGCGCGCGGGCGGCGTCAAGGCCAGGAGTTCGTGCTGTGCACCGACGGCCAGTTCCTCGATCCGCCGGCGGACGGCAGCCAGATCGGTGATCTCCTCGATGAGGGGAGGCGCGGCGTCGCCGGGACGGCGATCCACCCAGTTCGGCATCAACTGGGTGAGGGTCAGGTAGCTCTCGCGCAAGAACTCCTGCCGCTGCTCCATGAGGGAGCGTTCCCGGAGGATGAGTTGCTGCATGGCGAGAAGGGGACTCAGCGCGACGTACTCCCGCTCGCGCTCCTCGACCAGCGACATGGCCGCCAGCCGGTCGAGCAGACCACGGGCCGCGGACTCATCGACGCCGAGCCGAGCGGCGAAGTCGGCGAGATCACCGTTCGGATGCTCGAGTAGTGCTGCGTACGCCTCGGCCAACTTCGGGTGCACATCGGCTAACGAAATGCTCGCCATAGACCATCTCTCTCCATAGCGGAGGGACGCGTCGGAAGTCTAGCGCACGCCGTCTATGTCTCTTTGTGCTGAAAATACCTTTTGACATTTAACTGCCACATGATCCCACCGGACGGCAATCTCCGTTACCACAAGTTGACAATCGAAGTCTGCCGCAATCAGTCAGGCGTGGAGGGTGCGTATGTACGCCATCGTTGTGCGGCTCGACGTTCTCGAGACGGAGGCCGTGCCTTCCACCGAGGTCATCGCCGAGACCCTCCGCCGGGCCTCCGACGGTGGCGGCCGGGTCGAGCACGTCCGGGCCGAACGGCAGTCGGCGCAGGTCATCGCGGTCGCCTTCGTCACCGCCGAGGACGCCGAGGGCGCGCTGTGCCTCGGCGAGTGCGCCGCTTACACGCTCATCCGCAGTACGCCGTCGCTCCGGCTGTCTTCGGTCAGGATGCTGGACCGACCGCCGGACCCGATCTGAACCGGACCCCGGACCGAGCCGGGCCCCGGACCGCACGAGGCCCAGACCGCGTGGCCCCAGAGCGAGCCGGGGCTCAGGCCTGCCAGGGCAGCATCGCCGCCGGGGCCGCCGGGCCGCCGGCGGCGCGGGCCTGCAGTTCCTCGGTGAGCGCGGCCAGCGTGGGATACCGGAACACATCGACCAGGCTGAGCCGGACACCGTCCTCGGCGAGTTCGCCGACCACCGCGGCCAGCAACACCGACGTGTAGCCCGCCTCGAAGAAGTTCCGATCCGACGGCAGCGTGGCCCGGCCGGGCCGCCGGGCCTCGAAGGCCACCCGGATCCGCTCACCGAGCCCGCTCATGGCCCGCACTCGCCGGCCGCGACGCGCATCAGCTCGGCGCCGCCACCCTCCAGCAGCCAGTGGTCACCGTCCACCAGTTCCAGGCGGAACCCGGCCGAGGTCTGCTCCGCCCACCCGTGGAGGTGGGCTTCGGGCAGGCTGTCGTCGCGTTCTCCGGCAACCGCGACGATGGGGACGCTCAGCGGCGGCCCGCTTCGATACCTGAACGCCGCCATCGCCGCGTAGTCGGCCCGCAGCGCCGGCTCGAAGACCGCCCGGAAGTCCGGCTGCCGGGCCAGCACGGGCGGGAACCCGCCGAGCGCCTGGATCCGCTCCCAGAAGTCGGCCGACGGCAGCTCGTGCAGGTCCTGGGCCGGCCTCGCCAGGTGCGGGGCGGGATACGAGGCCACGATCAGGGCCCGCGGCTGGAGAAGGCCCCGGTCGGCGGCCGCGCGAGCGACCAGGAAGGCCAGCAAGGCCCCCGAGCAGTAGCCGAGCAGCACGTAGGGGTGCGCGGGCAGATCTCGGACGACGGCGTCGACCAGCAGGTCGAGGTCGGTGATCGAGGGTTCGCTGAACCGGGCCTGCCGGCCGGGCAGGTTCAAGGCCCAGAGGCCGACGCCCGGGGGTAGTTCCTCGACGCAACCCGCGAAGGCCGCGCACCCGGCGCCGGCGTGCGGGAACCCGAGAACGCGGACCGGAGCCGCCGCTTCGGTCATCGGCACGAACCACGGACCGGACAGCGCGTGGTCGGACTCTGCGCTCAGCGGGTGACCACGCACGGCTCCAGCCTCTCGATCGATATCGGGCTTTCCATCGTGCCCACCGACCGCCGCTACGGGCACGTCCCCAAAACAGAGGATGCCGCGGTGTCACTTGTTCTCGGGGCGTGCCTGCGGCTGAGCGCATTTCTATTCTCCGGCCGGGAGGACCTTCCGCCTGCCAAGTCAGCCCGAGAGGATCTGCGATGCGCCAAGAGTCTCGTGACCGTGAGCTCGTCGACAATCGCGTCGCGATCATCGGAATGGCGGTTCGCTTCCCGGGAGCCGCCGGCCTGGACCAGCTCTGGGCCAATCTCGCGGCCGGCGTCGAGTCGCTCACCCGGCTCTCGGACGAACAGCTCCTCGCCGCCGGGGCATCCCCGGCACAGCTCACCGACCCGAGGTACGTGCGGCTGCGCCCGATGCTCGAGGACATGGAGGATTTCGACGCCAAGCTGTTCGGCTACAGCGCCCGGGAAGCCGAGATCACCGATCCGCAGCAACGGATCTTTCTCGAGGTGTGCAACACCGCGCTCTGGCACGCCGGCTACGGCGGGGCGAAGGACGTCGGCGACGTCGGCGTATTCGGCGGCACCGGGCCGTCCGATTACCACTTCAAGAACGTCTTCCGGAACAGCCGGATCTCCGACGCCGTCGGCGAACTGGCCGTCGACTTCGGCAACCACACCGACTACGTGGCTACCCGGGTCGCCTACTCGCTCGGTCTCACCGGCCCCGCGGTCTCGCTCGCCACCGCGTGCTCCACCTCGCTGGTCGCCCTCCACCTCGGCGTCCAGGCGCTGCTCAGGGGCGAGTGCGACCTGGCGATCGCCGGCGGCTCGCACATCATGCTGCCGTACGGCGGCGGCACGAACTGGGCCGAGAACAGCATGCACGCGCAGGACGGCCACATCCGCACGTTCGACGCGGCGGCGTCGGGAACCAACTTCGGCCACGGCGCCGGCGCGGTGGTGCTCAAACGCTGCGCGGACGCGCTCGCCGACGGCGACCACATCGAGGCGATCGTCCTCGGTTCCGCGGTCAACAACGACGGCGCCCGCCGGTCCAGCTTCACCGCGCCGGGCGCCCTCGGCCAGACCGAGGTGATCGCCGAGGCGCTGGTGGCCGGGCAGGTCGACCCGGACACGATCGGTTACGTCGAGGCGCACGGCACCGCCACCGCCGTCGGCGACCCGATCGAGGTCACCGCCCTCTCGAACGCCTACCGGCAGGCCGGGGCCGTCGGTGTGCAAGAGACGCCGATCGGCTCGATCAAGCCGAACGTCGGTCACCTCGGCCCGGCGGCCGGCGTGGCCGGCCTGATCAAGACCGTGCTGGCCATGCGGCACGGGCTCATCCCCGCGTCGCTGAACTACCAGAACCCCAACCCGCGCCTCGACCTCGGCAGCAGCCCGTTCTACGTCAACTGCGAGCTCTCGCCGTGGCCGGAGAAAGCCACTCCGAAGCGGGCCGGCGTCAGCTCGTTCGGCATCGGCGGCACCAACGCCCACGTGATCGTCGAAGAGGCACCGCCGCAGCTGCCCGTCGAGGCGACCGAGCGGCCCTGGTCGATCCTGCCGCTCTCGGCCAAGACCGACACCGCGCTGGCGACGATGCGCGGCGAACTCGCCGACCACCTCCGCGCCCACCCGGAACTGGACGTGGCCGACGTCGCCTACACGTTGCAGACCGGCCGCCCGGCACTGGAACGGCGCAGCGCCGTCGCGTGCCGCGACCTCGCCGGGGCGCTCGCGGAGCTGACCGTCGGCACGCCGGCTCCCCCGGAGGTGCGGGGCACGACGTCGGTCGCGTTCCTCTTCCCGGGCCAGGGCTCGCAACAGGTCGACATGGCCGAGGAGGCCTACCGCCTCGAGCCGCTGGTGCGCGACACGATCGACGAGTGCGCCGAACTGCTCCGGCCGCACCTGGGTTGCGACCTGCGCGAGGTGATGTTCAGCTCGCACAGCGACGTGATCAGCTCCCGCGCCATGGCCGACCGGCTCCGGCAGACCAGATTCGCGCAGCCCGCGTTGTTCGTCGTCGAGTACGCGCTGGCCCGGCTCTGGATGAGCTGGGGCGTGCAGCCCAGCGCGATGGTCGGCCACAGCGTCGGTGAATACGTCGCCGCCTGCCTGGCCGAGGTGTTCACGCTGCCCGCCGCGCTCGAGCTGGTCGCCACCCGCGGCCGGCTGACCCAGTCGATGCCGACCGGCTCGATGCTGGCCGTGGCGATGCCCGAGGCCGACCTGGTTCCGCTGCTCCCGGCGGAACTGGACCTGGCCGTGGTGAACGCGCCCCGGTCGTGTGTCGTCGCCGGGCCGACCGACGACCTCGACGTGCTCCGCGAATTCCTGGAGCGCCAAGGCGTCCAGAGCCGGCCCGTGCCCACCTCGCACGCCTTCCACAGCGCGATGCTCGACCCGATCGTCGAGCCGCTGCGCGAGGCCGTGCTCAAGGCCGGCCCGAAGCCGCCGACCCGCCCGTTCGTCTCCACCCTGACCGGCACCTGGATCACCGCCGAGCAGGCCACGGACGCCGGCCACTGGGCCGCCCAGCTACGCGGCACCGTCCGCTACGCGGCCGCCGCCTCGACGCTGCAAGAGACCGGAGCCGTCCTCCTGGAGGTCGGGCCCGGGCAGGCCCTGACCACACAGACCCGGCAGTCGGTACCGAAGACCACGCACGTCGTGCCCTCGCTCCGGCACGCCCCCGCGAGCGGCTCGGACGCGGAATCCCTGGCCGTCGCGGCCGCCCGGCTCTGGACGCTCGGCGTGCCGATCGACTGGGCGTCCCAGCGCGACGGCGGCCGGCGTCGGCGCCTCGCGCTGCCGACCTATCCGTACGAGCGGCGCCGGTACTGGGTCGACCCGGACGTCGGGCCGGCCGACGAAGCCCGGGACGAGGCCGACGCGGCCACCGGCGGAACGAAGTTCCTGCCGGCCGAAGAGGCGGCGTCGATCCCGGTCTGGCGCCGTCGCGCGCTGCCTACCGCCCGGCCGGCCTCCGACGCACCGGCGTCCTGGCTGATCTTCTCCCCCGGCGACGGGCCGGCGGAAGCGCTCGCCGCCGAGCTCCGCGGACGCGGCGCCGGCACGTTCCGGGTGTCGGCCGGCGACGGCTTCGCCGATCTCGGCGACGGGCGCTTCCAGATCGATCCGGGCAGCCGGTCGGATTACGACGCGCTGCTGCAGGCGCTCGACGCCGGTCCCGGCGCGCCCACCTCGGTGCTGCACGGGCTGACCACCGACCCCGCCGGGCCCGCACCGCTGGGCTTCGCCGAGGTGGACGCGGTCCGCGAGTCGGGCTTCTACAGCCTTCTGTTCCTGATGCAGGCCTGGCAGGAGCGCTGGCCGGACCGGTCGGCCGACATCCGCGTGCTCACCAGCAACAGCTGCAACGTCTCCGGCGCCGAGTCGGTGGATCCGGCCAAGGCCCTGCTGCGCGGGCCCTGCCTGGTGGTGCCGAACGAGTCGCCACTGATCAACTGCCAGCTGATCGACGTCACGCAGACCGCCGAGTCCACGGGGACCGACGTCGACGCCCTGCTCGCCGAGTTGTCCACCGTCCCGGCCGATCGGATAGTCGCCTACCGGGCCGGACGTCGCTGGGTCAGCGCGCACGAGAAGACTTCGCTGCCGGCCCGCGTCGACCTGCCTCGGCTGCTGCGCCGCCGGGGCGTCTACCTGATCACCGGGGGCACCGGAGGCATCGGCCTGGCGACGGCCAAGGAGCTGGCGCGCACCGCTGCGGCCCGGCTCGTCCTGGTCAGCCGCACCGCCTTGCCGCCGACGGCGGAGTGGGACGAGTACCTCGCGAGCCACCCCGCCGGCGACCCGCTCTCGGTCCGGATCCGCGCGGTCCGGGAGATCGAGCAGCTCGGCGGTGAGGTGCTCGCTCTCGCGGCCGACATCGCCGACGAAGAGGCCATGCAGATGGTCGTCGACACGGCCAAGGACCGCTTCGGCCGGATCGACGGGGTGTTCCACGCGGCCGGTCTCACCAGCGAGGGCTTGGCCCTGCTGCGGACCCGGGACCGGGCCGAGCCGGTGCTCACACCGAAGGTCGAGGGCACGCTGGTGATCGACCGGCTGCTCGGCGACGAGATCGACCTGCTGGTGCTCTATTCCTCGGTCGTGGCGGTCAACGGCGACTACGGCCTGGTCGACTACTGTGCGGCCAACGCGTTCCTCGACGCCTACGCGCAGACCCCGCACTCACGGCGGCGCCACACCATCGCGATCAACTGGTGCGGCTGGTCCGGCGTCGGCATGTTGAGCGAGGCCGATTCCGGCAGCCCGGCGTTCTGGCTGCTGGAGCGCAACCTCGACCCGGTCGGCTCGGTGCACCCGCTGCTGGGCCGCCGCGACCTGGCGACCGGCACCGGGCCGGAGGACGACGTCGTCTTCTACAAGCAGATCGCCCCGGACTTCCACTGGGTGATCTCCGACCACCGGATGGGCCCGGCGGGCGTGCTGCCCGGCGTCGCCTACGTCGAGATCATCCGTGCCGCTTACGCCGAGGCCGTCGGGGCCGGGCCGATGGAAGTCCGCGACCTGATCTTCACCCGCCCGCTGGCGGTGACCGGGCGGCGCGAGCTACGGGTGGCCGGGACCCGGGTCGCGACCGGCCGGATCGACTTCGTCGTCTCGAGCCGCTCGCTCGACACCGGCGACAGCGCCTGGGAGCAGCACGCCAGCGGCAGCGCCCGGCCGGGCGAGGAGAGCGGGGAGCCGGCCCGCCACGACGTGGAAGCCCTGGTCAAACGCTGCGCGCTGGCGAACTGGAAGCCGGAGCCGGACGTCGTCGGCAAGGCGGCGATCACGTTCGGGCCGCACTGGCAGGTCTTCAAGGTGATCCACGCCGGCCACGACGAGCACGTGTCCGAACTCGAGCTCCCGGCCGGCCTCGACGCCGATCTGGGGGACTTCGGGCTGCACCCGTCGCTCCTGGACGGCGCCACCGCGCTCAGCCTCGACATGAGCGACATCGTGAGCGAGGGGCAGAGCTGGCTCCCGCTGGCCTACGACCGCGTCGTCGTCCGCGACCGGTTGCCCGCGCGGTTCTTCAGCCACGGCCGCTCGCGCGGACCCGGCGGACCGGGTCAGGACCTGGCCAGCTTCGACTTCGCGCTGCTCGCCGAGGACGGCCGCGAGCTCGTGACGATCGAGAACTTCACCGTGCGCGTCGTGGACACCGAAGCCGTGATCTCCGTGGCCAACGGCACCGCGGACGCGCCGGCCGCGACTCCCGACGGTGCCGCGCAGCCCGCGACCTCCGACCGCCTGCTGACCAAAGCGCAGGGCATCGACCTGACCTGGCGGATCCTCAACGGCACCGGGGAAGCGCAATACGTCGTCAGCCGCGAGCCGTTGGCCGCCCGAGCCGCCCGGCTGGCCGGGTTCGCGACCGCCGTGGCTTCGGCCGACGCCCGGGAGCTGGCCGGCGTGGCTCAGCGCCGCGCGGACGGCCCCGGCTTCACGGCCGAGCCCGCCACGGAGACCGAAGAGGGCCTCCGGACGCTGTGGATGGACGCGTTCGGCGTCGAGTTGCTCGGTCTCGACGAGGAGTTCATGACCTTGGGTGGCAACTCGCTGGTCGCGGTGCAGCTCGCGGTGCGGATCCGGGACAAGTTCAACGTCACCGTGTCGGGCGTCGTCGTGCTGGAGTACCCGACGGTCCGGACGCTGGCCCAGCTGGTCGACCGCCGGATCGCCGAGCGCGACAGCGGCGCCGATCGATGACCGAACCCGCGCGGAAGGGAAACGATGTCACGACCAACCGTTGACTTGGGTGGGGTCCTCAGCGACCAGCCCGGCCAGGAGCTGCTCACGGTCTACGGCCACGCCCTCCGCGACGGAGGAGCACCGGCCGACGAGCAGGCGATCGCCGCCACGCTGAAGCTGCCTGACGCCGTGGTCAGGGACGCGATCGAGACGCTCACGCAGTTGCGCCTGTTGCGGGTCGGGGCCGGCCCCGACGGGCCCCGGCTGATGCCGGTGGATCCCGAAATCGCTTCGGCCTCGCTGATCTCCCCGATCGACGAGGAGATCCACCGCCACACCGCCGCGGTGAGCCGGATCCGCCAGCACCTGAGCGCGTTCCGCCCGCAGTACGAGCGGATGCAGCGCCCGGGGCCGCCGGATCGGGGGATCGAAGAGGTGCACGACGCCGAGGAACTGGCCGGGCACCTCTACCTGGCCGCGCAGCACTGCCGGACCGAGCTGGTGGCACTGCGTCCGAACCAGAACCTCCCGGCCGACCGGAGCGTCGGCCGGGAGCTGTTCCTCCCCGCCGGGCCGGGCATCCTCGACCGCGGTGTGCGCGTGCGGCTGCTGCTGCAGCACGCCGCGCGCACCGACATCCGGGCCCGGGCCCAGCTCGACGGCCTGGTCGCCCGGGGCGCCCAGGTCCGCACCACCGGCGAGCTCTCCCGTCAGCTGATCCTCTTCGACGCCGAGGTGGCCTTCGTCCTGCACCAGGGAAACCAGACCGGCCCCGCCGGCGTGATCATCCGAAGCCCCTCAGCGGTCCAGCTCCTGCTGAACCTGGTGGAGACCACCTGGAGCGGGGCCGCCGCGTACGTCGCCCACGAGCGGGGCTACGAGCAGGTCACCGACCAGTTGCGAGGCACCATCATCTCGCTGCTGGCCGATGGGCTCACCGACGAGGCGGTCGCGCGCAGGCTCGGCGTCTCGGTGCGCACCTGCCGCAGGCACATCGCCTCGGTGTTGCGCGATCTGGACGCGGTCAGCCGGTTCCAGGCCGGGGTCCGGGTCGGCGCCGCCGCCCACCAGGCCCCGAGCCTGACCTGAACACGGACCCACGACTCCTCGACACGGACCACCCAGCCGGCCCGGCCGCCGAAGCGGCCGGGCCGGCGCGCGTGATCATTCGTCCGCATCGGCCGTCCGGATCTGCGCGGCCAGCCCGCGGACGGTCGGGAACCCGAGCATGGCCGCCACCGGAACCGGCACCTGCAGGTCCCGGCGGACCTTGGCGATCAGCTCGATGGCCACCAGGGAGTTGCCGCCGAGCCGGAAGAAATCGTCGTCGGCGCCGACCTTGTCCAGGCGCAGGACTCGCGCCCAGATGTCGGCGAGGGCCCGCTCCGTCCCTTCGGCCGGCTCGACGTAGGGCGTCAGCAGGTCGGGGCGGGGATCGCGGATGTCGTCTTCGTCCTCGTCGACGCCGTCGTCCTGGCCCGGCCGGACCACCCAGCGAGCCAGCCGTGCGTCCAGCGAGCCGGTCGAGATCACCAGGTGCTCGACCTGATCGACGACGCCGACCGCGCGTTCGAAGATCTCCACGGCCTCTTCGGGCGCCATGTCGTAGGCGCCGTCGTGCCCGGGCGCCGCCTCCGCGTCCGGGCGCGGACGCCAGGTGTCCCAGTCGACGGTCACCCACCGACGGCCACCGGAGTTGCGCTCCGCCACCGCGCACGCGTCGAGGACGGCGTTGGCCGCGGCGTAGGGGCCGAGCGCCAAGCCGCCCAGCACCGCCGAGAGCGAGGAGAGCGTGATCCCGGTGTAGCTCTGGTCGGCGAGGACCGCGCGCAGCGCGTTGAAGCCGCCGACTTTCGCCCGCAGGTGCGATTCCACGCCATCCCGGGAGACCATGTGCGCGGGGCCGAACCCCTCCCCGTCGGACACGCCGGCCGCATGGACCACCAGTCCGATCGGCCCGAACCGGGCCACGGCCGCCTCGACCGCGGCCCGCATCTGCGGCGCGGAAGAGACCTCGGCCGGGAGCACGAGCACCTCGCCACCGGCCGCGGTGATCTCGGCGAGATCACCGATCAGCCTGACCAGTCGCGACGAGGTCCCCTGGTGCTGCTCCAGGTAGGCCGGCCATTCGGCCGGCTCCGGCAACGCGGTGCGGGCGGTGATCACGACGCGGCAGCGCCGGCGCAGCGCGAGGTGCCGGGTGAGGATCAGGCCGACGTGGCCGAGCCCACCGGTGATCAGGACGGTCGTGCCCGGGGCCGGTCGTCCACCGGTGGGCTCGGGCAACGGAAGGGGCTGATAGGAGCGGACCCAGCGACCGGTGCCACGAAGCGCTACCGGTCCTTCGTGCCGGACGACGGCCTCCTCGAGGAGACCGTCGACCTGGGCGGCCGCGTTGGTGACGTCCACATGGCGGCAGCGCCAGCCGGGGTTCTCCTGGGCGATGGAGGGCAGCAGGCCGTCGACGGCCGCCCAGGCCGGTCGGTGGGGCACCGAGCCGGCGATGCTCACCGCCTCCTCGGTCACCACGAGCAGGTCGAGGTTGCGGCCCGTGGTCTGCTCGGCCAGCGCGGCGGTCATCGCCCCCAGCGCTTCGATCACCGCCAGGGCCGGGCCGTCCGGGTCCCGCTCGGCGTCGAGGCCCAGCGCGTGGACGACCGTCCGGGGCGGGGCGTCCAGACCACCGATCAGGCGACGGTAGTCGGCCACCTCGTCCGGACGCAGGGTGAACAGGTCCGGTGCCTCTTCGGCGAACCGGTCGCCCGGCCGGGCGGTGATCACCGCCGCGCCGAGCTCGGTCAGCCGCCGCGCCAGCGCACCGGCGGCCGGCTCGGCCGCGATCACCAGCCAGGGGCCGGCCTCGCGCACCGAATCGGTCCGATCGACGATCGCGCGCGGCTCCGGCTGCCAGGCCGGCTGGTAGGTCCAGCGGTCGAGGTCGGCCACCCGCCCGTCGTCGACCGGGGGTTCGAACATGTCCTCGCTGGGGGCGATCCAGTAGCTGCGCCGCTGGAACGGGTAGGTCGGCAGCGGGACCCGGCGGGCACCTCGACGGTGCAACGCCCCCCACCGGACGTCGACCCCCGCCTGCCACAGGACCGCGACGGCTTCCTGCAGCCAGTGCGACGCCGGCTGCTCGGCGGCGTCCGGCCCCAGCCGCACGACCGGCGCGTCCGGCGCGGCTTCGTCGGCGAACCTGACGCCGATCCGGGCGAAGCCTTCGCGGACGGCGGAGACGGCCCGTGCGCGAGGCGTTTTGTCGCTTGCCGGGCTCGGGCCCTCGGCGTCCAGGCGGTCCTGAACCGCGGTCAGCAGGTCCGCCCACCAGGTGGCGGGAACGGCGTCGGCGTCGGTCAGGTCCAGCGCGACGGCCGGATTGCGCCGGGTGGCCTCCGCGTCGGTCCACCGGCTCGGATCGGCCAGGGCGGCAATCGCGTCGTCCCGGTCGGCGCAGACGATCGCGCGGCGCCGGGGGAACTGGGTCCGGGACTGCTGGAGCGTGAAGGCGACGTCGGCGATCCGCAGCTCGGGGTCGGCGGCGAGGTGCTCCCCCAGCCGGCTGGTCGCTTGCTCCAGCGCGGTGGCGTCCCGGGCGGAGAGCACCAGCAGGTGCGGTCCGGGCTGGTCGGGCCGGTCCGCGCGCTTCGGAGGCGCCTGCAGGACGACGTGGGCGTTCGTGCCGCCGAGACCGAACGAGCTGACCCCGGCCCTCCGTGCGTCGGCCGGGCCGGGCCAGGGCTGCGGCTCGGTCAGGACGGTGAACCGGTCGCGCACCGCGGCCAGTGCGGGGTTGGGGTTCTGGTAGTTCGGCACCGCCGGCAGCACGCCCCGGCGCAGCGCCATCGCGGTCCGGATCAGCCCGGTCGTACCGGATGCCCGGTCGAGATGCCCGAGGGACGGCTTGATCGACCCGAGCACGATCGGGTTCGTCGTCCGGCCCTTGTAGGCGCGGGCGGCCGCGGCCAACTCGACCGAGTCGCCCAGCATCGTGCCGGTGCCGTGGCACTCCAGGTAGTCGACGGTCTCCGCTTTGACGCCGGCGTAGGAGAGCGCGTCCTGCATCACCGCGGCCTGGCCGTCGACGCCGGGAGCGGTGTAGCCGGCGCACGCCCGGCCGTCGTTGTTGACCGCCGAGCCGAGGATCACGGCTTCGATGTCGTCGTCGTCCTCGAGAGCATCCGCGAGCCGCTTCAGGGCGACCACCGAGACGCCGCTGCCGATGATGCTGCCGTTGGCCGCGGCGTCGAAGGCCCGCACTTCGCCGTCCGGGGAGAGGATGCCGCCGTCCTCGCAGAGATAGCCGCCCTGCGGAAGGGGCAGGAACGCCCCGCCGGCCAGCGCGACCTCGCACTCGAAGTTGAGCAGGCTCTGCGCGGCCAGGTGCACCGCGACCAGCGACGTCGAGCAGAAGGTCTGCACGGTGATGCTGGGGCCGCGCAGGTCGAGCTTGTAGGAGACCAGCGACGCCAGCGAGTCACGTTCCGTCCCGACCGCGAGCATCAGCGACCCGCCGGGCTCGGCCATCGCCTTCCGGGCGACCTGCTGGAGGTAGTCGGGGTAGCCGCAGCCGGCGAAGACGCCGACCCGGCCGGGCATCGCCATCGGCGGGTATCCGCTGCGCTCCAGCACCTCCCAGCAGCACTCGAGGAAGAACCGGTGCTGCGGGTCCATCAGCTCGGCCTCGCGCCGGTTCACCCCGAACATGCCGGCGTCGAACCGGTCGACGTCGTCCACCCCGCCGCCGACCCGGACGTAGTCGGGGCTGGCCAGCAGAGCCGGGTTGACGCCGGCCTCCAGGAGTTCCTCTTCGCTGAGTTCGCGCAGCCCGCCCCGGCCGGCCATGAGGTTGGCCCAGAGCTGGTCCACGGTGGTGGCGCCGGCGAAGCGGCCGGCCATCCCGATCACCGCGATGGCGGACTCCGGGTCGATGTGGGAGTCGAGATCCAGCCCGCTCATCAGTGCTCCTCCCGCCGGCGGTCGGCCCGGCGTTGCGACAGCCGTTTGTGGCGTGACTTGGCCCGGTCGTCGGAATCGGTGGCCTGATCGGCGTGCTCGTCCTCGCCGGTCGGCGGCGCCGCCAGCTTGGCCAGGGCCGCCACCGTGGGCGCTTGGTAGATCATGTGCGCCGGCAGCCGCTCCAGATTCAGTGCCCGCTTGGTCGCGGCGACGATGCTGACGCCGAGCAGTGAGTTGCCACCCAGGTCGAAGAAGTTGTCGTTCACCCCGACCGCGTCGATGCCCAGGGCCTGACTCCAGATCTCCGCGATGATCGACTCGGCGTCGGTCTCCGGGGGCGCGTAGAGCGTGGAGAGCTCGGGCCGGGCGTGGCGGGTCTCGCCCCGTTCGTTCTGGGCCGCGGCCTGGATGTCTTCGATCGTGTATTCCCGGCTGCCCCGGACCGTGGCCGAGAAGTCCTGCGTGGACACGACCGTGTACGGCTCGGAACTGGCCAGCGCCCGGAGCAGGCAGCGCCAGCCCTGGTCGAAGTTGATGCCGAACTTCTCCCGGTGCTGCTCGTAGTAGGCGCGGATGACCGGCTCGTAGCCCTCGAGCCCGGAGGCCCAGCCGTTCCAGGTCCACTCGCCCCAGCCGATGGAGAGCACCCGGGTCTTGGGCATCGGGTTGCCTTGGGCGAACGAGTCGAGGAAGAGGTTGGCCGCGGAGTAGTCGGCCTGCCCCAGGGCGCCGGTCACCGCCGCGACGGACGAGAACAACGCGAAGAAGTCGAGCGGGACGTCGTGGAGCGCCTCGGCCAGCGCGTAGGTTCCCGCCACCTTCGGCGCGAGCACCTTGTCGATGTCCTCGGGCGTCTTGAACTGCATCATCCCCTCGCCGGGGACACCGGCGGCGTGCAGCACGCCGTTCAGCTCACCGAACCGCTCCAACGCCGTGGCGACCGCGCGGGCGGCGTCGGCGGACACCGACACGTCGCCGACCGCGATCTCGAACTCGATCCCCCGCTCCTCGAGCTCCTTGAGGCCGGCGATCCGTCGGCGGACTTCGTCGCTGGCCGCGGGGTCGGCCAGGATCTGCTCCCAGTAGCGTCGTTGCGGCACCTGCGTCCGCCCCATCAGCACCAGGCGCGCCCGGTAGTCCGCGGCCAGACGCTGGGCCAGCGCCAGCCCGATGCCGCCGAGGCCGCCGGTGACCAGGTAGACCCCGCCGGGCCGGATGCTGGTCGTCGGTTCCGGCGTCAGGCCGCCCTCGGGCACTTCGAGGATCTCGAAGTCGGGCGTCCAGCTGCGGCCGCCGCGGATGGCCACGGTCTGGTTGCCGTGCTCGGCGGTCAACTCGGCGAGCACGAGGTCGACCGGCTGCGTCGCACCGGCGTCGAGGTCGATCACGCGCAGGGTCGCGCCGGGGCACTCGACCGGCAGGATCGTGCAGGGTCCCAGCGCGGTCGCCCGCTCCGGGCGGATCACGTCGTTGCCGGTCACCTGGTAAACGCCCGACGTGACGACGTCGACCTTCCAGCTCTCGAAGCCGTACTCGGCGGCGGCCCGCGCGAGCGCCACCAGCGTGTGCGTGCCGCGCCGCACGGTCTCCTCGACCGAGGCGTCGACGGCGGCCCAGGTGTGCACCACCCGGCCGGGCCGGATGCCCTCGCGCTTGAGCGCGCCGAACAGGTCGAGCACGTCGTCCGCGTTGCCCGGCCGGATCCGGTAGCCGTCCGGTCCGGAGCCGAACTCGGTGCCGGGACGGACCGTGGCGAACCGCCGCCGCGCCGCGGTGAGCCGTTCGACGAGCCGCTCGGCGATCGGATCGTCGGCCCGGTCGTCGGTGAAGATCACCCAGGCCTCGTCCTCGTCGGGCACCGGCTGCGGCGGGAGCCGCCGCTTCCAGACCGGAGCGGTCAGCCAGCGGGTCTCCGGTTGCAGGAGCAGCTCACCGAACTCGTCACGCTCGTCGCCGGGCGCGGCCGCGGTGGGATAGGTCCAGCCCGGCCGGTCGCCGCCGAACCAGTACTCCTTGCGCTGGAACGGGTAGGCCGGCAGCGGCACCCGGCCGGGCTTCCAGTCGCCCTGACTGCGCTGGTAGGCCTCCCAGTCCACGTCGACGCCGGTCAGCCAGAGCTCGGCCAGCGCGTCGGCCAGCGCCTTGTCGTCCGGCCGGTCCTCGCTCGCCGCGGGCAGGGTCGAGACGATCAGCGGCCAGCGGGAGCGGTCGCAGGCGGGATGGCTGCGCACCATGGCCCCCAGCGATCGGCCGGCCCCGATCTCCAGCAGGGCCATGTCGCTGCGGCGCAGTGCCGCGTCGAGCCCGTCGGTGAAGCGCACCGGCTCGCACATGTGCCTGGCCCAGTAGCTCGGGTCGGTCACCAGGTCCGGGCCGGCCTCCGCACCGGTGAGGTTGGACAGGTAGGGCACCCTCGGCGGGTTCAGCGCGACGTTTTCGGCGATCCACGTGGTCAGCTCCCTGGCCGCCGGCCGGAGCATCCGGGAGTGGAAAGCATGCGTGGTGGCCAGCTCGCGGCAGGGAAGCTCGGCTTCGCGGAGGATCGCGGCGAGTTCCCGGACGGAATCGGCGGGCCCGCCCACGACGATCTGGCCGGGGTTGAGCGCGGTCAGATCGATTCCCCGCGCGCTCAGATCAGGAACCCGCGCTTCGAGCTCGGCCCAGGTCGAGCCCACGGCCAGCATGGCGCCGCCGGGGAGCGCGTCGATCAGCTCGGCGCGCTTGGCGACCAGGCGCAGCGCGTCGGAGAGCGAAAACACCCCGGCAATGCAGGCCGCGACGTACTCGCCGACGCTGTAGCCGAGCACGACCGTCGGCGTGATCCCCCACTCCATCAGCGTCCGGGCCAGCGCGTACTCGGCCAGGAAGACGGCCGGTTGGGCGATCCGGGTGCTCCGTAACGGCTCGTCGGCGGGGTCGGCGGCCGGCCCGCGCCCCATCAGCGCGGCCAGGTCGGCGCCGGCCGGCGCGGCCCGCTCGGCCGTCAGCGGTCCCACTGCGTCCAGGCCGGTGAGCGCGGTGAGCAGCCGCTGGCCCTCGTCCAGGTGGTGCCGGAACACCGGCTCGGTCCGGTAGAGCTGCCCGACCATGCCGGCGTAGTGCTCGCCGACCCCGGCGAACAGGAATCCGACCGGGCGGCCCCGGGTCGGATCCTGCCGGGCCAGGACGGCGGACCCCGCCTCGCTCTCGCCGCCGAACAGGGCAGCGGCGGCGGCCGGCGTGTCGGCCACCCCGACGCGCCGGTGCTCGAAGAGCGCCCGCCCCACCTGCAGGGTGTAGGCGACGTCCGGCAGCGAGTCGTCGGGGACGCCGGCCAGGTGCCGGCCGAGCCGTTCCTGGAGCTGCTCGCCGGCGATTTTCGCCCGAGCCGACATCGGCAGCACCTGCCAGCGCCGGGCGGGCGCCGGCCGCACCGGTGGCTGCGGCGCCTCCTGGACGACGACGTGCACGTTGGTGCCGCCCATGCCCAGTCCGTTCAAGCCGGCCAGGCGCGGCCGGTCGGGCTGGCGTGGCCACGGCACCGGCTTGCCGGCCACGTAGAACGGGCTCCGCGCGAAGTCGATCTCCGGGTTGGGCTCGGAATAGTGCAGGGACGGCGGGATCACCTCGTTGCGCAGCGCCTCGACCACCTTGATCAGGCCGGTCACGGTGGCGGCGCGGTCGAGGTGGCCGACGTTGGTCTTCACCGACCCGATCCCGCAGTACTGCCGGTCGATCAGCTCCGCCCCGGACGCGTCCACCTCGGCGGTCCGGAAGCCTTTGGTCAGCGCGGCGACCTCGATCGGATCACCCAGCTCGGTGGCGGTGCCGTGAGCCTCCACGTAGGAGATGTCGCGCGGGGAGACGTCCGCGTCGTTGAGGGCGGCACGCACGGCCGTGGACTGGCCGACGATGCTGGGCGCGGTGTAGCTGAACTTGGCGGCACCGTCGTTGTTCATCGCCGAGCCGCGGATCACCGCCAGCACGGTGTCCCGGTCGGCCAGCGCCTTGCGCAACGGCTTGAGCAGGACGATGCCGACGCCGTCGCCGAAGATGCCCCCCTTGCTCTTCCGGTCGAACGTGCGGATGTGCCCGTCGGGCGACTTCTGGCCGCCCTCGACGAAGAGATGCCCGACCCGGTCGGGGACGCGAACGCAGACGCCGCCGGCCAGGGCCAGGTCGCACTCGTCCAGCCGGAGACTCTGGCAGGCCATGTGAATGGCGACCGCCGAGGTGGAGCAGAAGGTCTGGACCGAAACGGCCGGCCCGGTCAGGCCCAGCCGGTAGGCGGCCACCGTGGTCAACGCGTCCTTGTCGTTGCCGATGATCAGCTCGAACTCGTCGATGGTGGCGGCCTCGGGGCCCAGCCGGTCCATCATGTACATGCTGACGTTGGAGCCGCCGAACAGGCCCACCCGGCCCCGGTCGTCGGGCCGGCCGTAACCGCCGTACTCCAGGGCCTCCCAGACGCACTCGACGAAGAGGCGCTGTTGCGGATCGGCGAGCTCGGCCTCCCGCGGGCTGTAGCCGAAGAACTGCGCGTCGAATCCGCGCACGTCGTCCAGGACCGGCCGGACCTTCACGTAGTCCGGATTCGAGATGAGCGCCTCGCTGACGCCGGCCGCGCGCAGTTCTTCGTCGGTGAAAGTGGTGAACGATTCAACGCCGTTTTCCAGGTTCTTCCAGAGGCTAGGCACATCCGCAGCGCCTGGAAAACGGCCCGACATCGCGATGATCGCGATGTCGTGGTCGCGAATCCTTTGGTCCAACATAGCGGTTTCCTCCGCGGCGGCCGACGATGGTGCGAGTGTCCACAGCGTCACCCGACCGGGCGGCGAATTCCAGGCGGGCCCGGTGTCAGCATGTTGCCAACCAGATCCTGCTACTGCCCGGGAGCCCCATTCGTGCGGGTGGTCGGTGATACTCCGACTGAATGTTGACACTGGCTCACACCGGTAGGTGATGAAAATGGACCGGTCGGACGCCGACCAGATCCGCGCGTTCATCGGCGGACGTTTTCCCGAGGTGGAATTCACTGATTCCGACGACATCTTCTCGTTCGGCTTCATCAATTCGCTCTTCGCCATGGAACTCGTCATGTTCATCGAGCGCGCGTTCGCCATCACGCTGGCGACCGAAGAATTACAGCTGGCGAACTTCCGGACCGTCCGGGGCATGGCCGAGGTGGTGGCCCGGCACACCGAGCCGGCCGTTCTCGGCTCCCGGGCCGAATGACCGCCGGCCCGCTCACCGCCCCGCCCGCCGTGGAGCGTGTGGCCGACCGGGCATCGGCCCGGCGCTTCGTCGACGCCCGGGTGGCACCGATCGCCGACCAGTACGACCGCGCCGGCCGGGTCCCCGACACGCTGCTGCACGACGTCGGGCAGGCCGGCCTCTGGGCCCCGTTCGTCCCGGTCGAGCTGGGAGGGGCGGGGCTACCGCTCAGCGCACTCGGCCCGCTCCACGAAGAGGTCGGGCGCGGCTGCTCCTCGCTCCGGAGCCTGCTGACCGTGCAGTCCATGGTGGCCTACGCGATCCTTCGCTGGGGCGACACGGCCCAGCGCGAACACTGGCTGCCGCAGCTGGCCACCGGCCGGACACCGGCCTCGCTGTGCGTCTCGGAGGCCGGCGCCGGCAGCGACGCGCAGGGGCTGACCACCGGCGCGGTCCGGCGCGCCGGAGGCTGGGTGCTGAACGGGACGAAAACCTGGATCACCGGCGGGCAGCGCGCCCGCCTTTTCCTCGTCTTCGCCAAAGCCGACGAGCGGTCGGAGTGCTTCCTCGTCCCGAGTACGGCTCCGGGCGTGGAGGTGCGGCCGATCGAGGACATGCTCGGTACCCGGGCCGGCATGCTGGCGACGGTCTCGCTCCGCGACGCGCTGGTCGACGACGACGCCCGGATCGGGCCGGTGCCGTTCGCGCCCGGAATGATGCTCACCGGCACGCTCGACATCGGCCGGTTCAGCGTGGCCGCCGGCTGCGTCGGCATTCTCGCCGCGTGCGTCGAGGCCTGCCGGGACTACACCCGGGCCCGGCACGTCGGCGGAGTGCCGCTGCGGGAGCTGCAGCTGATCCGGGCCAAGCTCTCGAACATGGTCACCGACCTGAGCGCCGCCCGGTTGCTCTGCGAGCGGGCCGGCGGCCTGAAGGACGCGGGCAGCCCCGAGACGATCATGGCGACCTGGATCGCGAAGTACTTCGCGTCCGTCGCCGCCGCCCGGCACGCCTCCGAGGCGGTCCAGATCCACGGCGCGCACGGCTGCGGTCCCGGCTCCCCCGTCTCCCGGCTCTATCGGGACGCCAAAGTCATGGAAATCATCGAGGGCAGTTCGGAGATCCAGCAGATCACGATCGCTGACGCTGCCTACCGGACCCAGGAGCGATCGTGAGTAGTCACCGGCCCGCCGCCCGTCGGGGCCAGGTCAAATGCCTCGTCTGGGACCTGGACGACACGCTCTGGGACGGCGTACTGCTGGAGGGCGACGACGTGCGGCTCCGGCCGCACGTGGCCGAGCTGCTCACCACCCTCGACCAGCGGGGCATCCTGCACTCGGTGGCCAGCCGCAACGACGAGGAAGCCGCACTGGCGCGCTTACGCCGGCTGGGCGTCGAGGACATGTTCGTGTACCCCCAGATCGGCTGGAACCCGAAGTCCTCGGCGATCGAGCGGATCGCGCAGTCGCTGAACATCGGCGTCGACGCGCTGGCCTTCGTCGACGACCAGGAGTTCGAGCGGGCCGAGGTGAGCCGGCTCCACCCGGGAACCCTCTGCCTCGCCCCGGCGCAACTGGAGGCCGCCGTCGACCGGCCCGAGTTCAACCCGCGGTTCGTCACCGCCGAGTCCCGGCTGCGCCGCAGCATGTTCCGCAGCCAGATCGCCCGGGAGCAGAAGGAAGTCGCCTACCAGGGCACGCCGGAGCAGTTCCTGGCCGAGCTGGGCATGCGGTTCACGATCCGGCGCGCCAGCCAGGACGACCTGCAGCGCGCCGAGGAACTCACGGTCCGCACCAACCAGCTCAACTCGACCGGCCGCACCTACGGCTACGAGGAGCTCGACGAGCTGCGCGGCCGCCCCGACCACCTGCTGCTGGTCGCCGACCTGACCGACAAGTACGGCAGCTACGGCACGATCGGGCTGGCGCTGGTGGAGCTCGGCACCTCGGTCTGGCACCTGCGGCTGCTGCTGATGTCCTGCCGGACGATGTCCCGCGGCGTCGGAACCGTGCTGCTCAATCACGTGATGACGCAGGCCAAGGAGGCCGGGGTCCGGCTGCGCGCCGACTTCGTGGAGACCGGCCGGAACCGCCAGATGCAGATCACGTACGCCTTCGCCGGGTTCCGGGAAGCCGGGCGCGACGGCGAGCACCTGGTTCTGGAATCCGACCTGCAACTCATCCAGCAGCCCGCCCCCTACCTCGAACTGCGGGTCGAAGACCTGGCCCCGGAAGGAGTTGACGCGCTGTGAACTCAGCGAGTGTGCCGATCATGATGTCGCCGCGAACCCTGACCATGAGCGGCCTGCAGGGGCGGGTACGGACGGCGGAGAAGCTGGGTTTCGATGAGATCTGGGTGGATCAGCACCCGGACGTCCGGGACGCGACGCTGGTCGCGTCGGCCTACCTCCAGGCCGCGCCCACGATCACGGTGGGGACCGGAATCCTGCCGATTTACGCCCGCCACCCGGTGACGATGGCCGAGTCCGCCGCGACGCTGGCCGAGATGTCGGACGGCCGCTACGTTCTCGGGCTCGGCTACAGCCACCATTTCGTCAACGAGTACGTGCTCGGGTACCGGCAAGGACCGCCGATCCAGGTCATGCAGGAGTACCTGTTCGTCGTGCGCACCCTGTTGACCGAGGGAGGAGTCGACTTCGACGGGGAGTACTTCAGCGCGCACACCCAGTACGTCAACCCGAGGCCGCCGGTCCCGATCTACCTGGCCGCGCTGCGCCCCAAGATGATTCGCCTGGCCGTCGAGTCGGGCGACGGCCTCATCCTCTGGCTGTGCTCACCCCGGTACGTGGCCGAACGGGTGATGCCGATCGTCCGCGAAGCCTGTGCGGAGTTCGGCAAGGACGCCGACGCCTTCCCGGTGCTGGCCATCCTGCCCACCTACACCGGCCGGAACCTCGCCGACGTACGGGCCCTCTGGGCACGCAGCGCGAAGTCCTACCGGATGCTCCCCCACTACCGCCGCATCCTCGAGGCCTTCGGGCCGGTCGATCCCGACGAGGTCTCGCTGATGGGCAGCCCGGACCACCTCGCGGAGCGGATGGCCGCCTACCGCGAGCTGGGCTGCGTCCCGATGCCCTCTCCGTTGACCGAAACCGACGACGAGTTCGCCGAAGTGCTCGAAACCCTGAAAGCGGTGCAGCCGTCGTTGGCGGCTCTCTCCGGCGGGCCGGTGTGATCCATGCAGCTCTACTCCACGTTTCCGCCGCTGGCTGAGGACACGGCACCCGACCGGTACGCCAACCGGGTGATCGACGTCTCGCGCTGGGCCGAGGCGGCCGGACTCCGTGGCCTCCTCATCTTCACCGACAACGAATCGATCGACCCGTGGGCCGCCGCCCAGCTCCTGATCAGCCACACCACGGCGCTGGTGCCGCTGGTGGCCGTCCAGCCGGCCTACATGCATCCGTTCACGGCCGCCCGGATGGTCAGCAGCATCGGGCTCCTCTACGGGCGGCAGGTCGATCTGAACCTGGTGGCCGGCGGCTACCGGCCGCATCTGAAGGCGCTGGGAGCGTTCCGGGACCACGACGACCGGTACGAGTGGCTGGTCGAGTACGGCCAGATGATGGCGGCCCTGCTCCGCACCGGCGGGGAGCTGACCCACCGGGGCGCCCACCACGACCTGATCGACGTCACGCTGAAACCGCCGCTGCCGGCCGGCCTCGAGCCACAGGTCTTCCTGGCCGGAAACTCCCCGGCGGCCGTGGACGCGGCCAAGCAGCTCAACGTCGTCCGGCTCACCTACCCCCTCCCGCCGGAGGAGTACTCGGGCGAGAACGCGCTCGAACGCACCGGGATCAGGGTCGGCATCATCGCGCGGGAAACCAGCGCCGAAGCCTGGCGCATCGCCTACGACCGCTACGGCGCCGACGAGCTCGGCCAGGCGTACCGGGATTTGACCGCGACCGAGTTCGATGCGCGCTGGCACGACCAGGTCTGGAACCACGACGGCCGGTCCGGCGGTCCGGGTAGGACGTACTGGACGCACCCGTTCCACACCGCCCGGGAATTCTGCCCGTACCTGGTCGGCAGCTTCGCCGAGGTCGGGGAGGTACTGGCCCGCTACATCCGGTTGGGCATCAACACCCTGATCCTGCACTGCCCGGCGGACGAAGACGATCTGTTCTACTCCGCCGACGCCGTCCGCTACTCGGAAAGGCTGGTACGGCGGAAAGAGCGGGTGGGCTGACCGGGTCACTCCGGCCCGGCACCCTCCAGCGACCACGACGCCGGACCGTGCCGGGCCGGGTCGACGGCGACCATGCGCAGCTCCGAGGTGAACCGGCGGCCGTCGTCGTCGCGGAGCCAGAGCTCCTCCGGCGCCGGCAGCATCTCCACCAGATCGACGGCGGCGCCCGCGGCCAGCCGGCCAACCGCCCGGGCCAGGTTCTCGACCAGCAGCGGAGCCTGGAAGTCCACGTAGAACGGCTTCGGCTCCAGCGGCGTCCGCACGAAGACGTGCCTCGGCAAACCCTGGGCGCGGGCCCACCCGCGTAGCGTGTCCTGGCCCCGGTCCCGGCCGCGGCGCGGAGCGACGGCGGCCAGCTCCTCGCCGGCCACCCGCCAGCTGCGCCGGCTGACGACCAGGTCGCCGAGGGTCACCCGCGGTAGGCACGGCGCGGGCCGGCGCAGCTGGAACAGGTTGACGACGACCGCGGTCAGGAACTCGCCGAAGCACTCCAGCACCGGGGCCGCCCAGCCGGCCGGCTCGGCCCGCGCGATCAGCTCCCCGTCGATCTCCTCGACGCACAGCGCCGTGGCCGGCGCGCTGGAGGCCGCGCTCGCGTGCCCGTCGTCGAAGCCGTAGGACCAGTAGCGGTAGTGGCCGGGCGGATCCAGCGTCAGCGGCGGGTACGTCCGGGGGCTGACCTCCGGCGAGTCGGTCGGGTACACCGGAACCACCCGGCCCGGCGCCAGGTCGGCGGCGACCGCGGCGGTCAGTTCGGCCGCGTCGTCGGCCTGGGTGCCGAAAACCGGGCTCTCCAGCGTGTTGAGCCCCAGGTGCAGCTCCCCGAGCACCCACCGGGCCCCGTCCGCGGCCGGATCGCGCAGCATGAGGTCGGGGCTGTGCACGCGCGCCGCGGCCCAGTGCCGTCCACCCGGCGGAAAGAGGCTGTCGGCGGCGGCCCTGGCCGCGGACACCTCGACCACGGCGTCGGCGCCGGTGCGGGGCAGGATCTCCGCCCAGCGCAGCTGGAAGTCCTCGACGACGTCGGCGAACGAGCCGGTGCGCTGGCTCAGCAGGTCCGCCGCGGCGAACTGGAGGTCGGCCAGGGTCACCCGGGACTGTTTCCTCCGCAGCCGGCGGTATCGCCCCCGCAGCTCCTCGTGCGCAGCCTCCCCGACCTGGCCGGCCAGCCACCGCGCGCTGTCGAGCAGGATGCCCAGCGGCGCGGACACTCCGGTGAGCAGGGCTTCCTCCAGCACGACGTCCAGGTCCCGGCGGCAGTCGAGGTAAACCGAGGTACGCCCGCCCGGGCTCGCGTCGGGAATCGACCGGGCCGACGTGCCGGCCGCGACGGCGACCTCCCGGCGCAGGCCGCTCAGCCGCCCGTGCAATGACAGCGGGTCGGTGGCCGCGACCACGGCCGCGCGGGCCGCGTCGAGCCGGTCCAGCAGTGCGGTCAGCTCCGCGCGCAGCGCCGCGTCGCCCAGCCCGGCCACGTGCTCGCGCAGGGCCCGCTCGGGACGCTCGGTCAGCGGCAGCGGGAAGCCGACCCGGAGCACACCCGCGTCGCCGAGACGGGCCAGCACGCCGGCCACCGGGCCGCAGCGGGCCTCCAGCCCGGCCACCGTGCCGGCGCCGGGCAAGGAGGCGACCACCTCGGCGGCGTCCGGGTCGAGGACGAACGGCGGGCGATGCGGACGGAGGATCGCGTTCCCGTCGCGGGTACACGAGGGGTTCAGCCGGACCGGAAGGAAAGGCCGCAACCGGGGATCGCGGTTCCAGCGATCGACGACGGACCGGACCGCCCAGGTCTCGAAACAGACCCGTGAGCGCCGTACCCCGAGACTGCCCGCGGTCCCGGCCGGACCGCCGCCCAGCCGGGCCCAGGCCACCGGCCCGAAGAATCCGATCGTGTCGTTCTTCGCGAAGTACCGCTGGGCGTAGCGGGCGATCAGCGCCTCCCGGCGATCCATCCGGGACAGCTGGGGCTCGTCCCCGGCCCGCAACGCCGCGACCCAGGCCGCCAGCCAGTTGTCGAGGATCTCGGGGTTCTGCCAGGCCAGCGCGCCGAGCAGGAAGTCGTCGAGCACCAGGTCGCGGCACGCGGCCCGGGTCGCGGCACGCAGCCCGCTCTCGCGCTCCGGGCCGGCCGGCAAGGCCAGCTCGCGCTCGGTGGCCAGGCCGCCGAGCCGTTCGATCGGCCCGCCCGCCGAGCGCAGCGCCATCAGGCGCCAGACCGACCAGCCGCGGTCCAGGGCGAAGCGGTGCGTGCCGTCGGTGCCGGTCATTCGGTCAAGCTAAGGCGCCGGTCACCGTGCGCACAGCCACCGATATACGGGACGCGGACGTATCCCGCGAACAGGTGACAGGCGCACGGACCGCCGGCTCCCCAATCATGGCGATGTCCTTGTCACTGCGACGTCGACGGGGTGTTCGGTGCCCACAGAGCCCGTGATCAGCGTGCGCGACCTGCGCCGAGACTTCCTGGTGCCGGTCCGTGACGCCGGCCTGAACGCGGCCGTGGCCAGCATCTTCCGCCGCAAGACGCGCGCCGTGGCCGCGGTCGACGGGGTCTCGTTCGAGATCACCCCGGGCGAGGTGGTCGGCTTCCTCGGCCCGAACGGCGCGGGCAAGACGACCACCCTGAAGATGCTCTGCGGGGTGCTCCACCCGACCGGCGGCGAAGTACGCGTTCTGGGCTTCACACCGGCGCAGCGACGGCACGAGTTCCTCAAGCGGATCACGCTGGTGATGGGCAACCGCAGCCAGCTGCAGTGGGACCTGCCGGTGGAGGACTCCTTCGAGCTGAACCGGGCCATCTACCAGACCCCCTGGGCCGAGTACCGCCGAACCAGGAACGAGCTCGTCGAGCTCTTGCAGATCGGTGACCTGGTCCGCAAACCGGTACGCAACCTCTCGCTCGGCGAGCGCATGAAGGCCGAGATCGCCGGCTCGCTGCTGCACCGGCCCGCGGTGCTCTTCCTCGACGAACCGACGCTGGGCCTCGACGTGGTCATGCAGAAGCGCATCCGTTCGTTCATCCGCGAGTACGTCGCTTCGGGTCAGGCGACGGTCTTGCTCACCAGCCACTACATGGCCGACGTCGAGGCGCTGTGCAAGCGGGTCATCCTGATCGACGGCGGGAGAATCGTGTTCGACCGGCCGCTGGCCGAGCTCGGCGACCAACTGGCGATCTACAAGGAGGTCGACGTCACGCTGGAGCACGCCGCCGACCTCTCCGAGTACGGACAGGTCGTGAAGGCGGAGTCGGGGCGGATCCGGGTGCGCATCCCGCGAGCCGAGATCACGACGGCCACCGCACACCTGCTCGCCCACCACCCGGTGATCGACCTGTCCATCTCCGACCCGCCGATCGACGACCTGATCGAGACGATCTTCGCCGGGCCGGTGCACCAGTGACGACACCGCGGCTCGGCCGGCTGGGCGGGTTCTACGTGAAGACCGCCGGCGTCGCCGTCAGCAAGGAGTTCCAGTACCGCGCCACGAACTACTTCCTCCTCGCCACGATGGTGTTCGAGGCCCTGCTCTACCTGCTGCTCTGGCAGGCGGTGGCCCGGGTCGCCGGCGGCTCGGTCGGCGGCTGGACGATCCACACGCTGGCCGCCTACTTCATCGTCTGGACGCTCGTGCGGAACATGACCACCGCCACGACACCGCACGACTTCGAGGAACGGATCCGCGACGGCACGTTCACCGGCGCACTCCTGCGGCCCATCCATCCGATCCACCGTGACCTGGCGGAGTACGCGGGCTGGAAGCTCGTCATGGTCGTGCTCTGGGTCCCGGTGGCGGTCGGGCTGGCGTTGATCTTCCGGCCCGCCCTGAGCGTGACGCCGCTGGAAGCCGTCGTCTTCGTGGTCGCGATCTGGGCCGCCTACCTGCTCCGTTCGCTCTATCTCTGGCTGCTCGGGCTGACGTCCTTCTGGACGACTCGGGCCGGAGCGGCGTTCGACCTGATCCTCGCGGTGGAGCTGCTGCTCTCCGGGCGGCTGGTGCCGATGTCGTTGCTTCCCGGCTGGGCCCAGCGCGTCGCGGACTTCCTGCCCTTCAAATGGGTCTTCGGCTTTCCGATCGAGTCGGTCGTCTCGAACCTGAGCGCCACCGACCTCCTCCACGGCCTCGCCATGCAGCTGGTGTGGATAGGCGTCGGAGCGACCGGCGTCCTCGGCGTCTGGCGTCTGGCCGTGCGGCGGCACACCGCCGTGGGCAACTGACCAGGAACGGAGCGGGATGAAAACGTCGGAATTGCCCGCCCTGGGCTGGCGGCTGCTGCGTGTTCAGATCCTGAACGAGCTGCAGTACCGCGCGAACTTCTTCGTCCAGCTGCTGCAGAGCGTCCTGTCGATCGGTATCAGCCTGGTGGTCGTCGGCCTGGTGTTCGCGCAGATCCACGACCTCAACGGTTGGACGAAGCCGCAGCTGATGGCGTTCGTAGGGGTCTTCACACTGGTCGGCGGGGTGCTCCGGATGTTCGTCCGGCCGATGCTCGAGCGCCTGGTCCGCGACGTGCAGGACGGCACGTTGGACTTCGTCCTGGTGCGGCCGATGGACGCCCAGTTCGTGGTCAGCACCCGGGCGGTGGACGCCTGGCAGGGCGTCGACGTGCTCGCCGGTCTGGCCGTCATCGGCTGGGCCGTGATCGGACTGCGCCCGATGGTCGGCCCGGTCGAGGTGCTGCTTTTCCTGGTGACGCTGGTGTTCGGCCTGCTCATCATCTACTGCTTCCTGTTCTGCCTGATGTCCACCGTGTTCTGGTTCGTCCGCGTCGACGGCATCGCCGAGATGTTCGAGTCGGTGTATCAGGCCGGGCGCTGGCCGCTCACGATCTATCCGGGCTGGCTGCGCGTCAGCCTGACCTTCGTCGTGCCGATCGGCTTCTCGATCTCGCTGCCGGCGGCCGCGATCGCGCACCGGCTCTCCGGTGCCGCGGTACTCGGTGAGGCGCTCGCTGCCTGCGCGCTCGCCCTCGTCACCCGCTACGTCTTCACGACCGCACTTCGGCACTACTCGGGAGCGTCCGCATGAGCCTTCCCACCACCCCCGGCGTCCTGACCCCGTGGGTGCAGTTCGCCGGCTCCACCCCGAGCCACCGCCTGCGCCTGCTCTGCTTCCACCATGCCGGTGGGGGCGCGTCGTTCTACCGGCAATGGGTCCCGAAGCTGGCGGCCCACGGCATCGACGTGTGGCCGATCCAGCTTCCCGGCCGGGAGCAGCGCTTCACCGAGACGAAGGCCACCGACCTCACGGTCCTGGCCCGGGAGCTGACGCGATTCCTCGCCCCGCGACTCGACGGGCAGCCCTACGCCGTCTACGGGCACAGCGCCGGGGTCGCCGTCGGCGCCGCCTTCGCGCTTCGGATGCGTGAGATCGGGCGGCCGGGGCCGGTGCACGCCTTCCTCGCGGCCTGCCGCCCGCCGAGCCACCCCGACCCCGACTCGCCGGTGCACCAGCTCTCGACCCCGGCGCTGCTGGCCAAACTTCGGGCCTACGGCGGCACACCGCCGGAGGTCTTCGACACCCCGGAACTGATGGAGATGATCCTGGACGTCACGCGGGCGGACCTGCGACTGGTCGAGACGGCGCCGGCTCCGGCCGGCCCCTGGTTCCAGTGCCCGGTCACCGCGCTCGGCGGGGAGGCCGACCGGACGGTCCCGGCCGAGCTGCTCCCCTATTGGCGGGTGGTGTCCGGCGGACGTTTCGACTGCGCGGTGCTGCCCGGCGGCCACTTTCCCGCCGCCGAGCACCTTCTCGAACAGATCACCGGCGTGTTCGCCACCGGAAGCGCGCGCTAACTAGCGCGGGTCGGCCCAGAAGCGCTGCCGATCGTAGGGGTAGCCGGGTGCCGCGATCCTGCGGTACTCCCCCTGCTCGGCCCGCCGGCGCCAGTAGCCGATCGTCCTGCCGTCCACCCACAGCTGGGAAAGGAGTCGCTGCAGAGCCTCGCCGGTGCGCTCGCCGCCGGCCGCCGGCAGGACCCGCGACCGGCTCGCCCGCAGGTCCGGCCGGGCTCTGAGCAGGGGCTCGAGCGTTCCGCCGCCGATCTCCACCACGGTCGTCGGCCCGGCGGAGAGCACCGCGGCGGCGGCGGCGTCGAAGTCGACCGGCGTGATCAGCTGGGCCGCCCAGAAGTCCGGAGAGACCGCGTCGCCCGCGGCCGGCCCGGCCCCGGGCACCGTGGACACCAGCGACAACTCCGGCCGGCGCCAGGCCAGGTCGGCGAGCCGGTCGCGCCAGAGCGGCACCAGCGGGCCCAGCTCCGGGTCCGGCAAGCCGTGTGCGGCCCGCGGCGCACGGGCCGGCACGTGGTGCGCGGCCAGCCGCCGGGCGACCTCGACGATCTCGTCGTCCGGCCCGACCAGCTCGACCTGGCGCGCCCCGTTCACCGCGGCGACGCTCACCGCCGCGGGCAGCAGGTCGATCACCTGCCCGGCCCCGGCGCCGACGGTGAGCGCGCTGCGCCGTGGCGACGTCTCCACCAGCCGGGCCCGCTCGGCCACCGCACACAGCCCGGACTCGAAGTCCAGTCCTCCCGCCACGGCCCCGGCGACGAGCTCCCCCAGGCCGTGTCCGAAGACGACGTCGGGGTGCGCGCCCCAGTGGATCAGGCTCTGCGCGAGCACGTACTGGGCGGTGTACAGCAGCGGTAACGCGGTCAGCGGTCGCGCCAGCGCCGCCGGATCCCCCGCGGCCAAGGCCGGACGCAGATCCACGTCCAGTAGCGGTTCCAACACGTCGAAGGCGGCGTCGCAGCCCTGCCGGAAGAGCGCTTCGTGGACGTAGAGGTCGCGCATCGCCGGGAGGTGCCGCGGCTCGACGCCCGGGAAGACGAAGGCCAGCCGCCGGGCCGTCCCGTCCGGCCGGATCAGGCCTCGCCTGGACCGCAGGAGCGTCGTGGCCTCGGCCGGGCCGGCGGCGACCAAGGCCGCGCGGGTCCGCTTCACGGTCCGGCCGGTGCGCAGCGAGTGCGCGGCGTCGGGGAAGTCAGCCTCGTCGAGGCGGGCGAAGTAGCCGGTCAGACGCTGGGCCAGCCGGTCGGCGGCGGGCGCGTCGACCGCCGACCACAGCACGGCTTCGACCGCGGGCTCGCCCGGCGGCGGCGGCGGTCCGGACGGAGCCTCTTCCAGGACGAGATGGGCGTTGGTGCCGCCGATGCCGAACGAGCTCACGCCCGCGCGTCGCGGCCCGTCCGGGCCCGCCGGCCACGGCATCGACCGGGTGGCGACCACGAAGGGCGTGTCCTCCCAGTCCACCTGACGGTTGAGCCGGTTGACGTTCAGCGTCGCCGGGATCCGACCGGCCCTCAGCGCGAGCACCGTCTTGATCAGACCGGTGACCCCGGAGGCCTGGCCCAGATGGCCGACGTTGGACTTCACCGACCCGATCGCGCAGTACCGGTCGGGAAGCTCCGGACCGCCCACCGCACGGAACGCGTCGACCAGCCCGGCCAGCTCGATCGGATCGCCGATCGGGGTGGCCGTCCCGTGCGCCTCGACGTAGCCGATCGTGGCCGGGTCCACCCCGGCGACCCGGAGGGCGCGCTGGATGCACTCGCTCTGCCCGGCGACGCTCGGCGCCGTGAACCCGGCCTTGCGGTCGCCGTCGTTGTTGATCGCCGTCCCGCGGACGACGGCGTACACCGTGTCGCGGTCGGCCAGCGCCGTGGCCAGCGGCTTCAACACGACGGCACCGGCGCCGCTGCCGAAATTCGTGCCCGAGGCCTCGTCGTCGAACGGCCGCGAGACGCCGTCCTTCGACAGCGTTCCGCCCGACACGTGGAAATAGCCGCGATCGACCGGGAACTCGACGTCGGCGCCACCGGCGATGGCCAGGTCGCAGTCGCCGACCCGCAGCGCGTTGCAGGCCTCGTGCACGGCGACCAGCGACGTCGAGCAGGCCGTCAGCACGGTCAGCGCGGGCCCCCGCAGACCGAGCTTGTAGGCGACGAACGTGGCCAGGTAGTCGGGAGAGTTTCCGAGGTCGATCGCCATTCGACCGGCCGACCGGTAGAGATCCGGACGCTTCTCGACGAAGTCGATCCGGTAGCTGTTCATGTTGCTGCCGGTATAAACGCCGATCCGGCCGGCATAGGTCTGCGAGTCGTAGGCCGCGTGTTCCAAGGCCGAATGCGCGGTTTCGAGGAAGAGGCGGTGCTGCGGATCCCGGACTTCCGCGTCGCGCGGGGAGAGGTCGAAGAATCGGGCGTCGAAGCCGTCCACGTCGGCGAGAATCGGCCGCCGCCGCACGTAATCGGGATCGTCGATGTCGTCCGGATCTTCGCCCGATTCGAGCAGCTGCTCGCGGGAAAGTTCGGTGAGGCACTCCCGGCCGGCGAACAGATTCGCGCGGAACTCCTCGAGATCATTCGCGGCGGGAAAACGACCGGCCATTCCGACGATGGCGATCGGCTCGGCGGTAGCCATGCAATGCGCTCCTCCCGCGAAATGCTCGCGATGCTCAGCCGCTGGAAGTCTGGTCGCGGCGCCGCGGCGGCGACACGTCCCGCAAATCCGCGACATGTCGGGGAGGGACCGGCGTCGTTAGCGTTCCGGCAGATCGCCGATGACGACCGGGGTGGATTCGATGCCGGGTGAACTCGCCACAAGTCGCGCCGGGCGCAAGCCCGCCGCGGCCGGCTTCGTGGCGGTTCACCGGCGGTTCGCCCATGTCGCGGAGCGCTGTCCGGGCCGGATCGCGGTGGTCTCGGCCGGCCGCCGGCTGACCTACCGGGAACTCGCCGTGCGGGTCGAACGGCTGGCCGCCCGGCTGGCCGCCGCCGGGCTGGTTCGGGGCGGTGCGGTCGGGGTGCTGGTCGACGACGCGGAGCCGTCGTTCGTCGTCGCCGCCCTGGCCATCTGGCGCGCCGGCGGAATCTATCTGCCGATCGATCCCGGGCTCCCGGCGGCCCGGCGGGCGCGGATGCTGGCCGACATCGGTCCGGTGGCGGTCGTGGCCCCGGAGTCGCTGCGTCCGGCCTGGCCGGACGGCCCCGTCCCGCTGCTCAGCCCGGAAGACCCGGATGACCCGGAAGCCACCGAAGACACGGAGGACCACGGCGCCGTCCGGAGCCACCGACCCGGGGGCGACGACATCGTGGGCGGGGACGTCGTGGGCGACGACATCGCCTACATCGTCCATACGTCCGGCTCGACCGGCGAACCCAAGCCGGTCGCCGTGTCCCATCGGGCTCTCGACGCCGCCTGCCGCGGCTGGGACCACGTCCACGACCTCACCGGCTCGCCCGGCACGACGCTCCAGGCCGCCGGCCCGTCGTTCGACGTCCACGTGGGAGACCTCGTCCGGACGCTGTGCTTCGGCGGCCGGCTGGTGCTCTGCCCGCGGCCGGTCCTGCTCGACCCGGAAGCGCTGTGGCGGCTGATCGACGCCGAGTCGGTCCAGATCCTCGAGCTGACCCCGGCGGTGATCCGGCTGTTGGTCGACTGGGTCGCCTGGGCCGGGCGCCGGCTGGCGTCGGTCCGGCTCTTCGCCAGCGGTGGGGACCAGTGGCGGGCCGCCGACTACCGGCGGCTGCGGGCCGTGCTGCCGGCCGACGCCAGGGTCCTCAACACCTACGGCGTTTCGGAAGCCACCATCGACAGCACGTTCCACGACGTCAGCGAGGAGTCTCTCGAGGGCGACGTGATCCCGATCGGGTGCCCGTTCCCGGACGTCGAGATCGCCGTGCTCGACGCCGACCGCCGTCCGGTGGCAACGGGCGAGCCGGGCGAGTTGTACCTGGCCGGGCCCTGGCTCGCGGTCGGGTACCACGGCCGGCCCGCGGCGACCGCGGAACGCTTCGTCGCCCACCCGAGCCGGCCGGGCGAGCGGATGTACCGCACCGGTGACCTGGTCCGTCAACGGGCCGACGGCGCTCTGGTCCACCTCGGCCGGCTGGACGACGAGGTCAAGGTCCGGGGCGTCCGGATCAGCCTGGGTGGCATCGAGGCGACGCTGGCCCGGCACGACGAGGTGGCCGACGCGGCCGTCGTCCTGCACCGGGCCGACGGCAAGGAACTGCTCACCGCCCACGTCACGCTCGCACCGCTGACCGGCACGGCGCCGGATCCGGCTCAGCGGCTGCGCGCGTACCTGGCCGCACAGCTCCCGGCCGCGGCGGTTCCGGCCGCGGTGCTGGTCCACCGGGCGTTGCCGCTCACCCCGTCCGGCAAGGTCGACCGGGCGGCGCTGGCCCGGCCCGCTCCCGACCGCGAACTCACCCCGGCCGGCGAGATCGAACGGAAAGTCGCCGCGGAGTGGCGCGCGTTGCTCGGCCGGCCCCCGCGCGACCGGGCCGAGAACCTCTTCGAGGCCGGCGGCGACTCGCTCAGCGCGGCGAGGCTGGCGATGGCGATCCAGCACGCCTTCTCGCTCGACTTCACCGTGGGCCAGGTGATGTCGGGCGCGTCCTTCGGTGAACTCGCCGACGCGGTGGCAGCGGCCGGCGCAGTGTCAGCGGGGGGCGCAGCGGCAGCGGGGGGCGCGAACCGTGCGGGCGGCCCCCGGGCGAGCGGGCTGGACACCGCTCCGCTCACTCTGGGCCAGCACAGCCTGTGGTTGCTGCACCAGTTCGACCGCACCGACCCGACCTACCACCTGCCGACCGTCGTACGCCTGACCGGCACGCCTTCGGTGGACGCCGTGCGCGCCGCGCTCGACCGGCTGGTCGAGCGGCACGACGCGCTGCGGTGCCGGGTGGAGGCCACCGGCGAGGGTGCCCGGTTACGCGTGGAGCCGCGGGCCACGATTCCGTTCGACGTGCTCGACGCGGGCCACGATCCGGACGCCGTGATCGCGGACCTCGTGCGGCGCCCCTTCGACCTCAGTACGGCGCCGCTGATCCGGGCCGCGCTGGTCCGCCACCGGGCCGACCGGCACGACCTCGTCCTCGTCGTCCACCACCTGGTCTTCGACGACTGGTCGGAGCGGGTCGTACTGCGGGAACTGGGCCGCCTCTACACCGCCGAAGTCACCGGCGTCCGGGCCGACCTGCCCGCACCGCGGCTGCGCATCACCGACGTCGCGGCCTGGCGAGCCGAGCGGGTCAGCGGCCCGGCCGGGACCGCCCAGCGCGAGCATTGGCGCCGGGCGCTGGCCGGCTTGCCCGGTCCGCTCGACCTGCCCGGCCCGATGCAGGCCCCGCCGCACCCCGGGCCGGGTAACCACCACGTCGAGCTGGATCCCGAGCTGACCCGGCAGGTCAGGGCGACGGCCTCGTCCCACCGGGTGAGCCCGAACGTCACGATGCTGGCCGCGCTGAGCGTGCTGCTGCGGCGCTGGTCCGGCCGGCCCGACCTGGTGGTCGGCGTCCCGTTCGGCCATCGCGACCGGACCGGCACCGAAGACCTCGTGGGTTTCCTGGTGAGCACGCTGCCGGTGCGGCTGCGGGTCGAGGCGGACGCGCCCTTCGCCCAGGTGCTGTCGGCCGCCGCCCGGCGGCTGGCCGAGGCGTCGTCGAACGCGGACCTGCCGATCGAACTGCTACTGCACGACCTCGGCGTCGAGGCGGCCGAGCGCAATCGCCTGTTCCGGGTCTGGTTCAACTGGCTGGGCACCCCGGCCGAACCGCCCGCCATGGCCAGCCTCTCGACCCGGGTACTCCCCACGCCGCCGCCCGGAGCGCTGTTTGATCTCTGCTGCTACGTCACCGAGCGCGGCGACCGGCTCCGGCTCGACCTGGTCTACGACCCCGGTGCGCTCGACGCCCCGCACGTGGCCGAGTTCGCGCGGCAATACGCGCTCCTGCTCGGCCGGCTGTGTGCCGAGCCCGACCGCCCGGTCTGCACGCACAGCCTGGTCACCGACGTCGCCGCGGCCCTGCTGCCGACCGGCACCGCCGACCTGCGCACCACCGCGCCCGCTCTGGTCGGGCGGCTGGCCGCAACGGCCGCCGAGCGCGCGCCGGACGTCGCCCTGCGCGGCCCCGGCGGGACCACCAGCTACGCCGGCCTCTACGCCCTCGCCGGCGCGTGGAGCGCGACGCTGGCCGCCGCCGGGGTCGGGCCGGGCGACGTCGTGCCGATCCACGCCGCGCGGGTCGTCGAGCTCGTCCCCGCAGTGTTGGGCGTGCTCGGCGCCGGTGCCGCCGTCAGCATCCTCGACGAGGAGCATCCACCTTCCCGCCTCGCCCGTCAGGTCGAAACGCTCGGCGCCACGACCGGCGTCCGCGTCGCGGCGGAGCTACCGGACGAGCTCCGCACGACCGGCCTCCGTTGGCTCGACGCGCCCGATCCCGGGGCGGCGGGAGCGAGCTGGCCCGCGCGGACCGAGCGGGACGGTGCCGCCGCGTACGTCGCCTTCACCTCGGGCAGCAGCGGCCGGCCGGAGGCAGTCAGCGCCACCCGGGCACCGCTCGGCAATTTCCTGGCCTGGTATCCCGAGCGGTACGAGCTCACCGCAGCGGATCGGTTCGCGCTGCTGGCGGGCCTCGGCCACGACCCGCTGCTGCGCGACGTCTTCGTGCCGCTCGCCCTCGGGGCGAGTCTGGCGGTGCCGCCGCCGCCGTTGCTCCGGGATCCGGTCGGGCTGCTCGGCTGGCTCGCGGCCGAGTCCACGACGGTCCTTCACGCGACTCCCGCGCTGTGCCGGCTGCTGAGCGTGCCGCCCGCACCCACACCGCTAGCGGCGCTACGGCTGGTCTGCTGCGCAGGCGACCTCCTGCAGCCGACCGATGTGGACGGCATCCGGCGCTGGGCGCCGAACGCGACCGTCGTCAACGCGTACGGCACCACCGAGACCCCGCAGATCGTCAGCCACGCGGAGGTCGACGCCGCGCCGACCGGCCGCTCGCCGCTCCCGGTGGGGCGAGGCGTCCCTGGCGCCGAGCTGCTGGTGACCGACGCCGAGGGGCGTTCCTCGGGCATCGGCGAGGTCGGCACGATCACGGTCAGGAGCCCGTACCTGGCCACCGGCTTCCGCGCCGAGCGCCCGGGGTTCGCCGCCGATCCGGTCTCGAACCATCGCCGCTTCGTCACCGGCGACGTCGGCCGCTACCGGCCGGACGGCTCCGTGACCGTCCTGGGACGCCGGGACACGCAGGTCCAGGTGCGCGGATTCCGGGTGGAGCTGGGCGAGATCGACCGGTGGTTGCGTGCCCACCCGGGGCTGCGGGATGCCGCCGCCGCGGCCCGCCCGGGAGCGGACGGTGACCTCCAGATCGTCGCCTCGGTGGTGCCTGCCCCCGGTCACCCGCCGCCCGACGCCGACGCGATCCGCGCTTTCCTCCGGCGTGCTCTGCCCGACTACATGCTCCCGGTGGAAGTGCGGGCCATCAACGCCGTCCCTCTGACGCCCAACGGAAAGATCGACCGGCGCCGTCTGGCCGAGGACACGGCGGAGACCGGGCTCCTGCGCGCACCGGCCGCGCGACCCGTCACCGACCTGGAACGACTCGTCACCACGATCTGGCAGCAGGTCCTGGCGCACGAACGGGTCGGAGCCGAGCAGAACTTCCGCGAGCTCGGGGCGACCTCGGTGCTGATGGCCCGGGCCCACGTCGAGTTGCAGCGGGTCACCGGCCGGCTGATTCCGATCACGGCGTTGTTCGAGCACTCCACCGTGCGCAGCCTCGCGCTTTTCCTCGCCGGTGGCGGCGCAGCCTCGCCGCCGGCCGCCGCGCCCCGGACCGCACGCCACCTGCCCGCGCTCCGGCAGCGCCGCCTGGCGGCCCGCGCCGCCGCTCGATCGAAGGAGACAACGCCATGAGCAGCACCATGCGGGGGCCGTCCGACAGCGTTGCCGTGGTCGGGCTGGCGGCGCGCTTCCCCGGCGCGTCCGACGCGGAGCAGTTCTGGCGCAACCTCCGGGCCGGCGCCGAGGCGATCGGGTTCCCCTCCGACCCCGAGCTGCTCGCCGCGGGGGTTCCCGCCGCCCTGCTGGCCGAGAGCGACTACGTGAAGGCCTTCGCCGAGGCACCGGACCTCGAGCGGTTCGACGCCGAGTTCTTCGGTTTCACCCCCCGGGACGCCACTCTCCTCGACCCGCAGATCCGGCTCTTCCTCGAGGTCGGGCACAGCGCGATCGAGGACGCCGGGTACGACCCCCACCGGATCGCCGACGGCACCGGGGTATTCGGCGCGGTCGGCAACAACCGTTACGTCGACCTGCACGTACGCGACCCGCAGCGCTACGAGACCACCTCGGCGGAAGGCGCGACGCTCAGCACGCTGAGCCACCCCGACTACGCCTCCACCCGGCTCTCCTACCGATTCGGCTTCAACGGACCGTCGCTGACCGTCTCGACCGCGTGCTCGAGCTCCGCGGTCGCCGTGCACCTGGCCTGCCAGGCGTTGCGGACCGGCGAGTGCGACGTGGCCGTGGCGGCCGGCAGCGAGGTCGAGATGCCCGCGCACTCCGGCTACTGGTGGGAGCCGGACGGTCCGCTGTCCCCTGACGGTCACTGCCGCCCGTTCGACCACCGTGCGGCCGGCACGATCTTCGGCACCGGAGCGGGCGCGGTGGTCCTCAAACGCCTCGACGACGCGCTGGCCGACGGCGACCACGTCCGCGCGGTGATCCGTGCCTCGGCCACCACCAACGACGGCTCCGCGAAGGCCGGTTTCACGGCGCCGGGTGTGGCCGGCCAGGTCCGGGTGATCCGCGAGGCGATGCTGCTGGCCGACGTGGACGCCACCGACGTCTCGTTCGTGGAGGCACACGCCACCGGCACTCCGCTGGGCGACCCGATCGAGGTGGCCGCACTCACCCAGGCCTACCGGTCGCTCGGCGCCGACCGGCGGACCGATCCCGTCGTTCTCGGCTCGGTCAAGGGCAACATCGGCCACCTGGGCCACGCTTCCGGCATCGCCTCGCTGATCAAGCTGGTCCTGTGCCTGGAAAACGAGGAGCTGGTGCCGACGGCCAACTTCGCCGGGCCGAACCCGCGGATGGCCATCGCCGATACGCCGTTCGTGATCGGGGACCGGACCCGGGCCTGGGCGCGGTCCGCCGCCCGGCCGAGGATCGCCGGGTTGAGCTCGTTCGGTTTCGGCGGCACGAACGCGCACCTGGTGGTCGAGGAGGCGCCGGTGCGTCCCCGCCCGGAACCCGCCGAGCGGCCGCGCGTCGTCGTCTCGTCGGCGCGGACCGTGGAGGCGGCCCGATCGCAGCGAGCCCAGCTCTCCGCGCGCTTCGACCGGCTGGCGCCGGCGGACTACGCCGACGCGGTGGCCACGCTGCAGGACGGCCGCACACCGCACGCGCTACGGTCGGCCGTCGTCGCCGCGACGGCCGGCGAGGCCGCGACCGAATTGGCCGCCCTGTCGGCCCGGCCCGAGCCGGACCGTTCCGGCGCCCCTCGGCCGGTCGTCTTCCTGTTCCCCGGTCAGGCGGCCCAGTACCCGGCGATGGGCGCCGGGCTGCACGGTCTCGACAGCGCCTTCACCAGCGCCCTGGACAGCTGCTTCGAGCAGTTCGCCCGGTGCGGCTGCGAGCTCGGCGAGCGCTGGCGCACGGCCGGCCCGGACGAGCTGGCCGACACCGCGCTGGTCCAACCCCTGCTCTTCTCGGTCGAGTACGCGCTGGCCGCGATGTGGCGGGCCTGGGGCATCGAGCCGGCCGCGGTCCTCGGGCACAGCGTCGGTGAGCTGACCGCGGCGACCGTCGCCGGCGTGTTCGACCTGCCCGACGCCGCCCGGCTGATCAGCGTGCGGGCCCGAGCCATGGCCGCCGCTCCGCCCGGCGGGATGCTGGCCGTCAACCTGGGCGTCGACCGGGCGGCCGAACTGCTCGGCAGCCGGCTCCGCATCGCCGTCGTCAACAGCGCGCGGCAGACGATCCTCTCCGGACCGACGGATGCGCTCCACCGCCTGGCCGCCTCCCTGCGGGACAAAGGCATCGGATCGCAGCTTCTGTCCATCCGGCACGCGTTCCACAGCCCGGACATGCAGGAGGCGGCGGACCGGTTCGAAGAAGCCTTCGCCGACGTGCGGCCGCGCAAGCCCACCGTCCCGATGATCTCCACGGTGCTCGGCACCCCGGTCGACACCGAGGCCTGCCTGCCGACGTACTGGTCGACGCAACTGCTGGAACGGGTGCGCTTCGACCGTGCCGCCGACCACCTGCTCGGCGACGGCCGCTGGACGCTGCTCGAAGCCGGTCCGGGACAGACGCTGACCCGGCTGCTGCGGACCCGGGCGGAAGTGCGCAACGGCTCGAGCCACACGGTGCCGACGCTTCCGGCCGAGGCCGGGGGCGACGACTACCGGTGCGCGCTGCGGGCGGCCGCCACGGTCTGGACCGAAGGCCACGACCTCGACTGGGCCGCCCTCCGCAACCAGGAGCCGTTCCAGCGGATGTCGCTGCCGGGCTACCCCTACCAACGCGATCAGCACTGGCTCCCGCTCCGGCGGAACGAGCCCGACGAGCCGCAGGCCGCCGCCGCGCCGGCCGCCGCGCCGGCTGGCCAACCGTCGTCGGCACCGCCGTTCAGCACGCTGACCTGGCTGGAGAGTCCCCGGCCGCCGGCCAGCGCCGACGGTGGCGGCGGGCTCGCCGTGGCGTTGGTCCCGGCCGATCACGAGGCAGCGCTGCCGGCTCTGATCGCACTGCGGCTCGCCGGTTACCGGGTCGCGGTGGTACGACCGGGCACCGGGTTCGCGCAGGTCGGCGAGGAGTTCCGGATCGCGGTCGAGCGGCCCGGGGAGCTCGAGGGAGTCTTCGGCGCCCTGCGCGAGCGGGGCCGGACCCCGGCCCTGCTGGTCCACGCGCTCGGCCTCGACGCCTTCGCCGCGCCCGATCGTGCGACCTGCGACGACCAGCTCGACACCGGCTTCTACAGCCTCATGGGCCTGGCCCAGCAGGGCAGCCGGCACGCCCCGGCGGCCGACCTGCTGGTATTGGCCCGCCGCTCGGCCGACCTCACCGGCGCCGAGCCGATCGACCCGGTCAAAGCCACCGCGCACGGCCTGGTGCTCAGCCTGGCCAAGGAGCAACCCGATCTCTACTGCCGCCTGATCGACGTCGCCGACCAGGTCGACGAGGACGCGCTGGCGGCGGAGATCCGGGTTCCGGGGGCGGATCCGATCGTCGCGCTCCGCGGTCCGTCGCGCTGGGTCCGGGCCGAGCGGCCGTACGAACCGGCCGGCCCGGCGCCGCAACTGCGCCGCCACGGCGTCTACGTGCTGACCGGCGGGACCGGTGGCCTGGGCCTGGCGGTGGCGAAGGCCATGGCCGGCACCGGGATGCGCCCGCACCTGGTCCTGCTCGGCCGGCACGCCACGGACGCCGCGGCGGCTCCCGAGGTCGCCGCCCTCCGCTCGCTGGGCGCCACCGTGACGGTGGAGAACTGCGATCTCGGCGACCGCCGCACCACCCGCAGGGTCTTCGACACCCTGCGCGCCCGCCACGGCGGCATCAACGGCGTCGTCCACCTGGCCGGCGTCGCCGGGGACGGGATGCTGCTGCTGCGCGACCCGGCCGCCGCTGCCGCGGTGCTCTGGCCGAAGGTCGCCGGCACGCTGGTTCTGGGCGAAGTGCTGTCCGAGCAGCCGGGGTTGGACTTCCTGGCGACGTTCTCCAGCCGCGCGGCCGTCGACGGGCTGGTCGGCAGCGCCGACTACGCCGGGGCGAACGCTTTCGCCGACGCCTACACGCGCCTGCTCGTTCGCTCCGGGATACCGGCGCTCAGCGTGAACTGGCCGGCCTGGCACACCGTCGGCATGGCGGCCGTCCCCGACCCCGACCCGGTCGGGACCCGCCGCTGGACCACGGTGCTGAGCGTCGCCGACTGCCCGATCCTGGACGAGCATCGCATCGACTCCGTGCCGGTCCTTCCCGGCACCGGCCACCTCGACCTGGCCGTCCGGGCGTTCCGCGCGCTGATCGGCCCGGCCGACGCGGCCCTCCGGCTGTCCGAAGTGGTCTTCCAGGCCCCCTTGGCGGTGCCGGCCGCGTGCCCGGTCGAGGTGGCGCTGCGGCCGGACGGCGACGGCTGGCGGTTCGCCGTGGCCTCGGGCACCGAGGCCGGCGGAGACCGGGTGGAACACGCCACCGGCCACGTCACCGGGCAGCCCCGCGCGGCCGAAGCGGAACCCGGTGCCCTGCCCGCGCTGCGCAGGCGTTTCACCGAGCCCGCCCCTGACTATCCGCCCGAACTGTTCACCGTTGGGCCGCGTTGGGCGATCGTCGGCCGGGTCGGCGCCGCTCCGGACCGCCCCGGCGAGCAGCTCGTCGAGCTCGCCCTGCCGGTTCCGTTCCAGGGCGATCTGGCCGTGCATCCACTGCACCCCTCGGTGCTCGACTGCGCCACGTCGGCGGTGCGGATACCCGACGCGGACGGACCCAGCGTGCCCTTCGGCTACGAGTCCCTGGAGCTCTACGCCGACCTGCCGGCGACGGTGTTCAGTCACCTCCGACGCCGGCCGTCCAGCGCCGAGCTGGTCGTGGCCGACGCCGACCTCTACGCGGGCGACGGCCGGCTGGTGGCCCGGATCGAGGGCTTCGCGATGCGACGGGTCACCCAGGCCGGCTTCCGCGCGGCGACCGGTCTGGACGGCTCCGGGCGACCGGCCGCGACGCCCGGCATCGCGCCGGACGAGGGCGGCCGGCTGTTCCTGACGCTGCTGGGCCGCCCACGTCCGCATCAGGTGCTGGTGCGACCGCACCTGGGCAACGCCCCGATCCCCCTCCCGGCCCTGCCCGGTGCACCGCAGGTCCGGACGGTGGACCCGCCGGCGACCCGAGCTCCGGCGGCGATCCAGCCCGTGGCGTCCGCCCCGGCATCAACGACGGAGCCGACCGGCACGGCGTCGGTCTCGGCTCGGCTGGCCGCGATCTGGCGTCGGGTGCTGGGCGTGGACTCGCTCGACGCGCGGTCGGACTTCTTCGAGCTGGGCGGCAACTCTCTCGGCGCGGTCGAGCTGATGTCGGCGATCCGGGCCGAGTTCGGCGTCCGGCTCAGCGTCGTGAGCCTGTTCGATCATCCGACGCTCGGCTCGTTCGCCGCTCGGCTCGCCGTCGAAGGGGAGAACTGAAGTGCAGCCCGTCCTGGACGTTCTCGAACCACCGGTCAGCAGCAAGGAACAGGCCCAGTGGATGCTGCACCGGCTGGTACCCGGCCGTGGGATCTGCAATCTCGGGTTCGGGATGCGAGTGGACACGGCGCTGCGCTGGTGGCCGCTGCAGGAGGCGCTGAACCATCTGGCCCGCCGCCACCCGGCGTTGCGCGCGGTCTTCAGTTCCTCGTCGGGCGAACTGCGCAAGCGCTATCTCGACGCGGACGAGGTCACGGTGCCGCTGGTCGCCGAGCCCGGCACCGAGGAGACGCTGGAAGACCAGATCACCGCTCTGATCTCCGCGCCCATGGACGTCGAGCGCGGCCCGCTCGTCCGGGCGCACCTGATCCTGCTCCCCGGCGCCAGCGTGGTCTGCGTCGTTCTGCACCACATCAGCGCCGACGACGTGACGACGCAGGTGCTGGTGCGCGAGCTGGCAGCGCTCTACGACGGCTACGCCGCCGATGGGCCACCGGCCGACCTGGCCGGCCCGGCGCCGGTGTACACCGAGCCCGAGCCCACCGACGCCGCGGTCGCGTACTGGACCGGTCACCTCGCCGGCATCGACTCCGGACGGCAGGCGCTCGCCGGGGCCCGCCCGATCCCGGGCCGCCCGACGTTCGCCGGCGACTGGATCGACCGAGAGCTCTCACCGCCGGCCTACGCGGCTCTCGGCCGTCTGCGCACCCGCACCCGCACCACCGACAACATCGTCCTGCTCGCCGCGTACTACGCGCTCCTGGCCCACCACGACGCCGGGCCGGACCTGGCCGTCGGGGTGATGACCAGCGCCCGGCGGGGCGGCGTCGGCAACGAGGGAGCGGGCTACCACGCCAATACCCTGCCGATCCGGGTGAACGTCGACTTCGACGCCGGCTTCCAGTCGCTCACCCGGGCCACCAGGGACGCTTTCCTCGGCGGCCTGGAACACGGCCTCGCGCCGTTCGAGGCGGTCCGGCCCGTCCTCGACACCCGCTCGGCCGACTGGCGGACGCCGTTGTTCCGGCAGTCGTTCAACTATCGGCCCACCGGTTCGGAGCAGCTCACCCTGGCCGGTGAGACCGTCCGGCTGATCGACGGGCACACCGGGATGAGCCGGCTCGACCTCGAACTGATCGTCTGGGCGCGGAAGGACTCGCTGGCCCTCACCGCCCTGTACAGCACCGAGGTGCACGACCGCCAGTACGTCGCGACCCTGCTCGAGCGTTTCGAGAGCCTGCTGCTCGCGCTGGACGCCCACCCGGACCTTCCGCTGCGCGACATCGACCCGGCCACCCCGGCCGACGTCCGCCTGCTGGCCCGCGTCAACGACACCGCCCGGGAGTGGCCGGCCGGATCGGTGCTCGACCTGGTCACCGCGGCGGCCCTCGCGGCACCGGGAGCCCCCGCCGTCGACGGCCACAGCTATCGGGAGTTGCGCGCCGCCGCCGCCGGCATCCGAGACGTGCTGGTGGCCGACGGCGTCACCCCGGGCGAGGTCGTCGGCCTCTACGCCGATCGAGGTTTCCCCCTCGCCGCCGCCACGCTGGGCGTCTGGTCGGCCGGCGCGGTGTACCTGCCGCTGGACCCGGCCCATCCGCCGGCACGCGCCGCCCGCGAGCTGGACGACGCCCAGGTGCGGGTCGTGCTGGCCGACCGCGACCTGCCGGGCCGGTGCGCCGGGGACCGGCGGGTCGTGCCGATCGCCGCGGTCCCGCCGGGCACACCGCACGACGACGTGGCGTGCCACGCCGACGCACCGGCGTACCTGCTCTTCACCTCGGGCTCGACCGGGCGCCCGAAAGGGGTCGAGGTGACCCACGGCAACCTCGTCAACCTCGTACGCCACTTCGCCGAGGTGCTGGACGTGGGGCCGGCCGACCGGGTGCTGTGGCTGACCACCTTCTCCTTCGACATCTCGGCGCTGGAGCTGTTCGTGCCGTTGAGCTCGGGCGCGAGCGTCGTGGTCGCGAGCGACCAGGCCCGCGTCGACCCGGCGGCGCTGGGTGAGCTGCTGCGACGGGAGCGGGTGACGGTGGCCCAGGCGACCCCGACGACCTGGCGGCAGGTGGCGCCCCGGCTCGCCGGGCAGTTGCGGGGAGTGCGGGTGCTGTGTGGCGGTGAGCCGGTCACGACGGCCCTCGCCGAACAGCTGCTGGCCCAGGGCTGCCGGGTGTTCAACGTCTACGGCCCGACCGAGACGACGATCTGGTCGACGGCCGCCGAGCTCAGCACACCGGTGCCGGAACGAGTTCCGATCGGCCTCCCGATCGCGAACACGACGGTCCACGTCCTGGCCGCCGACGGCCGGCCGGTGCCCCCCGGAATCCCGGGCGAGTTGTCCGTCGGCGGCGCCGGCGTCGCGCTCGGCTACCGGGGCGCACCCGAACTGACCGCGGCCCGGTTCCGCACGGATCCCCGCTTCGGTCGCTGTTACCGCACCGGCGACACGGTCCGGCTGCGCCCCGACGGGCAGCTCGAGTTCCTCGGGCGCAACGATCGCCAGGTCAAGATCCGCGGGCACCGGATCGAACTGGGTGAGGTCGAGTCGGCGCTGGAGGAGCATCCGGCGGTCCGCGCCGCGGCCGCGTTCGTCGCGACCGACCCGGCCGGTCACCCCCGGATCGTCGCGGCCGTCGAGCCGGCCGGCGACCGCACCGCTGAGCTGACCGCGCTGCTGCACCGGCACAGCGCCGAACTGCTGCCCAGCGCGGCGGTGCCGGCCAAGTTCGTCGTCCTGTCGGCCTTTCCCGTCACCGGCAACAACAAGGTCGACTACCACCAGCTCGCCGAGCGGGCCGCGAAGCCCGCGGCCGACGGGGGCGGCGAGCTGCCCGACGAACCGGTGCTCCGCCTGCTGGTCGAGCTGTGGCGCTCGGCGCTGGGCGATCCGGCCCTGGGCGCGGCATCCCACTTCTTCTTCTCCGGCGGCCACTCGCTCGCCGCCGTCGAGCTCGCCGCGCGGATCGGCGTCGCCGTCGGCCGTGACGTCGACTTCAGCGCCGTGTTCGACGCACCGACGCCGGCCGCCATGGCCGAGCGGATCACCGCCGGCCGGATCACCGAGGGAGGAGAACCGCGATGAGCGACCAGGAGTGGTTCGTGCCGCTGGCCGGCGACGACGGCGTCGCGCTGTTCTGCCTTCCGCACGCCGGAGCCGGCTGCGCCCAGCTCGTGCCGTTCGCGAAAGCGGCGGCCGCGCACGGGCTCTCGGTCTGGTCGGCAAACCTGCCCGGGCGGCAGGGCCGCCGCTCCGAAACCCCGATCTCCGACTGCCGGCAGCTGGTCGACGAGTTGGTCGAAGACCTGCTCCGGCGGGTGGACCGGCGGCCGTACGCGCTGTTCGGCTATTGCGGTGGGGCCCTGCTCGCCTTCGAGATCCTCCGCAGCGTGCTGGCCCGCGGCGCCCCGATGCCCACCCGGCTCGTCGTCGCGTCCTACGACGCGCCCGACATCGCCTGGCGGCCGCGACGGATCGCCCAGCTGCCGGCCGACGCGCTCTGGGAGCATCTGCTGGCGGCCGGCGGCATCCCGGCCGGCCTGGCCGCCGAACCCCGGATGCGTGCACTCACCGAGGCCGCGATCCGCGCCGACTTCACGCTCCTCGGTGCCTATCGCTACCGGCCCGGACCGGCGCTCCCGGTACCGATAACCGTCTGTTACGGCGAGCAGGACCCGCACGTCCAGCGGGGCGCGATGCTCGGCTGGCGTCGGCACACCACGTTCCCGGTCGAACTGCGCGGCCTGCCCGCCGGCCATTGGCTGCTCGACGAGGCCCCCGAGCAGCTGGCCGAACTCACCGCCGCGGCGACCGTCGAAGCCCTGGCCGCGGACCCGGCATGAGCGGCGCCCTGAACGCCGTCGAGCTGAACGCCGTCGAGCGAGCGCTGTGGTCGTTGCAGCAACTCGTTCCCGACAAGGGCGTCTCCAACATCGCGGTCGCCGTCGAGCTGCCGCAACCGGTGCAGTGGTGGCCGCTGCAGGCCGCGGTCGATCTCCTGGTGGCACGGCACCCGGCGCTGCGTTACCGCTATCCGACCGTCGGCGGATTGCCCGAACGCAGGCCGGCCGAGGTCGGCGAGGTCCGGATCGACGTCGACATCCGCACCTGCGGCGCGGCGAGCCTCGAGGACGAGCTCACCCGTTATGCGGCCGGCTCCTTCGAGCTCGGTACCGGACCCCTGATCCGCGTCGGCCAGTTCCTGGTCGAGTCGGGCGTGCAGGTGATCTGCCTGGTCGCTCACCACATCGTGACCGACGCGGCGAGCTTCCACACCCTCGCGTTGGAGCTCGGCGAGGCGATCCCGGCGCTCAGCGAGGGCCGGTCGAGCGCGGAGCCGGTCGGCCCGCTGCCGGCCCCGGCAGTCGTCGAACCGGACGAAGCCGCCGTGGCGGCCTGGCGGTCGGACCTGGCCGGCGTGGATCCGAGCGGCATGCGGCTGGCCGAAGGCCGCGTCCCCACCGCCGCCCCGACGTTCGCCGGCGCGACCGCGACCCTCCCCGTCCAGGGCTCGACCGTCGCCGATGCGCTGGGAGTGCTCCGCAAACGCTGCCGCGCCACCGACGCGACCGTCCTGCTCGCCGCGTACTACCTCACCCTGTATCGGCACGGAGCCGCTGAGGACCTGGTCGTCGGCGTCATGATGGACACGCGGAAGGAGCGCACGGCCGGGCACGTCGGTTACGACGTGGCTACCGTTCCGCTGCGCGTTCGGCTCCGTCCGGAGGCCACGTTCGCCGACCTGGTCTCGCAGGTGTCCGGAAAACTGGTCGCAGCGATCGAAACCGGGCCGGTCTCCTTCGAGCTGCTGGCCGCCGACCATGCCCCCGCTCCGGCCGGTGCGGACGCCGACGACGACCCGAACTGGTGGCGGAACCGCCTGGTCCGCCATCTGTTCAACTTCCGCCCCGGCTACGCGACGGCCTCGCCGCTGGGCGCCGGGTCGCGGCTGCGCGAGGTTCACACCGGCTTCTCCCGCTTCGATCTGGAACTCACCGCGCAACGGGCCGACGGCCGGCTGCACGTCCACCTGTTGCACTCGACCGAGGTGCACGACCCGCCGTTCGCCGAACGCTTCCTCGCCCGTCTGGACCTGGCGCTCCGCCAGGCCGCGGCCGATCCCGACCGCGTGCTGGCCGACTTCGACCTGCGCACCGAGGCCGATCGGACGGTGATAGCCGACGCGAACCGAACGGAGCGGACCTGGCCGCTCCCGCACACGGTCGTCGGGACGATCGGGGCAGCCGCACGAGCCCGAGCCGACGCGGTGGCAGTGCGGCACGACGGCCGCTCGACGACGTACGGCGAGCTGTTCGCCGCGGCCTGGGCGGTCAGGGAGACCGTGCTGCGGCACTCGACCGGGCCCGACCCGATCGTCGGGCTCGCCGGGCGTCGGGGCGCGGGGCTGGCCGCCGCCGTGCTCGGTGTCTGGTCGGCGGGCGCCGCCTACCTGCCGATCGACCCCGGCCAGCCGGCCCGGCGCATCGCCGCGCAACTGGCTGACGTCGACTGCCGGCTCGTCCTGGGTGCCGACGAGCTCGCGCCGGAGTGCCGCGAAGGACGCCGTTGCCTCCCGCTGCCCGACCTGTCTTCTCCGGGCGAGTACCGCGAACCGCCGCCGGAGCCGCTGCCCGGCGGCGCCGCGTACGTGATCTACACGTCCGGCTCGACCGGGCGGCCCAAGGGCGTACGGCTCACGCACGCGAACCTGCTCAACGTCGTACGGCACTTCGCCGCCGAGCTCGACGCCGACCGGACGACCAGCATGACCTGGCTGACCACGTTCGCCTTCGACATCTCGGTGCTGGAGCTCGTGCTCCCGCTGACGGTCGGCGGCCGCGTGGTCGTCGCCGGCGACGACGCGCCGGCCCACCCGGCCCGGCTGCTCGAACTCATCGAGCGGGAACGCGTCTCGATCGTCCAGGCGACCCCGACGACCTGGCGGCTGACCGCACCCGGTGCCGCCGGACGGCTGGCCGGGCGCACGCTGCTCTGCGGCGGCGAGCCACTCACCCCGGCACTGGCCCGCGACCTGCTCGCCACCGGAGCCCGGGTGGTCAACGTGTACGGGCCGACCGAAACCACGATCTGGTCCACGGCCGCCGAGATCACCTCGGACGCACGGATCACGGTCGGCCGTCCGATCGCCAACACGCGGGCCCACGTCCTCGACGACCGGGGACGGCCGCAGCCGATCGGGCTGGCGGGAGAGCTGTGCCTGTCCGGCCAGGGTCTCGCGGTCGGCTACCACGACCGGCCGGCGCTGACTCGGGATCGATTCGTCACCCATCCCGAGCTGGGCCGGTACTACCGGACCGGTGACCGTGCCCGCTGGCTGCCCACCGGCGACCTGGAGCTGCTCGGCCGCACCGACCGGCAGGTGAAGTTGCGGGCCCATCGGATCGAGCTGGGTGAGATCGAAGCCGTCCTCGAGAGCCACCCCGCGATCTCGGCCGCCGCCGCCGTGCTGCGCGGCGACCCGGCCGGGGCCGGGGTCATCGCCGCGTTCGTCACCGTGGCCACCGGAGCCGATGCGGTCTCCCCCGCCGAGCTCTGGGACCACGCCGCGGCCTCGCTGCCGGGCTACTCGGTGCCCACCAGCATCACGGTCCTGCCGGCCGTGCCCCGCAACTCCTCGGGGAAGGTCGACTACGGCGCGCTCGACGCGCTGCCCGACGCGGTCGAGGAGATCCCGCGGCCCGCCGCCGTGGCAGTTCCGGCGGACCCGCTCGAGACCGACCTGCTCGCGCTGTGGCAGGCGCTGCTGCGCCGTCCCGGGCTCGGCCCGGACGCGAACTTCTTCCTCAACGGCGGGCATTCGCTGCTCGCCGCCCAGCTGGCCGAAGTGGCCTCGGACAAACTCGGTCAGCGACTGACGATGAGCATGGTGTTCCAGGCGCCGACCCCGGCGGCCCTGGCGACGCTGGTGCGGAACGGACGGCAGGCGTGACCCCTCATCGGTCCGGACCGGAGCGGCATCTGCGAGACACACTCGCCGAGCTGGTTCGCGAGCAACTCGGCACGCCGATCGACGCCGACCGCAGCCTGTTCGAGGCCGGACTGACCTCCGTAGCGGCGCTGGCCGTGCACGCCGGTCTGCAGCGGTCGATCGGCGCGGAATTTCCCATCTCGACCCTGTTCAAGTATCCAACGACGCGCGCGCTGGCGGCTTTCCTGGCCACGGCTCTCGACGAACCGGCGGCGGCCCCGCTCGACGCCGCTCCCGGCGACGCCGGTTGGACCCCCCGCGCACGGCGGGAGCTGCGGGCGCAGCTGCGCCAACGGAAAGGGTGAACTCTGGTGGCCCCTCTGGACGAGCCGATCGCCGTGGTCGGCATGGCCTGCCGACTGCCGGGCGCGAGCGACCTGGACGAGTTCTGGCGCACCCTCGTCGAGGGTGCGGAGTCCATCACTACCCTCACCGAGGAACAGCAGCTCGCCAACGGAGTCCCCGAGGCGCGGCGCCGCAACCCGGACTACGTCCCGGCGGAGCCGATGATGCCCGGCTTCGACCGGTTCGATGCCCCGCTGTTCGGAATGACCGCCCATGAGGCCCGGCTCTGCGATCCCCAGCTCCGCGTCTTCCTCGAGACGTGCCACGCCGCGCTCGAGCACGCCGGGTACGACCCGTTCGGCATGGACGAGAGCGTGGGCGTCTTCGGCAGCGCCGGGCCCAACGACTACTTCCAGCATTACGTCAGCAAGCAGCCGGAACTTCGCGGCGGAGCCGCCGGCATGCAGGCGCAAACCCTCAACCAGGCCGACTACCTGGCCACGTTCACCTCGTACAAGCTGAACCTGCGCGGACCCAGCATGACCGTGCAGACGGCCTGCTCCAGCTCGCTGGTCGCCACGCACGTCGCCGCGCAGTCGCTGCGGGCCGGGGAGTGCGAGCTCGCGCTGGCCGGTGCCGCGGTGGTCGACCTGCCCGCCGGCCGAGGCCATCTCTGGACGCCCGGCGGCGTGCACAGCGCCGACGGGCATTGCCGTCCGTTCGACGCCGCCGCGACCGGCACGCTGTTCGGTAGCGGCGCGGGAATCGTCGTCCTGCGCCGGTTGGACGACGCCCTGGCCGCGGGCGACCGCGTGCTGGCCGTGATCCGCGGCAGCGCGGTCAACAACGACGGCGCGGACAAGGTCTCTTTCAGCGCGCCGAGCGTGACCGGGCAGTCCGAGGTCGTCGCCGAGGCGATGGCGCTGGCCGGGGTGAAGCCGGAGCAGATCGAGTACGTCGAGGCGCACGCGACCGGGACGGCGCTCGGCGATCCGATCGAGATCGCCGCGCTGGCCGAGGCGTTCGCCGGTCCGGCCGGCAGCGCGCGCACGGCCGTCGGTTCGGTCAAGTCGAACATCGGTCACCTGAACCCGGCGGCGGGCATCGCCGGGCTGATCAAGACCGTGCTGATGCTCGACCGTGAGGCCGTCGTGCCGAGCATCAACGTCACCGAGCTCAACCCCCGCTTGGAGCTGGACTCCACCCCGTTCACCGTGGTCACGGAGCTGCGGCCCTGGCCGCACCGGCCGGACCAACCGCGGTACGCCTCGGTCAGCTCGCTGGGTATCGGCGGGACCAATGCCCATCTGGTCCTCAGCGACGCGCCGCGGCCGCGGGCCCGGACCGAGCCGGACCAACCCCGTGTGCTGGTCTGGTCGGCCCGCTCGGAGCCGGCGCTCGAGGCACTGCGGACCACCCTGGCCGGCTACTTCTCCACGAGCGACGGACGCGACTTCGCCGACGCGGTGGCCACGCTCCAGCACGGACGGACCCTGCATGCCGTCCGTGCGGCGGCGGTCTGCGCGGACCCGGTCGAGGCGGTCGCCGCGCTGACCACGCCGGCGCGGTTGATCACCGCCACCGCGTCCCCGGATGCGTCCACGGTGTTCCTGTTTCCGGGGCAGGGCTCGCACCAGGCCCGGATGGGAATCGGACTGTACGGCCGGGTCCGGTCGTTCAGCGTCGCCATGGACGAGTGCCTCGAGCTGTTCGAGCAGGCCGGCCGGCCGCTGCACGCGCAGTGGTCGGCCGGCGTCCGCAACGATGACACCGCGATCGTGCAACCGCTGCTCTTCGCGGTGGAGTACGCGCTCGCCGCGCTGTGGCGCGACTGGGGCGTCGAGCCGAGCGCCGTCCTCGGGCACAGCATCGGCGAACTGGCCGCCGCCGCCGTCGCCGGAGTGCTGGACCTCCCGGACGCGGTCAGGATGGTGCACGCCCGGGCGCAGGCGATGGCCCGGAACCCGGTCGCCGGCGGGATGCTCGCGGTGTCCGCCGCCGCCGAGGCGCTGCCCGAGCTCGGCCCACTCGCGGTAGCGGCGGCCAACGGATCGGCGCAGACCGTCCTGTCCGGACCGCTGGCGGCGCTGGAAGCAGCAGCCGGGGAGCTCGAGGCGGCCGGGCTCCGGACGCACCCGCTCCCGGTCTCGCACGCCTTTCATCACCCGGGCTGGAAAGTCGCGGCGGCCGAGTTCGAAGCCGCCATCGCGGGCCTTCCGCTCCGGCCGCCGCGGATTCCGCTCTACTCCGGTGCGACCGGCCGGCAGGTCACTGCGGCCGAGGCCGTCGATCCGGCGTTCTGGGCCGCCCAGATAGCGCAACCGGTGCAGTTCGACGCCGCACTGCGATCGGTGCAGGAGCTGCCCGATCGGGTCCTGCTGGAGGTCGGTCCGGGGCGCGCACTGACCACCGTGGCGCGACGAACCGAAGGCGTGGGCGCGACCGTCGGCGGACTGCCCGGCGGCGCCGACGAGCCGCGCGCGGTGCTGCTGGCGGCGGCCGAGCTCTGGACGCACGGGGCCGACGTGGATTGGGACGCCGCCGGCCAGCCCCCGCCCGCACGCCGGTCGGCCGTCCCCGGTTACCCCTATCAGCGCGAGCGCCACTGGATCGACCTGCCCGCCGACGAGCCCGCTCGCGCCGAGCCGGCCCCGCAGCCCGCACGTGGGCCGTTCAGCGTGATCGAGTGGGTCCCGGCAGCGCGGCCCGGCCTGACGACGCCGACCGGCAACGCCGTCGTGCTGCTGCCGACCGACGCCGACCGTGCGCTACGCACCCTGCTGGCCGTGGAGCGGGCCGGCTACCGGGCGGTCCGGGTCCGGACGGCCGACCGGTTCGGCGAGTCCGGGGCCGAGTTCACCGTCCGGCCGGGCCACCCCGGCGACCTGCGCCGAGTAGTCGGCCTCCTGCACGAGCGGGGACTGCGGCTGACCGCGTTCGTGCACGCCCTGGGGGCCGGCCCGACCGCGCCGACCAGCTCCGCCGCGCTGCCCGGAGCGCTGGACGCGGCGTTCACCAGCGCCTTCACCCTCGCCAAACTCGCGGTCAGCGGGCCCGCCGGCCATCCGGCGCCGGCCTTCGTCGTCGTCACCTCCGCATCGGTGGACGTCTCCGGGAACGACCGGTTGGAGCCGGTGAAGGCGACCGTGCTGGGCCTGGTGAAGTCGCTCCGGGACGAGATGCCGGGGCTGCGCACGGCCGTGCTCGACGTCGCCGATCGGGTGAGCGTCGCTGACCTCGCGGCCGAACTGCGGGCCGTTGACCCGCCGGCGGCGGTCGCACTGCGCGGGCGGCGGCGGTGGGTCGCCGTCGAGCGTCCGCTGGAGGTGCCCGAGGTCGAACGGGAGGCCGTCAGGGACCGGGGCGTCTACCTGATCACCGGCGGGTTCGGTGGGCTCGGCGGGAGCGTTGCCCGCGCGCTGGCCGCGACCGGCAAGCAGCCGAGGCTGATCCTGCTCGGCCGCCGGAACCCGCTCGGGGACGCCGCTCCCGCCGGGGTGGACGAGCTGCGTGCGCTGGGCGCGCAGGTGGAAGGCGTCGCCGCCGACGTGACCGACGGGCCGGCCCTACGCGCTGCCCTCGCCGAGGTCACCGGGCGGATCGGGCCGATCAACGGCGTGTTCCACCTGGCCGGCGTGCCCGGCGGCAACATGGTGGCGTTCCGCGACGAGTCCGACGCGTTGGCGGTGCTGGCGCCCAAGACGCTCGGTGCCGTGCACCTCGCCGAAGCGCTGGCCGACGCCCCTCCGCTCGACTTCACCGTGCTGTTCTCCAGCCGGGCGGCCGCCGACGGGCTGGTCGGCGGGGCGGACTACGCGGCAGGCAACGCGTTCCTGGACGCGCTGGCCGGCGCCGCGCCGCCCGAGGCCGGCCGGATGCTGAGCATCGGGTGGCCGGTCTGGCTGGGCGCCGGCATGGTGGACCCGGCCGGCCCGGACCTCACCCGGCTGGCCGACGACGTCGCCCGGCGCGCGGACGGACGCGCGACGGCGAAGATCACCACGGAGGCGACCTACAGCGCGCGGACCCACTGGATGCTGGACGAGCACCGGGTCGGGCGCACACCGCTGCTTCCCGGGACCGGCTACCTGGATCTGGTGCTCCGTGTCTTCACCGAGCGGCTCGGCACGCCCGGCCGGGCGGTCCGGCTGGCCGACGTCGTCTTCCGTGCGCCGTTCTTCGACGAGCAGGAACGGCTGCTGCGGCTGGAACTGGAACCCGACGGCGACGCCTACCGCTTCACCGTGAGCTCGGAGCGGGACCGGACCTGGACCCTGCACGTCAGCGGTACGGTGGCCGGAGTTGATGCCGACGCCGAGAAAGTCGACATCGCGGCGGTCCGCACCCGGATGCTGGCCGCGGATCCCGTCGGGTCGCGCCCGACGCCGGGCGGCGGGCCGATCACGCTCGGCCCGCGCTGGCGCTGCGTGGAGGAGGTGCTCCGGTCCGGCTCGGAGAAGCTGGTCACGATCGCGCTGATGAGCGCGTTCCGCAGCGATCTGGACGAGCACCGCCTGCATCCGGCGTTGCTGGACATCGCGACGGCTGCCATCACCAGCGGCGCCGAAGAGGAGTCCTACGTGCCGGTGGTGTATCACCGGATGACGGTCTACGCCGATCTCCCCGGCACCTTCTACAGCCTGGTGCGCCGGCGTTCTGCCGGGTCCGGCACGGCCACCGGTGACATCGACCTGATCGCGCCGGACGGCACCGTGCTGGCCCGGGTCGAGGGCTTCACGATGCGCGAGGTGCAGTTCACCGAGGGCTGGGACCGGAAGGCGGCCGTGGCGGCTCCCACCCCGGCCGAGCCTGTCCCCACCCCGGCGGAGCCTGTTCCCACCCCGGCGGAGCCTGTCGACGGGCTCGAGCCGGCCGAGGGTGGGCGGTTGCTGATGCGTCTGCTCGCCGCGGGGTCGAGCTCCTCGGTCCTGGTGCGGCCCCATCGTGACGGCCGTCCCCTGCCGCTGGCCGGGCCCGGCCTCCCGTCGGCCGAGTCGGTCGCCGCGGTCGCGCCGGGCCGGTCGGTCGAACCGGCCGGACCGGCCGGAGCAGGCGGACCGGCCGGAGCAGCCGGAGCAGCCTCCCCGACGGCTGAGGTAGCCGTGTCGGCCCTGTCGGCCCTGTCGGCCGCGTCGGCCGCGGTGCCGGTGGGGGCGGCCGAGCGTCTGCGCCGTCTCTGGGCCGAGTCGCTGGGTGCGGCGCCCACCACCGGCGATACCGACTTCTTCGACGACGGCGGCGACTCGCTGGTCGCGGTCGAGCTGATGGCCAAGATTCGGGCGGCGTTCGGCCTCGACCTGAGCATCGGCCTGCTACTGGAGGTCCGGACGTTCGACGCGCTCCTGTCGGTGATCACCGGAGCCGCGGGCAGCCGGCCGTGATCGCGGCGCTGCTCCCGGCGGCCGTGGTGGTCGTCGAGGCCTACGCCGACGACCCGCACGCCATGCTGTTCCCGGCCGAGCGGGACGCGATCAGCGCGGCGGTGCCGGTCCGCCGGAACGAGTACGCGACCGTCCGGGCCTGTGCCCGCCAGGCCCTGGCCCGGCTGGGTCTGCCCCCCGCGGCCATCCTGAGCGGGGCCCGGGGTGCGCCGCAGTGGCCGGACGGCGCCGTGGGGAGCATGACCCACTGCACCGGATTCCGCGCCGCGGCGCTGGCTCGCACCGGCGCGGTGACCAGCCTCGGCATCGACGCCGAGCCGCACCGCCCGCTGCCCGACGGCATCCTGCCGACGATCGCCGGCCCGTCGGAGCAGGCCGTCGTGCGTGAGCTGAGCCGAAGCGCGCCGCACGTCCGCTGGGACACGTTGCTGTTCAGTGCGAAGGAATCGGTCTACAAGGCTTGGTTCCCCCGGACCGGCCTCTGGCTGGGGTTCGAGGAGGCCGAAATCGACCTGCGGCCGGACGGCACCTTCAGCGCTCGCCTGGTCGGCGACGCCGGAGCGGCACCCGGGGCCCCACCGGCCGGATTCCAGGGACGTTGGACGGCCGGGCGGGATCTGTTGGCCACCGCGATCGCGTCCTGACCGTGGGTCGGATGCGGCCCGTCAGTGGAGCCGAGCGCCGTACTCGAAGAAGCCACGCCCGGTCTTACGGCCGTAGTCGCCGTCCCGGACCTTCTCCAGCAGCAGGTCGCACGGCCGGCAGCTCTCGTCGCCCCGGCGCTCGTAGAGCACCTGCAGCGAGTCGACGAGGTTGTCCAGACCGATCAGGTCGCCGGTGCGCAGCGGGCCGGTCGTGTGCCCCAGGCAGCCCTCCAGCAGTTGGTCGACCACCTCGGCCGACGCGACGCCTTCCTGCACGAGCATCGCGGCGGTGTTGATGAGCGGGTGCAGCAGCCGGTTGATGACGAACCCGGTCGAGTCGTTGATCACCAGCGACTCCCGGCCGAGCGCGGCGAGCAGGTCGGCCGCGGCCGTCATCGTGCGCTCGGCGGTGGACGAACCGCGGACCACCTCGACCATCGTGATCAGGTAAGCGGGGTTCATGAAGTGCACGCCGAGCAGATCCTCCGGCCGCGAGACGTACTCGGCCAGCTCGTCGATGGAGATGCACGAGGTGTTGGAAATCAGGACGGTGCCCGGGGCGGTCGCCCGGGAGATCTCCGTGAGCAGCTTCGCTTTCACCTCGACGACCTCGGACACCGCCTCGACGACCGCGGTGGCGTCCTTGACCTGGCCGAGCACGGTGGTGGTGGTGAGCCGGCCGTGCGGAACGTCGGGCAGGGCACGCATCAGCCGCGCGTGCCGCAACTTCTGCGCGATCGTCTGCGCCGCTTCGGCCAGCACCTGCTCGTCCAGGTCGACGAGCGTGACCGAGAGGCCGTGGCCCAGCGCCAACGCCGAGATGTTCGTGCCCATGACCCCGGCGCCGATGACGGCGAGCCGATGTTCCGCGTGATCGAGTCCCATGTCCGCTCCGCCGCTCGACGCCGAGGTTCCGCCCTGCCGCTTCCACCCTGGCCGACCCGTCCGCGGGCCGGCACACCCCAGTTCGCGGGACTTGCCGCGTCGATACTCGTTCACCATCGCGCCCGCCACCGCAACGGACGCTCGAGCCGGGGGCGACGCCAGGCGGCGCGGAGGCGCGGTGTCGTCGGGGGCGGGGCCGCGGGCAGCCGGACGGTGAAGATCGCGCCGCTGCCCGGCCGGCCGTCCGCCGTGATCGTGCCGTGGTGGCTGCTCACCACCTCGCGCACCAACGCGAGCCCCAGGCCGAAACGGCGATCGCCCGCGCCCGGGCCGCAATGGAAGCGGTCGAAGAGGCGGCGCGCGTCGGCCGGGTCGAAGCCGTCACCGGTGTCCGCGACGACGAGTTCCGCGAGGCCGCGCCGCGTTCGTCGCACGGTGACGGCGATCCGGCCGGAGGCCGGAGTGTGGGTGAGCGCGTTCGCCAGCAGCTCTCCGACGACCCGGCGCAGCGCCGAGTCGATGCCCGGCACCGGCAGCGGCTCACCCGGAGTTTTCAGCGTCACGGTGATCGCGCGCTCGGCGGCGCGTTCGGCCTCCGCGGCCACTGCCGTCGCCGCCAGGCCGCTCAAGTCGATCGTGGCACGTGCGCGTGCGCCGGCCGGTGCGGCGCCGAGCCGGGCCGAGAGCAGCAGCTCGTCGACGATCTCGCCGAGACGCCGGGTGGTGCCCACCAGCCGGTCCAGGTCGCGGACGTCCGGGGACGTGGCCTCGGTCCGGGCGCGCCGGGCCAGCAGCTGGGCGCGGACGTGCACCTGGGCAATGGGTGTGCGCAGCTCATGGCTGGCATCGGCGACGAACCGACGCTGCCGGCTGAGCGCCTCGGCGAGCGGGGCGACGGCGCGCCGCCCCACGATCAGGCCGATCAGCGCGGCGGCGAGCAGCCCGGCCGCACCCGCGAGGGCGAAGGCGCGGAGCAGCCGGCGGCGGTCGGCGAGCTGGTAGCGGGCGTCGAACACGGCCTGCACGGTCGCCTGTCCTCGCGGCTGCGTGCGTACGTAGTAGACGGTGCCGTTGCGCTCGATCGTGGCCAGCCGCGTGCTGCGGTCGGCGGCGGCCGTCCGCAGCTCAGCCGTCATCGGCAGACCCGCAGGCGGCGCGACGGGTCCGGTGTCGAGCCGCGTGCCGTCGAGGACGAAGATCCACGCGCAGGCCGGTGGGTCGCTCGGGCTACCCTGCCTCGCGTCCCACTGCAGTACCCGCTGGATCTGCTGCTCCTGGCTATGGAGCAGGCCGGCGTAGGCGATCCCGCCGGCCACCGCGACCAGCGTGCTGAGGGCGAGCCCGACCAGCAGGCCGATCCGGACCCGGGCCCGCCGGACGATCGCCCTCGAGACCGGATCCGTCACAGGGTACCGAGCCGGTAGCCGAGGCCGTGCACCGTGCGCACGACGGCCTTGCCGAGCTTGCGGCGCAGGTAGTAGACGTACGTGTCGACGATGGACGCCGCGGCGGCCTCGTCGAAGACCCGGCTGCGCAGATCGCGCCGCGAGTGCACGGTGTGCGGCCGGGCCGCGAGCACCCGCAGGAGCTCGAACTCGCGGGCCGACAGGGCGACCCGGGTGCCGTCGGGCGCGACCGCGTCCCGCAGGGCCAGGTCGAGCAGGCCCGCGCCGACCCGCAGCGTCTCGGTCGCGTCGGCGGTGCGGCGGCACAGCGCCCGTACCCGGGCGCTGAACTCGTCCAGGTCGAACGGCTTGGCCAGATAGTCGTCGGCACCGGCGTCGAGGCCGGCGACCCGATCGGCGACGGTGCCGAGGGCGGTCAGCATCAACGCCCGGGTCGACACGGCCCGGGAGCGCAGCCGCGTGACCAGGTCGAGGCCGTCGAGGGCGGGCAGCCGCCGGTCGATGACCATCACGTCGTAGGGCCGGGTCAGGCCCAGATGGAGACCGCGGTGGCCGTCGGGAGCCTGGTCGACCACGTACCCCTCGTCGACCAGGCTCTCGCTGAGAAGACCTCTCAGATCCCCGTCATCCTCGACCAGCAGCAGTCGATGGGGTTTCGCCCGAAGCACCCATCGACGATGGCATATATCCCGGGTTGGCGAGAGCGTTAGTAGAGTCTTCAAGCATCGAGCTACTCTTCAGCCGCTCGATCCAGGTCAGCAGCGGTGTCGTCATCAGCGTCGTGACCAGAGCGACCAGCACCAGCACGGTGAACAACGACGAGTTGACGATGCCGGCCTCCAGACCCACGTTGAGTGCGATCAGCTGCATGAGGCCGCGGGCGTTCATCAGCGCGCCGACCCGGAGCGCGACCCCCTGCGGCTCGCCGCGCCACCGCGCCGCGGCCCAGCAGGCGCCGAACTTCCCCACGATCGCCACCGTCACGCAGCCGACCGCGAAGAGCAGCACAGCGGGGTTGCCCAGCAGGCCGAACTCGGTGCGCAGGCCGGAGAACGTGAAGAACAGCGGCAGGAACACCGTCGCGGCAACCGGGGTGAGCGTGTCGACCACCCGGTCGGTACGCGCGGTGCGTGGCATGACCACGCCGACCGCGAACGCCCCGAAAACCGCGTACAGGCCGATCTCGTCGGTGTACCAGGCGACCAGGAACAGCGGCGCCACCGTGCCCAGGGTCCGGGCCTGGTCGCCGAGGCGGTCACTGGTCATCAGCGCGGCCGCGGCACGGCGTCCGCCGAACCAGAGAACGAGGCCGAACAGCACCGCGCCGCCCGCCGTGATCGTCGCGGGCCCGGCCTCGCCCGACGCGAACGCCAGCACCACGGCCAGCATGATCCAGGCGATCAGGTCGTCGATCGCCCCGCTGGCCAGCGCCAACGTGCCGTGCCGGGTGCCGGCCTGGCCGCGTTCGGTGATGATCCGGGCCAGCATCGGGAACGCGGTGATCGCGAGCGCCACACCGACGAACGCAGCGGAGACGCCGCGCGAGGTACCGTCGGCCTGAATCGGCACCATCCCGGCGGTGGCCAGTACCAGCAGCACGCCGAGCAGCAGCGGCGCGGCCACACCGACCACCGAGACCACCCCGGCCGTGCTGGCCAAGCCGGTGACGCGGTGAGCGGTGAACGCGTACCCGGCCTGGAACATGAACAGCACCAGGCCGACCTGGCCGACGACGTAGAGCACCGGCAGCAGCGAGGCGGGGAACAGCGCCTTCTCGACGTCCGGCAGGAGCAGGCCGAGCAGCGACGGCCCGAGCAACACCCCGGCCAGCATCTCGCTGACGACCGGAGGCTGGCCGATCCGGCCCAGGAGCCAGGACACCGCCCGGCAGAACAGCAGGATCACCGCGACGGCGATGAAGAACCGCGGTGCCAGTTCCGTGGGCGTCACCGGTGTGCCTCCTCGAAGTAGGTAGCGCAGAGCCTCTGTCGCCGGGCGTCGACGACCATCCAGGTGCCGAACACGAACTGCACCAGCGAGCGGCCGACGTCGGCCCAGCCGTCCCGCAGCCGCATCGCCCGCAGGCGCAGGCCCCCGGGCCCGGCGACCCCGGCCGGCGTCAGATACGCCGGACCGCGGCTGGGCAGTGAACGGGTGTGCGAGACCGACGAGGCGAGGAGATAACGACGCAGGACCTCCCGGGTCGCCGCACGCAGCATCACCGGCGCGGCACCACGCGCGGGACAGGCCCGGTTCGCGGTCACGCCGTACGGGACGAAGTGCGCGTCCTTGCGCCGGAGCGTCAGCCAGCGGTCCGGGTCGAAGGTGTCGTCGGGGGCGGGTCCGGTCCGCTGGAACGCCAGATAGTTGAAGAGCAGCACCGACCCGGCCGGCAGCGTCAGGCCGTCGTGCACGACGATCGGCGCCGACGTGATGCGGTGGGCGATGCCGAACAGCGGGTGCAGCCGCAGCGTCTCGTCGATGAACCGATCGATCGCCTCGTCGTCGTCCACCGCCGGTGCCGCGGCCGGATGCCGGGCGGCTGCCAGCAGCACGTGCGCCATCGCCTCGGACATCTGCACGACGGCGGTGTTGAAGAACGCACCCTGCAGGTACCAGGCCGTCTCCTCGACCGAGAACTCCGGGTACGGCAGCGTCACCGGGCAGGTCCCCGACCGGATCCGGGCGATCAGGTAGCGGGTCAGCCGGTCGCGGCGGTCCAGGTGCCGCAGTCCGGTGCCTTTCAGGGCGGTCACCACGTCGTTCGCGTTGGCCACGATCAGCGTCCGTGCGTCCGGCGGGCAGTCCTCGCCGAAGACCAGTTCGTAGTAGACCTCGGCCCAGACCGGCATCATGAGGTCACGCAGCCGCACGTGGCTGACCCGGTCGACCGGCAGATCGTCGAGCACCCGCCGGGTCGCGACCGCGGCCAGCCGGTCGGAGCGCCGGTGCGGCAGGGCCAGCACCTGCCGGGTCGTGCGCGCGACGGTCCGGTAGCGCTCCCCCGGCTCCAGGTGCTCCTGGTGCATCTGCGGGCCGGGCGCCAGCCAGTACCAGAACAGGTCGGACAGGCCCGCGCCCCGGCTGCGGCCGTCGGCCGCGGGGTCGGCGTACACGCGCTCGAAGTACTCCGCGCCGACGAGGGGCCCCGGCACCGGGATCCCTTCGGCGCCGTTCACCCGGGCGAAGATCCGTTCCCGGAGCCGGATCACCGCGGCCGGCAGCCAGCGCGGCACGGTCCACGCGCCGATCGCCAGGACGAGCAGGAGCGGCGCGGCCATCGCGCTCACCGCCGCGACCCGGGCGCGACGAGATCAGCGGTGAGCTCGGCGGGCCGCGCGACGCCGCAGAGGGCCAGTGCCGCGTCGAGCTCCGCGCGCAGCAACTCCAGCACGTGACGCACCCCGTCGCTCCCGCCTGCCGCGAGCCCCCAGATCACCGGCCGTCCGATCAGTACCGCCCGCGCGCCCAGCGCCAGCGCGACCACGACGTCCGCACCGCGCCGCACGCCGCCGTCGAGCAGGACCGGGATCCGCCCGCCCACGGCCCCGGCCACCGGTGCGAGTGCCTCCAGCGTCGCCACGGCCCCGTCGAGCTGGCGCCCGCCGTGGTTGGACACGATCAGAGCGTCCACGCCGTGCTCGACGGCGAGCAGCGCATCGGCCGGGTGCAGCACACCCTTCAGCACGATCGGCAGCGTCGTCCGGCCGCGTAGCCAGGCGATCCGGCTCCAGTCGAGACCGGCGTCCATCACGATGTCCCGGACCCGCCCGTGGGCGTCGCGCATGTTCTCGCAGGCCAGCCCGGCCGGGAGATCGAGGAAACCGTGCCGGAGGTCGCGCTCGCGCCGGCCGAACACGGGCGAGTCGACGGTGACGACCAGCGCCCGGCAGCCCGCTTCCTCGGCCCGGCGCACGACGGCCGCGGTGAACTCCAGGTCCGGCTGAGGGTAGAGCTGGAACCACAGCGCTGCTCCGGCCGCGGCGATCTCCTCGACGCCCTGGGTGGCCGCCATGCTGACCACCATCGCGGTGCCGGCCCCGGCGGTGCCGCGCGCCGTCGCGGTCTCGCCCCCCGGATGCGCCAGCAGGTGGAACGCGGTGGGCGCCACCAGTACCGGCATCGAAAGCTCGGTGCCGAGCACCGTGGTCCGCAGGTCCCGTTCCCCGCCTCCACGCAAGATCCTCGGGACGAGGCGCCGCCGGGCGAACGCCTCCTCGTTGCCGCGCAGTGTGCGCTCGTCGCCGGCCCCGCCCGCGAAAAAGTCCCAGTGCACCGGGTCGAGCCGCTGCCGGGCGATCGCGGCCACCTCGGCGAGGTTCACGCCCTCGACGGTGAGCATCAGCTCGCGGTGCCGGCGAGGCAGCGCTCCAGGAACGCGGTCAGCGGCGCGACGTGCACCTGCGGCCGGTCCCACTCGTTCTCCAGGTTTTCGGCCAGGTGATGGGTCGCGATCAGCCGGTTCTCGCGGTAGTAGCGCACGACCGGGTGGAGGTACGCGGCGTCGTGGGCCTGGCCCACGGTGTCCTGCGCGATCCGCGACACCGTGATGTCGAACGGATCCACCTGGTCGTGCTCGGGCCCGTATTCCAGCGTGACGACGAACGCGGTCCGGTCGTCGTGGTCGGCGGTGGAGAGCCCGCTGCGCGCGAAGTACTCGACCGGCACCTCGTCGTGGTAGCGCGCATCCGCCCCGGAGACCGTGACGACGTCGCCGAGGAAGCCGAACTGCTGCCAGAGCGCCGAACTGCGGTTGACCCGGCTGACGATCGCGCCGGTGATCGCCTGCGGGGTGGCGTCCAGCTTCTCGGCCGGCCACGGCGCCTCGCCGTACCGTCGCTCCAGGATCTTGTGGAGCGCGCGCACCCCGTAGCGGAAGCCGTGGATGAATCCGCTGGTGGACTTCTTGAAATCCCGTTCCTGCGAGAGCGTGCCGGCGAAGTAGAGGCCCTCCACGTTCACCGACTCCCAGGCCTCGGTCTGCGCGGGGAAACGGCCGTTGACGGCCAGTTCGGGGCGGCAGGTGTCGTCGAAGATCGAGTCGTCGAACGCGAAGCCGGTGCACGCGAGCACCCGGTCGTAGCGAAGCTCCTTGATCACTTCGTCGGCCCGGGAAAAGCTGAACGTGACGGTGTAGCCGTCCTCGTCCCTGGCGATGTTCCTGATCGAGCCGTCCAGGATCGCGTTGGCCGACTTCAGCTGGTAAGTGTCCAGGAAGTTGTTGTTCACCGCCCGCAGGTGCCCGACGTAATGGGTACGCCAGGCCATCCGCACCGAGCTCGGTCCGGCCACATGGATCAGCGTGGTCGTCTCCATCAGTGCGTCCGCGGTCTCGAACGCGGAGTTGCCCTTGCCGATGATCAGCACACGCTGATCGAGGAAGCCGCGCGGGTCGATCGGCATCGTGTCGTAGCGCTCGACCAGGTCGAACCCCGGGATCTCCGGCGCGTACGCCCGCGAGACGCCGGTCGCCACGACGACCCGCCGGGCACGGTGGACCGCGCCGGCGGTGACCTCGAAAACGCCGTCCCGTTTGGTCACTCGGGTGACCCGCTCGCCGTAGCTGACCTTGGCGCCCGTCCCGGCCGCGAAGTCGGCGAGGTAGCGCACCATCACGTCGGCGTCCGGGAAGTAGCGCTCGGTGTAGTTCGTGAAGCGCAGCGCCGGATCATCGCTGAGGAGCGAGTTCCAGTCCAGCCGCAGGTTGCGCTCCGGGTCGTCCGAGCCGGTGCGCGGTTTGTTGATGGAGATCAGCTGCCGGTGCCGCGGGTAGCGGGTGAAGAAGGCGCCGGGAGCCTCCGCCGCCTCGAGCACCAGATAGTCGCGCTCACCGTCGGCCTCCAGCAGCGCGGCGAGCTGAAGACCGGCCGGACCGGCCCCGATGATCAGGTAATCAAGCGTCACGGCGGTCACCGTAGGGGCGAGAAATCAAAGAAAACTCAGGCCGACTCGCGTTCCAGCAGGTCCGCCGCGATCCGCACCTCGTGCTCCAGCGGACGGTCGGGATCGACCGGGGGGATCGCGGCGGCCAGCGCATCGAGCGCCGCGGCACAGCCCCGCGCAACGGGCGGGCGCGCGCCGACGTGCCGGGCCTGACGCAGCCCCAGCGCCAGCGACCCGCAGATCAGCCGGAGCAGCCGCGCCTGGTCCAGCGCTCGCAGCGCGGCCTGCGTCCCGAGCGGGATCACGTCCTGGTTGTGCAGGTTGGTGGGCAAGCTCTGCATGCTGGCCGGCATCGCGTCCCGGCGGATCTCGGTGAGGAACGCGGTGGTCGCCAGTTGCACGCCTTGCAGCCCGTGCTGACGGCCGGGACCCGCGGCGAGCATGGGAGGCAGGCCACCGTTGCGGTGCGGGTCGACCAGCAGGTCGAGCTGGCGTTCGGCGAGGTTGCCGAGCTGGGCGATCACCATCGACAACACGTCGCCGGCGAACGCCGCGGGCTGGCCGAAGAAGTTCCCGCCGTGCACCACCTCGTCGTCGGCGGCGAAGAAGAGCGGGTTGTCGCTGACACTGCCCAGGTCGGCCTCCACCACACCGTCGACGTAGCGCAGCGCGTCCTCGGCCGCCCCGAGCAGCTGCGGTGCGCAGCGGATGCTGTACGGCTCCTGCAGCGGCCGCCCCCCGGACGGCACCGTTCCGGCCAGCGTCGCGCGCATCGCCGCTGCCACGTCGACGGCGCCCGGGTGGTTGTACCGGGCGATCAGCCGCTCGTCGAGGAACTGCGGGTCGCAGCCCAGCTGGTCGGCGAGCACGCAGGTCAGCACCCGGATCGACCGATGGGACGCGCGCACGTCCTCGAGCGCCAGCGCGGAGGCGGCCGTGGTCAGCGACGTGCCGTTGACCAGGGCCAGCGCGTCCCGGCCGTCGAGGGCGAGCGGCGTCAGGCCGGCCGCGGCCAGCGCGTCGGCGGCGGGCATCCGGACACCGTCCAGATAGGCGTGCCCGCGCCCCCGGAGAGCCTGTGCCGCCGCCCCCAGCGGAATCAGGTCGCCGCTCGCGCCGACCGAGCCGTACCGCGGCATCACCGGCACGAACGTCGTGGCCAGCATCGCCGCGAGCGCGTCGACGACGTGCGGCGACACCCCGGAGGCCCCCTGTGCCAGCGACCAGACGCGGACCAGCATCGTCGCCCTGGCCACCCCGGCTTCGACGTCCGGGCCCTGTCCGGCGCCGAGGTGCGCCAGCGTGTTGTCGGCCTGGTCACGCATGTCGCTCCGCCCGGCGTAACCGACGAGCGCCCCGAACCCCGTCGTGTTGCCGTAGACCGCACGGTCGTCGCCCAGCACCTTGCCGAGGAACGCCCGCGACGTAGCGACCCGCTCGCGGACCTCGTCGCCGACCACCACCGTGATCGGCTCGGCCGCGGCGCGCAGGGCGGCGGCGGGCAGCGGCCCGGCCAAATCAACTCGTGTCGTCATCGCCCGGACGCTAGGCACGGATTCTCAGAGCGTTTTGAATTCCCCCCACTAGTTTCGCGCCCATGACGCACGACTATCTGATCATCGGCGCGGGACCCGCGGGACTGCAGCTCGCAGCGCTGTTGGAGCGCGACGGTCAGGACTACGTGGTGCTGGAGGCCGGCCCGGCGCCGGGAACGTTCTTCACCGTCTATCCGCGGCACCGCCGGCTGATCTCGATCAACAAGGTGCACACCGGCTCCGCCGACCCGGAGTTCAACCTGCGCGCCGACTGGAACTCCCTGCTCACCGACGACCCGGCGCTGCGATTCACCCGGTACAGCAAGCGCTACTTCCCGCACGCCGACGACCTGGTGCGCTACCTGGCCGACTTCGCCGTCGGCCTGCGCGTCGAGTACGACACCGCGGTTTCCCGGGTCGCCGTCTCCGACGGTCTCTTCCGGGTCACCACCGCCGCGAAGACCTGGGAAGCGCGGCGGGTCGTCGTCGCCACCGGTGTGTCGCAGCTCTCCGTGCCCGACATCGACGGCGTCGAGCTGGCCGAGCGGTACGACACCGTCAGCGTCGATCCCGAGGACTTCACCGACCAGCGGGTGCTGATCGTCGGCAAGGGCAACTCCGGCTTCGAGACGGCGGACGCGCTCGTCGAGAACGCCGCGGTCATCCACGTGGCCGGACCGCACTCGGTCAAGCTGGCCTGGCAGTCGCACTACGTCGGCCACCTCCGCGCGGTCAACAACAACTTCCTGGACACCTACCAGCTCAAGTCGCAGAACGCGGTGCTGGACGGCACGATCCAGAAGATCTCCCGGCGGCCCGAGGGCGGCTACCGGGTGGAGTTCCTCTACGCCCGCACGGTCGAATCGGTCCGGATTCTCGAGTACGACCGGATCATCCTCTGCACCGGATTCCGCTTCGACGCCTCGCTCTTCGACGGCACCTGCCGCCCCGAACTGGCCGTCGACGATCGCTTCCCGGCGCAGACCGCCGCGTTCGAGTCGGTGAACGTGCCGGGGCTCTACTTCGCCGGGACGCTGACCCAGCAGCGCGATTTCACGAAGTCCACAAACGGTTTCATCCACGGCTTCCGCTACGGCGTCCGCGCTCTGCACCACATCCTGCACAGCCGCCACGGGAACCGGCCGTGGCCGGCCGAGCGGCTGGACGCCACGCCGGAAGCGATCACCGACGCGGTCATCACCCGGATCAACCGCACTTCCGCGCTGTGGCAGCAGTTCGCCGTCCTCGCCGACGTGGTCACGATCACCGGGCAGACCGCGTGGTACCACGAGGAGGTGCCGGTCGCGTACTTCCAGGACGGTGGGCTCGGCTCCCCGCCGGTCGCGTTCGTGGTGACGCTGGAGTACGGCCCGGACCACGACACCGTGGACCCGTTCGACATCTCCGTACCCCGGATCGCCGAGAACGATCCGATGGCCGCGCACGGCGCGAGTTACCTGCACCCGGTCATCCGGGCGTACCGCGACGGCCGGATCGTCGCCGAGCACCACCTCGCGGAGAATCTCGAGAACCACTGGAACTTGCCGACGGTGCATCAGCAGCCGCTTGCGGTGTTCCTCAAGGGCATCCTCTGACGATGTGGCCGCAGGCGGTACTCGACCGGCTCGAATCCGACGGCGATCGGCCGGTCTTCGAGGACGGCGACCGGATCGTCGACGGATCCGGGATGGCGGCGCTGATCCGGCGGATGGCGGCCGGACTGCGCAGCGCCGGCGTCGCCCCCGGCGACGGTGTGGCGCTGCAGGTCGGGGTGGTTCCGGAGGCGTTCGCGGCGACGATCGCGGCGTTCGCCGTGGGGGCGCGCGTGTCGGGCATTCGCCCTGGCCTGACCGACGAGCAACGGCGCCACCTGCTAAGCCGCGACGACGCGCTGCTGATCGACGCACCCCGGCTGGCCGAGCTCGCCGCGACCCCGGACGACCGTGTGCCGCTGGTGGCGGCCGGCCGGCCCGGGGACATCGCCCGGATCATCTACACCAGTGGCAGCACCGGCTATCCCAAGGGCTGCGTACAGACCTACGCGGCGATGACCGCGGCCTGGGCCGCCCACCCCGACCGCTGGCCCCCGCCGATCCGCGACCTGGCCTCGCGCCTGCGACGCTATCTGGTCTTCGGGTCGCTGAGCAGCCAGGTGATGCTCGAGTACGGCGTGCTCACACTGGCCGCGGGCGGCACGATGGTCGTGGCCCACTCCCCCGACTTCCCGGGCGCGCTCGTCCGGCACCGGGCCACCGCCAGCGTGATCACCGTCGGCAAGCTGTATCAACTGGTCCGCGACCAGCGGGAGAAGCCCGTCGACCTGACCCACCTGGGCGCGTTGCTCGTCTCCGGTTCACCGGTGGAACCGGGGCGGCTGGCGGAGGCGCTGGACGTGCTCGGCCCCGTCGTCTTCCACGGTTACGGTCAGACCGAGACCGGCATGATCACGATGGTGACCCCCACCGAGATGCTCGCGTCCGAGGCGGCGCTGGCCTCCGTCGGCCGCCCGCCGGCGGTCACCCAGCTGTCCATCCGCGACGACGCCGGGAACCCCGCGCTCGAGGGCGAACTGTTCGTCCGGACGCCGTCCCAGGCGTCGGGATACTGGAAAGATCCGGCCGAGACCGCCGAGGTCTTCGCCGGCGGCTGGGTCCGCACTCGCGACCTGGCCCGGGTGGGAGACGACGGCTACCTGCGCCTGCTGGGCCGAATCCGCGACGTGATCATCGTCAACGCCACCCTGGTCCACGCCGGCCCGATCGAACGGGTGCTCGCCGGCCATCCCGACGTGGCGGAGGCGTACGTCGTCGGCAGGCCGGACGAACGGACGGGCGAGGCGATCCACGCTTACGTCGTCCCCACGGCGGGCCGGACGACGACCCCGGGCCCGCTGCGCCGGCTGATCGTCGAACGCCTCGGAGAGGCCTCGGTGCCGCTGACGATCACCGCGATCGACCGGGTCCCGCTCGCGCCGAGCGGCAAACCCGACAAGCAGGCACTCACCTAACGACCTCGGTCACGTCGCCGGCCGGGGGCTGATCGTGGTGATCGCTGCCGCGGTGGTTCGTCGGGCGGACGCCACGAGGCCGGCGACGGCGTCGTCGGGAGTCAGGCCGCACAGGTCGACGAGGGTGAAGACCGACTCGGCGCTGACGACGAGAGCCAGGTCGCGAACGAGCTGCTCGACCTCCGGATGCCCGGCGAGCCCGTTCCGTTCGATCCAGGGTGCGAGCGCGTACTCGATGAGCTTGAAGCGACTCACCGGGCGGGTCGTGGCCTGGGACGGTTTGGCGATCGTGGACGCGACGACGGTCCGCACGACGCCCTGCCTGCGAAGTACCGCCCGGCCGAGCGTCTCCGCGGCCTGACCTATCCGTTCGACCGGATCCTCGCCGGTGGTCACCGAACGCAGGGTCGCGAGCTGGTCTTCCGCCTCCACCGCGGCGCGCAGCAGCGAGATCAGGTCGGGAAAGTACCGGTAGGCGGTCGCCTCGGACACCCGCGCCTCCGCCGCGATCAGCGGCATCGTGATCTCCGCACCCGTGTCGGCCAGTTCGCGGGCGGCCGCGACGATCGCCGAGCGGGTGCGTTCCATCTGGTTGGTGCGCCGACGGGAACTCGGCTCGTCCACGGTGATCCTCCCCTGCGCCTCGGTCGACTATACCCCGCGCCCTCACGAAGCGAGCTCACTATCTTCGTGAGAGCACACTTGCATGAAGGCGCCACTATCCCTACGGTCGGAGCGACGGCAAACACCAGTCAGGGAGATGTCATGGTTGCGGTACAGATCGTCGGTCCCGACGACGGCGAACTCATCGTCAACGGGCCGGCCCGGATCCGGATCCTCGAAGACGGCAGTAGCACCGACCACCGCCTGGGCCTGGGCGAAGTGATCATTCCTCCGCACACCCCCGGGCCGCCCCAGCATCGTCATGCCCAGCACGACGAGGGCTTCTACGTGCTCACCGGCACGGTGACGTTCACCGTCGGACAGGAGGACCACGACGCGCCGGCCGGCACCTGGGTCATGGTCCCCCCAGGGGCACCGCACACCTTCGCCAACCACGGCGACGTCGAAGCCCGCATGCTCAACACGTTCACCCCGGACCTGTACGTGCAGTACTTCCGCGACCTCAAAACGATGGTCGAGTCCGGGCAGCAGCTGACGGCCGCGTCCGTCACTCAGGTGTGGGCGAAGTACGGCACCGAACCGTCCACCGAGTACGCCCCGTGATCGTTCTGCTGATCCTCAACGCGGTCGTCGCGATCGCCGGGGTCGCTTTCTCGCTCATCGGAGGATTCCGCCCGGAGGCGCTGAGCGAGAGCGGGAAGCCGACGGCCGGCGAACGGTTCTACGGCTGGATGTACGCGACGCGAGGAGTGCCGCTGGGTGTGACGGCCGGTCTCGCGCCGCTGGTGTGGACCGTCCCGGCCACCGTGCTCCTGCTCCTCGCCGCCGCCGCGGCCCAGGTCGGTGACGTCACGATCGGCGTCGCCACCCGGAAGTGGACGATGATCGCCGGCGCCTCGGTCGCGACAGCGGTTCATGTCGTCACTGCTGTCGCCGTCCGATGACGCCGATCTCGCGGTCGCGACGCACCATCGTCTTCGCGACGGTTCTGTTGGGAATGTTGCTCTCGGCGCTGGATCAAACGCTCGTGTCGAGCGCGCTACCGACGATCGTGGGAGATCTCGGCGGCTCCAGCCATGTGAGCTGGATCGTGACGTCGTACCTGCTGGCTCAGACGGTCGCAGCCGTGCTCGCCGGAAAATTCGGCGATCTCTACGGACGCAAACGCATTTTTCAGCTCAGCGTCGTCGTCTTCCTCGTCGGGTCGTTCTTTTGCGGTCTGGCCAACGGCATGGGCATGCTCATCGCCGCCCGCGCGGTTCAGGGCATCGGGTCCGGCGGTCTGGTCGTGACGGCCAGCGCGCTGATCGGCGAAATCATCCCGCTCCGCGAACGAGGCCGGTACCAGGGCGCCCTCGGTGCGGTGTTCGGCGTCACGACCGTCATCGGTCCCCTGCTCGGCGGTGTCTTCACCGATCACCTGTCGTGGCGGTGGGCGTTCTACGTGAACGTCCCTCTCGGGATCCTCGTCGTCCTCGTCGCCGCTCGGACGATCCCGGCGCTGGCCACGTCGTGGGGCGGCGCGGAGTACGCCTGGACGTCGGCCACCATCGTCGGGCTGTTCGCCGTGTCGATCCCGGCGCTGGCCGCGTTCGTCTGGGCGGAGCGCCGGACTCCGGAACCGATTCTGCCGATACGGCTTTTTCGCAGCCGGGTGTTCTCCGTCGCCTCGGCGCTCAGTTTCCTCGTCGGGTTCGCCATGCCCGGCGCGTTGTCGTTCCTCCCGTCCTTCCTGCAATACGTCGGTGGCGCCAGCGCGACCCTCTCCGGGGTCCGGACGCTGCCCCTGGTGCTCGGGCTGCTGATCACCTCGGTGACCGCGGGACAAATCGTGGGCCGGACGGGTATCTACAAGCCCTTTCCGATTGCCGGGACGAGTCTGATCGGCCTCGGGTTGTTCCTGCTTTCCCGGATGGACGAACAGACGTCGATCGCCGTGCAATCGGCCTCGATGTTCGTGCTCGGCGCGGGCATCGGCCTCCTGCTCGCGCTCCTCCTTCCGCAGGTCGGCTTGCGCGGCGCCACGCGGGAAGCCGCCCGCAGCGCGGGCGAAGGATTCGGCATGCCGACCGAGGCGAACTCCGACTCGCAGCTGGAAGTTCTCGTCAGCCAGATCGTGCGCCGGGATCCCGGAGCCGTGCGGGCCGGTCCGGACCTCCCCACCGCGTGGGGCCTGATCGTCGTCAACGTCCGCGACAAGGCACTGGGCGGACCGGCTCGCCAAGCCGACATCGAGCATCGGCTACACCTTCCGCACGGCGTCCTCACCTCGTTCTTCGATCACCTCGCCGACGCGGGCTACCTGACCCGTACCGGCGACCGGCTCGAGCTCACCGAGCGCGGGCAGCGGGCCGCCACGGCGATCGTCGACGGCTGGACGGCCTGGCTCAGCGGCCAGCTGTCCAATTGGGACTCCGACCAGGTGCGAACGGCTCTCCGCCGCATCGCCCGCCGCCTCCTGATCGAAGACCCCGTTGCGCTGAGGGAGAGCCCACGAGCGACCTGACGATCGCCGTCACTCACGGAAAGCGGCGGTCAGCTGTTCCGTCACCGCTGCGTCCGGAGCGCGGTCACGCGACCAGGCCGGGCCACGCCGCCGCGCGTGCGGCGTGACCGGCGGGCAGGACGCCGCCGGCGTAGCCGGAATCAGCGTGGATGCCGGTGAGAATCGCCTCCGGCCGGGGAGACGCGCACCGACGGTGGAGTCGGATCAGCCGACCAGCAGTACGAGTTTTCCGCGCACCCGGCCTGCCTCGCCGACACGGTGTGCCTCCGCCACGTCGGTCAGCGGGAACGTCCGCCCGACCGGGAGCGCGAACCGGCCGGACTCGATCAGCTCGCCGATCTGGGTGATCACGTAGAGCGCACGACCTGCGTCGCCTCGGCTGAACCGCACGCCGTGCCGCTGGGCACCGGCGAAGTCGGCGATCGTGATCACGTGCTCCGCACCACCGGCGAGGGTGACCAGCTCCGGCAAGATACCGCTCCCGGCGACGTCGAGCGCGAGGTCGACCCCGTCGGGAGCGAGCGCACGGATCCGCTCCGCCAGGCCGGCACCGTAGGCGACCGGTTCGGCGCCGAGCGAGCGCAGGGCATCGTGGGTGGCCGGGCTGCCGGTACCGATCACGCGCGCGCCCCGGGCCACGGCGAGCTGGACGGCGGCGCTGCCGACGCTTCCGGAGGCGCCGTTGATGAGCAGCGTGTCGCCCTTCTCGACGCCCAGCTGGTCGAGGGCACGCGCAGCCGTCTCGGTCGCGGCCGGTAGTGCGGCGGCCTCAGCGAAGCCGAGCGACGGCGGGATGGGCGCGTAGTTGGACAGCACGGTCAGTTCCGCTTGCGCGCCGCTGACGGCGGAGAACCCGAACACACGGTCACCGACCGCGACATCGGTGACACCGGCGCCGAGTTCGTCGACGATGCCCGCCGCCTCGTAGCCCAAGGTCTGCGGAAGCTCCTCGTCCAGCAGCCCTTGACGCTTCTGCCAGTCGCTCGCGTTGATCCCGGCGGCGCGCACCGCGATCCGGACCTGACCGGGGCCCGGGTGCGGCTTCGGAAGATCCGCGATCTCGAGGACCTCCGGGCCCCCGAACCGGCTGAACTCGACGGCCTTCACGAGGCCCCGTCCTCCCGCCCGGTCGTGGCCCGAGCGCGGTGCTCACCAAGGCCGTGATTGTCCAGGCCGTGCTTGTTCAGGAACCGACGCTGTTCGGCAGCGGCCTCCCGGTCCTCCGGGCTGTCGCCCCCGAAACCGCCGTGCGGCATGGCCTCGAACACGTGCAGTTCCGCCTCCACACCGGCGCTGCGCAGCTTGCGGTGCATCCGGACGGTGTTGGAGAGGAACAGATCGCGGGTCCCGCTTCGGAGGAACGTCGGCGGGAACCCGGACAGCTCACCCAGGACCGGCGAGAGGTACGGATCCCGCAGGTCGGCCCCGGCCGCGTACAGGGCGTTCGTCGCTCGCAGGCTGCGGAGGACGTTGTCCACGCCGGCCAGGGTCCGGAAGGTGTCGCCCGCCTCGGTGAGGTCGACCTGCGGGGTGTTGAGCACGAGGGCCGCGGGCATCGGCAGCCCGGCGTCTTTGGCACGCAGCAGGAGGGCCGCGGCGATGTTTCCGCCCGCGGAGTCGCCTCCGAGGAACACCCGCGACGGATCGCGGTCCACCACCGCGCGGCGGTACACAGCGATCGCATCGTCCAGCGCGGCCGGGTACGGGTGCAGTGGCGGCAGCCGGTAGTCCACGCCCCACACGAGCATGCCCGTGGACGCCGCCGTCCTGGCTGTCGTCGTACGGCACGCGTCCCCGCCGCCGACCAGGAGACCCCCGGGATGCATCCAGAGGAAGACCGGCTCGTCCGCGTTCCGCTCGACTCCGTCGGGCCGCGCGGCGTACACGGTGACGCCGTCCACGTCGAGGTCCTCGACGGTGACCGGCAGTGCGGAGACCGGAAACCGCTGGGCCGTGGATCGGTTCGCCTGCTCGGCCATCGCGAGCCAGGCCTCGGCGTCCCCGGCAGCCGGATACGACAGCTCGCCGCCGTCGACGGCGAGCCACGCCTGCGCCTGCTCGCTGACCGTGGAGGGAGCCGGGAACGTGCGCTCGTGCGTGACCGTGACCGGCGGCACGACCGTCTGTGGCTGCATGGGACCTTCTTCCCTCGACCGACGCGACCGGCCGGGCGGCGTCGGCAATCATGTGCGGGGCCCGGTGGCGGACCGAGCATTAGATTAACCGAGTAAATTTAATCGGACAAGAAAGTGAGACGGATGCCCAGAACCGGCGAGCGCGGAGGCCCGCAGACACGCGCACGGATCCTGGAGGTCGCGAACCGGATGTTCCTCGAACGCGGCTACGAAGCCGTCACCGTCGCCGAGATCGCGCGCGAGGCCGGAGTCTCTAAGGTGACGGTCTTCAACCACTTCCTGCGCAAGGAAGACCTCTTCATGGACCGCGCGACCGACGCGGTCGACCTGCTGCGCTCGGCCGTCCGCGACCGCGCACCCGGCGTCGACGCGCTGACGTCCCTGCGGGACACGAGCTTCCGCCTCCTCGACACCCGGCACCCGCTCTCCGGTGTCTCCGACCGGTCCGAGCCCTTCTTCCGGACGATCGCGGAGTCGCCCGCTCTGGTCGCGCGCGCGAGAGCCATCGCGTCCGAACTGCAGACGACGCTGACCGACGAACTCGATCGCGACCCGGCCTTCGCCGGCGACGGGACACTTCTCGCCGCGTTCTTCATCGCCGGCTACAGCGCGGTGTTCGTGGAGACCGCCCGCCGCCGCGTCGCCGGCGAGCCGACGACCACCGTGGTGGAGGACCAGCGCGTGCGTCTCGAGCGGCTGTTCGCGGCCTTGCGCGACGGACTCGGGCCCGCGTGAAGCCCCTGCACTCCACCGGAGGCTTCACGCGGTTCGACGCTCGGACGTCAGGCCCCTCCCCCGCTACGCACGGTCGCCACCGGCGGCGGGTGAGGTGTCACTGCCCGGGCGCCAGTACCGGGCTGTTGTGATACGCGGCGATCAGCCACTGGCCGTCCCGCTTCTCGAAGACCCAGGTCGCGTTGACCTTGCGCTCGTCCGGAACCTCGGTCTCGCCGGCGAACAGGATGCCGGATTCGCTGACGACGATCGCCGCGTCATGTCCGACGAAGCGGAAGCTGAGCTGCTTGTTGCGGGTCGAGCTGCCCTTGAGCGGGCCTTCGAAGCCCAGGGCCATGTTCTGGCGGATCACGTCACGGTTCTCGCGGAGCGAGCCGGTCATGATGGCGGTCGCGTCCGCGGCGTAGTTGGCGACCATGCCGTCGGCGTCGCCTGCCTCCCACGCCTGGTAGGAGTCGACCAGCACGGCCTGGATGGCGGCCTCGTCTTTCGCACGACTGTCGGACAACGGGTTCTCCCCTGGTGGCCGGTTCGCCGGGGTATTCCGGCGAACTCGCCACTACATACCGACGGAGCGGCCAGAACTCATCGCGACGCCGAAGAGAAAGGGCCGGGCGGCACACTTCGTCAGGCTTCGAGCGTGGCGGGCAGCTCGAAGGAGGCGAACACCTCGGCGTCCCGGAAGACCGAGTTGCGGCTGATGCCGTTGCTCGTGACCGTGAAGACCTGCAGCGTGTGCAGTTCGAACGCCCCGGTCGGGCCGCGGTTGTAGGCGGCGAACCCCGGCTGCCCGTTGGCACCGACCGGCCGGAAGCGCCACTCGCTGCCGCTCTTGGCGAACACCCAGTCCATGAAAACACCGTAGTTCTCGCGCCCGACGAACCAGTTGACCATCGGGGGCATCTCCATGATCACGTCTTCGGTGAGCAGTCGTTTGAGGCCTTCGACGTCGGCCTTCTCGAAGGCCTTCAGGTACCGGTCCACCCAGGCGTGCTGCTCGGCTCCGGACGGCTCGGCGACCTGCTCCTCCGCGATCCCCGCCTCCTTGAGCCGCGCCCTGGCCCGTTGCAGCGCGCTGTTGACCGAAGCGGACGTGGTGCTCAAGACGTCTGCCGCCTCGGCCGACGAGAAGTCGAGCACCTCACGGAGGATCAACGCCGCACGCTGGCGCGCGGACAGGTGCTGCAGAGCGGCGACGAAGGCCAGCCGCAGGCCGGTGCGGTCGGTCGCCGCGACGCCCGGCTCGCCCCGGCTCAGCAGGGAGTCCGGAAGCGGCTGGAGCCAGGTGACCTCCCCGCCGGGGACCAACGGTCCGCGCGGATCGCTCTCGGCGACCAGACCGGACGGCAGCGGACGGCGGCTGCGGCTCTCGAGCGCGGTGAGGCAGACGTTCGTCGCGATGCGGTACAGCCAGGTCCGCACGGAGCTGCGGCTCTCGTCGTACCGGTCTCTCGCGCGCCACGCCCTCAGGTAGGTCTCCTGCACCAGATCCTCGGCATCGTGGACCGAGCCGAGCATCCGGTAGCAGTGGGCCAGCAGCTCCGACCGGTACGGATCGATCCTGCGATCGAAGTCTTCGGCTGTCGCCGGCGCCACGCCCGTGCCCTTCTCCCGGTACGAAAGGGTGACCATAGCCTCCGCCGCGGGCCGGAGGAGTTGTTCGTTCGGCAATCGGCCGGCGGCGAGGTGGAGCGCGGCGCCGCCGTCGGGGGATCTCGACGTCGCGGGACGATCCGGTCCCCGGGTCGTGGGCCACGGTCGAAAGCTCTGACCTGCGGCTCGACCGCATCACGATCGGGGCCTCCTTCGAACGTCCTGGCCCTCCGGGCGACGGATGGGCGCGGCCCAGCGGGATCCGGCCTGATCGAGTCGGTCAGCGGACGCGACGACGGACGACCCGGAGTCGTCACAGCGGACGCTGAGCTGCGGGAAGGCGGCGCGAATCGGGTCCCGTCCGGTCCGCCAGGTGTCCGCGCACGAACAGCCTCTGGCTGGGCTCGTGCGCTCCGCTACGGGACGACGCGGTCGCGGATGGTGTCGAGCACCGCCTCGGCCGCCCACGCGGCGGCGTCGGCGATGTCACGCCGGTCCATGCCGAACTCGCGGCGGAAGGTCACCCAGGTCCCGACGGAGTCGAGGTGCGAGAGCGCCGCGATGATCGCCCGGCGCTGCGCCGCGTCGAGGGAGGGCACCTCGGCGTCCAGCAGCCGTTCGAGCTGCGCCCGGCCGGGCGACGGCGCCGCGCCGCTCACGCCGCGCATCGCGGTCTCGGCGACGACGTGCGCGAGCTCGGGCCGGGCGTCGTACCGCTGCATCGCGTCGCGGATCGCGAGGGGGATGTCGAAGATCGAGTCCGACTCCTCGCGGGCGAAGAGCGTCGCCTCGATCCACGCTGCGGTCGCCAGCAGCAGGTCGACGCGCGTGGGGTAGTTGCGGAACACCGTGCGCTCGCCGATGCCGGCCCGGCGCGCGATGACCCGGTACGACACGTCGTCGCTGCCGACCTCTTCGATCAGTTCGGCGTAGGCGGCGAGGATCGCCACCTGCGTACCGCTCAGCGCCGACGCAGCCGTCACCCCGGTCACCGCTCGACCCCGGTCACAGCCTGCCCCCCGTTCGCGGCCCGACCCGCGAGGACGGCCCGACCCGCGAGGACGGCCCGGACCCCCGTCACGGCCCGAACCCCGATCAGCGGCCCGACTCCCGTCACTGCTCGGCCCACGTCGCCTCAGGCAGCCTCGCGAGCACGGTGCCCACGGCGCGGTCGAACGCGTCGCAGATCTCGGCCGCATCCAGGTCGAAGCCCGTGCGCAGCCGCGCCCAGAACATCGCCGACGAGAAGTAGCGCAGGGAGGCCGCGACCCGCCGCCGATCGCGCCGGTTGAGCGTCGGCGCCGCCACGTCGAGCATCGCCTCGATCGCACGCGTGAGGTAGGCCGGCCCGGCGGCGTCGAGCGTCGGCGAGATCGCGGACGCCCGCGCCCCGACGTACGCGTACGCGGGCGACGCGTCGAAGGCGCGGAAGCGCTCGTGCGCGGCGGCGCAGAAATCGGACACGGTCACGAACGGCGGGAGCGGAAAGCAGGTCTCCTCGATCCAGTTCGAGAGCGCGGCGAGCAGGTGCGCGCGCGTGGGGTACTGGCGGTAGATCGTGCGCTCCGAGATGCCGACCTCGTCGGCGAGGGCACGATAAGAGATGTCGTCGAACGTCCGCTCACGCAGCAGCACCGCGGCGCTCGCGAGGATCGCGGTCGCGGTGTCGACCGACTCCTCCTTCACGTCTCCTCCCCTCGGCCGGCCGGCCCTCGGCCGGCTGCCCCTCGGCCGGCTGCCCAGCGACCAGCAGCCCAACGCGGGGGCTCGGTGACTTCCGCCGGGAGCACGTATCGATCGGAGTCGTCGAGCGCGAGCGCGAGCGACGAGACGTACTGCACCTCGCCGTGCGGTCCCCTCTCGGCCGAGGCCAGCATATCCGGCCGCTCGAACGTGTACCCGGTGACATGGCAGCGGAGCCGCTCACCCGAGGGGTTGCCGTCGGCGTCGAACCGGGGGGAGTCGATGCCGTCGGACTGGCGGCGCAGGTAGTAGCGCCCCCTCGTGGCCAGGGCCATGACCGGCGTGGCGACGATCGCGACGCCGATCGCGATGAGCACCGAGAACGGCTTCACTCCCGGGCCGAGCAGCCCGGCGAACGCGAGCAGCGACAGCGCCGAGGCGAGCCCCACCGACACCAGCCCGACCGGGTTCCAGTCGTGGAGCATGCCGCGGCGGAATTCGGGAAAACGCGGCGAGATGCGCAGCACCCATTTGTTGATGGCGATATCGGCGGCGATCGTCACGAGCCACGCCATCACGACGTTCGCGTAGAGGCTCAGCACGAAAGAGATGAGCGTGAAGACGTCCAGCATCATGAGCGCGTAGGCGATCACGAGGTTGAACAGCACGAAGATCGTGCGCCCCGGGTAGTGCTTCGCCATCCGGGTGAAGACGTTCGACCACGCGAGCGAGCCCGAGTAGGCGTTCGTCACGTTGATCTTCACCTGCGCCACCACGATGAGCACTAGGGCGAGAACGATCGCGAGCCAGTCGGGGACGAGGGTCTGGTACATCACGACGAACTGCTTGACCGGTTCGGTCGCGCGGTATCCGAGGGTGGGTTCGACCTTGACGAGGAGGTAGACCGCGAGAAACACCCCGATCACCTGCTTGGTGCCGCTGAAGATGACCCAGCCCGGGCCCGCGAACGCGAACGACGTCCACCACGAGCGGGCGTTCGACGGAGTGCGCGGCGGCATCGCGCGGAGGTAGTCGATCTGCTCCGCCAGCTGCGGGGTGAGGGCGAAGCACACGGCCGCACTCGAGACCACGGCACCGAACTTGACCGAGCCGTCGGAGTTGCCGGTGAACGAGGTGAAGGCGTGCACCGCCTCGGGGTCGGAGACGAGGATCCACAGCAGCGGTAGCAGGGCGAGGGCGAGCCACAGCGGCGTGGTCCAGAACTGCAGGCGCTCCAGCGCACGCATGCCGTAGATGACGATCGGGATCACGACGACGGTCGAGATGAGATAGCCGAGCCACAACGGCATCTCCGTCGCCACCTGCAGCCCCTGCGCCATGATGGCGCCCTCGAGGGCGAAGAAGATGCAGGTGAAGCCCGCGAAGACCATGGTGGTGATCATCGAGCCGTAGTAGCCGAATCCCGAGCCACGGGCGATGAGGTCGAGGTCGAGGTTGTAGCGGGCAGCGTAGTAGGCCACGGGCACGCCCACGATGAGGATGATGACCGACGCGAACAGGATGCCGAGCGCGGCGTTGGCGGTGCCGTGGTCGATACCGATGCTCGCGCCGATCGAGAAATCGGCGAGGAACGCGATCGACCCGAGGGCGGTGGCGCCGACGGAGGCCGCGCTCCAGCGCCGGAAGGTGCGCGGGACGTAGCGGAAGGCGTAGTCCTCGAGGCTGTCCTCCGCGGCCGCGCGCGCGTTGTCCGTCGACACAGTGGCATCCCCTCGAGGGGATCTTTCCGGGCCGCCGTTACGACCACGTTGCGGGCAGGTCAGATCGCCATCGCGGCTCGCACGGTGGAGGTGGCGGCCGAGCCACCGTCGCCGGTGTGTGTGACGCCGCCCGAGGCGAGCACGACGTAACGCTCGGCCGCCTCCAGGGCGAAGCCGATGTGCTGCTCGACGAGCAGCACGTTGATGCCCTCTTGGGCCAGCTGGACGATGGTCTGCTCGATCTCGGCGACGATCGTGGGCTGGATGCCCTCGGTCGGCTCGTCGAGGATGAGCAGCTTCGGCCCGGTGATGAGGGCGCGGGCGATCGCGAGCTGCTGGCGCTGACCGCCCGAGAGCAGACCTGCCTTCCGGGTGGCGAACTGCTCCAGGGCGGGGAAGCGGGCCAGCTGCGCGTCGATGAGGGCCTTGCCGCCCCGGCGCCCGTCGGCGACGAGCTGCAGATTCTCGAGTGTCGTGAGCTGGCCGAAGGCCTGCTGGCCCTGCGGTACGTACGCCATGCCGCGCGCGATGCGCTGGTTGGGAGCGAGCGACGAGATGTCCTCGCCGTCGAACATCACGCGGCCTTTCGACGGCTTGATGAGGCCGATCGCGAGACGCAGCAGGGTCGTCTTGCCGGCGCCGTTGTGGCCGAGCACGGCCACGACGTTGCCGACCGGCACCGTCACTCCGTGCAGCACCCGCGTGCGCCCGTAGCCGGCCTCGATGTCGGTGAGCTCGAGCATGTCAGTTCTCCGTCCGCTGTTGCGTCGCGGCCACCGGTTCCGGGACGACCGACGCGGCGGCCGCGGTCGCCGCTCCCGCCGTGCCGAGGTAGACCTCCTGCACCTGGGGATCGGCCTGAACCTCGGCCACCGTGCCTTCCGAGAGCACCTTGCCCTGGTGCAGCACCGTCACGCGCGTGGCGAAGCGGCGCATGAAGTCCATGTCGTGCTCGACCACGAGCACGGTGTGGTTCGCCGCGACGCGCTGGAGCAGCTCGCCGGTCGCGGTGCGCTCGTCCTGGCTCATGCCGGCGACGGGCTCGTCGAGCAGCAGCACCTTCGCGTCCTGGACGAGCAGCATCGCGATCTCCAGCCACTGCTTCTGTCCGTGCGACAGGATGCCGGCCGGCGTGGCGAGCTCACCGGCGAGTCCGGTCTCCTCCAGCGCCCGCTCGATCGACGCGTCGACGCCGGGCCGGGCGCGCAGGAGCGAGACCGAACGGCGGTGGCGTCCGGCGGCGATGTCGAGGTTCTGCAGCACCGAGAGCTCGTCGAAGACGCTCGCGGTCTGGAACGTGCGGCCGACCCCGAGTCGGACGATCTTGTGCACCGGCTTGCCGAGCAGCTCCGTCTCGCCGAGCTTCGCCGACCCGGTGGCCTTGGACAGCCCGGTGATGGCGTCGATGCAGGTCGTCTTGCCGGCGCCGTTCGGGCCGATGAGGAACCGGACCTCGCCGGGGTGCGCGTCGAAGGAGACGCCGCTGACCGCGACGAAGCCGGAGAACTCGACGTGGAGGTCCGTGACGACGAGGCTCATGAGCGCACCTCTTCGAGCTCGGCGGGAGCGGGGGCGGGGGGTTCCTCGGGGCTCCGGCGCGGCAGTGTGAACCGGGCCGGCAGCGACGACAGGCCCTTGGGCAGGAAGAGAATGACGACGATGAACAGCAGGCCGAGGACGTAGGGCCAGCCGTCGGGCCAGGTCGAGCCGAGGCTCGACTGCCCCCATCCGACCGCTATCGCGCCGAGCGCGGGGCCGAACAGCGACGCGCGGCCGCCGAGGGCGACGCCCGCGATCAGGAAGATCGAGGCCGCGGCGCCGATCTCGGCCGGAGTGATGATGCCGACGATGGGCACGAACATCGCTCCGCCGATGCTCGCCATCAGCGCGGAGATGACGAAGGCGACGAGCTTGACGGTGCCCGGGTCGTAGCCGAGGAACCGTACGCGCTCCTCGGCGTCCCGGGTGGCAACCAGGAGCTCACCGAAGCGGCTGCGGTAGAGCTGCCACACCGCGAGCAGGCACACGATGAGAAGCGCGGCGGCGATGAGGTACACCATGACCCTGTTCGCCGGGTCGTTCAGCACGAAGCCGAAGAAGTACTTGAAGTCGCTGAGCCCGGTGTCGCCGCCGGTCTCGCGGATCGTGGAGCTGATCAGGGTGGCCAGCGCGACGGCGAGCGCCTGCGCCAGGATCGCGAAGTACGCGCCCTTCACGCCCCGCTTGAACAGCGCGTAGCCGAGGAGGCCGGCCACGATCACCGGGAGCAGCACGATCGCCAGCAGGGTGAACGCGGTGCTGCGGAACGGTTCCCAGAACGCCGGGAGCGGCGCGAGCGGGTCGTAGAGCACCATGAAGCCGGGGATCCGGTCACCGGCGGTCTCCAGCGTGAGGTGCATGGCCATCGAGTAGGCGCCGAGAGCGAAGAACACCCCCTGCCCCATCACGAGCATCCCGCCCCGGCCCCAGGCCAGGCCGATGCCGACGGCGGCGATGGCCCAGCAGCAGTACTTGCCGAGGTTGCTGAGCCAGTGATCGCTGAGCACGAGGGGCGCGACCGCGAGGAGCAGGACGGCGAACACCCCGATGCCCGCCAGGGAAAGCCATGGCTTCCGTTTGGTCATACCAGACTCCCTCATACGAGACTCCGGGTTCGCACCGTGAACAGTCCCTGCGGGCGTACCTGCAGGAAGACGATCACGAGGATGAAGGCGAGCACCTGCGCGAAGCTGCCGGTCGTCCAGTACGCGAAGTACGCGAGGGCGACGCCCACCGCCCAGGCGGCGATGATCGTGCCCTTGAGCTGACCGATGCCGCCGGCGGCGACGACGAGGAAGGCCGGGATGATGTACTGGGCGCCCATCTGGGAGTTCGTGCCGCCGATGAGCGAGGCGGCCACGCCGGCGACCCCGGCCAGACCGGACCCGGCGAAGAACGTCAGACGGTCGACGGTGCGGGTGGAGATCCCCGAGGTCTCGGCCAGGTCCCGGTTCTGCACGGTCGCCCGGATGCGCCGGCCGAACGAGGTGTACTTGAGCCAGGCCGCCAGCGCGGCCACGCAGGCGGCCGCGAGCACGATGGTGAACACCTGCCGCAGCGGCCACTCGTAGCCAAGGACGTTCAGCTGCCCGTCGAGCCAGTCCGGCTTCTCCACCGGAACGCCCTGGGACGGGAAGATCTGCAGTGCCGCCTGCTGCAGGATCAGGCTCACCCCGACGGTCACCAGCAACGTGTCGAGGGGCCTGCGGTACATCCACTGGATGATCGTGATCTCCAGCACGAGGCCGAACAGACCGGCGACGACGAACGCGACCGGGAGCGCGACCGGGATCGACAGGTTGCTCGCGGTGATGACCTGCTGGACCAGGTAGGCGCTGAACGCGCCGATCATGAGGAACTCGCCGTGGGCCATGTTGATCACGCCCATCTGGCCGAACGTGAGCGAGAGGCCCAATGCGGCGAGCAGGAGCAGCGCACCTTGTGCGCTGCCGTTCAGCAGCGGTGTGATCAGGGCGTCCACATGCTCTTCTCTCTGTGCGAGGGATGAGGGGTTGGGGGGGGGGGGCGGGGGGGGCCCCCCCCCCCGGGGAGCCACACACCCGCGCGGCGCCCCCCCCGGGGGGCGCGGGGGGGGGGGGGCCCAGCCGCGGCGCGCG